>CAVYVQ010000040.1:0-66695 GCA_963771895.1 uncultured Acidobacteriaceae bacterium | reverse complement strand
ACCATGGCGGCGGCTCCAGAAGCGATACACACTGGACCCGGCAAACATCGCGGCCAGATAAACGCCCAAGATGGTTGCGAATGAGTAGACCAGGTTCCCGACGTAGAATGTGTATTCCCGGGCCCAGACCAACTCCATACCCATGCTGGTGAGGCCGGTGGCGAACAATAACCAGAGCGTGGTGTTCCGAAACATCCGGCGTAAAGCTGGGGAGGCTTGGCCGGCGGCATCTGGTTCGACCTCGTCATTGTCGCCGGCTGAAGGCGCTTGCCGGTAGGCGATCTTAAGGGCAGCGCCGCAGACCATGAGATTGAGCAGCATCCCAAATCGCAGAGTCGCGGTGAAACCGACGATCTCGACAAACAGCAAAGGAATCAGCGCTCCCACTACGGCACCGAGCACATTGGCGAGATAAAGAAAGCTGAATGACCGCCGAGACTCAAGGCGCTTATCACCGGAGATGGCGAACATGCCCAGAGGAATGGTAGCGCCCATGCAGGCACACCACGGAACCAGACTGCATGCAAGCCAGAGACCTGCGGCAACGTAGTACCCCGACGACGACAGCGACAGGCTGTTCCCAACGTGTTCGAGCACGTAGCGGCCAGCCAGCAATTCCAGGGGTACGACCACGGCGGACACCCCAATGCCTAACTCGGCCATGGCGTAAAGATGCAGCGGCGGAGAGGTGAGACGCCGCGCGTACTTACGCACCAGGCGCCCAGCGGCCCACGAACCGAGGCCTAATCCCGCCATGAAGCTGGAGAGCACAATCGACACCAGCGCCGTGGTAACACCAAACTGAGCCATCGCCAGGCGAAGCCAGATCAGTTCGTAGAGAATGCTGCAGAATCCGGAAATGAAGAAGAATGCGAAATACCAGGACCGTCCACTCGTCGCAACCCCTGCTTGTTCCCGTGGTTTCTGCCCGGACTTCGGGGAAAGAGCTTCCAGTGGCGCCGGCATCGTCTCAATGTTCACAGAGTACTCCTTAGCGCCGGGAAACTCGAAACCCTTCGGTACATAATGTCCTCGTGACGAGCCCGCTCACTCAAGTCCGGCAGCCATTTACAGAGTGCAGGCTGAGGTAACTTGCTGTCACGTAACGAAGGTCACCGGTTACGGCGAGCAGTGACCACACAAAAGAGAAGCCCCCGCTCTGCCTCTGCAAAGGTGAGGCAAGAACTGGGGGCCTGGGAGAGCGCTAACCGCGTTAGTCTTCTTCTTCGTCCCTGCAACGGCCGCACACGGGCGTGGTGCGCGGGGGCGCGTCGGAGTGGACACGAGGGAACCGGCTGCTTCTAACTCGAACGTCAGCTCTTGTGGCGTAGAATATTTGAAGACGCAATTCGCGAATGAGAGTGATTAAGGAGGATGCCATGACGCACAAACACTTTGTGCTTCCGTTGCTGGGCGCAATAGGCCTGCTGTTGGCCTCGCTACCGTGGGCGACGGCGCAGGCAGCCCCAGATGCGGGCGGTGTTCCCGTGACTATGGTGGTTACGCTGAATGCGCGGCGCGGCGCGGAGACGCCGAGCATCGGCAGCGAAAATGTGATCGTGTCCGAAGGCCGGGCTCGCGCCAAGGTCACAGACTGGGTGCCGCTGCGAGGTGAGCGGGCGGGCCTCGATCTTTTTATCCTGCTCGATGATTCCCGCGACACCAGCCTGGGTACGCAAGTGGAGGACATTCGCCGATTCATCATGGCCCAGCCGGCGACCACGAAAATCGGCGTTGCCTATATGCAGGAAGGCGGCACGAAGATCGTGCAGGCTTTAACGGCGGAGCACGCTCTGGCAGCCCATGCATTGCATGTTTCGCTGGGAAATCTTGCGAGGAGCGACAGCCCCTATAACGCACTCAGCGACTTGATTAAGAAGTGGCCCGCGGGCAGCGACGGGGACCGCCGGGAGATCCTTATGATCTCGAACGGAGTTGATCCGTTGAATGGAAATGGTGGTGCGTACAGGTACGATGGTTATCTCGATGCGGCGATCGAAGCGGCGCAGCGCGCGGGCGTCGTGGTCTTCGCCATCGCCGCCTCCGGCGAAGATATTGATTCAGACCATATCGGCCAGGGCAAGAATTATCTCGCCCAAATAGCCGAGGAGACTGGAGGGGAGTCGTACTATCATCAATCTGGTCCTTTGACTTCCTTCGTTCCCTATCTGGATGACGTAACCCAGCGGCTCAATCGGCAGTACCTACTGGCATTTGTTGCCAAGCCGGGGAGGAATGCGGGAATGCAATCGGTGAAGGTGCGGACGGACTTGTCGCACATGGAGATTGCGAGCGCGGAGAGGGTGTTCGTTCCGGCGGTAGGGCAGTAGCTACGGCGTCCCATAGATCTGCTTGTAGACGCTGGCGTTGCGCATAATTGCCTGCACGTACTCGCGCGTTTCGGTGAAGGGAATCGATTCGACGAACTCTTGCGGGTCGCGATACTTGCCCTGACCCAGCCACTCCTCCACGCGGTCCGAGCCTGCGTTGTAGGCGGCGAGGGCGTATTCGAATGATCCCCCGAACTTGTTGACCATGCCGCGGAAATAGCGCGTGCCCAATTGCAGGTTCACGGCAGGCATGTAGAGCTGGCTGGCGTTATAGCGTTGCAGCTTCACTTCTTTGGCTACTTGTTTGCCGGTCTTCGGCAACAACTGCATCAGGCCAACCGCATTGGCCCGTGAAACCGCGTTGGGATTGAATTCCGACTCCTGCCGGATGAGAGACGCCACAAGGTAGGGATCCAGAGCGTTGGCCGCGGCAGAACGTTTCAGATCGCTCCAGTACGCTTTGGGAAAAAGCGCTTCCCAGTATTTCCGCGGCAGGTCGGGGATGTCGAGCGCGAAATAATTTGGCGCGGAATGCTTCATGACTTCGATGGCCTGGTCGTAGTGCCCGGTCTCGTCATAGAGTTGCGCCGTTTCTGCCGGACCCCAACTGCCGCCATCGGGCGTAGCCGCGGCGGCGGCCTGCAATTCGCGGACGGCAAAATCGACGAGGCCGCCATTTCCCAGAAGTTCCGCTTTCTGCACGTGCAACTCATCCCGCGGCGGTTCCGCGGCCGCAACTTTGCTGGCACCGTCGAGAGGAGGCACGCGATCGAGCAAGGCGTAAGTTGTGGTTGCGTCGGCGGCCGCGGCAGGAAGAGCCTTCATCCGCTGTCGTCCCAATTCGGCGTAGTAGAAGTTGCGATACCGGTCGGAAAGTTTTTGATAAAACGCGCGGGCCATGAGAGGCTGGTTGTCTTCCTCGGCCAGACGGGCGCGCCAGTATAGAGCGGAAGAAGTTTCCGCGCCGTTAGGATACAGCGCAATCTGTTCTTCGAATGCCTTCTCGGCCTCCTGAATGCGTCCCTGCCGGAAGGTGAGCCAGGCTACCTTCCAGTGGCAGTAGGAAGCCCGCGCACCGTTGGGAGAGCGTTGCTGGACTTCGCGAAACGTGTCGAGCGCCTGATCATACTCGTGATGTACAAGATGCAGATTGGCTGCGGAGAGCAGAGCCTGCTCCAGCCATGGACTGGTGGGAGCCGCGTGGCGCAACTCGTCGACGCTGCGGTAGAAGGCGTCGTTGTCGCTGGCGGACCAGGCTAGTTGACCCTGAAGATAGAGACGCTGCGCGTTTATTTCGCCGCCTTCACTGCCGAGCAAGGCGAGTACTAACTTGGCGTCATGGTTCCTGCCGCCGCGGTGAAGCGCATCTGCCAGCGCAAGTTGCAGAGAAGGCTTCTCGGTAGCTCCAGCTTCGTTCGCCAGGCTACGATATTCGTCCGCAGCTTCGGTGTAACGCTTCCGGGACAGCAATACGAAGGCCCGTGTTTTGCGTTGTGTGACAGTTGGAGGCGGTGCGGAGGGCAGCTTTTTCAACTCGACATAGGCCGAATCGGCGTCGGCGCTGGCCGGCATTGCGTAGTAGATGTTCGCCAGCGTCTCGGCGGCCTTCGCGGGCTGGCCCGAAGCGGCATAGGCGCGTCCCAGCGCAAATTCGAGGTCTGCCCGCACGGGCAAGCGTATCGGCTCCAAGGTAGCGACCGCCTCTGCCGCTTGCCCTTCGAGCAGAAGCGCGTCCGCATATTGGATTGCGGCGTCGCGTACCAGCAGAGAATCCGGATGAGCTTTCGCAAAGTCCGCCAGATTCGACACGCCCTCAGCCGTGCGCCCGGTCTGCAAGTACGATGTTCCGAGATAGTAGGCGACGTAATCGCCTAAGTCTCCAGCGTGGACCTTGGCGCGGTTCAGCGGATCGATGGCTTTGGCATAGTCTTTATCGAGCACGTGCGCGTAGCCGAGCACCAGCCAGGCCAGCGCTCCCGCATCTTCTCTGCTGTGGGCGTGGGCATAGGTTTCCACCCCGGAGTAGGCAGTCGGCGTGCGATCCTGCAGAAGCTGTTGCGCCATAATACGTAAACTGGCCGAAGCCACGAATGCCTGCCGCATACGCGCGACGCGTGGAGAGATCGGCAGGCGCTTCCGGGCGGCGGCGGTAGTGGCGGCGTGATGCGACCCAGCGCCAGACGCCGGCTTCTTGGCAGCAATTGCTTTGTGGGCTTGAGGTTTGACGGGATGGCTTGGTTTGCTGCTGGGCTTACCACTGCTGGCGGCACCTTTAGCCGACGGCGTCGTTGGAGGCGCGTCAGCGTGGACTTGTGAGGAACCGGACGCAGATTGCGGCGAGGCCTCTGCCGACGCAGACAGAGCGCCAAAGAAGCCGCAGAGAGCCGCGGCCATGAGTGCCCACCACTTCATCGAACCTAATTCCACTGAACCCAATCGCACTGCTTTAGTTTCGCGGAGACACGCTGCCACCGGAACTTCTGCTGCCAGAGCTTCTACTGCAAAATCAGTCCGCCAAGTCTAGCGGCGGAAATTTGAACCCATGATCGAGACATCGTCTTCGGCCAGACTGCGGAGCAACTCGTGATAAAAATAGTCGCCGCTCGCGGCCGCCGTATTGCCGTAGCGTTTCTGAAACGTGCCGCGGCTCTTGTCGATATCTTCCTTCAAGCGGTCGTACAGATCTTTGTGGCGCCGGCCTTCCGCAACTTTCGCCTGGTTGTAGAGCTTGATTTCATCCACCAGCAGGCGGGCGAAGCGTTGCGCCTTGCGATGAACATCGGCATCTTCGGACGAGAGTCCGGCCCAGGGATCGGTGGCCGTAGCGGGCGCGGCCGCGGCGGACGCGTGCGCCGAAACCACTTCTACCACCTCGGGCGCGGGTTCGGGATCGGGCGCGAGACTGGCAGGTACATGTTTAGGAGCGTGGGCCGCGAAGGGATCCGAAAACGAAGAGACCGTGTGCACGGGCCCTGGCGCGCTCTCGACCCGGCTCGCCGCCGCTCCGTCTTCCCGGGCTGCTGCCTGTTTACGGAGCGATGTGACTTCCAGCCATGCGCTGGTCGCGGTCACCAGCAATTCCAGGGCTTCGGAATCCAACTTGCCGCTGTCGCCTCCGTCGGCGTAGACCAGCGCGGCGATTTTGTCTTTGAGAGCGAGCGGCAACACCAACACCTGCCCTCGAGCTGGACTGCCGAAGTGTTCCAAGAACCGCGCGTCCATCTCAACGTTGGTGCCGGGAGTTGCCACTCGATTCTGATAAGCGTTTGCCACTGGCCCGGCACTCAGGTTGAGGGGAAAATCCTTGGCTGTTTCTTCATCGGCGAAGCCGCGGGATTGCCATCCTGACGCGGCGCCCGCCTTCACTACGAAAAGCGCGATGCGCCCGCAGTAGGTACTTCCAGCATCGAGAAGAGCGCGCAGAATTTCTTTTTGAGTCGAACCGGCATGGATGCGTGAGACAGCGTTGACCAAATTGCCGGAGTATTCACGCGTTGCAGCAGAATCATCACTGGCCGGCGCGGGCAACGCTTCCAACACTTGCTGCACGATCCGCGACTGCAGTTGTGCGAGCTGCGCCTGGAGAGCCCGCGCCACGGCGTCTTCCACGCGCCGCTTCGTATCGATCTGCTTCTCGCTCTCGCTGCTGTTTTGATCCGCCATGCCTAGAGAACCATGCTCCGTGGAAATCGGTTCCGCGAAATCAGTTCCGTGGAATCGCACCGACTGCGCGTACTGCGCGCTGCCGGCTCTAACTGCTGATTATACGGCACTTGTGGGAGAGCCCCAGAGTACGCAAGGACGTGTTCGACCGCGTACCCACTGTTCCTCTGAATGTATCGCAAATCTGTTTCCAGAGAAAGCCGGATGAGGTTGCAGAATTGTTCATCTTGACACCCTCTTCCGCACATGGGATGTTCGCTCCTCCCACGGTTTAGCAAGGCCTCGGCCTGCATCCACCGGCGTTCTTACTGGGAGGAGGCGTTTCTGACGCGAACCCACAGGTTCAGGATCGCTCCTTAAGTCCTGGTACGTGCGCAGTGGCGCGCCTCGCTTCGATCGGCGGACGGCCGAGGAGGCTGTCTCTGCCTGTGCATCTCCGCTGGCTCAGACGCTACCCGGATTGGGCAAACTCCACGTTTACCAAGTAGAATAGAAATTCGTTGTTGGTGGCGCGTTTTATATCCGGAAAATACTGCATCGCCAAGAGAATGGGAGCCATCCAAAACAAACTGGAGGGGCCTGTCACCGATGAACTGACCCTGGTGCAGGCGGCCAAGAAAGGCGACGACTCGGCTTTCGAAGAGTTGGTACGCCGCTATGACCGCAACGTCTTTCGGATCGCGCAACACATCACGCAGAACCGCGAAGATGCGGAAGATGTGGTGCAGGAAGCATTCCTGAAGGCGTACAGCAACCTGGCGAAGTTCCAGGAGCAGTCCAAGTTTTACACTTGGCTGGTGCGCATCGCCGTCAACGAAGCGTTGATGAAGTTGCGCCGCAAAAAGCCCGAACGTACGGTCTCGCTCGATGAAGACATAAAGACGGAAGACGATTCTCTTGCGCGTGAAATTGCGGATTGGAGCCCCAATCCCGAGCAGCAGTACACGCAGGCGGAGTTGCGCGAGATTTTGAGTAAGACGATCCAGGGCCTCCCCCGGGCTTCCGGACGGTGTTTGTGCTGAGAGATGTGGAAGGACTTTCCACCGAGGAGACCGCGGCCGCGCTCGAGTTGAGCGTACCCGCGGTGAAGTCGCGGCTGTTGCGGGCACGCCTGCAGCTTCGCGAACGCCTCGGACGGTTCTTCCAAAAACGCGACAGTGGAGATGGCGATAAGTGAAATGCTCTGAGTTTTTGCACGAGCTGACAAATTACTTGGACGGGGTGCTCGACGCGCCCACCAAAGTCGAGCTGGAGAATCATCTTTCCTGGTGCCACAACTGCTACGTGGTGTGCGACACCACGAAAAAGACGATCGAGATCTACCGCGACTCCCAGCTTTACGAATTGCCCGAAGACCTGCGGTCGCGGCTCCGTTCGGCCATCATGACGAAGTGCCAGCAGCACAAGCGGCGCGGCCCGGAGAGCGTGTAGGTTCGCCCGCGAAATCTTGACCTGGTAGCAACCCGGCAATCCCTCCCCTCCATGGCATATAATGGTTCTCGCGCACTTGGGGTGTTGTATGCTGCGTTCCCGGAGTACGAACGTTCTGTCTTTCTGGTTGACCCTCTTGTCGTTCACCCTCTGGTTCGCCTCATTGTTTGCTTACAGTCAGGCGGCGGATCCGGGGCGAGTTCAGAAGTCGCCGTTCGCCGCATCCTCCCACGCATCGAGATCCGCACAAGACGATCAAACGCCCCGGCCGGTCGCGGAGCCTATCCCGCTGAACGCGCCCCGCATCTCCAGGCAGACTCGCTTTGAAGTGATCCGCGACTTTGAAACCCAGCTGGTGTATTCGCGGACAACCTTTCCGATGAACGCGAAAGGCCTGCGACTAAATCGGGACGTGATCACGCCGAACGGCGAAGAACTGCGCCAGGCGCTGTCTCTATGGGGGCCGGCCATCAAGCCGGGCGACCCGGCGCATATCTCGCTTGTGCAAATCAAAGACGATCACATTCATTTCGAGATCAATGGCGGTCCGATACGCCGGAAGAAGTGGTACCAACACCTGGAGATTTCAGGGGCTAACGGTCAAGGGGTTACGCCAGGAAAGAGCGAGCCGCAAGCCAACCCGCACGGTTCGTTCGTGGACGTTTATTTCGGTAAGTATGTTCCTGAGATGACGGCGCAGCAGTTGCGGGCGCTGCTGTATCCAGTGTTCGACTTCAATGCCCGGAATAAGGAGCAAGCCTATCTGGATACCGTGCCTCCCAAGGTCAAGGAAGCAATCCAGGCGCATCACGTGCTGGTGGGGATGAATCAGGAAATGGTGCTTCACGCTAAAGGTAAACCGCCAAGGAAAGTACGTGAGCGGGACGATAGGACGGAGTACGAGGAATGGATTTACGGCGAGCCCCCTGCGGATGTCGACTTCGTGCGCTTGGTTGGAGATGAAGTAGTGCGTGTGGAGACGATAAAGGTTAGCGGCGAAAAGATTGTGCGGACCGAGAAAGAAATTATATTGCAGCCGACGGACAAAGAAAAAGACAGAGAGGCAAAGAAAGAACCGGAAGCGGCTCCGGCGAAGCGTCCAACCCTGCGGCGTCCAGGGGAAGATTCACAAGAGGCGCCGACGCCGGCGAACGGAGCCGCGCCGCTGCCGATGCCCGCCCCGCGCGGGCCCGATGACCCACAACCGCAAGGGATTCCGACTCCGGACGGGCCAGGGGAGTTCGTCCGCGCTCGATAGCGGCGGAAACGCTGATCCGCAAGGCAAAGGCGATCACCCGCTATCGCGTCGCCACGGGCGCCGCAACATCGGCGAACGCGAAATCCATCGCCGCGTTCGGAAATTCCTGGCCGTCGACTTCCACATAAGGATAGACAGAATAGTTCAGCGGCTTGCCCTGCTGCGGCGGGTCCAAGCGCAGATCGCGGCCCATGCTGAACTGTACGCGGTTCACGTCTTGAGAGCCGAAGAAATAGTCGCGCTTCTCCTGGTGCTCTCGGAAATGTCCACGGGGATCCAGCCTTTGCCGTCGATGTAGACGTCGGACCAGCAGTGGTATCCGGTGATTTCAGCGGAGTGCTTGTCGGGGGGCAGCGGGAACCCGATCTCAAAGCGGGCCGGAATGCCTTGGGATCGAGCCATCGCAATGAACAGAGAATGGAAGTCGGTGCAATTGCCCTTCTTCGCATCGCAGGCATAGAGGACGTCGCCGTGACCCCAACCCGTTCCCGTCTTATCGTAGCGCATGGTGGCAAAGACGTAGTCATAGATGGCGCGAGCTTTCTCGATCGGCTCAGTTTTTCCTTGCGTGACTTTGGCTGCCAGTTCGGCGGGGAGTCCGGTCACGGGAACGAGCACGTCGGGCTGCAGGTCTTGCCGCTTCTCTGCTGACGACAACGAGAGCGAAACCACGTGCGGCGCAGTTCGACCGAGCGCTACGCGCTCATGGCGCACCACGTCATATTCCACATCGAAGTGCAATTCGGGCTGCGCTGAACTGGTCTCGGCATAATAGATCTGGTTACCGTATTTCGATTCGCTGGCTGGCTTCAGCGGCAGATCGCCATGAGCGAAGATGATCTTTACCTCTTGATAGGCGTCGGATTGGGCCGCCGGAATCCAGATGTGAGCCTTTTTTCCTGCGGGAAGATTTCTTACCGTGAAGGCGTAATGAAATGTGAAGTGGCGGGAATCCTGGGCGAGGACGGACGGGGCGAAGGCGGACAGAGTGATGGCGAGAAACAGAGACGACAATACGCAGAGTCTGCGCAGCATAGGTGGCTTCCTTTCAGGTTCTCCACTTCAAAGTGCGAAGCGGGAACTGAGATCAACTAAGAGTTGGTTGGAAACGACACACGGGCGTCTTAGAGGGAGCACCGTCAGGTAAAGCCCCGCTTAAGTGTGCGCATGGGTGAAGGTGCCGGAGGTGAATCCGGCGATGCGACATTTTAGCAGAGTAGAAGCAATGTGTCCGAAGCCTTCAAGACGTGGGCTGCGTTGATCCGTTAGAATCTGTGCGTGGCTTTGGCCATCCAATGTCGCGACTTACGCAAGACCTACGACGGCAAAGTCGAGGCTGTGCGCGGGCTGAACCTTGAGATTCACACCGGCGAATGCTTCGGGCTGCTGGGGCCGAACGGGGCCGGGAAGACGACTACGATCGAGATTCTTGAGGGTTTGCTGGAGCCGACTTCGGGCGAGGTGTCCATTCTCGGGCACTCCTGGCGCGAGAATGCGCGTGAGATGCGGGAGTGGCTGGGCATTTCGCTGCAGGAGACGCGGCTTTCCGAAAAGCTTACGGTGCGCGAAACGATCGAACTGTTTGCCAGCTTCTACCGCGAGCCGCGATGGTCCGATGAGGTGCTTGAAGAGTTGCAGCTTACGGAGAAGGCGGACGCGTGGGTGGGAAAGCTTTCCGGCGGTCAGAGACAGCGGCTGGCCGTGGCAACGGCGCTGGTTTGCAATCCAAAGATTCTCTTCCTGGATGAGCCGACCACGGGACTCGATCCGCAGAGCCGGCGGCAGTTGTGGGAAATTGTTCGTGAATTTCAGCGAGCGGGCGGGACCGTGCTGCTGACCACGCATTACATGGACGAAGCGGAGCGACTGTGCGATCGGCTGGCGATTGTGGATCACGGCCAGATCATTGCGGAAGGTTCGCCTTCGGATTTGATTGAGCGGTTGGGCGGGCATCACGTGGTGGAGTTTGCCGTGAGCGGGAATTCGGACGGCGCGGCGCTGGAGGCGTGGCGCGCGCTGCCCAGCGTGGAGTCGGTGCGCGAGGATGACGGAATGGTCGCGCTAAGCGTGAAGGAGCCGCATCTAACCATTCCGGCCCTGCTGGATGCGGTCGGGAAGCAGGGAAGCGTGTTGCAGCATCTGACCACGCGACAGGCCAGCCTCGAAGATGTGTTTGTGCGGCTGACCGGGCGCCATCTGCGGGAAGACTGACGTAGAGTTGAAAGGTGGACATAACTGTGAGGAGATATTTTCGCTGCCTGGTTGTTCTGGTTGTAACAGCGGCCGCAATATTTGGCGGGCAGTATGCGTTTGCCCAGGCTCCGGCCGACTCGTCTACCGGTTTTCTTCCGCTGGACCAGTGGAAGACCGCGATTATCGCGGGAGATGCGGCGGCTTTAAAGGCGCTCTACAGCACTGCTCCGGCGGCACAGGTACAGGCAAACGGAGTCACATCCGGCGCCGATGTGGACGTGAATTTCTGGCTGGGATTGAAGGCGCGTAGCATGAAGCTCGAAATCGTCCGCATGAAGGAGCGCCCCGGCGCTCAGGGCGTAATTTTCAAAGCCGAAGTGCAGACCGGGTTGCCCAATGGTGCCACCGTGAATGTAACCGACGCCCAGGGATGGCAAAAGCAGGGCGAGCAGTGGCGAATCATTGGCGCCGAAAGAACAGACGCGCCTCGCTTGACGCAGCCTTCCGACATGAAGAAGAACATCTATCCGCCGGATGCGGACGCGCACGCGGAGATCAAAGAAGCCGAAGAGAAGGCCGCAAAAGAACATCGGCGCGTCTTGCTGGTTTTTGGAGCGAACTGGTGCTTCGATTGCCACGTCCTTGATCTGGCGTTTCACCGGCCCGATTTTGCACCGGCGATTGCGGGCTACGAAGTGGTTCACGTCGACCTTGGGGATGACGAAAAAAAGAATGCCGACGTGGTGAGACAGTTTGATGTGACCTTGGACAAAGGTATTCCTACCTTGGCCGTGATCGAGGCCGATGGGAAGTTGGTGGTCAGCCAGAAGAACGGCGAATTCGAGGATGCACGTTCTCTCGCGCCGGAAGCGGTGCTCGATTTTCTGAACAAGTGGAAGCCCCAGGCGCGGTAGGCAATCGGCTATGAGTGTTGCGGAGCAAATCCCGGCTGTGGAACGAAAGGTTGCGCGGAAACGTCCGCCCAGGCGGAACGGGCGCTGGTCCGGATACCTTCATCTGCTGATGGCGCGCATGCTGGAGTTGAAGCGCGAGCCGGAGGTAGTGTTCTGGGTATTCGTGTTTCCTTTGTTACTGGCGACGGGGCTGGGGATTGCCTTCCGCAACAAACCGACCGATGCGTCTTCGGTCGCAATCGTGGCGGGAGGTGGAGAGCAAGAAGCAGAGGCTCTGTTACAACGCTCCCCGCGGCATGCAGCATTCAAGATCGAGGTGCAGGAGGGCGATGCGGCGCGCAAGGGTTTCCGTCTCGGGAAATACGATCTTGTGATTGAGCCGAACGGCGCTGGAGGACTTCGCTATCGCTACGATCCGGCGCGGCCCGAGAGCGTGCTGGCCCGCGCGGAGGTCGACGATGCGCTCCAGACGGCAGCCGGGCGGAAAGATGTTGTCACGACCTCCGTCGTAACTTCGTCTGAGCCGGGTTCGCGCTACATCGACTTCCTGATTCCCGGACTGCTGGGGATGAACCTGATGAACTCCGGGATGTGGGGCATTGGATTCGCGCTGGTGGATATGCGGCAACGC
The DNA here is from genome assembly GCA_963771895.1 of uncultured Acidobacteriaceae bacterium. Lineage (GTDB taxonomy): Bacteria > Acidobacteriota > Terriglobia > Terriglobales > Acidobacteriaceae > Sulfotelmatobacter. The sequence continues at coordinate 54,275 of CAVYVQ010000040.1, read as the reverse complement.
AAACTTCTGAAACGGTTCGTGGGCACGCCCATGCGGCGGGGAGACTTCCTGCTGGCGCTGCTTTCGAGCCGCCTGGTGCTGATGATCATCGAAATCGGATTGTTGCTGATGCTCGGGGTCATCGTGTTCCACATGAAAGTGCTGGGATCGATAATCGCCATTGTCCTGCTGGGGTCTCTAGGAGCCGTCTGTTTTGGAGGAATAGGATTGCTGACCGCGAGCCGGGCCCAGAAGATCGAGAGTGTAAGCGGGCTCATGAATTTAGTGATGATGCCCATGTGGATTTTTTCCGGGGTGTTTTTTTCCTACGAACGCTTTCCCGCGGCGATTCAGCCCTTGATCAAGGCGCTGCCGCTGACTGCTTTGAACGATGCGCTGCGGGCGAGCATTCTGGAAGGCACGCCGCTGATCCATCAATGGCCGCGGCTTCTAATAATGGCTGTGTGGGGTGGTATCTCGTTCGTGCTGGCTTTGAAGTGGTTTCGCTGGACTTAGCCCGAGCTCTCATCGCTCAGTGAGGAAGCGGCGAAACATGAAGAAATCACGGGCGGTTCCGGTAACACTACTCGCAGCAGCGGCATTCTTGTCGCTGACTGGCTGCGAGAAAAAGAAACAGCTTCAGCGTTGCGTTGATGTATCTGGCAACGTCGTAGAGGACGGCAAGTGCGAAGATAAACAGCGGCAGGGCGTTGCTGGCGTTCACGGTTATCCCTTCTATCGTTGGTATTATGGCGGTGGCGGTTATGTAGTTGGCCAACCCGCTACGGGAGGTTCCTTTGATCCGGCCCCTGACGTTGATGTCGTGCGAGCAAATTCTCCGGAGGGCGCAGCCATAATTCGAGGCGGATTCGGCCAGGGCTTTACCGGCGGGACGGCAGGATGAAGCGATATACGACAATGCCGCGCAAGGATTGGAGACTCAGGACCGAATCTCAAGGTTTGACTTACAGCAAACTCCCCGACGGCTCCGACTACTGGAATGAGTCTGCTTACTACGCTCTCTCGAAACGCGATGTGCAGGCGCTAGAGACTTCAACGGAACGTTTGCAGAATATGTGCCTGGCCGCCGGGCAATACATCATCGACAACACTCGGTGGGGTGATTTTGGCATTCGCGGCGATGTGGCTCCGCTAATCGTTAAGACCTGGGTCTCCGAACCGCCGGCTCTCTATGGGCGAATGGATTTGGCGTACAACGGGGACGAAGCCCCGAAGCTCCTCGAATACAATGCCGACACACCAACGGCTCTTATCGAAGCATCGGTGATCCAGTGGTACTGGTTGCAAGACTGCTTCAGAAGATCGGATCAGTTCAACTCTCTCCACGAGAAGCTGGTTGGGAAGTGGCGCGACTTGAAGCGCTACGTGAAACAGCCCCTTGTGTTTACCCATTGCGATCTCGAAGAAGACACGATGACGGTCTGCTATCTGCGTCAGACCGCGGAAGAGGCTGGAATCAAAACGCTGGGAATGCTGATGTCGCAGCGTCGGATACGACCAGCGGAAACAAGCCTTCGTTGATCTTGACGGATCGCCGGCGGAGAGCATCTTCAAACTCTATCCTTGGGAGATGATGGTCAAGGAGCAATTCTGGCGCCACGTGATGGAGCGCTACCCTTCGCCACAGTGGATTGAGCCGATCTGGAAGATGATGTTCTCCAACAAGGCGTTGCTCGCCGTACTGTGGGAGATGTACCCGAACCACGAGAATCTTCTGCCCGCTTACCTTGACGGTCCCCGTGACATGGTGAGCTTCGTCCGCAAACCAAAGCTAGGCCGGGAAGGCGCTAACGTTTCCGTCATTAAGAATGGGAGTATTGAAGCCGAAACAGACGGGCAGTACGCCGATTCGGGGTGGGTCTATCAGGCTAAAAGCCCATGCACAAAGCTGGGAGACAAGTACGTCGTGATCGGTTCCTGGGAGATTGCAGATCAAGGCGCGGCGGGCGTTGGTTTTCGAGAATCAGACAATATGATCGTCGGCAACACGAGCACCTTCGTGCCGCACTTAATTGCCTGAGCACGGGCAAGACAGCGAACCATCGTGTGTTTTCTGAATGGTTCCGGTGGACTGAGGAGGCGGCGTCCATTTCCGCTCCAGACGCCATCCTCCCCGAAAAGTTCCCGATCTGCAGCAAACTACTTCTTGTCGTACACAGCGGTGGATTCCACTTTATTGCCCTTCGGGTCGGTCCCGCTTACGGTGACGGTGCGGCTCTTGCCGTCGGCCGAAATGACAATCTTACCCGTGGCAACAACCTTGCCATCTTTCTTGTTGGTCAACTCGGTCGTGTGGTCATCAATTGTCTTGTACGAGCGTGTATCGGCAGTCGGATCGCCTTTGAGCGGGTAGTCTTTGCCGTCGAATAATCCAGTCCACTCGTTGTGCGTAGGCTTGCCCTCGCCGTCGACGCCATCCACGGTGACTTTTGTCTTGTCACCCGCGGCCGTATAGACAACGGCATGGTTCTTCGGGGCACCTGGGGGAAACTTTGATTTGGCCTCGTTCAGTTTCCAGGTGCCCATATTTGGGTTGCTGGCGAAGGCCAATGCCGCCACGAAGCACAGAGCCAGGGTGAGTAGAATCGGTCTTGTTTTCATGTATCTCCTGTTGTGAGAAGCGATTTATGGGGATTGATGAAGCGGCAGCGATTCTATGCTAACGGCCCGGTTCTATCAAGGGCGGGTCGAAGCGGTAGTGCCCGCTCTGAGCTTTCGTAACTCTCCTTGAGCTTCCAGCAGCCGAAGCCTTGACGAAGGACCTCGCCACCAGCGGTTAAGATGCCGGAAGTCTGGGCGGCCCAACCGTTTTCAAGTTGCAGCCGAAGCTGTGAGGCGGCGATCGCGGCTTCCGAAGCTGAGGCCTCGTTCGCAAGTTTCAGGAGAAGTTTACGAACGAGGCCGGCTGTGGTACTTGCGAAAGCATTCCTCCAGTTACGACTTGACCAGCTTGGCGGCAGCCTTGCGGACTTTCGCCCAGCGCAGTTTCTGCGCTTCAGCGATGCGTCGGCGAGCGTCCTTGCTCAAGGTACGGCCTGTATTCTTGAGCTTCTTCCCGCCAGCATGGCCCAGAGCGTCGAGCGCTTTCCCTACTTGTCCCATCTCTTTTTCGAGACGGGAGTACTCCTTCCGCAGGGAAGCGACCACTTTGTTTATCATCATTAGTACCCCCTCTGCAGGTAAGGCTAACACGGAAGGACGTTAGTGGGGATTTATTAGAGCCGAAGTTTGAGTTAGAGAGGCCACAACCGGAATCTATCTGGAGCGCGCGGGTGAATTTGATATTGTAAGTGAGCCGTGGTTAGTCATCCCTCCCCGATGGTCGATAAGAAGCGCGGCGTCTGACGAGCTTTTGTAGTCTGTTCGAAAGCGAATGCCAGGCGGATGAGAGTGGGTTCGCTCCAGGCGCGGCCGAAGAATGAAATTCCAACCGGCAGTCCGGAGATAGACCCGGCAGTTACGTTGACATTGGGATAGCCTGCGACAGCGGCGGCATTCGAACTCCCTCCGGCCACGTGGTCGCCGTTGACCAGATCGGTGAGCCAGGCCGGACCGCCCGTGGGCGCGACGAGGGCATCGAGATGATACTTATCCATGAGGGCATCAATGCCTTCGGTGCGGGTGAGTTGATGATTCTTTTCTAGCGCGTCGAGATACGCCTTCTCAGTTAGCGGGCCTTTGGCCTCGGCTTTCAGAAATAAGTCCTGGCCGAAGTAGGGCATTTCTTTCTGGCGATTGCGGTCGTTGAATTCAATGACATCCTTCAACGTGTGGACGGGAGCGTTGGGGCCAAGACGTGCGAGATAGGCGTTAAGGTCGGCCTTAAGTTCGTACATGAAGACCAGCAATTCGCTTTCGTCGAACTTACCAAACGTTTCAATGTCCGCGGGGTCGACGAGCAGGGCTCCTTGTTTTTTCATGGCATCGAGCGCTTGCTCCATGAGGGCATCGACGGCATCGTTGAAGCCAAAGTACTTCCTCGCCACGCCGATGCGGGCGCCTTTCAGGCCGTTGGGGTCGCAGAGCTGGGCGTAGTTCGTAAGTGACTTGCCTTGACTTGCCGCAGTGGCGGAATCCTGAGGATCGACGCCGGTAAGCGCGCCGAGCAAAATCGCGGCGTCGCGGACGGTTCGGCACATCGGGCCAGCGCCATCCTGGCTGTGAGAGATCGGAATAATGCCGCTCCGGCTAACAAGACCGACTGTGGGCTTGATGCCCGCCAATCCATTCGAGGAGGAGGGGCAGACGATGGAACCATCGGTTTCGGTTCCGATTCCGACAGCGCACAGATTTGCCGAGATGCCCGCGCCGGTGCCGGAACTGGAACCGCAGGGATTGCGGTCGAGGGCGTAAGGGTTTTTTGTGAGGCCGCCGCGTCCGCTCCAGCCGCTGGTAGAGTGGCTGGAGCGAATGTTCGCCCACTCGCTGAGATTCGTCTTGCCCAGGATGACGGCTCCGGCGACGCGCAACTTCTGTGCCACGTGAGAGTCCTGCTGTGGTTTCGAGCCGACCAGAGCCAACGAGCCGGCAGTGGTCATCATCTTATCCGCAGTGTCGATGTTGTCTTTGATCAGCACGGGGATGCCATGGAGCAGGCCGCGCGGGCCTTTCGACTTCCGCTCCTGGTCGAGGAAGTCGGCGATGGAGAGGGCGTCTGGATTCATTTCGATAACGCTGTTGATCGCCGGGCCGTTCTTGTCAATCTCTTCGATGCGCGCGGAGTATTTTTCCACTAGAGAGCGCGCCGTGAACTTACCCGACTTCATTCCCTCCTGCAGGTCGGCGATCGTTATCTCGTCGAGTTCAAAAGGCTTTGCGCCTTGAGCAGATGCGGCGGCGGCGATCTCGCGGGCGGCGCCAAGCGCGGGATATAAGGGAGTCATAGTCACAGCCGTGCCACCAATCAAGGCAGTTTTAAGGAACGAGCGGCGGTTGGCAGCAAGATGCGCGGCTTTTCGCGGCATGATTGAGGATGTCCTTTGCTTCAGATGAAGTCTGTAAAATTGCAACGGAACATATTAATCCATGCGGGTAGAAGGTTGTATGGCGGGCATTTGGTATTGACGGAGAAGGCCATCGAGCTTCGCTCGAACGGGCAGACGAGTCGGCAGTCTCCGCATGGGAATCGCGTGACTATGCTTTTTTCCTGTTAATGCTTGCTCTGCCTGCGCTTGATTTTGCCGGCTTGATGGCTGCACTAAATAGATGTTGCCCGTCTTCGTACGGATTGTACGTGTCGCCGGGATACCAGGTGCCGGCGAGCAGATCCCCCTGTCGTGCGACAGTGCAACGCTGCACGTGCACGCTGTCGACGAAACTATGGTTGATATGGGGAGCGCCCCAGTCGCCGCCCCAGATCAGACCGCAGCTCTGCGCGAGGTGTCCCAGGAATGAGAAGTCGCCTTTCCAGCAAGGCTCTCCGCCCACAACCCGGACAATGTCACACGCCAAGCCATAGTGATGCACGCCGACGGTTCGAAGCTTGGTGGCGCCCTGGTCGAAGAGTTCCCGCTGGCGGTCCGGGCTGCGGTAGGTTTCGTAAATCATGACGTCAATTCCCATCTGGTGAGCGGCAGAGACTATGCTCTCCACCAGATGGCGCGTCGCCGGTTCCAGCAGGGAAGCGTCGGCGACCCGCGTCACCGAGTTAAAGCGTGGGTCATGGGAAATGACGTCTGTATAGAAGGTTCCCATAACAAACCTCCAAGCGTTTACTTTGCGCCAGGCGAGTCGGCGATTCGCCCTGGCTTAATGGCTGTAATGGATCGAGGGTGGTTCAAGCTAATCACGAAATGGTGTGCTGTGCACTGAAAAGTTGCAAAAGCCCAACAAGTCTGATCGTGCGTTTCCAAAATGGGACTGCGGAAGCATGCAACGTTGATTTTGTGAAAGTGTATAGATTTGAACATTCACGGGAATGGTAGACCATGTAGCCTACCCGCAGAATGGGAAAGGGTCGCGGCCTTCGGGCCGCGTTTGCATCGTGACGCGCCGGATCTCCATGTTCGGTCCTACGAACTGCCGGCGCGTCCCCTCCTTCGAAGGTCTGCGCTTCCACAGCTAGTTCCTACGGTCCTCTAGTTGCCGCGGCGGGAAGATTAAGAGGCGCGAGGTGTACCATCAGAGGTGTACCATCAAAAGATGAGCGGCATGTGTGCGGCGGATGCCTCGGTAGCGGTTGACCCCCTGCTTCGGGAAGAGCCAGACGACGAAGAGGAAGAAGAGGATGACGATGAAGATGAAGACGAGGACAAAGAGGAAGACGAAGACGATGGCAACTCCGGCGGATACTCGGAGTGAACACGTCCCATCGCCTGAGTTTCAGGATGTTTTATGAGTTTTCAGGGATAGATGGGCGTGTGCAAGATTTTTCCTTGGTTTTCCGCTTCGAGAGTGTATAATAAGAGACAGCTAAGTTTGATTCACAAGCGGTTGAAGGTCGGTATCGCCAACCAGCGTCACCCCCTCACTAGCAGAGATTCTTCTCAGCACAATCCAAAGAAACAAGAATAGGACTATCAATGGCAGAACAAGGAACAGTGAAGTGGTTTAACGACGCCAAAGGCTATGGCTTTATCAGCCGTCAGAATGGCGAAGACGTTTTCGTGCATTTCTCCGCGATTCAGGCTGGCGGCTTCCGCAGCCTGCAAGAAGGCCAAACCGTGCAGTTCGACGTGACCAAGGGCCCCAAGGGCTGGCAGGCGGAGAACGTCCAAGCTGTCTGAGCGACCGCTTTCAGAGTGAAAACAGAGGGCCCGCGATCCGAAAGGATCGCGGGCGTTTTGTTTGGGAATCGAACAGGCAGAGTCTCAGAGCTGCCGCGCCCTCTGCACCATCTCCACTAGAACCTTTCTAGCTTCCCCAGGATTCGTTACCTCCCGCAAGAATGCAATTCGCGTGCCCTTCATCCCGTCGGGGGTTTTCAGGCGGACGTGGAAACCTAGACGGTCCACCGAAGTCATCGCCGCTTCCTGAGACTCGATGTCGGCGCACGTCCGGGCCAACAGGATGAGCGCATCCTTGTGGTCCGTATTCATGTGTTCGATAATTCCGGTGGCGGTGTCGGCCAGCGGATCGGGTTGGGCGTGGTCATAGTCCGTCCCCAGGACCCACCCCATGACCCCGAAGCCTCCCACGTAGTAGACGTCCAGGACATCCATGCGATAGAAAGAGAAGTCTTCAAAATCGACCCAGTACTTGCTGTTGGCGTAACGATCGAGGTAGAGGTGGCGCGCGTCTGGCACCTCATGCTTCGGGATGATCAGAACATTTCCCATAACGGTGACCCGCGACGCGCCTAACGGATCGCCGCTTGCGTCGGGTTGGGTTACGAGCAGGCTGGCGCGCGGATCCGCCTGGATATTCTGCGTATGCATAGCCATGGTGCTGATCAAGAAGATGGGGCGTCCGCGGGCATCGAGACCGTAGGGCATCACTGAGCCGAAGGGAAAGCCGGGCTGTTTACGTGAGAGAGTGGAAAGGCTGCCGATGCGGCCCAGATACACTAAGGTGCGCGCCCGCTCTGAGAATGAAGGCTCGGGGACCACGGGCTGATCGCCGGCGGGGCCTGGGCCCGCATGTTTTCTAGAAGATGAGGAAGACATTTTGTTCTCTTCAGGGAGTCTAAATGAAATGAGCGTGTGCGTTCGACAGATGCGGAGAATGGATTCGATCCAGAAGATTGTTTCCAGCGGCTGCGAGTGCTAGACTTTGTGTTGCTGACGCGAAACGAGTGACACACTTTCCCGTGAGCGGGAGTAGTTCAGCGGTAGAACGCCAGCTTCCCAAGCTGGATGTCGCCGGTTCGATCCCGGTCTCCCGCTCCATCTTTCCCCGCATCAAGCTGTTGCGAGGCCAGGCTTTTTTCTTGCGCCCTCAAAATGCGCTTCGATCTCTTCAAGCGTTTTGCCTTTCGTTTCTGGCAAGAAAACGGCGGCCGTGATGAAGTAGATCACGGTGCATCCGGCAAAGCCGAAAAACATCGTCGCGTATCCATACTTGCCGACCGTGGGCAGGAATATGGCAGCGATGCCGGTGGAAACAGCCTGGTTGAGCAGCAGGGCGATACTCATTCCGTTGGAGCGAATGCGGGTGGGCATCAATTCGGAAAGCGCCAGCCATACGCACACCCCCGGTCCGACCGCGTAGAACGCCATAAACACGAAAAGAGTGAGGGCAACCTTCCATCCGCCGCGCTGGCTGGGCAAGGGAGTGATCAACGCATCGTCGATTCTCAGCTGCGCCTGGCGCGCGGCATCGAGATCGCCGAAGGGATTCGAGAAGAACGCGACTACCTTGTTGGCGGGCACGCAGCTTTCGCGGGTGATTTCAATCGGGGTCGCCGCGGTGTCATCGGAACGCGCGGCCTTGGTCGCCGCGTGGAAGTCTCCGTACGAATAGATGACTACCAAAGAAGTCGGGCGGTTGCCAATCTGCCGGGCTGCGTCTCCGCCGGAGTTCAGCAGCGTCTCGGCCAGCTTCTGATCATAGGTGAGCGTGATCTTCTGGTCGGATGTGACCATGGTCTGAACAGGGCCCCTGGAATCCACGCGCAGACGTTCCGTCCGGCGGAAGAGCAGGCCGGTGCAGATCAGCGACACGATAATCCCGGCCGTTCCCACCGATAGCAGGAACTTGCGTCCTTTGCGATCCACCAGCACGACTCCACCAATGGTCACCAGGAAGTTGATAATGGTGAAAAGAACATAGCCCCAATGAGCCTGAACATCGGGGAGGCCGCTCTGTAAGAGAATGTTGGTGTTATATCCAATGATGGAGTTGATGCCGGTGGCCTGATTGCACGCGAGAATGACACAGGCCAGCACAAACGGGATCACATATTTTCGGCGCAGGAGCGATTCCTTAACCTTGGTTCCGGTTGAGGTCTGGGCTTTCTCGGCGGCTGCAGCCTGTTCCATTTCCGCGAGTTCGAGATCGGCCTGCCCATTTGTGCGGGAACGAAGAAGGGCGGCGTAGGCGGCATCGCGCCGGTTGCGGAGAAACAGCCAGCGCGGCGACTCGGCCACCATCAGGCTGCCGATCACGAACAAGATGCCGGGAGGGAGCGAAACCCAGAAGATGCTGCGCCAGGCTGTGTCTTTGAAAGCAATGAGCCTGGCGGCATCGCCGAGTTTTGCCACTTCTTCGACGCGAAAACTGAAATACATGCCAACAAAGGCCGCCGCCGTGATGCCGAGTGTGAGCAGCCATTGAAAGATGCCGGTGCCCTTGCCGCGAGTCGATGCCGACAGACACTCCGCCAGATATAGCGGGACGACTACACCGATCAAGCCGGCACTGATGCCCTGCAACAGGCGGCCAAGAATCAACGGCTCATAACCGTGCGAGAGCGCAATCACTGGAATGCTGACGACAAACAGCACACCGCTAAGCGTCATGAGAAGCTTGCGCCCCATCCAATCGGCCAGTGCGCCAGCGAACAGAGTTGAGATGACGCTGCCGAGGAGGACCGCTGCGACCACGGTAGAAAGCTGGCCCGCATTCAAACCGGAAGTGGCCTCGAGGTAGGGCAGGGCGCCGGCAATGATGCCGACGTCGACCCCGTAAAGCAGGCCGCCCAACCCCGCCACGAGCAGCAGAAAGCGGTTGTAACCAGCCTTTTCGTCGTTCGCCACGGTGGCAGTCCTTTCGCCGAATCGGGAAAACCGGAAAGTTATCTTCGAGAGAATACTACGGCAACCTGCTGGAACTGAATCTTTCTTGGTCGTGGGGCCGCCACTGCGGCGCGCACCCGGTTTGGAAGCCTATAATGGTCTTATCATGATCAGCCGCAATGTTGAGTCTCCCTCAGTTTCGCAAATCTGCGCACACGTTAAACATCTTGGATATTCGACTTCCAGACAAGTTCGCCTGTATGGCGAGGATTTTGACGTGGTTTCAGACCCGTTTCCGGAAGCGGATGGTATTGCGGTTCAGGTCACGACAAGAAAAGACAGAAACATTCGCGTGCTCCAGATACCGGCGACGGTTCTCCAGAGTGTGAAACGGGGGCCGCACGGCCGCCTGAGCTTTCGCCAAGCGCACTCTTGACACAGTCGGCAAAATGGAAAAGTCCACTAGTGCGCCGAGGCGTCCGTCTTCTTCAGATAGTCCGAGAGCTGCCGCACGACGGCAATGAACGTCTTGTTGGCCACTGAGAGCGTCCGGTCGCGCCGGTAAGCAAGACCAAGTTCGCGCCACAGTTCGGGGCCTTCCAGTTCGACCAGTTTCACCCTCCCTGCGGCTACGTCGTCGCGCGCAAAGGCTGCGCTGATGAGCGAGATGCCAAGGTCGGCAGCCACAAAGCTCTTAATCATCCCAATACTTGGCAGCTCCATCCTGACCTTGAGTGCCGTGTTGTACTCGCGGAATAGCCTATCCAGCAGTCTGCGCGTGTGGCCGGTCTTGGGAAGAAGCAGAGGATGCTTCACCACGTCGCTGATCTGCGCGGACTTCAGCTTGGCCAAAGGGTTCTTCGGGCTCACCATCAGCATCAGCCGGTCGCGGTAGATAGCCTGGACCTTTAAGCTGGGAGATTGAACCGGCAGGCTAAGTACGCCCACATCAAGAGAGCCGTTTTCCAGCTTCTCGACAATCTTGTAGGTGAAGTTACGATAGATGCTGATTTGCACGTCGGGATAGCGGCGGCAGTATTCTCCGAACACTTCGGGCAGAACGTAAAGGCAAGTGGCCTCGTTGGCGCCCACTATGAGCGTGCCGCGAGGGGTGTGGCCATGGTCGGCCACAGCGACCAGCGATTCGTCCCGCAGCTTCTTCATGCGCAAAGCGTATTCGTGGAAGACTTGACCAGCAGGAGTTAGTTTGACGGACTTGCCCGAGCGGTCGAGAAGGCGATCGCCATACTCCTGCTCGAGCTGGCGGATCTGCGCGCTGACCGCGGATTGCGAGCGGAAGACTTTTTCTCCGGCGCGGGAAAAGCTGCCTTGCCGCGCAACCTCCAGGAATGTAATGAGCTGATCGAAGTCCATGCAGTTTGGTTAGGCGATTATAGCGAACCTCGCATCGGAGTGGTGTTGGCGAGCGGCGGCCAGTTGACGAGCCGGATCATTGCACGACAGGTCTTTCGGAAGTGAGAAGTTTGTCGCATCCGTAGGTGCGGGCTTCCTCGGCGGCGAGGCGAGAAAGAATCGAAGCCCACGTGTCCTCGATGGAGCACGGCGGCGCCAGGGGCTCAACTCGAAGCAGAGGCAGAGTGGAGCAGGCCAGAAGCTCTGCGGCCCGGGGGCTGCCAGTCAGCTGCAAGTGGCGGCGAAGAATGCGCCGGAGCCATTGCTCTTCCCGAGGTTCGAGAGTTGCGAAGCGCACTGAGTCACGATTGATGTGATCGTCGTTAAAGGAGTCAGCGGCGTGGGCGCGCAGCAGATAGGCGAGGCCGCCCGTCATTCCCGCTCCCATATTCGCGCCTGCCGGACCGAGAATCGCCACTACGCCTGCGGTCATGTATTCGCATCCGTGGCGGCCTACGCCCTCGACTACCGCGAGCGCGCCGCTGTTGCGAACCGCGAACCGTTCCCCGGCCCGGCCCGCGACAAACAGCTCACCGGACGTGGCGCCGTAGAGCACGGTGTTCCCGACTAAGACGTCACCGCGTTCCGACGCCTCTGCGTGTGCGGTAATGGCGATGCTGCCGCCGCAAAGACCTTTACCCACGTAATCGTTCGCTTCTCCGGTCAGCCGGAAGTTTGCGCCGTAGATGAGGAACGCGCCGAAGCTCTGCCCCGCTGTGCCGACAAACTCGCAGTCGGCGCCGGTCATTTCCAGAGTAGAAAGTCCGAACGAAGGTGTGATGCGGCGCAGTACCTCGCCGCTGAAGTGCGCACCCACAGCTCGATCTCCGTTGGTGATTTCGAAACGATAGGGACGGACGGAGAGCGATTCTAGATCGTCGACCACGCGATTCAATTCCAGGTGAAGCGCGCTGCAGTCCTCGCGAGGACAAGGAAATTGCGCGGGCGGATCGGCAATAGGCTGTAACAGCGAGGCTACGCTTTGTTCCGCTTCACCAGAGCGCGGACGCAAGCGCTCAACGGCACCCAGGATTTCATCGATGGATCCCGCACCCATCCCCGCCAGCAGTTCACGGACGTCGGCCGCCAGGGCGCGGAAATAAGTTTCCACCATCTCCGGATTCCCAGTAAAGCGGGCGCGCAGAGCTTCATCCTGAGTGGCGATGCCGACGGGACAAGTGTTGAGATGACATTGCCGCGCCATGACACAGCCGATGGCGAGCAGTGCCGCGGTTCCGAAGCCGAATTCCTCAGCGCCCAGCAGGGCGGCGACGACCACGTCGCGGGCAAACTTCAAGCCGCCATCCACGCGCAACCTCACGCGCGCGCGAAGTCCCGCCCGCACCAAAGCAGTGTGGGCGTCGCGCAAACCGATTTCCCAGGGCAACCCGGTGTTCTTGATGGAGGTGAGCGGCGATGCGCCCGTGCCGCCGTCGTGACCGCTGATCGTAATTACGTCCGCGCCAGCTTTCGCCACGCCGGTGGCGATGACACCGACTCCGGAGCTGGAGACCAGCTTGACTCCGATGCGCGCATTTGGGTTTACGGCGCGCAGATCGTAGATCAACTGCGCCAGGTCTTCGATGCTGTAGATGTCGTGGTGCGGCGGCGGCGAAATCAGCGAGGTTCCGGGAACCGCGTGCCGCAAGCGCGCGATGTAAGGCGTTACTTTTGTGGAAGGCAGTTGGCCGCCTTCGCCGGGCTTCGAGCCTTGCGCCATCTTGATTTCGATTTCGTCGGCGTGCACCAGATATTCCGCGGTCACGCCAAATCGTGCTGACGCCACCTGCTTCACGCGGTTGTTCGCCTCCGGCTGCTCGTAATAAATGCTGGGATCTTCGCCGCCCTCGCCGGTGTTGCTCCGTCCTCCCAGACGGTTCATGGCGATAGCCAGCGTCCGATGAGCCTCGGGAGAAATTGCGCCGAGCGACATGGCTTGCGTACTGAAGCGGCTGAGCAGCGACACTTCGCTCTCTACTTCGTCCAAAGCCAGAGACTTGGCGGGACGGAACTCGAGCAAGTCCCGAACCGCAACACTCTTCCCGGTCTCCTTTCGATCTTCGGAGAGGATCTTGAAAGCCGCGCGATTTTGCTCTGTCGGTGATTTGATGTAGCGATGCATGCGCCGCACCAGTTCGGGTGAAGTCGCATGCTGCTCGCCGTTGTGGCGGAAGCGATACAAACCCGCGTCGCGGAACTCCGCGGCAGCCGATCCGAAACCTGCGGCGTGACAAGAGATGCAGTCCCGCAACAGGTCGTCGAGTGACTTGCCACTGAGGTTTTGGCCGGCATCCGTGAAAAATTCGCGGCACACTGCCGGATCGAGAGCGATGGTTTCGAATAACTGGCTATTGCGATAACTGCGAATCGTGGAAATGCCCATGCGGGCGAGAACCTTGCGCAATCCCTTCTCAATGCCGGCCCGATAGCGAGGGGGACCGTTAACGTCGGCACGGGCTGCCATGCTCAAAGCTAGATGGGGATGCACCGCGCTCGCTCCTGCGGCGACCAGCAAAGCCAGATGGTGCGTGTCGACGACCTGGCCTGTTTCCACAATGAGCGGGACGTCCCAGGCTCCGGCTTCGGTCATCGCTTGCCACACGGAGGAAACCGCCAGCAGCGCGGGCAAAGCGGCTCGCTTGTCGCTCAGGCTGCGATCACTCAACAAAATGGCGCCGGAAGAGGCCGCTTGGGTCGAGGCTTCTTTCCGGATTCTGCCTAGAGCCTGCCGTGCGGCCTCAACGCCTCCCGCTGCTTCGAAGGTGATGTCGATGCAGTGAATCGGCGACATTGCCTCGGCGATCGAGTCCATTTGTCCGGCATCGAGCAGCGGAGAAACCAACTTCGTGTTCTTGCCGAGATACACGTCGAGCGACATCACATGGTTCTCGCGCAGCGGGTCGATGGGAGGGTTCGTAACCTGAGCGAACCGTTGCTTGCAGTAATCCCAAAGCGGACGTGGCAGACTCGACAGGAAGGCCGGGGGAGCATCGTCACCCATGCTCCAGAGCGGTTCCTGCCCCTGTTCCACGAGAGGGTAGAAGAGCATGCGGAACTGATCCTCAGTCCAGCCAAAGGCGGCCATCAAACGATTGCCGTCGATCATGATGGGCTCGGCGTCTTGTTTCGGCGGAATGACCGTTGGCATGGGGCCAATGTCGGCCGCGCGCACGAGACTGAAAACTTCACTCGGCCGGAAAAAAGTTCCGCTCGCCGCGTCCGCAATCAGCATCTCGCCGGGACCCAGTCGCTGGCGTTCCACAACCTGCTTACCGGAAAGATCGGTAATGCCGACTTCGGAGCCGACGATCAGCAATCCATCCGAGGTCAGCGTATAGCGCAGCGGACGAAGGCCGTTACGGTCGAGCTTGGCGCCTATGTAATGTCCGTCGGTGAAGATCAGAGCGGCAGGGCCGTCCCAGGGTTCTTGCTCGGAAGCGCTATCGGCCAGGAATTGACGCAACCTAGGGTTGAGATGTTCATCTTGTTCCCATGCCGGCGGCACCAGGCGTAACGCAGACTCGGCGATGCCGGAACCGCGCTGCACCAAAGCTTCCAGAGCGTTATCAAAACTGGCGGAGTCACTCATCCCCGGCTGCAACAGCCTCGCGTTCTTTGACAAGCGAAGCTGGTGCCGCAACGTAGCCCCACGCGCCTGAAACCAGCGCCGATTGCTGCTGATGGTGTTGATCTCGCCGTTGTGCGCTACGAAGCGAAATGGTTGGGCCAGCGACCAACTGGGCTGCGTGTTGGTTGAATAGCGTTGATGGAAGATCACAAATGCGCTGGCAAATTCGGGATCGTCCAGATCAAGATAGAACGGGGCTAACTGTTCAGGAGTGAGCAGTCCCTTGTAAACGATCGTCCTTGAAGACAAGGAGCAGTAATATCCGGAGGCCGGGATGGTTTCGAGTTCCTGCCGCAGCCGGAAGAGTTCTAGCTCGAAATCGGAGGATTCGAACTGCGAAGATTCCAGACGGAAAGGCCCGCGACGCGGCGTAATAAAGCACTGCCGCGTAACAGGCAGAGAATCGCTCGAGCGCGGTCCGAGGATCGAAGGATCGGTAGGCACCGTTCGCCAGCCTAGAAAGGAGAGGTCAAATTTCGCAACCGAGGCTCGAATCGCGTCGTTGGCTTGAGCTTCCTGGCCGCGCTGAAGAAACACCATGCCGACAGCAAACTCGTCGGGCAATCTAATCCCGTCAGAGCGAGCGGCCTTTCGAAAGTAATCTTTTGGAAGCCCGACCAGCAGTCCCGCGCCATCGCCGCTGCGGCCATCGGCGTCTACGCCTCCGCGATGCGCCAGGCGCGCCAGGGCGCCGATTCCGCGCTCGACCACGGCATGAGACGCAGGTCCGCCCAGTTGGGCGATGAAGCCTACGCCGCATGCATCATGATCCGCCGAGAATGAGAGGCGCTTCTCCGCCATATTAATTGTCTAACCTGAAACACCCGTCCAAGTACAATCGTCAATTTCGATAGGCCGCATGGATTTTTCTGCACTTCTGAAAGTCGATTTCCGGAGGTGGCGTTTGAGCTTCCTGTATCGTGAATATTGAAGGGTTTCTGCGGACAAAATGGCGAATCCTGCCACAGCCGGCGCTCGAATGGTCGCTCTTTCCGACATTGAGTCCGCCCTCGTTCGGGTTCGAAAATCGATTCACGTATCGCCGTGTACCAAGTCGGAAACCTTCTCGGAACTCACCGGCCATTCCATTTATCTGAAACTGGAGAACCGGCAGAGGACGGGTGCGTACAAGGAGCGGGGCGCGCTAAACAAACTGCTAAGGCTCACCGCGGAAGAACGCTCTCAGGGAGTGATCGCCGCCTCGGCGGGCAATCATGCGCAGGCCGTTGCCTATCACGCCTCGAACCTGGGTATCCGAGCGAGAATCGTGATGCCCCTGGCGACGCCGTTGATCAAGGTGTCGGCAACGCGCGGCTACGGTGGAGATGTCGTGCTCCACGGAGCGAATTACGATGAGGCTTACGGGGAAGCTCTGCGCCTCAGCGCGCAGGAGCACCTCACATTTGTGCACGCATTCGATGATGACGCCGTCATCGCTGGGCAGGGAACCCTGGGGCTGGAACTGCTTGAGCAGCATTCCGATCTTGAGGTTGTTGTCGTGCCCATCGGCGGAGGCGGGCTGATTGGTGGGCTTGGCTGTGCTCTGAAAGAAAACAATCCCCGCATTCAGGTGATCGGAGTCCAACCGGCGCGGCTGCCTTCGGTGAAGGTTGCACTGTCGGAGGGCGAGCCCGTGACCTTGCCCTCGGCAGTGACAATCGCGGACGGAATCGCTGTGCGCCGCGTCGGCGTGCGCACGCTTCCGCTAGTCCAGAAGTATGTGGACGACATCGTCACGGTTGAGGAGGAAGAAATTGCCAACGCCGTTCTGCTCTTGCTGGAAAGAGAGAAAATTCTCGCCGAAGGAGCGGGCGCTGCGGCGCTGGCTGCTCTGGTCAACCGCCGCATCCCGATGATTCACGATTCGACCGGCCGTGACTCGACTGTCCGAGAGAAGCCCGGCAAGAAGGTTATCGCCGTGGTGAGTGGCGAAAATATCGATGTGACATTATTGGCGCGCATCATCGAGCGCGGCCTCGTGAAAGATGGACGGCTGGTCCGACTGCGGGTTCACCTTCCCGATTACCCCGGAGCGCTGCACCGGCTCACTGGCATTCTTGCACAGCACCGCGCCAACATTGTCGAGACTTCTTACGACCGCGCCTACCACAAGGTGAACCTGGGAGACACGGCCATCGACATTACCATGGAAACCCGCGGTCCCGATCACATTGCGGAACTGATTTCAGCCTTGGGCGCGAATGGCTACCAGCACGAACGAATCCTGTAAAGTGTTTGTAAACGATGTAAACAGTGAGGGCGCCTACTTCAATTTGACTCGGGCAAATGCCTCGAGTGCTGGGAGGTTTCCATGAATGTCATAGATTGCAGCAACCCGCATACGAACCTTCTTCAGTCCAGTGGAATGTTTGCCCCAAACTAGCTCCGCCTCACCCTGTCCCGGTAACGCCGCGAAATCTCTTCCAGAAAGGCTTCGTCGGAAGGCCGCTGCTCCTTAGGGATATGCAGGCGTTCTCCCATGCGCCCGGCGATCGCCTGGGCCGAGGCGAGGCGTTGCAAGTTAGGAATATCAAGCCGGCGCGTTAGAAATGTCTCGACCAGTTGAAACTCCTGCTCAGTCAGCGCCGCTACTTCATGGGTTACAGACGGGGCCGAGGCCGCTTTTTCCTGTCCATACCAGTAGAAAACCCCTTGCTCTTCGACCTCGTGGACCACGACCGTCCCCGCAACCATGTCTCCCAGACGGCGATTCTGTTTGTCGATCGCGCAAGTGACGGCACCGACCAGATAGAAGCCAAGCGAGTCAATCGCGCGCATGAAGTTGCGACCGATGCCTTCAAATACCGTGATGGGCCGCCCGCTTGCACTGATTACTCTAATCTTTGCCTGGCGCTTGCCGGGAGTCTGTCCATTCCAGAGAATCTCGAAGATCGCAAAGTAGCCCCAGTAAAGGCAGAACAACAAAAATACGGCGATTGCGATCTCCCAGTTTCGAGCCGGCACCCACGAGCGTTCGAGATCGCGAGTACTGAATGCGACGATCAGGAACACCACAAGCGCGGCAATCACCTGGATCAGCGTGTCAACGCAGAGAGCATAGCCGCGGCTGCCCACCCCCGCCAAAGGAAACTCCAGAGAGATCTGTTCGGGGGTTTCGATGGTAAGCTTTTCCGACGGGTCCGAACTCGGTTCCAAACTATGATCTCCGTTTCCTGGATCAACAAACGCCAAACTTACTGGTCACGGTTAGAATCGCTGCTGGCGCGGGTGAAAGATCAGGGGCTGCACGCTCTCAGCCGCAGCGAACTGCGCGAACTGGGATTGCTTTACCGCCAGACCGCCACGGACCTTTCCGCGGTCCGGGGCGACCCCAGCAGTGTGCAGCAATCCCGCTATCTGAATCAACTGCTGGGCCGCGCCCACAATGCCATCTATTCGGGACAGAAAAAAACGGTGGGCGGCATCTGGCAGTTTTATCGCCGCGATTATCCACGCATCTTCCGGCAGTTCCTGCCCTACACCGCGGTGGCAACCGCCATCTTCTTCGTTGGCGCGCTTGCGGGAATGTTTTTCGTCCTCTCCGATCCGGACTACATGCGCGAGTTCCTACCGCCCCAACTGGTGGAGAGCATCGAGCGTCACGAGATGTGGACGCGCTCGATCGTCTCCGTTAAGCCGCAGGCTTCCAGCTCCATCATGACCAACAATCTTTCGGTCTCTTTCATGGCGTTCGCCTCGGGTATCACCGCCGGAATCGGAACCTTGTACCTGCTCTTCTTCAACGGAATGATGATCGGAGTGATTGGCGCAGCCTGCGCCACCTACGGAATGAGCGTGCCGCTGTGGAGCTTCGTATCTCCCCACGGAGTTCTGGAGCTTCCCGCCATCTTCATCGCCGGAGGCGCCGGGCTGCGGCTTGCCCGCGCGCTGCTGTTTCCCGGAGTATTGTCGCGGCGCGATTCGCTCGCCGTAGGCGGCGCAGAGGCGGTTCGTCTGCTGGTGGGTGTGATTCCGATGCTGATCGTGGCGGGCACGATCGAGGCGTTCTTCTCGCCGTCGTCGGCGCCCGCATCCCTGAAATTCATCGCGGCAGCGGCGATCTTCACGCTGCTGATCGCTTATTTGTGGAGCGGTTCGCGCATGAAAGCCCCGCAAGAGAATGCAATGCTGTAGTTACGATTCGCCGAGACAAAGCGCATGAAAACTACCAACTCATTATGGAGAACTGTCCCGCGTAAGACCCTCGTCATTTCTTTGACGGGAGTATTCTTCATCTTCACCACCATAGGATTCGCCAACGACATTATCGGGATGGGACGGCAGCCCACGTTGCGGTTTGTGCTGGCCGTTTTGCTAATTGGCGGGTTCGCCGTGTGCTATGCGGTTACGGGAACGATTCTTCGAAAGCAGTGGTGGAAGGCCTTTTTCCCAATCTTTGCTGTGCAGCTTATACTGATGAGCCTGCTGGGCAACTTGTTTCCCGACCCACCCCACTCAAACCAGATGGACGCAGCCGAGGTCGACCGGCTGCAAAGCCGGCTGACCCTCGATGGCATTGCCATAATATTCTCCATAACTGTGGGCTACGTATGCTTCGTCTATGTCTCGATTGCCGAGGGCAGGCGCTATTTCCGGGTCCACGCGGAGATGGCGCTGGCCGCTGAGATTCACCACGTCCTCGTTCCCGCCATCGATAGTAAGACGAAAGATTTCGACTTTTGCGGACGCTCACTGCCAAGTGGCGAGGTAGGCGGCGACTTAATCGATGTATTTCACAACAATCGGGGCTGGATCGCTTATATTGCCGACGTTTCCGGCCATGGTGTCGCTCCTGGCGTCGTCATGGGCATGGTCAAGAGCGCGGCACGTATGCAACTGTCGTCCACGGAAACAACCGCTGCGCTGCTCGAACACCTGAACTCGGTTCTCCTTCCCATCAAGAAACCTGAGATGTTCGTCACATTCGCCTACCTGGCATGGAATGGAGAACGACTGGAGTACTCAATGGCGGGGCATCCCCCAATCCTGCATTATCATGCTGCAACCCGGGAAATTTCCGAAGTCGCATGCTCCAACCTGCCACTGGGAATGTTTGGTGGACAACAGTTCGTTAGCGGGTCGGTACCGTGCGCTCCCGACGACTTGTTCCTGCTGGTCACGGACGGAGTGCTCGAAGTCACGAACGCCAGGGATGAGGAGTTTGGCTTGGCTGGTATAAAAGCCGTTATGGCCGCCCACGCCAGCAATCCGCCCAGCGCAATCTTGGAGGCGCTCTTGGATGCGACCAACCGTCAAGGTCATGCGGCCGACGACCAGTCGCTTTTGCTTGTTCAATGCCACCTTGGCACCGCCTGAGGTAGTCGCATCGGCGGCAAGAACAAGATGCCTGGCCGCCCAGTTGGTGAGAAGCCGGCGCTACTCAAATTAAATTCCGCTCTTTCACCGCAAGGTATTGGTTCAACACCGCTGCCGAAAGCCTTGACGGCTCAACCTCCATGCAGAGAGCGCCTCGCTCGCGCAAACGTCCAAGAACCAATTCGCGGCGGTAAACCATCTCTTGAGCCGCAACTACTTCGTACATGGCGGTCGTAGATGCCGGGCTCTGACGGGCTCGCAGCTTCAGTTCCGGCTGGGCAATCGCGATGAACAGCAGTAAGTGGCGCGAAAGCATTTGTCCGGCGGCTGAGATTACTTCGGGAGTCATTGCGCTCTCTGCCAGATCGGAAATCCAGATGATGAGCCCGCGTTGTTTCTGCAAGGTGAGCAAGCTCGCGGCGGCCCGCACGTGGTCGGCTTCTGGCGCCTCCTCGCGAACCACCGCGAGCTGTTCCACGAGTTGGCGCATCTGAGCTGCGCCGCGTCCTGGGATTACTCTTTGCTTCACTGTGCGGCCGTAAGCCAGCAGGCCGACGCGGTCGCCGGAATAGATTGCGAGTTGAGCGAGGCAGAGCGCCGCATCCACGGCGCGATCGAGTTTGCTGTAACCATTGGTACGGGCGCGCATCAGGCGGCCGCAATCCAGAACGATCCAAACCGCCTGGCTGCGCTCCACGCGGAAGGTTTTCGAAACCAGCTTTCCGCGGCGCGCAGTTGCCGTCCAGCAGACGTTGCGCAACTCGTCGCCCTCGCGGTGTTCCCGCAGACTCTCGAAGTCGGAGCCTAGGCCGCGCAGGCGCATCATTCGCATCTGCAACTCGATCTGTCGGCTGCGCGCGAGATACACGGAATACTTTCGGGCATGTTCAAAATTGGGGTAGACGCGAACCGTCTGCCGCAGATCGGCGACCGCCCAGCGCTCGGCCATCAGGAATCCGGACCTGTAACGTAGAAAGACTCTTCCAGTGTGCAGGTCGCCACGCGTACCGGGCATGTATTCGTAATTAAGCGTCCGACTAGATCGCGCAGACACATTCAAAGTGACCGCTGTGCGCGAGTCCTTGTTCGACGGCGGCAGCTCATCGTAGGCGCTGACCCAAAGATCAACCGAAGATCGATTTGCCATCGAGAGGTTCAAGGTAGCAACCACTCCAATCGAGAGCGGATTGCGCCATTCACGGCGAACGGTGAGTTGTTGGGGACGCGGGAGCCGCAGCCAGTCCCCGAGGAAAGCCAGCAGCAGGATTCCATCCCACAGCAGCATTGCGTAGAGGAATGTACGATTCCACAACGCAGGAATGATCCAAGCCAAGCCGACGCCGGCGAGAAGCAGCAGCCGTGGGCCAGCGCCGCCGCCGAACCGGCCACGAGGCTGCGCCGTCGCTTCGGCCGCGGGTGGCTGGAGAGGGCGGGGAATACTCACTTGGGGACCTCAACCGCCGCCAGCATGTCGGTCAACACGCGGTCGGTATCCAGGCCTTCGAGTTCCGCCTCCGGACGCAACATGATGCGATGGCGAAGCGCAGGAAGAACGGCGGCTTTCACATCATCGGGGATCACGTAATCGCGGTCGGCGAGCGCCGCCAAAGCCTTGGCCACCAGCATTAGACTGATCCCAGCTCGCGGGCTTGCGCCTAAAGAGACCGAAGGCCAGGTTCGCGTCCGACGTGTGATTTCAGAGATGTAGCCGAGCAGTGACGGCTCAACCGTGAGTTGGCGAAGCTCCAGGCGCGCCTGTTGCAGCACCTCCGGCTCGATGGGCGCAATTTTCGTTTGTTCCGTCAGGGAAGTGGGCTGGTTGTTGTGTTTCGCGAGAATCTCAAGTTCCTCCTCCGCCGAGGGATATCCGATCCTGATCTTTAGCAGGAAACGATCCAGTTGAGCCTCGGGCAGCGGGTAAGTGCCTTCAAACTCCACCGGATTCTGCGTGGCCAGCACGGTAAACAACGGCGAGAGCGAATGCCGCACTCCGTCGATCGTGACCTGGCGCTCTTCCATCGATTCCAGCAGGGACGCTTGCGTCCGCGGCGGCATGCGGTTTACTTCGTCGACCAGCAGAAGATCGGTGAACATGGGACCGCGATGCAGGGAAAAGGTTCCGTTTTGCAGGTTGAGAATGTTGCTGCCCAGCAGATCGGCGGGCATCAGGTCAGATGTACACTGCACGCGTTGGAAAGTAACGTTCAGCGCTCGGGCGAGGACCTTTACGCTAAGGGTCTTGCCCAATCCCGGCACGCCTTCGATTAGAGCATGCCCGCCGCACAGCAGCGCAGTCAGTGTGCCATCGATAAGCTCGCTTTGGCCAACGATGACTTTCGCGAGTTCAGCGCGGCCGTGGGTTACTAGTTTAGTAATTGCCTGCATGAAGCCTCTATTTCTCTTTCTTTTATTTTCGCGGGTTTTCCTTTGCCGCAGGCGCAATGGAGTCGAGTAACCGCGTTGCCTGGCGGAGAGCCTGCACGTGTTCGAGCGCACGCTTTTCCGATAACCCTGTGTCTCCGGTGGCCTCGTCGCTGGCTCCTATCAGAGATGCTACGTTAGACGGGACCTTGAGTCCGCGTTGCGCCATGGTTATGAGGATATCGTTTGCGCTGGCGGTCCCGCGAATTCCGAGGCGCCGCGACGCGACTTGCTGAAAACGGCTGAAGGCAATCTCTACAGCAACCTGAGTGCCGTGCGCGCGCTGAAATACGCTGCCCAGGGTCTCAACGAATTCCAGCGGAGACAGTCGCGATTCGTGAACCAGCGGCACCACGGGCCCGCTGCGACGGGAAAAAGTCAGGATGACCAACAGCGCGAGAAATCCAACTTGAGCCAGGGCCCACATCTGCGCCGGGTTAGAAGAATGCGCCGAAGCCATTTCGTGCTCTTCGTGGTAATACTCGTCCCAAAGGATTCGCCGGCTGTTGCCCATGGAATTCAGCAACAAGTTCAGATTTCCCCGGTTACGAATGCCGGCATTGGTCAGAGGCAGCGCGCTGGCCCACCACATCACGCGGCCCCTGCCCAACGTATAAGAGACGACGACGGGCTGTTCGTACTTGCCGTTTTTCGAGTGAGTGACAAAATGAACCAGCGCCGCGTCTTTGCTGGAGTCCCAGACGAGATCGCCATCCTGCGAAATCGGCCCGCCTCGCGTGAGGCTCGTAGGCGCTGCCGGAAGGCATTCGGCAAAGCCGAAGCGAAGTTCGTCCTCTTTCGCGGAGGCTTGAGGGACAAACGAACTCGGACGCACACCTGCGATCAGAACAGTACCGCCGCCGAGCAGGAAGCGGACGATGCCGCTCATCTCTTCCGCGCGCGGGTACGATTCGGGACCGGCCAGGACTAGCATCACACCGGAAGAATCAGCCGGAAGCCGCGCCGGCGGCTGCTTCCAGCGTTCCACTGCATAGCCGCTTTGTTGCAGGAGAAGATAAGCCGCCTTCGCTCCGCGGCGCTGCACATTGTAGCTTGAGGGCGATCCTTCGCCCTGATCCTTCTGATTGGAACTCAGCCAGGCCACGAAAGTCATGAGCAGCAGTATCCCAACGCCGAATACGATAAATCCTCGCTGCTCGCCTGCGGTTACCGGCATCCCAGCCTTTCCAGATAGGCGGCGAATTGCGCGAAGTCGACTTCCGTCGTGGGACGGCTTCCATACCAGCTCGCCTCAAACTTACGCGTCATCGCCGCGAAGGGTTCTTTCGAAAGGTTGGAACCCGGAATAGCATTGAGATATTCACGCGGAGTGCGAGTCTTATCGGGAGGCCAGACGCCCTCCGACTCCAGACGCGAAACCGCCGCCCAGAAGCCGAAGTGGATTGCATCTCGCCATTCGCCCTGGGATGCGCGCGCCCGGGCGTCAGCCATCCATTCTCTCCAGTTCCGGCCGGAGGGCATGAAGGGAAGAATCTCTCGCTTGCCGGTTCCCATAGTTTGCTGCGACACGCGATACAGCCAAACCCCGGCAATTGCGCCGGCCAGTGCGATCACGCCCCAGACAAACCACTGGCCCAGATCCTGCACGTCGGGAATCTTCGGGTTGATCTTTCTTAGCAGGTTCCGAATCCACGCCAGAACGCGCTGTTTGAACAGTTCGAGCGCACTCGGGCCGCGCACGCGGTCAAATTCGCGGGCGCTGAGGATTTCGTCAAGGCGCTTTCGCGTAGCATCATCGGCACGGTCTGGTTGTTCATAGAGTTCGCCCTCGGCGCGCATCGCCTTGAGACGCGTCCCCGCGCTGGCAAGAATGTTGGGTTTCGCCTCCGCGGTGGCGGTCAGAAAACGGTTTAGGGCATCGCGCAGAAAGTTCAAGTCGACGGTCACGTCTCCCCGCGCGGTGTGAACCGTGACCGCATCGGGAAGGGAATCGCGAAACTCGGGAGCCTTCTGAGGCCCAGAAGCAAGCTCCGCGACATGGTTTTCCCAACTCTGAAGCTGTTCGATGTACTGAGGCGTGCTGAGCGCAGGGTTTTCCGCCTGTCCCATGCCCGTGCCCGCCAGCAGGAACAGCGCACCCAGACAATAGCGCAGTCTGCAAGACGTCATATTTGAGCCGGAGCTGCATTCGGCAAGCCAAGAGCTTCGAGGCTCGACATCATCAATTGCAGATCGAAGGCTTCCTTGCGCACGCGCTCGTCGTAATAGAGGAGCGAGAGGCCGATCGTCGCCAACGGGCCAGTCAACGATCCCGCGATAAAGCCGGCCAGATAGATTACGACCGCGGCGGCGATCCGGTTGTGGAACAAGGTGCCTACGGCTCCGCCGATTGCACCTAGTCCAAACCCCAGAATCATTCCTAGCAACAAAAATACGCCGTAGATTGCCACCGCCCGCCAGCGGTCGCCCCTGGTGAGGAAGTTGCTGCGACGCAACGAAGCCGCCGGACCGAGGTTCTCGACAATGCAGGCCTGAATGGCCAGAGCGTAGCGGGCGAAAAGCCAGATCATGGCCGCGCTTATGGCGAGGAAAACTACGATGGCCGCAGCCCCAGTCACCACGGCTGCTGCGGGATTGTGCGAAGATCTTCCCAGCATTCCAATCACCAGGAACACTGGAACCATCGACAGGCCCACCACGAAGACCACGCCGCACATTATCAAGAAAATTAGAATCAGTGTGCCAAACAAGCTCAGGATGCGCCCGCGGAGGGCTTTGTAAGCGCCACTGATCGAAATAGCACGTCCAAGGTGAACTGCGGCGACTGCCTTAACCGTAGCCGCGTGGGAAACGGCCATCCCCGCCAGCAAGATGACGTAGCCCAGGAACATACCGAGAACAAACGTGGCAACATCACTTGGATTAACCATAAGGCGGCGTTGGCCAAAGGGCGCGCCGACATTGGCTCCGACAGTCAGCAACTGGAATATGACGTTCGCCGCCGGCCCTACGGTCGCGATGCCCACAAAGAGAAAAAAGTTCTTTCGGTAGAGAGCGAATGTGTGGTCGAGCAGTTGGCCGGTGGACATCGGGCGTAACGGTTCTGTCATGGCACTCTCCCGGCTTGCGAGTGGCACACTATAACACGGGTTGCCAGCCCTGAGGATGGTTGAAGTGTTGTTCGCCAGGGTCGCTCATGGGTTAGCAGGCAGACTTCTCCCCGACCAAATTGGTTGATTGCAGACGCAAGAGTGTATCCTTTTCAAGGGCGGCAATTAGGCACCTCATCCCACGCAGCATGACGAATTTACATACGGAGGTAGGACTATGACTTCTGGCACTTTGACGTCGCACGGAATCAAGGCTCCCGGTGACTACATTGAAGATGTGATGACCAGTGTGAAGGCGAAAAACCCCGCCGAACCTGAGTTCCATCAGGCGGTGCGGGAGGTATTTGATTCTCTGCGGCTGGTACTGGCGAAGCATCCCGAGTATCAATCGAACCGCATTCTAGACCGCATCGTCGAGCCGGAACGCGTGTTGATGTTTCGCGTGCCCTGGGCCGATGATCAAGGAGTTGTTCAGGTAAACCGCGGATTCCGCATCGAAATGAACAGCGCCATCGGCCCTTACAAGGGCGGCCTGCGCTTCCATCCTTCGGTGAACCTCGGCATTCTGAAGTTCCTGGCATTCGAGCAGGTATTCAAGAATTCGCTTACCACACTTCCCATGGGTGGCGGCAAGGGCGGGTCGGATTTCGATCCCAAAGGTAAGAGCGACAACGAAGTGATGAAGTTCTGCCAGAGCTTCATGACCGAACTGCAGCGCCACATCGGTCCGAATACCGACGTCCCCGCCGGCGACATCGGCGTGGGCGGACGCGAAATCGGCTATCTGTTTGGCCAATACAAGCGCCTGCGCAACGAGTTCACCGGCGTGCTTACTGGCAAGGGGCTGAACTGGGGCGGGTCCTTAATTCGTCCAGAGGCGACCGGCTACGGCTGCGTGTATTTCGCCGAGGAGATGCTGAAGAGCCGCAAGGACAAGTTGGAAGGGAAGATTTGCCTGGTTTCCGGCAGCGGCAACGTTTCCCAATACACCATCGAGAAATTGCTCGACCTGGGCGCGAAGCCGGTAACGGTGTCGGATTCAAACGGTGTGATCTATGATCCGGACGGCATCGATCGCGAGAAGCTGGCTTATGTTCTAGAGTTGAAGAATGTGAAGCGCGGGCGCATTCGCGATTATTCGGACCGCTACAAGAAGGCGATCTTCATGCCGACCGACATGAAGCTCGAGCACAGCCCACTGTGGAACATCAAAGCGGATTGCGCGTTCCCCAGCGCCACGCAGAATGAAATCACGGCCAAGGATGCGGCGAATCTCATAAAGAACGGCATCAAGGTGGTTGCCGAAGGCGCCAACATGCCGAGCACGCTAGAGGCAACCAAGCTCTTTCTGGACGCCAAGATTCTTTATGGTCCGGCCAAGGCGGCGAATGCGGGCGGCGTGGCCACGTCAGGTCTCGAAATGTCGCAGAACAGCGCGCGCATTTCCTGGACCCGCGAAGAAGTCGATGACAAGCTCCACAAGATCATGGTCTCCATCCACCGCAACTGCTACGAGACGGCCGAGAAATACGGCACGCCCGGCAACCTCGTAAACGGCGCCAACATCGCCGGCTTCCTGAAAGTGGCCGATGCGATGCTGGATCAAGGTCTGGTGTAGATGTGGAGGGGCGGACGCCTCGTCCGCCCCGATCCTCTTTCGATAGTTCGTTCATATATAGGATTCCCTGATCTTGGATGTCCCTTGTCTTTCCGGCTGCCTTAGGAGAAGTCACAAATGACCAGAAAGGAGATTGCGGAGATATGTAACAATGCCCCCTATTCGAGGATTCCAGACGGCAGCAAGCTGTTGCTGGTATGCATCAACAGGACGATTGACATCGCAGACAACGAATATCCGCTGTGCGACAAAGTTCGCTATTCCTGGGTGATATCTAGTGACCGTGCTAACGACGCAGACTACGTGCTCGCAGTGGCAGGTGGTCTGATTATGGGTGTGTTCGAGATAGAAGGCGAATGGATGAGGGCCACTGAGCAGAATTTTCCCGAAATTCCGCAGCGCTATGGCAATTGGAAACGGCAGAAGGGACGCTGGGGCTTCCGGGCCCGACAAGCGCCGCCGGAAATCGAGGAACGTTACCTACATAAGCGAGTGCCAGATGGCCTGCGCAATCACGGAGGGCCAATTCGGTACGTGGGCTTCTGAGGTAAGCTGTTCATTACGCGGATGACCACTCGCCCAATAATCGAGCCCCTTCTCGATGCCGAAGCCCGGCTCGAAGGCTTCGATAACCTGATGCCGTTCAAGGTCCAGAACATTCTTCTGGTCTCCAGCCTCTACGATTCTTTCATCCTCCGGGAAGACGGCCGCCTCAACGAGCTGCTAATCGACGAATCGCTCGAACTGAACCTGCAGCAGATTCCAGGGATCACGCATGTTTCAAGCTGCGCCGAAGCGGTTGAGTTGGCGCGCTCGCAGCCGCGCTTCAATCTGATTGTCACGAATCTCGCGGTAGGCGACATGACCGCCGCGCAGTTGGCGCGTGAGGTGAAGGCCGCCGGTCTGGATGTTCCGGTGGTCGTGCTGGCCTACGACTATCGCGAAGTCAAGAACTTCATCAGTCGAAATCCGGTCACCGACATCGAACGGATTTTCCTGTGGCAGGGCAATGCGCGGATTCTCATCGCCATCGTTAAGTACATCGAGGACAAGCGCAACGTCCTGCATGACACGCGGGCCATGGGAGTGCCTGTGTTGCTGGTGGTGGAAGATAACATCCGCTACTACTCGTCGTTTTTGCCGGTGATTTATACGGAGCTGATCAAGCAGTCCCGGCGGGTCATCCAGGAAGGCATCAACGTCGCGAACAAACTGGTGCGGATGCAGGCGCGCCCGAAGATTTTGCTGAGTTCGAACTTTGAGGATGCGACCCAGTTGGTGCAGGAATATCGCGATTACCTGTTCGGCCTGGTGTCGGACGTGGAGTTTCCTTGGGAAGGCAAACTCAGCCCGGACGCGGGCTTTGAACTCGCCCGCCTGATGAAGGCTTTGGTCCCAGATGTGCCCGTCGTCTTGCAGACCAGCCGCACCGAGTTTCGTCCGCGCGCTCTGGCAGCGGGATATTCGTTTCTGCGCAAACGTTCGCCCACGCTGTTGAAAGATTTGCGCCGGATCCTGACCGAGCAATTTGGATTCGGCGATTTTGTCTTTCGTCTGCCGGATTTGAAAGAAGTGGGCCGCGCCAAGGACTTGAATGAACTCGAAGAACAGTTGCAGACGGTTCCTGCCGAGAGCCTCACCTATCACGCGCAGAGCAACCACTTTTCTCATTGGCTGATGGCGCGCACCGAGTTCGCACTCGCCGCCAAGCTGCTGCCGCGCAAGGTTTCAGACTTCACCGGCCCTGAGCACCTGCGCAGCAATTTGATTGAATCGATCAACGACTATCGCCGCGAACAAAGCGAGCTGCTGATCGGCGACTTCAACGCCGATACATTCAAGCCTTCGGAAACCGGTTTTCTTCGAATCGGTGCCGGATCGCTGGGAGGCAAGGCTCGTGGCCTCGCTTTTGTGCGTCATCTTTTGCGCAAGAGCCGCATTACACGCCGGTTTGCGGGCATTCGCATCGCTGTACCTCCCGCTCTGGTCCTGGCCACCGATGCGTTCGATCAATTCATGACCGAGAACAACCTGCTCGACTTTGCATTGCAATGCGAGGACGATGCCGAGATTCTTCAGAAGTTTCTGGCTGCCCCGCTTCCCGCCGAACTACACGAGAATCTGAAGGTGTTCCTCGCGGAGGTCACGTATCCGCTCGCCGTGCGCTCTTCCAGTCTGCTCGAAGATTCCCAGTACCAGCCCTTTACAGGAGTGTATGAAACTTTCATGCTTGGCAACCGGCACGCCGATTTAGCGGCGCGGCTCGCAGAGTTGATTGACGCCATCAAGCGCGTCTACGCCTCCACTTTCAGCCGCCATGCCAAGGCCTATGTGCGGGCCACTCCTTATCGCCTGGAAGAGGAGAAGATGGCGGTGATCGTGCAGCAGCTCGTGGGCACTGTGCACGGACAACGCTTCTATCCCGATTTCTCGGGAGTAGTGCGGTCGCACAATTTTTATCCCGTGCCGCCAATGACGTTCGCCGATGGGATTGCCGCCGTGGCTCTAGGACTTGGCCGGGCGGTGGTCGACGGCGGCAAGTGCCTGGCGTTCTGTCCGCGCTATCCGCAAAGTCTGCTGCAATTCTCGTCGGTGGACGACATCCTTGCGAACTCGCAGACCGAGTTCTGGGCTCTCGCCTTAAACGGCTTTCCCCAAGGCCGCCCCGGGCATCTTCACGAAATGCGCTTCGGTCTGGATGTGGCCGAGACTGACGGCACGCTACCCGCGGTCGGTTCCACTTACTCGATCGACAACCAGGCGGTGTACGACGGCGTGAGCCGGCCTGGAGTGCGCATCATCAGTTTCGCGCCAATGCTCAAACATGGACTGTTTCCGCTGGCAACGATTCTCGAAACTCTGGTAAAAGCCGGGGAAGACGCTTTGGGCATTCCCGTGGAGATCGAATTCGCCGTTCGGTTGCCACGGCTGCCTGGCGAAGCCGCGGAGTTCGGCTTCCTCCAAATCCGTCCGCTGACACTTTCGCGCGATCACCAGGACTTATTACTGGACAACGTGGAACCTCGCAAGTTGCTTTGCCAAAGCAGCAAAGTTCTGGGGAATGGGCGCATCGAGAATCTGTACGACTTGGTGGTCGTCGATTCGCAGCGCTTCGAGCGCAGCCGCAGCCAGGAAGTCGCGAAGGCGGTCGCTCATTTCAATGGCCTGCTCGGCGCGGAAAACCGGCCGTATCTGCTGATTGGAGTGGGGCGCTGGGGATCGAACGATCCGTGGCTCGGGATTCCGGTAGAGTGGGACGAAATCTCGGGCGCGCGCGTCATTGTTGAGGCTGGCTTCCGCGACTTTCGCGTCATGCCCTCGCAGGGCAGCCATTTCTTTCAGAATCTCACCGCATTCCAGATCGGCTACTTCACGGTGAATCCCGACGCGGGAGAAGGCTCGGTGGATTGGGAGTGGCTGAGCGAGCAGCCGTCCGTGGACGAAGACGGATGCGTCCGCCACTTGCGATTCGATGCGCCGCTGCGAGTAATTATGAACAGCAGGCAAAGTCGGGGAATCATTTTCAAACCGGAAACGACGACAGTTTAGGGTTTCGTCCCGCCGGCCTGGTTCACGTCCCCACTGTGCTTGTGGTTCATCTTGCGGTGGATATCTGGCCAGAACTCTTTTACCACGATCGTAATGGTGTCATATCCCACTTGCGACCCCCAGACGCTGAGGGTGTTTGGCAGTGTGCGATCGGAGTCATTGTGAATGTAGGTCAGCATGTTCGTGGCCGGGTTGTAACGAGTGGTGATGAAGGATCGCGGATGATACGTGTTGGTGGAGATTGCTGCCGCCAAAGCGCTGCCCACAACCTCAGAATAGTTGAATTGTGTGCGGCCGGAATCGGTTCGGGTGACGAAGATTCGGCTTATCGCGTAGCCGGCGCGGCGTGTGAACCCGCCTTCGCTGGATTGGAAAAATCGCGGATCCTGCTTCAGAATTGACGGAAGAACCGCGCTGGTCAGGAAGTTTTCGATGGTCCCATCCGCAAAGGCCGATCCGTAACGCTTGGCATAGCCTTCCCAGCCCTGACCATAACCAGGCTCGCTGTTTTGCGCCTGGCTGATGCCCGCCAGAAATCCATACCACGGAAATTCAATCTTATCGAACGAACCCAGGGCCACGACTTTGAATTTCTGTGCGGTGGTAAGCGGTGGCACTTTGCCGGCATTTTCGAGGGTCAGGAAATTAGGCAGCGCCAGGAAAAGCCGGTCATTCGACGTTCCTGCAACTTTCCCCTGACCGCTTGCAGCTTTCGCGTCCTTATCTTTGTCCCTGTCATCTTTGTCTTTGCTCGATGAAGATTGCGGCGCAGTGGAAGGCGCAGGATTTGCCGGCGGCGGAGTCTGCTGCGCCGCGACCGCACAGGAAAGAAAAGTTGCAAGCACAAGACTAAGAAACAGATGAGCAACGAACTTTATCGACAAGCATTTCTCCCCAAAAGAGAGTTCCACGAGAATGTAAGAACGGTAACGTTATTCTAACAGTCAACGTCCGGTCCCTTCCGGAGAATGCCGTGCTTTACATTGATTTACAAATAGCGGCTTCCGTTAAGATCATTCTCTGAGCGCGAAAAAAAGAAGACGGCCGCGATGACGGCCGCCTTCCAGTTAAACCGTTCCCGCTAAAAGTGGAAACCGATCTCAGCGGCCAGCGAGCGCGGCGTGACATAGTGCGTGCCGCTGAACGTGGAAAGAAAGTTGTAAAGGGCGTATTTGTTCGTCACGTTGATGGCGGTAAACTGCAGGCTTACTTTATACTTATCGCCGCGCAACAAGTTGTCATGCCCGACGGCGATATCAAAAAGATTACGGGGGGCGATCCGCGGGGGGTTCTTGTCGTCGTTTTCCGTGTTCGGCTTGGGTACTCTTAACAGAGTGGAGCCGAAATCCGTCACTGGACAGGCAAGCGCAGGGCTGCCCGGAACGGTCACTCCAATAAGGGTGTTCGGGGTGGCGCGTTGCGACCCGCAAAATAGGCCAGACTCGAACTCCTGATCGGCCGTGAGAGGAGCTCCGAACGAGTCTGTCAGGCTGATATAGTCTGTGCCCCCCACTGTTATCCCTTGAGCACAATTGCCGCCAAAGCAAGGCGTTTGTCCAGCCACCAGGCCGCTGTCGTAGCGCCAGTTAAAGCCGAACCAGGGCCCGGTTTTCCACGGCTGATACTGCAAGTGAGTTGTGAGATTGAATTTCTCATCGTGATCGATCCGAAACGGCAAGGATCCACCCGTTTGCGCTACCGAAGGAACAGCTCCGGCTCCGCCAATCTGAGGCGTAAAAAAGCGCGCTGCCACGCTGGAGAACACGGCCAGCGCTGAGAAACCATGAAGATTCGGCACGCTTACGCGCCCGGCATATCCAGGAATCTTCGAACGCTCCCATTCCACCGGAAACGTGATCGGAGTATTGCCCAGGATGCTGAAGTCATAGCCATTATGCGTGTACTTCCAGATGTACTCGCCTGAGAAGACGAGATAGCGTCCGAATGCTTGCTGAATGCCGGCGTGGAACTCATTGCGGAAGCCCGGATTGAACGGCGTTAGGCCCGGCACGGTACAGCCAAGAAGCGGATTCAACACAGCATTCGCACATCCGATGCTGGAGAGCACCAGATTTTCGTTGAACGGGGTTTCCAGCAGTCGAGCATAGGACATGCGAAGCACGGTGTTCGTCTTTTTGATGTTGTAGGCGACTCCAACGCGCGGCTCACCTTCGTTGTGAGTAGTGAGGCCATTGTAGAAATCACCCCGCAGGCCCAGATTCAAGGACCAGTTGCCCTTGGTGATGGCGTCGCGCACGTACACGGAAAATTCCTTCACATCGGTATGGCCGTTAAAGGTGAACAAACGACCGCCTGTCGTCAGGTCGAAGGGCGGCAACACCGCGCACGGATCGGGAGGAGGATTTCCGTTCGGACAGCCGAATGTGACCGGAAGCAGCGTGGGATCGACGATGCCGAGAGAGTCCTGCTCATCGAGAAATGTCTGCTGGTAGACCGCTCCAAGCTTGATATTGTGAATCCCCTTCGCATAGGAAAGATCCGATCGCAGGCCCGCGTTGGTCAGCTTCCGATTCTGTGCCACGGTTTCTCTTTGCAGGTTGATTGGCCCAAGATCGGCGAAAGGGTTCCCGCTGGGGTAATAGTTGAATTGGTCGCGGCGGACAAAGGCGCCCAGCGTGAACACGGAAGTAGAATTGAGCAGCCGAGTCCAGGATGGCGCAATGTTGAAGGTCTTGATTTGCGAGCGCTGATCCGCTGGGCCGACGACGTTGCCATTCGGGTCAAGGCCGCCATTGCAGACCACAACACAATTCCACGGTGTGGCGTTCTGGGAATCAAATGTATTTGGGGTCTGAAACCAGGAGCGCGTGTAGCCGAAGTTCAAATGAATGGAATCCCCGGGAGTGATCTGATAATCCACGCGGTCAAACAGATTCTCTTCGTTGCCCTTGTCATGCAGTACGACAAACTCCGGTGGATCGAGGAATCGCCCGCTGTTCAAACCGCTGATCGAGACGAAGTTTCCCCAGTTCTGACCGCCGTAGGAGAGATCGAATGCCGCAGTGGAAGTACCGAAAGAACCGTAAGAAGTGGTGAAGCTCCCGTGCGGTGTCGTCACTCCCTGCCCTGAGCGCGTGGTCACATTGATGACGACGCTGGTTTTGTCTCCAAACTCCGCCGGGGGCGCGCCAGCGATCACTTCCATCGACTGGATCGAGTCGAGCGGAATCTGATTGGAAAA
This sequence comes from uncultured Acidobacteriaceae bacterium, assembly GCA_963771895.1. Lineage (GTDB taxonomy): Bacteria > Acidobacteriota > Terriglobia > Terriglobales > Acidobacteriaceae > Sulfotelmatobacter. Next base: position 20,443 of record CAVYVQ010000040.1, on the reverse strand, counting down.
AACCTTGCTCTGCTGGTCGGTGATGGGCTGACCGTCCACGGAAAACGAAGATTCTGCATGCTCGCCCAGGCCGTGGAACAAGCCGTTCGAGTCGGCCGAGATACCGGGCGTGGCGAGCGTTACCAGAGAACTTAATGACGATGATTGACTCTCCAGCGGGAGCTTGTCGAACAAGCTCCTGTCCACGTCCGTGTGGAAGGTTGAATCGTTCTCGATCAGGTCCCCGCCTTCCGCCTCGACCGTCACCGCCGTGGTAGATCCCGACACTTTCAGCGCGATTACAACGCTCACCGGCACAGCAGAGCGAGGTTCTACGTCCTGAACATAGGACGAGAAGCCCTCCGCGGTCACGGTCAGGTGGTAGGGATTGAAGGGAATGTTGGTGAAAGCAAATTTCCCGGCTGCGTCTGTGGTCGTAGAGCGATCGAACCCGCTTACGGGATTGCGGATTTCTACCGTGGCCTTCGCGACGACCGCGCCTGTCGGATCGATCACGCTGCCATTGATGGAACCGGAATTTCCAACAGATTGGGCACCGACCATGGTGGTTAGAAGCATGACGGCAACAATGGCGATGAACCGCCAATTGTATGAAGTAAGCATGAAGCCTCCTGGACGAAGTAAAGAAATAGGGATGAGCCGGCGCGCACGCCGGAACTTCAATGTGCGTGAATCCCTAGACGGCAGGAGGACCACGAATTCCCAGGTCGAAAACGCTGAGCCGGGCCTTCGCGATAACTGCTTCTTCTTGCAGCAGGCCGATCGCTTCAAAGACCGGCCGCGCGTGATTGCAACTGGCTGTGGGCGTAGTGCTATGGGCCACCACGCAGATGGAGCAGGAAGCGGATTCGGTCTGGTTGGGATGGATGTGAGTAGGCTCCACCACCGCCGCCCACAACATCAGGGACAGACAGAACCACGTCAACCATCGGCCAGTAAACCGCATGCGTTCCTGCATTGGGCTAGATTCTCTTTAGCTTATATCGGTTGTCTGCCACAAGGCAATACCGGGCAAGTTACTATGGGGATGCAGTGTTACAGTAGCGCTGGCGGCGAGAGAGGCGCTTGCAAATTTCACACAGCGAGGAAGGCATGTCAGAACCAACTTACGAAGAACTCAAAGCCAAGTTATCCCAGTTGGAAAAGGAAGTCGAGACCAAGAAGCGCAGCGGCGAGATGACCTTCAAGGTCGGCGAAAAAGGCGGCGTCAGCGTCTACGGACTGGGCCGCTTCCCGGTCACGCTCTATTACGAGCAATGGAACCGCCTGCTCGGGGCGGCCGAGGATCTGAAAAAGTTCATGGAAGAAAACAAGTCCCGGCTGAAGCTCAAGGAGCAGGGCTAAACCCGGTGGTCATCGGTCAGTGATCAGTGGCCGGCAAAACATTTCGCCTTAAGTCGTGACTGACCGCTGACTACTAACCACTGGTCTCTGACGTTACCCCGGGGCCACTCCCCGCACAAATTCGGCGTGCAGGGAATCCTCGACGCGATATAATAATCAAAGACTGTGCCCAAGTACTCCATCGTCGTCCCTCTGCACAACGAGCAGGAGAACGTCACCGATCTCTACGACCGCCTGAAGGCCGTAATGGAGGCCGCAGGGGAGACTTTCGAAATTGTGCTGGTCGATGACGGCTCCAACGACCACACTTTCGCCATGCTGCGCGAGATCGCGGCCGTCGATAGCCGCGTTACCGTGGTCAAACTCCGCCGCAACTTCGGCCAAACCGCCGGACTGGCCGCCGGTTTCGACCATGCCCGCGGAGAGTACATCATTGCGATGGATGGCGATCTGCAGCACGATCCCGCCGACATCCCGCTGTTTCTCGAAAAGATTGCCGCCGGTTACGACATCGTCAGCGGCTGGCGCAAGGTTCGCATCGACAACTTCTGGATGCGGCGCATCCCCTCCCGCGTGGCAAACTGGCTGATGGCCAGGCTGAGCAACGTGGACATTCACGACTTCGGCACGACCTTCAAAGCTTATCGCCGAGAGATCCTCGAACAGGTGCCGCTCTATGGCGAGTTGCACCGTTTCATCCCGGCGCTGGCTTCGTGGTATGGAGCGTCGATCTGCGAAGTGCCCATCCGCAACGTGAACCGCGAGCGTGGGACTTCGCATTACGGCATCTCCCGCACCTTCCGTGTTTTCTTCGATCTCATTACGATTCGCTTCCTGCTGCGCTATCTTTCCCGTCCGCTGCATTTCTTTGGGACCTTCGGTCTGCTCAGCCTGTTCGGAGGCAGCGCCATCGTGGCCTGGCTGGGAGTGGAAAAGTTTCTCCGCAACGTTCCGGTAATGGCTTCGCACGGTCCGCTGATGATGCTGGCTCTTGGCCTTCTGCTCGGTGGATTGAACCTGCTCGCCATCGGCCTGCTCGGTGAGATGCAGGTCCGCCACTTCCACGAACCCCGCCACCGCGCTCCCTACTCCGTCGACCGCGTATTTCGCTCGCAGAACGAAGAGCACAGCGTCTCGGAATAATTCCCACTTATAGATTTCGATTCGTATCAGGGCATGGCTTCAGCCGTGCCGCCACGGGCCTATTCTAGGGGGAACATGGGATTCTCGATTCGACAATACGCAGATTTGCGTCCTACACTCTGGCATCTGACGCATCGTCAAAACCTCGGTCTCATCAGAAAGTCACGAGTCCTCATGTCCGCCGAGCTTTTGACATCCACGCCCCTGGCCGGCCCTCGCCGCGGTCGGCAGATAATTCTTGGTGTCCCTGTCCTCAGGGACCAAGACCTTCTCCACGAAGATAACATCGCGTTCGAATCGGGATTCTTGATGCCTGATCTGCTCCGTGAACTCAGGAGGCGCGTGTTCTTTTGGTCAGGTTGGCGCGATCGACCAGTGAGATCCGGCCGCGGCGCAATAGATCGCTACAGCGGTTCGGACGTCCTGATTCGCTTGCCTTTTCTTAAGGTGGCCACTGACCACACGCCGTATTTCTCTCGCTGCAACTCTGGAGCGCCACGCATGCAAAACGGTAAGCCAGTTCTCCGGGGCCCTCGGACCTTCGCCCGGGCAGAAGAGTGTGACTTTCCACCATCAATGGTTATAGAAGTAACGTTTGTGAATTCCGTCAGGCTGTCTCCAGACAGTGAGTGGTCATCCTCTCTAGCCGGGCCTTGGAAGATTCTGTAAGCTGAGTTGTTTTGTTGTCTGTCGGGCAGCAATTTCGTGAACATGGATTCAACGAACATAGATCGTTGGACTTCAGGTGCGCACTACGACCGATGGATGGGCCGCTGGAGCCGCTTAGTCGCCCACGAATTCCTGAAGTGGCTCGATGCCCCCTTTGGCCTCCGATGGATTGATGTGTGCTGCGGCAGCGGCGTCATCACGGAAGCTATTGTTGAGCGCAACGCGCCCACCAGCGTCGTGGGAGTAGATATATCTCCTGATCAGATTAACTTTGCCCGTCAGCGGTGCGCCCATCCCGAGGTCACCTTCGAAACCGCAGATGTGATGACTCTGCCGTTCCCCGACGCCAGTTTCGATGTTGCGGTCTGCGGCCTGGGGATGAACTACCTACCGAACCCGCGCCAGGGCCTCGAAGAATTTTGCCGTGTCACGCACTCCGGCGGAACCATCGCCGTTTATCTTTGGGACTATGCGCACGGAGCCAGATTCCTGCGCGAGTTCTGGGACGCCGCCGTGGCAATCGACAGCGAAGCCGCCAGCTTCGACCAAGCCCGCCGTTTCCCGATGTGCACGCAAGAAGGACTGCGATCTCTCTTCGAACAAGCGAAGCTGGAAGACTTGACCTTGGGCATTCTCGACGTGGTAACACGCTTCAGCAGCTTTGACGATTACTGGGAACCGCTCCTCACCGGGCAGGGCTCGGCACCGAACTATCTTGCGACTCGCGATAAGAATATCCAGGCCGCGATTCGTGAGCGCCTCCGAACAGCGCTGCCCGCAAACGCTCTGGGAGCGATCGAGCTGCCCGCGCGCGCCTGGGCGATTCGCGGACGACGTTCCTGAGGTGCAAGGCTGTTTTCCACAACTAAATTTTCCGGCGTGTGACAATCTGACCTTTCCTTCCACAGACACCCTGTCCTAATCTGACAATGTAAGGCCTGGATGTTCAGCCGTGCCTAGTCCTAGGAAACTCACGGCCCCCGCAACCACCCCATGCGAGTGTGGGACAGTGGGACATCTAATCAGGGCGTCTCAGGCAAGCTACCCTGAATAGCTCAGGGCTGCCGCCCGTAGTGGGAGTGATCACTTCCAAGCTTAAAAGCTTGTAAGGGTGAGGAGCAGATAAACAAAAGAAGATAGAAACCACAGAAAACAAAGTCCTAAGACGGATTACATTAAGGATAGTTGATCAACGGTCGGCTGAAAGGAAAGCCGGTCCCTATCAGAGCACGCTTTCAAGAGTGCCGTGAAACCCGCCCAGTTTCAACCCCGCCTTCAGGCGTTGAGGCAATTCCACGTCCGCCGAGGTCTGCGCGTTTACTCCCACCGCGCCGCCGGCTGACCCTGCCGCAGCCACTCAATAAAATCCGTGCCCGGAGGCACGCCCCCGAGTTCGCGCAGCCGCGTCGCATTTTGTCCGCGGTGGTAGTGGCTGTGCATGGCCGCCTGCATCAGAGCATGCCGCACGCTGATCTTCAGCGGCGGCCGAAACCATGGCACCTCGACGGTCAGCCGATCCTCGTCCATCGTGCCGAGGATCGCGGACATTTCCGCGTGGTAGCTTCGCGCAAAAGTCTTCAGGTCGGCCATGTTCGCATAGTCCTCAACCTTCGTGATCGCGAATTGCGCCGTCCGCGGCCCTACCACCCAGTGAAAGGCCGACTGCACCAGGTGAATGTGATGCAACCGCTCGCGAATCGCACGATCCGTCAAGGCTGCGGGATAAGCTTCGAAGGCGCGCCAATGCTCTGCGTCCGCCCATTCCTGATGCGCGTAGAGTTCATGAAGATATGTGGTCATCGCTTGCTCCACGTGGCGTTCATTATAGAAGCGAATTGTTCCTGGGGCCCCTGGTAGGTCCCTTGGCCGCAGGAATGCCCGGTTTGTTCAGCGTATAATGTGGGGTTTGGCTGATCAGGAGCGTATGTCATCATGGCACAAACTACGCAGCACGAATTGCAACTGGCCCGCCGCATGTCGAGGTTGGGCACCGAAACCGCTTTCGAAGTTTTGAACAAGGCGCGGGCGCTGGAGCGTCAAGGCAAGAGCATCATTCATTTGGAAATCGGTGAACCCGATTTCGACACTCCCGCCAACGTGGTCGAAGCGGCCGTTGATGCGCTGCACAAAGGATGGACCCACTACGGTCCCTCCGCCGGCTTGCCCGAACTCCGACAGACCATTGCCGATTACGTGAGCCGCACCCGCGGCGTGAAAGTTGCCCCCGAAGAGGTTGTGGTTGTGCCTGGAGGTAAGCCAATCATTTTCTTCACGATCCTTGCCTTAATTGATGAAGGAGATGAAGTCATCTATCCCAATCCCGGCTTCCCGATTTATGAGTCGATGATTCACTATGTAGGCGGCCGGGCGCTGCCGATTCACCTGCGGGAGGAACGCGATTTTTCCGTCGATGTAGACGAACTGGCAGCTCTCATTACCGACCGCACCAAATTGATCATCCTGAATTCGCCGCAGAACCCCACCGGCGGAGTGATGCAGCGCCGAGATGTCGAACAGCTTGCCAAAGTGATCGGCGACCGCAACATCTTGGTGTTGTCGGACGAGATCTACAGCCGGTTGCTTTTTGAAGGCGAACATTTCTCTATCATGTCGGTGCCCGGCATGCAGGAGCGCACTATCCTGCTGGATGGGTTCTCGAAAACCTATGCTATGACCGGCTGGCGCATGGGCTACGGCGTAATGCGGGCGGACCTGGCGGCCCACATCACGAGGCTGATGACCAATTCCAACTCCTGCACCGCCAGCTTCACGCAAATCGCAGGCATCGAAGCCTTGCGTGGCGATCAGAGATCGGTGGAGCACATGTGCGCCGAATTCAACCGCCGTCGCGACGTGTTCGTCGCCGGCTTGAATAAGATCAAGGGCTTTTCCTGTCGAATGCCCAAGGGAGCGTTCTATGTTTTTCCAAACATCACCGCGACGGGCTGGAAGTCGAAACCGCTCGCCGATGCATTACTCGAGCAAGCCGGGGTGGCCGCACTTTCGGGCACCGCATTCGGCGAGTTCGGCGAAGGCTACCTGCGCTTCAGCGTCGCGAATTCTCTGGAGAACCTGCAGCGGGCGCTCGATCGCATCGACCAGTGGACAAAACAGAATCTCTAGGCCCGCGCCAATCGCGGCATCTGTGGCGGGTCGGAACCGCTGGCTTCCGCTGGTCTGTTGAGAATTGAATAATGCGGACGCTTTAGAGTTCGAGCGTGCCGTGAAGGTACAGGCGTGCCCGGCCGGCGATCTTCACGCGATCGCCACCGATTGTGCACTGCATGTATCCACCGCGGACGCTGAGTTGTTGCGCACGAAACGTGTCCTTACCCAGCCGCCCCGCCCAATATGGAGCCAGTGTGCCGTGTATCGAGCCGGTGGCGGGGTCCTCGTCGATCCCGACCGACGGTAGAAACATTCGGCACACGTAATCCACGTCACCCTCGCCGGGAGCGGTAACAATCGTTCCGCTCCCCGCGTCCAGTTTGGCAAGAGCGGCAATATCGGGCGAAAGCGCTCGCACTTGCTCAGCCTGATCCACCACCACGAGGTAATCGCGCGATTTCATTACTAGCGCCGTCTTCAAACCCAGGGCTGGTAAGAGGTCGACTGGCGTCTCACATGGTTGGGGTGGCCTGGCGGGAAAGTGCATTTCAAAGCTGTCTTCGTTTTTGTCCTTAGCGACGGTCAAGACGCCGCTGCGGGTGTGAAAACGAACCGGCCACACGTTGTGTTTCCGCAGCGCGAGCACGTAGGCGGATGCCAAGGTCGCATGCCCGCATAGGTCGTCCTCGACTTTGGGTGTAAACCAGCGCAAGTCGAAATCACCATCCGCGCGAGGAACAACAAAAGCGGTCTCGCTGTGCCTGTTCTCAGCCGCAATGTTCTGCATGACGCTATCCGCGAGAAAAGCGGAAAGGATGCAAACCCCCGCCGGGTTACCTGCAAAGAGCTCATCCGTGAATGCATCAACGTGGTAATACGGAACTGCCATCTCGTACTCCTCTAAGCTATTGGACCGCCGCTGCCTTGGCCGCGTGACCTTGCTTGGACATAGCCCATCTTTAATCACGTTACAGCGGTCACCATCGTGTTTCAAATACTCCCTTCGGCGCGGCCTGATTTCGCAACGGAATACGATCAAGAAATCAGGTTGACCTCACCCGCTTTGTATATAAAATGGCGCGGTTGAAGCGGGGGATCCTGCTCTTGGCCGACTTCGGCACCCACGGCCGGTTCCAGTTCAGCACCGCAGCAAGTCGCGCAAGGGCGCTCAACCTCGCGAAAAACGCCAAATGCGTGGTATGCACCAAGCATGCGCACGAAGCGGTCATCGTCGAAGGCACCGCCGAAATTGCCGATATCGAAACCGTACTTGCGCTCATACGTGGGAAGAAACTTGCGGCGTGCCGGCACATCTGTCGGCGATGAAACCCGACATCCTCTCGGTGAAAGAACCGGTCTTCGCAGTGCGTCCTCGCGTGGTCTTTGGCCTGTGGGAGAAGCACTTCGTCGGAAAATCCACACGCTGAAAGCTTGAGTAGGCTGTGAACAATCAGTTCACGCTGACGACGTAATCTCTCCGGCCTTGGCCATGCGGGCGATGTGATCGGCGGCGCGGTAGGCCAAGGCCTGGATGGTGCAGGTGGGCTGGTTCCGGCCGCTGGTCACGAAGCTGCTTCCGTCTACGATGAAAAGGTTCGGAACATCGTGGGCGCGGTCGTACTTGTCCACCACGGAACTTTTGGGATCGTTCCCCATGCGGCAGGTTCCCAGCAGGTGTACGGCGGCAGAGCTGTCTCCGTTGGGGAACGCCCACTTCCGCATACAGCCTGCGGCATCCAGCAATTCCAGTGACCGGTCGGTAAAGAAATTCAGCGTTTTCGCGTCGTCAGCATGGCTCTTGTAGGTGAAACGCAATGCGGGCAGGCCCCAGGCATCTTTCGTCTCGGGATCGAGGCTGACGGTATTCGATTCAAGCGGCAGACACGTGGTATGGGTCAACACAGTCACAGTGCGGTTGTAATTTTCCTTTAGCGCCTTCTTGAAGCCCGCACCCCAGCGCGGCGCATCAGGAGGCAACCCGGCAAGCGCGTAACCGATGGGATAAAAATTGAAACGCGCATCGATGCCGCCGCCCCCGTAAAAACCGCGCTTGGGATCGGAGTCGTAGAAATCCTGGATCACGCGTGTTACCTGCACGCTCTTGAATTCGTTAAGCGGATGTTCGAAGGTTCCAAGCGTGAAGCTGCCTAAATCCACCATGAAGAACTTGCCGACGAGTCCGCTGGAATTTGCCAGCCCGTGGGGGTATAGATTCGACTTCGACATCAAGAGCAACCGCGGCGTCTCCGCCCCATTGGCGCACACCACTACCGCTTTTGCCCTTTGCAGGTGTTCCTGCTTTTGCGCGTCGAAGTAGAGCACCCCGTCCACCTGCCCGTTCTTGGCGGTGGATATTTGTCTCACATAAGAATTCGGCCGGATTTCGCACCGGCCGGTTTTTTCCGCCAGGGGAATCACGGAGGCGAGCGTGCTCGACTTGGCGCCCCATTCGCAACCGTAAAGCTCGCAGAAGCCGCAGTGCGCGCATGCCGCCCGGTCCTGATAGGGTTGCGACAAAATCGCCAGCGGCGCCGGATAAGCATGCCAGCCCAGTTTGTGCGCGCCCCTTTCGAGGAGGACTCCGGAAGACTTTACGGGCATCGGCGGCAACGGATAAGGCTTTGAGCGCGGAGGATCGAAGGGGTTCGCTCCCGCCAGACCGGAGATTCCCAGTTCCCACTCCGCTTTGGTGTAGTAAGGTTCAAGCTCGGCGTAGGTGATGGGCCAGTCGGCCAAACCTGTGCCTTCGACTGGTCCCCAGCGAGTACGCTCGGCAAAGTCAACCTCGTGGAAGCGCCAGTAATTTCCGGTGAAGTGAACCGTGCCGCCTCCGACACACCGCCCGTACTGCGCGAAAGGAGCGAGCGTGGCTTTCTCGCTCGCCTTCCTTCGCAAAGTGTTGGGCTGAAGCGCATGATCGTTGGTGAGTACGTCCTGTCCGATGAAAGGCGGAGCCCAGATGTCTTTATGCTTCAACTCATCGTGGAAGAAGTCCTGCTCATGAAGATACGGCCCTTGCTCGAGGACCACGACCTGGAATCCCGCGGTGGAAAGCTCTTTGGCGACGACTCCTCCAGCGCCACCGGCGCCCACGATCACAAAATCCACCTGCGTTTTGTCTTCGAATTTGATCATGGCGTCGCGCTTCACCGGCCCTTGTTGTATTCGCTGTCGTAGTAGCCAAATGGTGGCTCGAAGGTCATCTCATCCTGGAATCCGATCAGCTTCCATCCGGCCTGGCCGTGGTTGCCGCCATACTCGGGGCGGGACAGATATCCCATAATCGTGTGCAGCCGGACCAGTTCAAAGAACTCCGTCTTCTCGATGGCCGTGAGCAATCGAATCTGTTGCGCGGAAGATAGAGACGAGAATCTGCTCGCATTAGGGAACAACTCCTGCGTCCTGTGTTGTAAATCTTTGAGGCCCTGCCGATAGACAGGCTGCTTATCGCGGTCGAATGTGATCAGGACGTGATCGATGAAATAGATGACGCAGGCTTCCCGGGCCCCGGGCGCATCGTCGCTCGGAATAATCTGAGCGGACACGGCCTCGATTTCGACGGCTTCTTCGGGAGAGAAAAATTGAAATGCCGCAGCCTGGCCCGATTGCGCGGCGCGCTGGGCGTGCGCTTGAGCCGCCAAGATGCCAGGCCAGCGCATGGCAAGCCAGACCGAACTCAGCCCCGAGGCCGAGCCCAGAAGGAACTGCCGCCGCGAAGGATTGCCGGAGTCCATAGTCGATCGCTGATGTCGAGTTGATGGGAGTTTATCACTTCCTCGAAGAGGGGGAAGCGAACGGAAACCTACAAGCCGGCCGGCGAGGACCCCAAAAGCTCCCCTCGGCGTATGATATTTTGACGGTTTGCACGGTCGGTGTGGCCTGAGAATTCCGGGTTCAACCGTAGTCAATCTCAAACGAACTCATGACCAGGAAATCCCGCGTTTTTGTCACCTGCGATATTGGAGAGTCGATTGATCTGCTGCTCCGTCGCGGCTATGACGTCGAAGTCTATCCACTGGCCGGAACCTCCGCCGAAAAGCCTGATTATCGAAAAGGTGAGGTCAGGTATCGACGGCTTGATTACCACGCTGCGGGATCCCATCGATGCCGAAGTGTTCGAAGCCGGTAAGGGCACGCTGAAAGTCGTCGCCCAGTTCGCCGTCGGATTCGACAACATCAACCGCGCTGACGCCAACCGCTACAAGATTCCTTTCACCAATACGGCCGACGTTCTCACTGAGGCAACCGCGGAGTTCGCCTTCTTCATGCTCGGCATGCTGGCGCGCAAGATGTGGCCGCCGAACACCTCACGCGCGAAAACCAGTGGGGATACTGGCATCCTTATCTGCCGTTTCTGGGCGACGAGGTTACCGGCAAGACCATCGCAATCATCGGCACGGGACGCATTGGACTGGCCATGATCAAGAAATGCGCCGGCTTCGATATGAACATGCTGTGTTACGACCCGGCTTATGAAAATCACGATTACATCAAAGCCATTCAAGAAAATATGGATCTGCGCCACGCCCGCGGCATTTCCCGGGACAAAAACAGGATCAAGTACGTCGGATTCGAAGAAGCCCTGCGCGAAGCCGACTTCGTCAGCGTGCATGTGCCCCTGCTGCGTCCGGGAGAAAGCGCGACGCCCACCTATCATCTGTTCAACGATCAGACCCTGCGGCTGATGAAGCCGACCGCGTTCCTGGTAAACGACGCGCGCGGTCCGGTTATCGACGAAGCTGCCTTGGTACGCGCCCTGCGGGAGAACTGGATTGCCGGAGCTGCCCTCGATGTGTACGAAAAAGAGCCGCTGCCGGCCGATTCGCCGCTGCGCGATCCCACGATTGCCGACCGCTGCCGCCTGATGCCGCACTTTGCCAGCGCCGCGCGCATCACGCGCCTCTCCACCGATCCCAACAAAGGCATGGCGGGACGGTGCGTGCAGGGATTGATCGACGTGCTCGAAGCGAACTACGGCGGCGATATCACGAAGATGCCTTATGTCGTGAACAAGGAAGCGTTTGGGAAATCTTAGGAGGGACCATGCTCGCTTCCGTCACGCGCCTTCGCGTTCGCTCGCTGAGTATCTTCCGGTGTTCTTGTGGCAGACCTTTCGGTCTCAACGCCAGGTCGTAAGCGCGCCTGGGTTCTCCGGCGGAAGACTTCTCGTCGACGCCAAGCGCACATTCTGGACGTTAACCGTGTGGCAAGACGAGCGGGCTATGAAGGCGTTTCGCGGCTCGGGACCGCACGCGAAAGTCATGCCGCGTCTTGTGGAGTGGTGCGATGAAGCCTCGTATGCCCACTGGACGCCGAGCGGCGATGTCGTCCCATTCTGGCAGGAGGCGTACGACCACTTGAAGGGAGAGGGTCGGATGTCCCGCGTGGCACATCCTTCTCCGAGCCATGACGCTCGGCAATTTGCTAAACCACGCCTGACGCCGTTGATTGGGCTTGACCTGAAGCCCGCACGGGAGACCGATTAAAAAGGTTCTGGTAGGCTCCTCAGGATGTTCTCTGACCGCACCAACTGGAAGCTTACGCGCAATCGCCTGACGGAAGCGCTCGATGATGTCAGATCGAGCGGGGCGCGCGTGCTTGATCTAACCGTCTCTAATCCCACGCGGGTCGGCTTGCGCTACGATGAGCCGCTGATTCTTCAATCCTTGGCCTCACCGCGCGCCATGGATTACGATCCCCAGCCCAAAGGTTTACTCGCCGCTCGCGAGGCAGTGGCAGCCTATTACCGGGGCGAGCATGACGTTCATGGCTTGGATCCAGAGCAGCTGATTCTCACCACCAGCACCAGCGAAGGTTATTCCTTCGTGTTCCGCTTGCTTTGTAATCCGGGGGATGAGTTGCTGGTTCCGAAGCCGAGCTATCCTCTGTTTGAATTTCTCGCCGACCTCGAGGACGTCAAGCTTGTGCCTTATCCCTTGATTTACGACCATGGGTGGCAGATGGATTTTCCATCACTAGAGAAGGTGGTGACGGAGCGAACCCGCGGTGTGGTCGTCGTTCATCCCAATAATCCCACGGGCTCGCATGTGCGTCCGAACGAACGGAAGTCTCTGAATCGCTTTTGCCGGGAAAATTCCCTCGCGTTGATTGCCGATGAAGTGTTTCTCGACTATGTGCATGACCGGGGCACGCAACAAAGCTTTGCTTCTACTCAGGAAGTGCTGACCTTCACGCTCAGTGGAGTTTCGAAGATTTCGGCACTGCCGCAAATGAAGGTGGCATGGGTCGCGACCAGCGGTCCGGAGGCGGACGTTGAGAGAGCGCAGGCGCGGTTGGAACTAATCGCCGACACCTATCTTTCGATGAACGCGCCCATTCAATGGGCGACTCCCGCTCTGCTGGATCAGCGAAAAAGCGTTCAGCAGCAGTTACTCGACCGTGTGCTCGGCAACCTGGCCGAGCTTGACCGCCAGCTTGCTTCGCAAAAGACTTGTCAGCGTTTGCAGTTGGAAGGCGGCTGGTACGCGATTTTACGCGTGCCCGTCATGCAGACCGACGAGGAGTTGACGATTGCTCTGCTGCGGCGAAAATTTGTGCTGGTGCATCCCGGACATTTCTACGACTTCCCGAGTGATGGATATCTGGTGTTAAGCTTGATCGCGGCGCAGGATGATTTCAGCGAGGGAGTAAATCGGCTGCTGGAAGCCGTTGGCGCGTGATTCAATCATCAATCAACAATTTCTATTTCTTCACCAGCCAGGGATTGCTCTCCCGTTCTTCTCCGATGGTGGTCAGCGGGCCGTGGCCGGGGACGACTTTGGTGTCGTCGGGCAACGCGAGCACGGTGCCGTGCAGCGATTGCATGATCTTCTGCATCGATCCGCCGGGGAGGTCGGTGCGGCCGATCGACCCGGCGAACAGGGTATCGCCAGCGATTAGAGTTTTTTCGGCAGGGAAGTACAGGCAGATGCTGCCTTCCGTGTGTCCTGGCGTGTGCAGAATACTGGCCGCGTGTGCGCCGGCTTTCACCGTATCTCCGCTGCTCAGATTTTGATCGATCTCGACCGCGCCGGGCGCGGCCATGCCGACCCAGGCGGCCTGCGCGTCGAGCATCTTGAGCAGGGCATAATCGTTCTGGTTGAGCAGGATGGGCGCCCCGGTGGCTGCGCGCAGCTTCATCGCGCCTCCTACGTGATCGATGTGGGCGTGGGTAACCACGATTTGCTTGACGTGCAGGTTATGCTTGCGGAGGAGCGCGAGGAGATCCTCAATGTCATCGCCGGGGTCGATGACCATGGCTTCGCGCGTGGTTTCGTCGCCGATGATCGAGCAGTTGCACTGCAGCGGCCCGACGGGAAAGATTTCGTGAATCATGCTTCCATTGTAACCAGTACCGAGTGGCGTGTACCGAGTACCGAGTAGAAGCCAAGAACCTGTTCAGACTTGCCTTGCGGTGCTGCTGGCGAGACAATACGCCAACGTGCTTGGGGGAGGTTTTCTGTGGCAGCTAAATACCGTCAGCATGGATATCAGGACCGCGACCGCGAAGAAAAGCCGCGGAAGCCGCCTGGAGAAAAACCAGCGCCGGTGCCGCCAGCAAGACGCGACTACAGCATGGGGCCAAAACCGGTGAATATGCCCGGGACGCGCGCCGTTTCCCGCTGCGCGCAATGTGGCACGGTTCTGCAGGCAATTCCGCCAACCGGACTTTGTCCCAAGTGCGGCTTCGAATTGCATTCCTGCAAGCAGTGCATGTATTTCGATCCCGGAAGCCGCTTCGAGTGCATGCAGCCGGTGAAGGAGCGCGTCGCGAAGAAAGATGCGCTCAACGATTGCACGTTCTATGAAATCCGAGTGACCCGGGAAAAGGAAACGTCGACGCCCGCCAGCCTGCGGCCCAACGACGCGCGGCAGGCGTTTGAGAATCTGTTCAAGAAGTAGGAGACTAAGTGGAACTTGAACGTTTGAAGCAAGAATATTCCTTCAAGACGGACGAGGAACTATTGGCGCTTCTCGCGGATTCTGGCTCGCTTTCCGACGAAGCCCTGCCTCTGCTGACGGACGAGATCCGGCGACGAAATCTCAGCGGCCAGCCGAATAACGAAGGGAGCCTCAGCAGTCCTGACTCGACCTCGCTCGCGCGCAGAGCTTGGCCTCTTCGCGCAAAGTGGGTTGCCTTGTGGCTGGTGAACACTCTTAACGCGACGCTTGGCGTCCTGATCGCAGTAGGTTTTACGATTTATTCGCTCGGGGCGTTGGTGGGTCGTGCCGTTAGACTTCAGCTTATGCAGGGACCTTACTATCCGTTCCCCATCTTCGTCGCGTTCCTTGCTGGATACTTCGCTTACCGGCGGATCCGAGGTTCGTATTGCTACTGGGTTTGGATTTTGCCCTTGGTGGGCCTCGTAGCCGCGATGACGGCTTGGAAAACATCGAATCAAGCGTCATGGCTTGATGCACTCGCCTATTTCTTTGGGCGTCTCCCTTACCCGGAAAACCGCTTCCAGCTTGGGACGACCGGAATCTTGTTTATTTCGTTGACATATTCGCTTGCTGCCTTGGTCAGAGGAGCGGGCAGGCAGGTTGACTCGACGACACAAAGCGACAATTAGATGTTCGCACGTTAACGCCCCACCGTATTGTGGCCCTAGGGCTTCTGCGTGGGCCTAATCAAAATCTCGCTGACAAACGACTGCGGAGCCTGCGTCACCAGCATGGCCACAGTGTGCGCCACGTCTCCCGGTTGCAGCATCTTTGCGTGATCCTTGCCGGCGTGTGGGCTCAGCTCGGTGTTGGTCGAGCCGGGGCAAATCACCGCCACGCGAATGTTGTGGACCCGCAGCTCCTCGGCCAGCGAATAACTCAATCCGTTCAATCCCCATTTCGAGGCCGCGTAGGCAGCGCCGTTCGGCAGCGCGTTCTTTCCGGCGAGCGATGAAATGTTGATGATGTGGCCGGAGCGTGCGCGAATCATCATCGGAGCGAAAGCACGAGTCGTGTAGAAGATACCCCGCAGGTTCGTGTTCAGGATCTGATCCCACGCATCCGGAGGGAGTTGGTGCAGCGGGCCGCCGAATCCGCCGATGCCCGCGTTGTTGACAAGTATGTCGACGCGCCGGAAGGAAGCTTCGACGCTCTTGGCCGCCGCCTCAACCGATTGAAGACTGGTCACATCGCATGCGGCCACCTCGGCCGTCCCGCCAGCCTGAGCGATCGCTTGCGCAGACGATTCGAGAGCGGCGCGGGTGCGTCCGCACAGAACGGCCGTGGCTCCCAGACTCGCCAGTTTAAGCGCGATGGCTGCGCCAATGCCTCGACCGGCACCTGTAATTACTGCCACTTGACCGGCCAGGGGACGCACCGCATCATTTCCAACAGTGCCCATGGGAAGTATCCTCCAGTCGCGGAAAAATGTAGTGCCGTCCCGCTCCGGGTGCCGCGCGCAGCCCAGAATCTAGAGGCTAACCACGGGATGCGGCCTCTGCATCTTATACAATAGCGCGCAGGGGTGAGGGGGAAGTTGCTTGCCTTCGGAGCAAGAGGTACTTATAATCCGGCAACCGGGAGAGCGTCAGTCGCCTTTCCATCCCACAGCTTGCCTTTCTTTTGTGGGGCGTGCCGGAAGCGCTACCTGGCACTCCCAAAGCGGAATCTGAAGCGCGAAGAGCTGTCGGAGTGGAATGCAGCCAAAGAGTTAAGGAAAAGGAATACGATTTCGCGAAATTGTAAATTCCCGACGATCCAAGGAGCCATACTGATGAAAACGATTCTGGTCACGGTTGTGCTTGGAGTTGCTGTCTTGGCAGCGGCGCGGCCATCCCAGGGGCAAACAGCAAATCCGCAACCGTCCGCGACGCCCGCTCAACCGGCCCAAGCACAACCTGCCGCGGCGCCCGCGCAGGGTCCAGTTATCAAGGATCCTGCCGAGTACAACGCTTACGTGGGCGCCACCCAGCAGAAGGACCCGAAGGCGGAGATCAGCGGCCTGGAAGCGTTTCTGACGCAGTATCCGAACAGCATCATGAAACCCCAGGCGCTCGACATCCTGATGGCGTTATATCAGCAGACGGGCAATCCCAAAGTCATGGACGCGGCCAAGCGCGTGCTGGCCGTGAATCCTGACAACGTCAAAGCGCTCGTAGTCCTGGCCTTCAGTGAACGCGCGGCGCAGAACTGGGCCGATGCCAAGACGCACGCCGAACATGGATTGGAAGTGCTGCCGAAGTGGACGAAGCCGGATGGAGTATCGGATGCCGAGTTTGCGAAGCAGAAGACGGAATTTGCCGCGATCCTCGAGAGCATCGCCGGTTTCGCCGCCCTCCAGCTGAAAGATTATGCCTCGGCGCAGAAGCATCTGCGAGCGGCAGTAGAGGCTGATCCCAACAACGTCGAAAATATCTACCCTCTCGCTATTGCCTCGCTGCCTCCGTCAACTCCACCGGACGAAGTCAACGGGCTGTTTTTCATCGCCCGCGCGGCGAACCTGGTTACAGACCCTACGGCCAAAGAACAGGTGAAGAAGTTCGGCCGGAATAAGTACATGCACTATCACGGCGGAGAGGATGGATGGAATGAGTTGCTGGCTCAAACTGCGTCTACTCCGCTGCCACCGGCGGGTTTCACCATCAAGCCCGCTCCCACTCCAGCCGAGCAGGCGCACAACATGGCAGTGGCCACGCCGCCGGATAAGATGGATTTCGCGCAATGGGAATTCATCCTGTCTAACGGCTCGCAGGCGGACCAGGATCTGGTGTGGAACGCCATTAAAGGCAAAGCCGTACAACTGAACGGGACGGTGATCAAAGCGACGCCGACCGAGATCGACATCGCTGGAAGCCTCGACGACATCGAAGCCAAGAAGGCCGACATCACTCTTACCTTCGAAGCTCCGATTCCCGCGAAACTCCTTCCCAAGGAAGGCGCCAGTCTGGACTTCCAGGGCGAGCCGGCTTCCTACACGCCGAACCCATTCATGATGGTCATGGAAAAGGGGAAGCTGCCGACGCCGAAGCCTGCGCCCAAGGCTCCAGTTCATCGCAAACCAGCTCAATAGTTCAGAAGGGAATCAAGTTAAAGGCAGCCCTCGGGCTGCCTTAAGCTTTTTTGGGCAAGATGAAATCCGAATGCAGCGCGAGCCTTGCGGCTAGCGCACTGCTTTCTTTTCGAGCGATACCGGGCGCGCGCTGCGAGGCGGGCGTTTCGCACCATCGCGCAGCTGGCGCACGTCGATCTTGAGTTCATCGATGGTGCGGCTGAGCGTGTTGCGATGCATTCCCAGCTCCCGGGCAGCGCGGCACTGGTTGCCTTTGTTTTCCTGAAGGACGGTAAGGATAAAGCGCTTCTTGAATTCGCGCACACCTTCGGAATAGAGGATATTGCTCTTGTACATCTGCAGGATGAGTGCTTCCAGTTGATCTTTCACGTTAGGTCTCTCTTTTCGTTCAATGTCTTTGTGTTTGGACTTGTCCTCGCCGGCACCGGACTTATTTCGACTTGGAACCGGGAGTGCCGTTCAATTCTCTCGGCGCTCGATGCAGGAAGTCGAGTCCTTCATAGAATCGCGCCCGCAACGCCGACGGCGCCACCCAGATCGCAGCCCTGCCAACCATTAGGAAATATGGCGCCAGCCGCGAATTCTCCAGCATCTTCGAGGTAGGCGTGAACGCGGTCATTCCCATCAGGACCACGGCCACCACCAACCCGCCTTTCACCACGCCTAACAAAGCGCCCAGAAAACGGTCAAACCCGCTCAACCCGACTGCCTTCATCAGTTTGCGGGCGATCCTGCCGGCGATGCTGAACAGGATCAAAATCGCAAAAAAGATGATGAGGAAAGCGAAAATGTCAGCCAGCCACTCGTTCCTCAAGAACGACATCAACCACGCCGCCAGGCGCTGATACTGCCAGGCGGCAACGATGTAACCGATTACCAGGCCCGCCATGCTCAGAGCCTCCGCGAAGAAGCCCTGGATGGCCGCCGAAACCACGTTCAAGAGCACAACCACAACAATCAACCAGTCCGCCGCGGTCATGCTACTCTCCCGCTCGCCCGGTTGCGAGCAATTCTTCGCAACGCCTTGCCGCGGGCTCCGCCGAAAACGCCGGACGCTCACACATCCAGTTTGTGCCCCGTGATCTGGAAATAAGCGTCGAGATACTTTTCGCTGGTCCGGTTGGCGACCTCGGCCGGCAGAGCGGGCGCGGGTGGCTGTTTGTTCCAGCGAATCTCTTCCAGGTAATCGCGAACATATTGCTTGTCGTAGGACTCTTGCGCCCGCCCGGGCGCGTACTTCGAGGCGGGCCAGAAGCGGGAAGAGTCCGGCGTGAGCACTTCGTCGGCCAGCGTGATTCCCTTGGCGGTGCGTCCAAACTCGAATTTGGTGTCGGCGATGATGATACCGCGCTGGCGGGCATATGCGGCTGCCTTCTTGTAGATCCGCAGGCTGATTTCGCGCAGGTGGCTGGAAGCCTCAGTGCCCAGTATCTCGCACATCCGCGCAAACGAAATGTTTTCATCATGGCCGCTCACCGCCTTGGTGGCCGGGGTGAAGATCAGGTTCCGGGAAGGCCTCGGATTCACGCAATCCCTGTGGCAGGGCGATGCCACAGACTTTGCCGGTCGCCTGATATTCCTTCCACGCCGACCCTGAAATATAGCCGCGCACGACGCACTCGATGGGGAGCATCTCGGCACGTTGCACGATCATCGACCGCCCGCGCAGCTGATCGGCATACTTCTGCAGAGCTTGCGGATAGCGATCGACGTCCGCGGTGATGACGTGGTTGGGCACGATGTCGGAAAGGAAGTCGAACCAGAACAACGAAATCTGGGTCAGGATCCGACCCTTGTGAGGGATGCCAGTGGCGAGCACGTAGTCGAAGGCCGATATGCGATCGGTGGCGACGAACAGCAGGCGCTCATTATCCAACTGGTAAACGTCGCGCACCTTCCCGCTGGCGCGAAGTTGGAGATCGGGGAAATCGGTTTGCAGGATTACGGGATCAAGAAGTTTAGGAGTCATCTCGAAATCTTACAGGTAAGGAGCGAGGCGTATTTTAGACTCTCAGAAATTTTTGTCAACGGCGGAAATTACGGTATAGAAGGAAGTCCGTATCCTGTTGATTGGGGAAACCTTGGCCGTGGCAGGATCGTGAAGGCACGGAATAACTCAGGAATTGCCGTCAGGCGGTTGTGGAAAAGCTGAGGATGAGCGTGGATATCGTGGCGATGCCGGAGCGGTGGAGAGACCCGAGCCAACTCTAATTACGTTAGTTACCTCCCAAACGGCCGATTTCCCGGCTAGGCTTGGGCTTCACGAAGGCTTACGATGCGGCGCTGGCTCCTACTCGCTCTCTTGATTTGCGCAACCACTGCGGTCGTGCTTTCTGGTCCATTCTTACGGGGCCAGCAGGATGAACCGGAAGTTGAACGCAAGGTAGTGACCAGGGTGGCGCCGAGCTATCCCGACCTGGCCCGAAAGCTGAAACTGCGCGGGATCGTGAAGTTAATTGTCGTGATTGCGCCCGATGGCAAGGTAAAGTCCACCGAAGTGATGGGCGGAAACCCCGTGCTCACACAGGCTGCGGTGGATGCAGTACGCCAATGGAGATACGAGGCCGCTCCTCAGCAGACCCACGGAGTAGTAGAACTAAGATTCGATTCCCACTGAGCACCCGGCCAAGCTCTCTATACGGCTCCAAATCTAGGCGGCTCCAAAGCGCACCGAGACCAGCTTTGACACACCCGGTTCCTGCATCGTCACGCCGTAGAGGACGGAGCGCGATGCTCATCGTCTTCTTGCTGTGCGTGATGAGCACGAACTGCGTCTTGATGCTCATCTCTTTCACCAGCTCGGTGAAGCGGCCGATGTTGGCCTCGTCCAGAGGAGCGTCGACCTCATCGAGGATGCAGAACGGGCTGGGCGTGTACTGGAAGATGCCGACCAGCAGGGCGAGAGCGGTGAGCGCTTTTTCGCCTCCCGAAAGCAACAAGACGCTCTGCAGGCGCTTACCCGGAGGCGACGCGACTACGTCGATGCCGCTCTCTGCGGAGTTTTCCTCGTCGGTGAGCTTCATGAAGGCATGTCCGCCGCCGAAGAGCTTCTTGAAGGTAGCCTGGAAGTTCTCATTGATCTTGGTAAAGGCTTCCTGGAACTTCTGGCGCGAGACTTCGTCGATCTCGCGGATGGTCGCGGTGGTGTTCTCGATCGATGAGATA
>CAVYVQ010000039.1:0-25553 GCA_963771895.1 uncultured Acidobacteriaceae bacterium | reverse complement strand
GCTGTGGCAGCAGCAAGAGCGGTACATGCAACCGGGGCAGAAATCTTTCTCGATGCCGTTCATTACGGCCCTCACGGACTGATCGACGTGCAAGCCTTTGACTGTGATTATCTAGTGTGTTCGGGCTACAAAATCTTCGCTCCGCATATGGGATTTCTCTGGGGACGCCGCGAACTGTTGCAACGCCTCCCAACCTTCCGTGAGGATTTTATCGCCGACGAACCGCCCGGAAAGATTGAGGCGGGGACTTTTATTTACGAAAATGTAGCCGGGATGGAAGCTGCGGTACGCTACCTGGAAACTCTGGGCAGGTGCATAAGCGCAAACGATGAAACCGGGAAATCGGAATCGAAGCGCGCCTCTCTGCGACGTGCATTCGAAGCAATCTGGGCGCATGAAGAATCGCTTTCGCTCGAGATGCTTCGGGTGCTAAGCGATTGCGGCGCGATCGTGTACGGCGTGGCAGACAAGAACCGTATGCGCGAACGAGTGCCCACGCTTTGCTTCAATTTGCCGAATAGGTCGCCGGCAAAAGTCACCGAAGATCTCGCCAAACAAAATATCAGCGTCCGCGATGGCCACATGTATTCCCCGCGGCTGATGAAGCGACTGGGACTTACGCAAGACAGTGGTGCAGTCAGAGCGTCGCTGGTGCACTACAATACCGTCGAAGAAGTGCGCAGGTTCGGAAGCGCGCTGGCGGAAATGACTAGTGACTGATGCAACGGCGCTCGAACGACTTATGCTGACCGACAAGCAAATCCACGAGATTCGCTCCCGCTTCAAAATCTTCCAACGCAAAATCTATCTCAACACTTGCTCCCAGGGCGCGCTGTCGGATGTCGTGCAGACCGGCCTGGAGGACTACATTGCGACTTGGCACGAGCAAGGCTCGCCGTGGGAGACGTGGATGGACCGGTATGAGGAGGCGCGAACCACTTTTGCGCAATTCATCAACGCCAGCGCGGATGAGGTTGCGATCGTGACCAGTGCCTCGGCGGGCATTAACGGCGTCGCTAGCGCTCTGAATTTCCAGGAACGGAGGAAGGTCGTGATGGGCGAGTTCGAGTTCCCTACCATGGGCCATATCTGGCTGGCGCAGCGTGTCCGAGGCGCTGAGGTGCAATTTGTGAGCGCAGAAGGCAATCGCATTCCATCGGCCCATTACGAAAAGATGGTCGACCGCAATACCCTCATCGTGCCGCTCACGCACGTTTGTTTCAAGAATGGATTTCGTTCTGAGGTGAAGGCGATCACGCAAATCGCGCACAGCGCCGGTGCTCTCGTGATGCTCGACAATTACCAGGACTGCGGAACCCGCCCGGTGGACGTGAAAGCCATGGACCTGGACTTCTTTGTAACCGGAACGCTCAAGTATCTGCTCGGCCCTCCCGGACTTGCTTTCATGTATGTGCGCAAAGAACTTATTTCGTCGCTGGTTCCTACCGTGACCGGATGGTGTGCGCAAGTCAATCCGTTCGCCTTCGATCCCCAACATATCGATCTATCTCCTACCGCGCGCAGATTCGAGTCCGGCTCGCCATCCGTGCCCAATGTGTATGCCGCGGCGCCTGGATTCCAACTACTTCAGGAAATTGGCATGGAGAATGTGGCTGCGCACATCAAGCGCCTTGCGCAGTCGCTGTTAAGCTGCGCCCGTGAGTTGGGCATTCGCGCCAAAACGCCCGCCGATAGCGCTGGGCCGCTGGTGGTGTTGCAGTCCAAGGATTCGGACTTATTGGTGCAGAAGCTCGCTGAAAGCGATATCGTCGCCTCGAACCGCCACGACGGCTTGCGGATCTCATTTCATGTATACAACACTATCGACGATGTGAAGGCAGTCGTGGAAGTTCTCAAGAAGAATACAGACCTGATGGTCCTCGACCCTGCCAGCGTCGTCAGTTATGACTGATCAACGGCGTGCGGCAGTTGAGGCCATGCTCGCCGGTGAGGCGCCTTCGGCACCGGAGGCTGAAGGTCTCCACCGCCGCCTCAGCCAAAGACAGCTCACCATGATGGCCATCGGCGGTGCCATTGGTGTTGGTTTGTTTTTGGGAAGCAGTGTAACAATTCGCCTGGCTGGGCCGGCCGTCATTCTTTCCTATCTTCTGGGCGCCGGCATAGCCCTGATCATGTCCTATGCGCTGGCGGAGATGGCGGTCGTCCATCCTGTCGCCGGCGCGTTCGGAGTCTACGCCGAGAAGTACCTCAATCCCTGGGCGGGTTTTTCGGTTCGAGCCACTTACGGAGTCGCACAGATCATCGCCATCGGTGCTGAAGTCACGGCCGCCGGCATCTACATTTCTTTTTGGCTGCCGAATGTTCCCCAATGGATTTGGGTGGTGTTGGTTTCAGCCGCTCTGGTGGCGCTCAATTCCATGCAGGTCAACCGCCTGGGTGAGTTTGAATATTGGTTCGCAATGATCAAAGTAGCTGCCATCATCGCCTTCATCATCGTAGGGCTATCCTTGATTCTGGGTGTTGGTTCCCAGCGCGCGATTGGCTTGGCGAATCTGACTCAGCACAGGGGATTTTTGCCCGCGGGATGGAAAGGAGTATGGCTTTCGCTGACCATAACTGTAACGAGTTACATGGGAGTGGAAATTATCGCGGTCACAGCGGGAGAAGCCCAGCATCCGGAAGTTACTATTCCACACGCCATCCGCAGAATTGTGTGGCGGCTCATTTTGTTCTATGTGCTGGCGATTACAATTATGGTCACGATGGTTCCCTGGAATCAGACCAGCAGTTCGTCCACGCTTTCTGGCAGTCCGTTTGTGACCGCATTCGCTGCCGCGCATATACCCTTCGCCGCTGCGATGATGAATTTCGTCGTGCTGACGGCGGCACTCTCGAGCGTGAATACTAACCTTTATCTTTCAACTCGAATGCTCTTCTCTTTGGGCATGGGAGGCTATGCCCCAGAATGGATGGGCAAGGTGAGCCGTAACGGGGTGCCGCATCGCGCACTGCTGGCTTCAACTGTCGGGATTGTCGGAGCCATTCTGCTGGCCATCTTTGCTCCTAAGAACGCTTTCCTCATGCTTTATGGGACCGCAGTCGCCGGAATGCTTTTCGTATGGCTGGTGATTCTTAACACGCACCTTCGCTTTCGCAAAGCCATCACGCCCGAGCGGCTATTAAGTTTACCCATGCGTCTGTGGGCCCACCCGTTTTTCACTGTGGTTGGTATTGTGTTGCTTCTTGCGATCTCGGGTACAACCTTCTTCGTGGACGGATTGCAATGGTCGGTGCCAGCATTTTCTGTTTTCTTATGTTTGATCTCTCTTTTCTACTTTCGAAGGCGGCGGCACAACAGTATTTAGCGGAGTGCCACAGTAGTGGTGTAGAAGGACATTCTGCAAGGAGAACCCCAGATGGCCGAAGCCAGCGAAGAGGTTTACTCTTCGCTCCGCCGCCAATTCAAAGGTGATTTGCTGCGCCCCGGCGAAAAAGGCTACGAAGACGCGCGCTCCATTTGGAATAGCATGGTCGCGCGCTCACCAGGTCTTATCGCGCGCTGCACAGATGTCAGCGATGTGCAGAACGCGCTCCGAGCCGCCACTGAGACCGGAATCCTCACTGCTGTCCGTTGTGGAGGACATAGCCTTGCAGGGTTTAGCACGTGCGCTGGCGGCATGGTGATTGACCTGTCGAGAATGCGGCAGGTCACGGTTGATCCTAAGGCCCGCCGGGCGCAAATTGCAGGCGGCTGTCTGCTGGGATCGATTGATACGGCAACACAGAAAGCAGGGCTGGTATTTCCCTCCGGCGTAGTCTCACATACCGGTGCCTCCGGACTGATCTTGGGCGGAGGAACCGGCTGGCTCACCCGGCGATTCGGATTGTCGTGCGATAACGTTGAAAGATTCACTCTTGTAACCGCGGATGGTTCCGTCGTATGTGCCAACTCAAAGGAGAACCCTGATTTATTTTGGGCCTTGCGCGGGGGCGGCGGTAACTTCGGAGTGGTCACAGAATTCGAACTGAAACTCCATCCCCTTACCTCCGTGGTGCTCGCTGAAGGATTGTCCGCCGAGGCTGACATTCGCCGGCTCCTTGAATGCTGGAGAGCATTCATGGCCGAGGCTCCACTCGACTTGAAATGGAACGTTGATCTGCGCCTTGCCCCACATGCAAAGAAGGTACCCGTTCGGCTGCGCGGCCGGCCCGTGGCCAGCAGTTCCTTGGTTTGGACTGGTGACCCCGAAACCGGGCGTCCATGTTTGGATCGCGCACTTTCCATGTGCGCTCCGGACTCGGTAAACAGCAAGATTGTGTCATTCCTCAACCTGCAAACCATGGCGGATTCCGATTTCCCGCACGGACGGCGCTATTACACCAAATCCGGCTATTTCACTTATCTCGACGACAGCACTATCGATCGCCTGGTGGAGGCAGTCGCTACTATTCCGTCATGGGAGACTCAGATTGAACTTGCATATCTTGGTGGCCAGGCGGCGCGGATCGCCGCGACAGAGACCGCATTCGGCGATCGCGGCGCCCCTTTCATCATGAATCTGCTGGCGAACTGGTCGGAAGCTTCCGGTGACACCGGCAATATCTCCTGGATTCGCGAACTATTCCACAAACTTCGGCCCGCTATGAAACCGGGCGTTTACGTAAATTTCATGAGCGGCGATGAGCAGGATCGCGTGCCCGAGGCTTATCACGAACGATGGGAGCGTATGGTCGCGGTCAAGACACACTATGATCCGAATAACTTCTTTCGGCTGAATCAGAATGTTCCGCCTCGGCGAAACATCGCCTTATCACTTATGGACGGTCAATGAGTGCCATGGCTTCCTAGCAACAGTTGCCTTCCTGATTGCCCGTCATCCGCCCGGAACCTCTAGCAAACCGTGATGGAAACCCTTATTTTCCAAGTCGACCCCTCCGCAATCATCAGTGCGACAGCGGATTGTGCTCGGGTGGTGCGCAAAGGTGGAATGGGATACAATTCCGCCGCCGCATGCATTCTCAATGCGGGACCTCTTAACTGTTTAAGGAGCAAACGCTTGATATCACGTCGTCGTTTTCTTGAGCAGGCAAGTATGATGGCAGGTTCCGCGGCTCTTGCCAACTCTGTGTTGGCGGACGTTAGCGCCGCTATCGCGGAGGCGCCAGATCCCGACCCGAACAGGCTGGACCGAGCAAAGGCGCTTCTTGAGAAGGCTCCGCTCATCGATACCCACAACGATCTGCCATCAGTACTGCTCGAAACCAAGGCAGGCGACCTGACATCGTTCGATATGAGCAAGATTCAGCCGACGCTTTGCGCCGATATTCCGCGGTTGCGCGAGGGACGCGTTGGAGCACAGTACTGGTCGATCTTTGTTGAGTCTGCGACGCAGCGGAAGCACACATCGTTGCATGAAGCGCTCCGCGAGTTTGATGTGGCGCTGCGCTTCATTCGCAGCCGGCCCGAGCTGGAACAAGCGCGAACTGCAGACGACATCGACCGCATCCACCGCTCGGGACGCATCGCGTGCCTACTGGGAGTGGAGGGCGGCCACATGATCGAGAACTCTCCCGCGGCCCTGCGCATTTTCTACGACTTGGGCGCGCGTTACATGACCCTGACGCACTGGGACAACATTGACTGGGCCGATGCCGCAACGGACCGCCCGGAACACTATGGCCTGACCGAGTTCGGGGAGCGCGTGGTGAAGGAGATGAACCGGCTGGGCATGTTTGCGGATATCTCGCACGTCAGCGCAGACACCATGCGAGACACTCTGCGTGTAACCCGCGCTCCCGTAATCTTCTCGCATTCGAATGCTTTCGCCATTGATCCCCACCCGCGCTGCGTTCCCGACGATGTGTTGCGGCTAATGCCGGCCAACGGCGGCGTGGTCCATGTGAACTTCATCGGGGCATTCGTATCACCAAAGAATTCTGAATGGCAAGAGAAACGCACCGCGGCCATCAAAGATCTGCACGCTCGTCTCCATACTGACGAAGCGATTGCGAAAGGGATTGCCGAATGGGAGAAGGCCAACGTCTCTCCGCGTGGCACTATTTCGGACGTTGCCGACCACATTGACCACATCCGCAAAGTCGCGGGCATAGACCACATAGGCATTGGCGCCGATTTTTACGAAGCCGCCCCGGATTCGATGGTCGATGGGCTGGAGAATGTCACGCGCTATCCCCACCTTTTTGCCGAACTTCTGCGGCGCGGCTATTCCGATGACGATGTCCTCAAAATCGCTGGACGAAACCATCTCCGCGCCATGCGTCAGATGGAACAAATGGCTGCAGAACTACAAAAGTCGGAGACCCCTCTCATCACGGAGGGGTTAAAACGGGAGTGGCGCACCTAGGAAGCGGGGGCGCGGTTTTGCCGTGGGTATCGGTCTGAACCTGTGCCTGCTGTAAGGCCGCAGAAGCAAAGGGGGCGTATACAAGGTACCGCGCAACCCTGGGACCGAATGATTAGCAGAAGATTGCGACTATGAGCGAGACGCCAAGAGATCCGATTTTCTTTAATCTCACCGATCAGTTTCTGGACCGTCACATCAGAGAAGGCCGCGGTCAGAAAGTGGCGATTCGATGCGGCGATTCGGTTCGCACCTACGGAGATTTGGCGGCAGACGTAAATCGCGCCGGGAATGGCCTGTTGAAGTTGGGTTTGCAAGAGGAGCAGCGGGTGATGTTAATTCTGCCCGACAGCCCCGAGTTCGCTGTTGCGTATTTCGGTGTCATAAAAATCGGCGCTGTGGCCGTGCCGACGATTCCTGTTGCACGAACAGCCGATTACGACTACTTCCTCCGCGAAAGTAGGGCTCGGATAATCATAGTCCACTCGACAATCTTTAATGAAGTTGCTCCAGCGCTGAGTGGGCAACGCTTTCTCCGGCACGTCATTGTCGTTGGCGAAGCTCAGTCCGGGTGCCTGCATTGGGATGAGTGGCTCGCCGGCAATTCGCCCGAACTGGATGCCGCAAAGACAAGCGAGGACGACGTTGCGTTCTGGTTGTGGACCTCGGGCAGCACCGGGCGCCCGAAGGCAGCGGTGCACATGCACTATGACTGGATCTGCTGCTGCAGGAATTATGCGGTCGGAGTCCTGGGCATCGGTCCCGATGACATAACCTTCTCGTCGTCCAAGCTCTTCCACGCCTACGGACTGGGCAATGGACTTATGTTTCCCTTCTATGCCGGGGCAAGCACGATATTATTTTCGGGCAAGGCGGAAGCCAAAGCGGTACTAAAAATTGCGCAGACCGCCCGGCCAACCCTTTTCTTCTCTGTTCCAACGTTGTATGCCCACATGCTCCAGGAAGCCGAGAGAGAATCGTACCGCCTGGCCAGTGTTCGGCTCGCGGTCTCCGCAGCGGAACCACTTCCAGCTGAAATGTTCCGCAGGTGGCAACGCAGATTTGGCGTAGAGATTCTGGACGGTATCGGTTCCACTGAGGTACTTCATATGTATTTGTCCGCCCGGCCCGGCAACGTCAAGCCTGGCAGCACGGGGGTCGCAGTTCCGGGTTACAAACTGCGCATCGTTGACTTGGACGATCGCGAAGTTCCCACGGGCACCATTGGAGATCTCCTTGTGGCGGGAGACAGTATCGCGCCCTGTTATTGGAAGCGTCGACAGCTAACGGCGGAGCGCATGCGTGGGAAATGGTTCTTCACCGGCGACAAATATTGGATGGATAAGGACGGCCACTATTGGTATGCGGGCCGTTCCGACGATATGTTCCGGGTTTCGGGTCAATGGGTCTCGCCGGCTGAGGTCGAAAGCGCGCTGGTTGAACACGACTGCGTTCTGGAAGCGGCGGTGGTTGCTTATCGAGAAGATACGGAACTCCACACCCCCAAGGCGTTCGTCGTGCTTCGGGAAGGTATCGCGGCTACTCCCGATCTCGCGCACGAACTGCAGGAGTTCGTCAAGCGTCGGATCGCGCCGTACAAGTACCCGCGACGCATCGAATTCATGGACAAACTGCCTAAGAGCGCCGCAGGAAAATTACTGCGCTACAAGCTGCGTGAGTTCGCGTCCGTCACTTCCATTTAAACGTCCAAGAAATTCTTCGCCACGAGCGCGTGCGATCCGGGAGAGTATAAAAGAAAATGGCGTAGTCTAGACGCCTAGCGCCAGTTGCAGATTGGATTGCGTTTCACGTTTTGAAGCTTGCATTGTTAAGCTTCGAGGGTGTTCGGAGCAAGGGGCAGATTGAGCGAGTGTTCTCTCTCGCCGTTTTCGGGGATCAGGTACAACAAATAAGGAGTTATCCATGAGTACGCAGTCTGCAGCTCCACTCGAAAAAATGGTGTTTCGCAAAACCAACGCTCAAGCGGGGCGTCATCTCGCGGTGACACCAGCCAATAGCACAATGCGCCATCTGTCTTACGGTCGCATCATTCTGAATGCTGCTAAACCACTTGTGTCCTTCTCCGATGGAACACAGGAAACCGGACTGATATGCCTGGCAGGAAGCGGCGCCGTGAAGATCGCGGGAAGCGAATACAATTTGGGACAGTTCGATGCGATTTACATTCCCCGCGATTCTTCTATTGAGGTGTCAACGAAGACCACCGGATTTCAACAAACCGGTTCGGGCCTGGATGCGGCACGGAAATAAACGGCCTGGTAAAACTTGGGAAAAGGTCCAAGCCAATGGCGGATCAGAACTCGATCGTCGAAGCGGAGCCCGGCGGACGCGGGCAGGCTTCCGCATCTTCGGCTGACTCACGGAGCGGAGGCGTGTTCGCGGGGAACTTCCGCTGGGCCATCTGCGGGCTCTTATTTTTCGGGGTGACCAAGAATTACTTGGACCGTCAGGTGCTCGGTGTGCTCAAGGGCCCACTGCAGCACGAGTTCGGCTGGAATGAAACTGACTATGGGAACCTCGTGTTCGGCTTTCAGGCAGCCTACGCGCTGGGTATGATTTTTGTCGGCCGCCTGATTGACCGCCTGGGCACGCGCATTGGTTACGCCGTGGCCATGGTTTTCTGGAGCCTGGCGTCGATGGGCCACGCGATCGCGTTCTCACTGCCCAGTTTTATTGCAGCCCGCGCCGCCTTAGGATTCGGTGAGGCCGGAGTATTCCCGGCGAGCATCAAGTGCGTCGCGGAATGGTTTCCAAAAAAAGAGCGAGCCCTGGCGACCGGAATCTTCAATGCAGGGACCAACATCGGCGCAATCGTTACGCCGCTCATCGTGCCGTGGATTGCCATACATATGGGCTGGCGCTGGGCATTCTTGCTAACTGGCGCTCTGGGCTTTGTTTGGCTCATTCTCTGGCTGTGGCTCTATCGCAGTCCCGAACAACATCCCTACTGCACCAGCGGCGAAAGAGCGTACATTCAAAGCGATCCCGTCGCGCAGGCGGGGAAAATCAAATGGAGCCAGCTTCTGCCTCACCGGCAGACCTGGGCGTTTGCTGCCGGAAAATTCATGATCGACCCCATCTGGTGGTTCTATCTTTTTTGGCTCCCGGACTATTTGCAGAGAACGCATGGCCTACATCTCACGCAGATCGGCTTGCCGATTCTGGTGATTTATGTCATATCCGATCTCGGAAGCATCGGCGGCGGCTGGTTTTCGTCGAGTTTGATTCGTAGAGGACTCTCGGTGAACGCAGCAAGAAAATGGGCGATGTTTCTCTGCGCGTTGTGCGTACTGCCAATTGCGACTGTTTACCGGCTCTCCGGATTGTGGTCCTCTACACTTCTGATTGGGCTTGCCGCCGCCGGTCATCAAGGCTTTTCGGCAAATCTGTTCACGCTCTCGTCCGACCTTTTTCCATCCCGGGCAGTGGCGTCTGTTGTCGGAATTGGAGGCATGGCCGGGGCGATTGGCGGAATGCTGATCGCCGAAATCGTAGGCCATGTGCTGCAGTGGACCGGTAGCTACATGGTTCCTTTTTTCATAGCGGCATCAGCCTATCTGATCGCGTTGTTGTTCATACATCTTCTAAGTCCCAAGCTCGTACCCGCGCGAATCGGAGAAAGTTGAATAGATGATTCAATCATTTCAATTGAACGGCAGGAACGCTCTGGTAACAGGTTCACAGTCGCGCGCGGGTTGAAGTGCTTTGACGTTCAAGCTGGAGATACCTTTGTGGTTCGCGGCGGGTGGTACATGGCGACTCCGCGATCGAGGATTCGCGAGTGATCGATGTTTTTACGCCGTGCAAAGAAGATTACATTCTCTGAGCTATATTTCTTTTGTGCGCTCTTTGCCACAACTGGAGAAAATCGGAGTCTTATGCATAACAGATTCTTGGCGATGCTATGGATCATTCCGCTTCTCTTCGCACTCCCCGCACAGGGTGCCCCGAGACTTAAGAACATCAAAGTCGCTATTTCCAATCCCAGCGACTATCGGCGAAATGCCGCCGATATCGTCATTCCCATCGCACAGATACGCGCAATTGCGCCTGACTTCACACCTGGCGCTTTGATCGTGACCGCAAGCGATGCCAGTACGCTGGAGCAAGACGCATCCACGTTGCAGACCGAAGAGCTTCCCTCACAAGTCGATGATCTGGATGGAGACGGCAAAGGGGACGAACTGGCGTTTCAAATCGATCTTGCGCCGCATCAGACACGTATCATTACTGTCTCCTATGGCGATCAGGAGCGTATGTGGCGTCTGCGCAGCGATTACCAGCAACGAACCGCCGCGCTGTTCAGCCGGAAAATTGAAGGCCTCGGATGGGAATCGGAGCGGGTCGCGTTCCGCGTCTATTTCGATTCTCGGAACGCCATTGATCTCTACGGCAAACGCAGGCCCACCCTACAGCTGGCGATGTACGCATCCCCGGATTACACCTATCACAATGAATCCCCGGAAGGTCGCGACATTTATAGGGTTGGCGACGCGATCGGAATCGGGTCAGTCGCGGCCCTGGTGGAAGGCAAGGTCGTCAAAGTCGCCGACGTTAAAGAGCGGAAATGGCTAATCATTTCGAGTGGACCGGTGCGAACCATCGTGGAGTTGGAATACGATGGCTGGAACGCCGGTGGAAAAATCATCGACCTGCGTGCGCGAATCACTCAGTGGGCGGGAGAAAGAGGATTCACTCACACGATTTTTGCGAACTCTGCCGATGACTTCGAGTTCGTGACCGGGGTGCCCGCGAAACCCGGAATTGAACCCGTGACCTCCGGGCAAAATTCACCGGCGCAGTGGCTGGCGACTTGGGGCGAGCAGGTCGTCGCGCCGGGGCCAACCGCGACGGAAGCGATCTCTGGACAAGAGTTGGGTCTCGCGATTGTCACGCTGGCGCCACACGCTGCATTCAGGGACGATACTAAAAACCACCTTATTCACTTTAATCTGAGTGAGGGCTCTCAGTCCTGGTACACGATTGCCGCCTGGGATCAGGAAGGATCGAATCGCCGAGTCGGCCACGGAAATCAAAAAGAGGAGGGGCCGCATCAATCCCTGATTCTTCCTTCCGATGCCATCAGAAGCCGGGAAGAATTCCTGAGCGCGGTGAAGGAACAGGCCGAACGCATGGCGGAGCCGGCGCGCATTCGTATCCTGTCGGCAGCAGCAAACAGCGAGCGAGCGCCTGCCGATACTTTGGTCCCCCATAAAACCAAAACGATGGAGCAAGCCCTCGGACTGTTGCGCTCGGCCGTCGATCGCACCGCTTTACAATGGGAGCCCATTCTTCAAACAACGCCCGAACCAATTACCTCTCGTTCCGGGCCGGGATTTTTCACAGAAGCGGACAATAAGACCGGCGAGTGGCAAAAACAGAACGGATATTTTGGACGGGAAGTTTCTGGACGGGAGAGCTCTGGCAGCTATATTCCACGACCCATGAGGAAAAATATCGCAAATGGGCCGCACTCTGGGCTTCGAAGCTGAGAGGGCAGGAGTCGCTGCAAAATCATGACGCAGGATTCTTGTATTACTACTCTTCTGCGATGGGATTTGACTTGACCCGCGATGATACGCTTCGCGCCAGCGCTCTTCGCGCTGCCGGGCGCCTTGAACAGCTTTTCAATCCAAAAACGCAGCTGATTCCGGCGTGGGGCGAGAACGGGGATGACACGATCATCGACACGATGATGAATCTGCAGTTGCTCTGGTGGGCAAGCGACAAAACCGGAGACAAACGGTGGGAGGAGATCGCCAGGAAGCATGCACTCCGTACTGCGGAATGGTACGTGCGTCCAGATGGTTCCGTCTTTCAGTCTGTACATTACAACCCAGGCGATAGCAGGCAGGGCTCTGTCCTGCACGGGGTGGCCACGGATGTGGACCTTCCGCTTGTGAATATCAGCGCGCCGGGACAGTGGGTCTTCGGCCACACGCACCAAGGCTTTGGCGCTGACACCACATGGTCACGAGGACTGGGATGGGCCTTGTATGGCTTCTCGGTGGCGTATTCGGAGACGCATGAGCCGTTGTTCCTGGCGACTGCTCAGCGAATCGCGGACTACGCCATCAAAAACCTTCCCGACGATTTCGTGCCGTGGTACGACTTTGACGACCAAGGCGTCCGCTTTCGGAATCGCGACTCTTCAGCAGCCGCGATTATCGCGGGAGGTTTATTCCGTCTTTCCCTTGTTACAACCGAGAGCGCACGCGCCCAGGGCTATCGGGAGGCGGGAGAACGAATCGTGCAATCGTTGATCGACCGGTATCTAACCCCCGTCGGAGACGATGATCAAACTCCGCCAGGGGTACTGCGCCATGGCTGCAGCCTCCGCCCCAATGATGCGATGCTGATCTACGGACAGTATTACTTGCTGGAGGACCTGCTGTGGCTGGAGCAGCACAAGCACGAGGAGAGTTCCGTTAGTTCGGTGAAACCGTGACCCGGGCAAATTCATCCCTGCGGACGCCTGAACCAGCACTTCGTTCTCGCTCGCAGCCGTACTCAGAAGTAATTGGCAGTTCACAGCACGGCTCTTAGTTGCAGGTTTACGGGACGTTCCAGAAGTCAGCTGCTAGGAAGTTAGCTGCGGTCAGTCGGCGGGTTCCTCCTACCGCGCAGTCCAAAAGCGAACAATCTCTTCGCACGGCGTGCTAGCAAAAGGCAAATGAATGGAATTTTCGGAGAGTCTTGCCTATGCTTTTTGACCCGACTTCTGCCTCTTGGTTAGAGATTTGAGACATCCATCTGTCAGAGCCTTCATCGAAAAAGCCGTTCGAGGCACAGGCCCAACCCGCCGCGCCCCACCACTTGGGCTTTGGTCATCTAGGAGAGCAACTCGATGCTCGTGACGTGGAGGCTGCTGCCGCTAGCATCCAGAGTGCCTTCGATCTTTACTTGTTTGCCCTCATATCGCCGCGCCTTCTCTTGGTCGTCAAGTTGGTAGACGTTCTTACTCGATACTTTCAATATGTACCGGCTGCCGTCCTTTACGATCGTGCCCGTGAAGGTTTGCGCGGCTGGCGGCTGAGGTTGTGCCTGCGGGTTCGCCGGTTGCACGGGTTGCTCGTCCGTTAGATCGCGCTGCTGTACGGGCCGATCAGGCGGTGGTAGAGGTTGCGGCACCGGTTCCGGCTTTTGCAACGGCGACCATGCGATCAATTGAGGCCCGAGGATCTCAGATGGAAGCTCAGGGCTCGGCTGACTCCGTGAATCTTGCGCGCACATCAGTGGGACGGTTCCTAACGCGAAAACCAACGTCGCTAAAAAGCGAGTCTCTCGTTTCATAACAAACCTCCGAAAGACGAAGCAGCCATCATTACATATGCGTTGGCATTGCCATCCCAGATTAGTTGATTGCCTAACTTGCGATGGGCCGCGCTTGAAAATCTAGAATCATCTCCTTTCACGCTTTTACATTATGTGGAACCGGTCGTCTATACGTCGTTGACTGTACTTAAGACTCAGCGGCTTATATCCGTCTTCACAGAGACGAGCCTCCGTTGGCGGCTGGGTGCGGCGGAATTACGTGAGAGAATCAGTGGACTTTTCCGGCCAGATACAAGATCGACAGTATGGGCACGAACGCGCTGTTCCCTTACTCTGAGCCTCTACTGACAGACGCCCCCATCGAGCAGGTGCCAGTTCACTGGGGATAAGGCACCTGCTCCCTTCTCAAGAACGTTTCAAGTAATACAGGACCTGAGTTCGCGAAATACAAAGTGAAACGGATTCGGCTGCGGCTGGCCCGGAATTATCATTCCTGTCAGCAGAACCAACTCAAAGGGAGGCACTATGCTTTATTGGGCGCTAATGTTCCTGGTTGTAGCACTGATCGCCGGAGTCCTGGGTTTTACCGGCATAGCGGTTGCAGCGGCAGGCCTAGCGAAGCTGCTGTTTCTCATTTTCCTGGTCCTGTTTGTGATTTCACTCGCCGCTCATCTCTCGCGCCGGGGAAGCGGTGTCTAGGCTGATCGTTCTGCAGCTTTCTTGCCGGGAGTTGCCTACGTCCTGAGGAGTCTTTGCTCCGCAGGAAAAGGTAGAATCCTCGCTACTCGCGTCGCTCCTGGCGGCATTCACGACGCGGACAGTTGCAACGCAAATGCCTCGTGCGATCAATATCGCCAGAATACTTCCCAACCTTTGCAATCTCTTGCAGCAACTAAGCTATGAAGGGCGATAAATTCCGAAGGCGAGGGGAAGGCCCGCGCTTTCTTAGGAGGAAGATTTCATGGCAGACGATATGGAGAAAAAGGGTCAGCAGGGCAACCAATACGGACAGGGCCAGCAGGGTGGTCAGTCCGGGCAGCACGGCCAACAGCAGGGCGGCCAGCCTGGCCAGGGACAACAGAGCGGCCAGCCCGGCCAATACCAACCAAAGAAGGGTGGCCAAGGGCAGACTGAAGGCGAGGAAGACGACCCGAACCGCGACCGTCAGCGTCGTGCCTCGTAGTTTTTCTTCGCTGCAATGATTCACTGATGCCTTGGAAGTCCCGGCCCTGTGGCTGGGACTTCATTTTGTAGGGGCAAAACGACGAATCGTACACGCTTGACGCGCAAACTTGAAGACCGAGTTCTCGGGAGAAAAGCCCATGCCAGCCAAGAAGCAGTCTAAGAAACAGGAGCCATTGTTAAACGCCGTCGCCCGCAAACTGGGTCACGCGGCGGGAAAGCTCACTAAGGCGACACAGGAGTTGACGGAGAACCTTTCGGCGCTCCCGGAAACCGTTACGACTAGGCTGCGCGAGGCCAACGTCGTACCAGCCGAGCTTACACGGTCTCGTGCTCAACTTACCAAGAAAAGGATTCGCAATGCCCGTCGGGTGCGGAGGGCGAAAGTAGCGGCTGTGGGTGAGATACGAAGATCCCCGAAGGATAAATCCCCTCGAAGCAGCCGAAAGTTTTCCAACAGGAAGAAATGAACCAGGCGGACACCGCCTTTGTCCACGCGCTCAGCGGTCTGGCTATTCCAAGAACTCCTTGCCGTACGGATTCCGGGGTATTGTCCCGGCCCCTGCCGCCGGCTACTTTCGCAAAGGACCCAGCAGCAAATACAGGAACCAAGATAAAACTGGCAT
The DNA here is from genome assembly GCA_963771895.1 of uncultured Acidobacteriaceae bacterium. Taxonomy (GTDB): domain Bacteria; phylum Acidobacteriota; class Terriglobia; order Terriglobales; family Acidobacteriaceae; genus Sulfotelmatobacter. The sequence goes on along the minus strand of CAVYVQ010000039.1, from coordinate 10,126 downwards.
CTGCGCGGGGGAACTAAATTTCGGGAGGAAATACAAATGCAAAAGGACTCATTGCGAGAGCTTTACATTGATGAACTTCGTGACCTTTACAATGCGGAAACGCAGCTTGTCAAAGCTTTGCCGAAGATGGCCAAGGCTGCCTCAAACAATCAACTGCGCGAAGCATTCGAAGAACACTTGCGGCAGACCTCGGAACACGTGTCGCGCCTGGAGCAGATCTTCGATCGGCTCGACGAGAAACCCTCCGGCAAGAAGTGTCTCGGCATGGAGGGGTTGGTCAAGGAAGGGGCCGAAACCATGCGGGAAGAGTATGCCCAAGCGGTGATGGACGCCGCGATCATCGGTGCCGCTCAAAGGGTGGAGCACTATGAGATGGCCGGTTACGGCACGGTCCGGGCCCTCGCCGAACTCCTGGGCGAGAACGAACACGTCTCTTTGCTGGAACAAACGCTGGAAGAAGAAAAACAAGCCGACAAGAAGCTAACGGAGCTTTCGCAGGACATTAACCCGAAGGCCTCTCAGGGTGGGGGGCGCAGTCCCGCGGCTTCCCCCAAAGGCCGTCGTACCTCAACAACCAAGAGAGCTGCCTAGGCGAATGGAAGGGCTACGGAAAGCCCTTCCAACTTCCTTTCCATGTCCTGACTACGGGATTCACCGTATAGCATTTTCCCTGAAGCGCTAGTAAAGTATGTCTACCTGATTCCTGCAAACCCGCGCCCCCCGCGTAAGAGGTAGAGATATTTGATGAGAAACGAAATCGCTTCCCCTTCCTTGCTGCGAAGCTGGCGAGACCTTTACACTGCTGCCTTGTTCGAAACCGACAAGAATAAGATTCCCACCCGAATCGCCGATGCTGAGAAAGCAATCGTGGCCCGGGCCCGGGAACTCTTCGCCGCCGGCTCTGACACTATCGAAGAAGACCAGGCACTGGATGATGCCCTATATGCCTTGCGGGCGCTCCAGAATTGCCTGGAGTTCCGAGCGGCAGCCTAACCATCCCGCTCCTCGAGGGCTCATGCTGCCACCCGTTGGCAGCATGTTGTCGAGGACCTGTCTTCTAGGACCGTCTCAGACAACTACACTTCGTAATCGCAGACAAATAGGGGAACTATCGCTAGGCAGCCGGGGCTACACAGCATTGTCGAGCAGGCGGAGTCGCTTTATTGTGCCGAGAGGTGCAGAAAGTGAGTCCTTTTCCCATGGCATACAAGATCGCAGCCCCTCGCATTGAAATCCATCGCGCACCCTCTGCGGAAGATCTAAGACGTGTGTTCGAGACAGCCGTGTGCACTATTCATCAAGGCCGACCTTGCCGCAAAAAAGAAGCCGGAGTACCGTACCTCCATCGTTCAGACAGGAAGAATCTCGGAAGTTTCTCAGGCATGTGCGGAAAAGCGCGCGCTGTCAGATGCGGCTCGAGCTTTGGCTCTGCTGTGGAAGGTCTAACCGAAATTCTGCGTGTGGAAGAGTGTGGAAGAAAGAATACGGGGATCACCGGTAATAGATAGTGTCCCCGAAGGTGAACGATTAGCTTGCTTTGCGGCGCGATCGAACTTCTACTTCAGTTTTTGTTTCAGCGGAGTCATCGGCCGGCTCCCTCTTGTTCGTCCCCTTGTCCGCAGCCTTCTTTCCGGCATCTTTCGCGTTGCCCCAGGCGTTTTGCACCTTACCCTCGGCCTGTTTCAACGCTCCGTCGATCTGTTTCTCCGGATCTCCAGTCCACTCTCCCGCCTGGCGTTCGATGCGGCCAGCGACATCCTTGACCTTGCCTTTCACTTGATCTTCGTTCATGACCATTCCTCCGAAATAAATTTGTGCGCGGAATTCCTTAACAGATGAAACCGCGCTGCCGATCTTCTGCTGCTTGCTTCACACCACGGGACTGCGGCCTTGGATCAGGCGGATCAAGACTGCAACCACTGCCAGGACTAGGAGAATGTGAATAAATCCACCCAGCGTGTACGAGCTAACCATACCCAACAGCCAAAGGATCAAAAGCAAAACGGCTATAGTCCAGAGCATCGGCGCTCCTTTCTGCTGTGTATTCCAGCAACAGCGACTGCACTGGAGTGTACGCGGGGCCGACTAGGGCAGGTATCCGGTAAAGTCCCTACTGAACGCGCGATGTCGCTTTACATGCCAAGGGTTCAGACCCCAAAAAGGAAAGGCGGCGTCCTCAGTAGACCTGAACGATCCCGTTCCGCACGGCATAGAGCGTGAGGTCGGCGACCGAATGCAGGTCGAGTTTGCGCATCAGGTTTGTACGATGAGTTTCCGCCGTCTTGACGCTGAGGTTAAGGGCCGTGGCAACTTCTTTGGTGGTCTTTCCTTCGGCCACGAGCTGAATCACTTCTCTTTCCCGAGGCGTTAGAACGCACTTCTCGGAAGCGTCGCTCTCCTGAGGTCGCAAATAGCCATCAAGCATCATCTGCGCCACTTTCGGGGTGAAAAACGTTCGCCAGTGTTGCAACGCTTCCACAGCCGCCACGAGGTCCCGGCCGGCGTCGGATTTCAGCAGGAAGCCGCGCGCTCCAGCGGCGAGCACTTCCCGTACTACCTGTTCGGAATCGTGCACGGTCAAGATCAGAATCCGAGCCTCAGGTGTCATTGCGAGGATCTGTCGCGCCGCGTCCAGCCCATTCAGATTCGGCATTCCGACGTCAAGCAAGAGCACGTCTGGTTTCAGCCTGCTCGCACTTTCGACAGCTTCGCGGCCGTCTCTGGCCTCGCCACAAACTTCCCATCCCGCGTGGTCTTCTAGCAGGGCGCGAATGCCTTTTCTCGCCACCTCGTGGTCATCCGCGATGAGGATTCGAAGTACGCTCAACCTCCACCTCCCAGAAAAGACACCAAGGGACTCCGATGCTAGTTCTCACCAGATTCTATACACCAGATTCTGTATCTGAGAATAGTTGCGCTCACAATCAGCACAGGTTGCCAACGAAAACCACGCAAAGTGACCCCAGGGGTCCTGAATGATCATGCAAGGTGAATAACACTATTCTATGGGCACGAGAATTCCATGAGCACGAGAATTACCAAATCACAATTCTCTGAGTTTCAATGGCTTGATCGAAGATCCAGGAAATAAAGGTGATGTAAGTTTTTCCTATCTGTCCGCGTGAGTCACTCAGGTGTTTGCTGTAGACGGGGTCATACTCACTCTTCGGTCGCCTTGGCAAGCGCCAAAATGGCACCTAAGAAACACCAGGAGGATTTTCTATGCGCTCAGCCGCTTCAGATGGGACGCCACAGGCCATTACTTCATTCCGCCGGGGAGACACACGCCGGTGGCGATGGGCTTTGTGGTTGACAACTCCGGCTCGATGCGCGACAAGCGGAAAGCAGCTAACCAGACGGTTCTTAATTATTCGAGCCAGCAATCCGCAAGATGAGATCGTCGTGGTGAATTTCAGCCAGAACGCCTACCTGGATCAGGATTTCATCTCCGATGTCAAACAGCTACAGGCGGCATTATATCAAGTCTCTGCCAGGGGAAGCACCGCGCGCTGTACGACGCTATCGTGGCCTCGGCGGTGCACCTCAGGAACACCCCCCGCCTCAACAAGAAGGTTCTGCTGGTGATTACGGATGGGCAGGACAACATGAGCGAGGAGACTTTGCAAGAAGCGTCCCGGCGATTGCAACAGGCGAACGGCCCAACACTCTACGCCGTTGGTCTGCTGGGCAGCGGACTACAGAACTCAGGCCGCGAAGCGCTGCAGCAAATGTCTAAACGGACGGTGGGGTGGCCTACTTTCCCCGAGACGATCAATCAAGTGGATAACATTACGCGAACGGTCGCCCACGACATCCGGAGTCAGTACATGATCGCGTTAGGCCGCGGAATCAGAATGCCAAACCGGAATACCAGGCCGTCCGGGTGGAAAACACATGCCCCGGGATACCGCAATCTCATGGTACGCACAAAGACCGGACACTATTCACCCGAACCGGCCCACTGAGGCGAGGAGCGAATCGCACGCTCAGGCGACAGTGGTTTCAGTAGGGTGTGGGATTTGCGGCGGCATCTGGATCTGGATAATGTTGTTCTTGATGGCATAGACGACCAGATCGCGGATGGAATGCAGGCTGAGTTTCCGCATGATGTTGCTGCGATGAGTTTCCACGGTCTTCGTGCTCAAGTTCAAGAGCGAGGCCACTTCCTTGGAACTCTTTCCCTCAGCGAGAAGCTGGGTGACTTCCCGTTCCCTCACGGTCAGCGTCGGCAAATTTGGCGGTTCATTCCGGGATATGGCGTGCCCTTTGTCCAGAAAGCCCGCCAACACCAGATCATTCACCCTTGGGGTGAAGAACATGCGCTTGCTCTGCAAGGCTTCAACCGCGGACACCAGATCGCGCGCCGCATCGGACTTCAGCACAAAACCGCGCGCACCGGCATCGAGCGCCTCGCGGATGACTTGATCGGAATCGGTAATCGTCAGAACTATGACTTTGAAGTGGGGATCGTTCTGCAGCAGTTGGCGTGTCGTATCGAGGCCGTTGAGGTATGGCATGCCAATATCCACGATGACAACATCGGGCTTCAACTGCTTAGCCATTTCAATCGCTTCGCGTCCATCGGAAGCCTCCCCGCACACTTCCCACCCCTCATGTTTCTGCAGGAGCGCACACAGGCCTCGACGTACGATTTCGTGATCGTCGGCTAGCAAGATACGAAGTTTCATGGCTTCCTCCTAAGGTATGACCCCAGATTCGGACTCCCGTGTGGTCGCACAGTTAGCACGAAGGCTGTGGACTTCGCGCCAGCGCTGTAAAAACGCGATGCTGGCTCACCGCCTCTACGGCTTCCAAAAGATCGCGGGCGGCATTCGACTTTACAACATACCCTCTGGCACCCGCATCGAGCGCTTCGCGCATCATTTGCGGAGAGTCATGTTGGGTAACGAACAGAACCTCAAGACTGGAGGTCTTTCGCGTTCGCTGAATTAAACGGCAGGCTTCCAGACCATTCATTCGAGGCATAGTGACATCGAGCACGACAACATCGGGTCGCAAACCCTCGATCTTCTCCAAGGCCTCTATCCCATCTGATGCTTCACCGACTACTTCCCAGCCTGACCGCCCCTCCAATAGAGTCCGCAACCCTTGCCTCACGATCGGATGATCATCTACCAGCAGTATGCGGACTGCCATAATGTTTCTGAGCTCCCTGAGGCAACCTTAATACGCGTAAGTCGATACAGGTCTCCGGCTGGCTCTGTTTTACGTTTTTGCCTGTTATGCCGCAGGGTCTACTCGCCAAGCGGAAACGAAACTGCTTCCTGAATCAACCTAAGAAGCTAGCATGGTAACATTCTGGTCCGAATACAGGGAATCCTGTATTTTGGCTGGTTCGCAAATACAGGGAATCCTGTATTTTGCCTGCGCCCGGAATATACCAAAGAAACCTAGGTCTGGAGTGAATTCGTTGTTGGGAAATAGGTTCCCGCATGCAGCAACGCGTCTACCGCCTGGACGATGGAACCAACATCGGATTTCGCGCAGGCTCCACGAATCCCTGCCCTGCGGGCTTCCTCGGCCAACTGTTTGGATAGATGTATGGTGACCATGAGGATGGGAATTTCAGGAAATAGTCGCTTGATTTGCCGCGCGACATCAAGTCCATTCAGATCTGGCATCTGGAAGTCCAGCAGGATCATGTCTGGCGGATTCTTCTCCACGCGTTGGAGCGCTTCTCTTCCGGTTCGAGCCTCGTCGCAAACTTGCCAGGTGCTTTGCTGCTCGAGGAGAGCCCGCAGATAGTGCCGGACCGCCGGGTTGTCGTCTACCACAAGAATTCTAACCAAGCGTCACCTTCCTCAGTTCGAGCCCCAAAACCTTTTATCTGCGGGCCGGGACAAACACGCCCAGGCCGCCCGGGAAACCATGAACCGTTTAATGTCCTTTGCTGTGGCCTTCAGCTTTGTGCTTCTTCAGCACCGTCCGCGCAGCGACTTCCTTGGCCCGGCTACCGTAGCGTCCGGACTTCTCCGCACTTTCTTTGATATGTTCGTATTCCCTCTGCTCCTTTGCGCTCACACCGCGTACATGTTTTTTCCCTGGCATCGAATCCTGTTTGACAACTCCTGTCATTCTCACCATAGAAGTTCCACTCGTGTGGTCGCAATACCCTAAACGCCTGAGTATCCGGGTGCATGGGCCGGGGTCACCAAATTCCCTTTCAGTTCCTGCAATCTTCAGCCTCTAAAGCAGCCGCCACTGCCAGGCCTGGGAGGAAGCTGAGGCGAAGTGTGTTTTGGAGTTCTCCGTTGAGTAGCTCGCCGCAGTACTGCCATCAGCAGCCCATCCACCTCGTTCTGCCTCTGAAGTCTTTACTTGCTTACCGCGCGCCATACACCAGTGAAAGTTGAGGCCGGCTATTGTTCTTCTCGGGAAACGAGGACTCTGTCGGCGCAGTCGCCACAGCCCGCCGCAGGATTCTCCGCTTTGGAAACAGCAGGTCGCGCATCTTCATCTTCGCTTTGTGCAGCTGTGATTTCGAATTGCCGACTGAGCAATCCAGCATCTTGGCAATTTCATGATGCTGGTATCCTTCAACTTCGTGGAGGGCAAAAATCCTTCGGCATCCCTCGGGTAGTTCCTCCATGGCGCGACGCAACGCAATCCGGTCGATCGCGCCGCAGAGCCGCGGGTCTGTTCTTCCGATGTCGCGCCGTAGAGACGGTGACTCTGGAGACACAGGCTCGTCAAGAGACACCGGCGGGACTTTGCGGCGGCGCAGCTTCATCAGGACGGTGTTGACGGCAATCCGATACAGCCATGTGGAAAAGGCGGAATCGCATCGAAACGAGCCAACGCTCCGAAACACCTGCAAGAAAGCCTCTTGTGTCAGGTCTTCCGCCTCGGCCGTATCCTTTGTCATCAGCAGACACACGGAATACACGCGCTTCTTGTGAAGCTGGAAGAGCGTGGCAAAGGCCTGTTCGTCGCCGCGCTGTGCGCGCTGAATCAGGCTGCGCTCGGATTCGTCCCGTTTGGTTGCTTCTTTGTCTGAAATCGCATTAGTTGCTGCGGAAATCACGCAAGTCGCCACTGTAGTCTCCTTCTATCCAACTAAAGTGTTGTTTGTTGCTCTCTATGATTCCGGGAGCATTCACATTCGAGATGAGGTTAGCGGCAGAGCGATCCACGGCCCATCAGGATGCTCCTGTAATTGGTTGGCAGACTTGCTGTACAACCTAAGGGGCGCTGAATGTTGAGGCTTTGGTTTATTTATGGAGGCGCAGCGAAACTTCTATTGGCGAACTGTGTTGAGGACCTGATATTCCTCCGCCCACCTTTGAATGCCCCCCCCACCTCCGCTACCTGTGCCTACGCCGGGCCCGCGCCCCACGCCCACACCACCACCCGCTCCTGATCCAATCCCGCCACCCGATCCAATTCCGTTGGAGGGGGGAGCGGAAGGAAACGGTGCGGCCGCTGGATTGCCCAGATTCGGCAGGTGCTTGTCAGCCAGACGCACTTGCGGAGGAACTACCGCCGTCGGCTCAGCGGCGAGCTTTAGGGTGCTCATTGCGAAGAACAATTTGCGGCGGCGTGATCTGCTCCATGGCAAGTTTCGGCAGTCTTCCATTCGCTGCAGGCAACGGGTCGTGATCGCCACCGCCAGCGCTCGCGACTGTCTTTGCTACCGGCACGGCGTAGGAGTCCAGCGAAGATGCGATCAAGGTTACAATCTCGTGTTGCTGGACTTGTTGCACCACTAGATGCCCGAACGTCGCAACGCTGAGGACGAAACCCAGCAGCGCGATATGTACGGAATGCGGACCGACAAGACCGTTGGATCGATAATTGTTGAACTGTCTGCAGACCGCATCTGGAGCGGGCGATCTTCGCGCTCGCTGAGAAGCCACTTTCTCCGACCGTACGCTTTGTTCGCGGCCCGCGTAAAAGAGTGTCGAGATCGCCGATGACGATGAAAAAAGAGGAAGAAACTGGAAATAACGCCTGCGCGGCTTAGTCGAGGACTCTGAGGTTCGGCATTGGGCGCTCCTTACAAAAAAACCGCAGCCGGCGATAGAAATCGACAGCCGTACATCCCGAATCAAAATGTAAAAACGGTGGCAACACGCGTTTCCAATCCATCCTCCGGAGTACGCGAGCGCCGGACTTCTGCCCGGCGCCCAGTCTCTCACAGCCGCCCGGCCAGAAGCAGTAGAAGTAAGATCACGACGACCAGCCCGAGTCCGCCGCTAGGGTAATAGCCCCACGATCTGCTGTATGGCCAGGTAGGCAGAGCTCCGAGTAACAACAGCACGAGAACAATAAGTAGAATCGTCGACATTTAGACACCTCCGATCTTTCGTTCCGTTAGTCTTGACGTCTGGCCCGGCCTTACACCAGACCAGGCTCCCGTTCAAAAAGCGTTAGCCTTCTAATCTCGACGACTGGCGTGTTCCCTGGCTTGGCTCGAATATCTCCGTACCGCCGAGAGAAATGGTTCGCTCGCTTCTTTAGGACGAACTTTTCCATTCAAGATTTCTTCGAACGGCATGAAGCTCCCGTAAAGAATTCGGGTTTCGTCTTTGTCTTGTGTAACCACGGCCCCGTTCAAATCAATTCCCGCAAAAACGCCGCGGGCCCGGGAGTAAGTCAGCACCTCGGCCTTCATCTTCCAATCTGTGTCGGCGCCGGTGTCGCGTCCGACCGGGCCTGCTGCCGCCGAAGCGTCTGCGCCGATCTTGAATTTGCTCTGCAAAAGATGCTGCATTCCTTCGTCATTCGTTACAACCATCACGACATCGACAGCCTGTCCACCGAGTTGCAAACCCCAGCTTCCACCAGTCATGGTGATCGGAGCAGGAGCGCTCCAGCGGCCGTCCGCTGTCCGGCACGTAGCTACACCCTTGCCATGGCTGCCGCCGATCCCGACAGCAATTTTGACCATTGAGGGGATCACGGCGATGCACTTCGCATCCCTCATCACTTTGTCGGGGATGGCTTTGTCCGGAGTGGCCATAATTTCGTCCAGAACTTTGGCAGACGCATCAAGGCGTTTCTCGATGTCCGATCGATCCTTGTCCTCCGCAGACCAGGCCATGCTGGTGAGGAGCAATAGACTAGTCCCCAGCACTAGGAGACGTTGTGTTAATGTCGAGCCGATTCTTGTCATAAGCGGGACCTCTTCCGTGCTCGGAAGCGAGCAACTGTTTTGAATTTTCCCTGCGAGGTCAACCGTAACTTTCCCGTGGTTCTGGTTCCATCCGGTTCAAGCTGTAAACTGAATCGAGGCATGCTACTGGGGCGGGGAAATAGCTCCACTCCCCTAGAGGCTGCTACTGTCGATTATCCTCGTGGGGTACAGTCATCGCAGTATTGAGATCGAAAATCCAAACTGTCTTCGAACAATACCCGGGGACCTTCCCGACGTCGGAAGGCCCCGAAAATTCCGGCATCAGAGGCAAGCGCTGCGGCTCAGTTCAAGCAGCACTCTTTCCGTCAGCCGAAGCTTCACCGGAGGATGAAATGTCCTCAGCGCCGGTGATTTCCATGATTCCTTTGGCGCGCTTGATCTCCTCGGATGTTTCGCAATAAACCGCGAGCAGGATGCCGCCTTTCAACAGTCTTCCTTCGTACCTCTTGGCTTTATGTTCGGGAATCCCCACTCCAATTAGAATCCCCGCAAATCCACCGAGGGCTCCGCCTACGCCAATTCCCGCAAGAACAGCAACCAGCGGCCCCGCTGCAATGACGGGACCGATTCCCGGAATCGCCAGCGCGCCCACTCCAACGAGCCAGCCCAGAGCGCCCCCGACTGCCGCCCCGGACCCAGCTCCGACCGCCGCTCCTTCCGGCGCCTTGGTGCCCTTTTCGGTTACCAGTTCTCCGGAACCAAGATTTTCCGGCAAAAGAACCGAAACATCCGAACTTGAGAATCCAGCGTCCCTCATAGCGGTTACAGCGGATTCCATGTCGCTTCGCGTCAGATAGATGCCAAACACTGATTTGTCCTTCGCCATCGATACATTCCTCCATAAATAAGGAATCTGTTTTGGGATTACGGTCGCAAGAATCGGTCACCGGCCGAAATCATGCGGGCTGTCCCAGGAGTCAGACTCGACCCTGACACCGCTCAATCCAATCGGGGGAAGTCCTGAGATGG
>CAVYVQ010000038.1:0-51500 GCA_963771895.1 uncultured Acidobacteriaceae bacterium | reverse complement strand
TGGACTACGACCTGAGCGCGAAGCACCGCATCATGTTCTCAATTAGCCAGAAGGATAACCCCGGGGTCGACAACGGCCTGTTCGCCTGCCCGCTGAATTGCGGTAGCGGGGACGTGGACGGTTACAACACGCAGGTCACCGAGACGTGGACGATCACGCCCACGATAGTGAACGAAATCCGGATGGGTTACACCAAGCAAGGCAACTGGTTCCTTTCCCAGTCCGTCGGGTTGAACCCCGCAACGGCATTTGGCCTGCAAGGTACCCATTTCAACCAATTCCCCTTCATCGGCAACTCAAGCATTTATGGTAATTTCGGCGGCCCGAGCCCGGTAAACACCTTGTCGCCCGCCACGGACGCCATTTACATCGAGAACTCCTTTGACCCCTCCGATATGGTGACGCTGGTCAAGGGCAGGCACGTTCTGCATTTCGGGATTGAGGTGTTGATGGCCGAGGGCAACACCACGGCTTGGGGCTCCAACAGCGCCGGCAACTACGGTTTTAGCGGACAATACACCGCAGGCGTACTGGCTGGAACGCTGAACACTGCAAAATCGGGCGCAGGCTTCGCAGATTTCCTGCTCGGCAACGTCGATGCCTGGTCCGCGTCGAATCAGGGCCTGACGGGCATGCGGCTGAAGAGCCCGCAGGCCTTCGCTCAAGACGACTGGAAAATCAAGCCCAATCTCACCCTCAACCTCGGGTTGCGCTGGGAGGGGAACACGGGCATGAGCGAGGTACAGAATAAACTTGGCGATTTCGACCAGAATCTCGTCAATACCACCGGCCCCTTCGCGGGCACCCTGGGTTCGATATGGATTGCCCCTCAGGATAACCGAACGACCTTGCAGAAGCCGGTTTGGAACATCTTCCTCCCTCGGGTAGGCTTTGCCTGGTCGGTCAAGGACAACACCGTCATCCGAGGCGGTGCAGGGTTCTTCGCCTATAACTACAGCATGGATCTCTATGGTGGTGAGGGTGGTGCGCAAATGGGCTTCGGCGCTACCTCTCAGGGCAATATCAGCGACCCTGCAAGTGCCGCCGGGGACATCGGCTGGATTTCCGGCACCGGCAACGCTACCCCGCTCTATTTAAGCTCGAGCGCTGCGATGATGGCCAACGCCCTGCCTTACATTCAGGGCTCGAAGAACCCGGCGTCTTACACCACCAATCCCGTCTTCAGTCCACCGTACGAACCCTATAACATCCGGCCGGGAGAGATCTGGGAATGGAACTTTGCCGTTGAGCACCAGTTCGCGAGGAACTTTGCGGTGTCGGCCGCTTACGTCGGCAGTCACGCGGCGAATCTGCAATACGTCACCAACGCGAACCAAATCACCAACCCGGCCCTGCTGAACTCGAACGATGTATCGGCCTGTAACGGGGCAACACCCGCATCCATCGCTGCGAGCCCCAGCACTTGCGCGCGCCCATATCCGGCATTTGGAGGCCTTTCTGGCTCAAACTTCAACGGCATCTCCAACTACAATTCGTTGCAACTCGACCTCCGGAAGCGTTCTTCTTACGGGCTGACCTTCGACGTCAACTATGCCTGGTCGCACATGCTGGATGACCAGGACTCGGCCGGATGGGGCAGCACCGCCGGGCAACAGGTTTGGCAAATCGGAAACAATCCCTCCGGTAACTACGGCAACTCGAACTTCGACGTTCCGCAAGCGATCAAAGGGACTGCGGTATACGAACTGCCGTTTGGCATCGGCAAGCCCTTTATGCACAATGCTATCGCTGACGCTGTGGTTGGCGGATGGCGCCTGGCGGGGACGTTTATCTACCAGAGCGGCACTCCGTATACGGTGTTGGACGGCGGCGTTAACGACTATTCGCAGGCCGGCAATGTGTTTGCCAACCCCATCGCAGGTATGAACCCCGAGTCAGGCACCTGCCCCAACGGCGCGAGGGCACGACACCCTGACCTGCTGGTTCAACCCTGCAGCCTTTGAGACCCCAACCCAGCAGGGCAACGGGGTGTTCGGGTTTGGACGCAGAAACACGCTCCTCGGGCCAAAACTGTCTGATATTAACCTGTCTCTGGCGAAGACCTGGCATTACAAGGAACGAGCTGGGTTCACACTTCGCGGAGACTTCGTCAACGTCATGAACCATCCGAGCTTCTCACTACCGAATCCGAACAATGACGTGAATGCCTCGCAGCCAGGCAATATCACGCAACTCGCGAACGGGCCACGTACGGTCCAACTGGGCGCGCGGGTATTCTTCTAACGGCGCTCGCCTAACCGAGAAGGACGGCGGCAAGCCGCCGTCCTTCCTCTGTCTGGAATGAGCCAGGGCTGGGAATGATCGCGTTTCTAGGGCACGACTCGTTGACCGTACAATCGTCACATGAGGACAAAAGAAGTCGTTGTCTTGTCTTGGGCGGTTCTCTTTCTTGGACTGCTGTCGTGCATCTCTCAATCCGGCCCTAGCCGCCAGCAGCAGATCGAATTACACAACCGTAAGGCTGCGGAATATTTGAAGCAGAACAGACCTGATCTGGCGGCGTCTGAATTTAAAGCTATTGTCGCCCTCGATCCGAATAATGTGGACGCCCGCGGCAACCTCGGTGTGGTGATGTTCTTCCAGGGGGACTATACGACTGCGATTCCACAGCTTCGCGCCGCACTGAAGTTGCGGCCCGCTTTGTCGAAGATTCAGGCTCTTCTGGGAATAAGCGAAAAGCGCACAGCCGACTTCAAAGCGGCTCGCCGCGATCTCGAAGAAGCATTCCCCAAGGTGCAGGACGAGAAGATACGCATTGAGACTGGGATGGAGTTGATCGAACTCTACTCAGGCACAGGCGATCTGGATAAAGCCGCCGCGATCGTGACTGATCTTCGAAGGCTGGAGCCTACGAACGAAGTTATTCTCTATACCGCTTACCGGATTTATTCGGACCTTGCCGCCGAATCGATGCTCAGCTTGTCAGTGGTAAACCCGAATTCCGCCCGAATGCACCAGGCGATGGCACACGAACTAGCAAAGCGCGGCAACACGGCGGAAGCGATCGAGAACTACCGGGCGGCGCTCAACATCGATCCGCAGCTTCCGGGACTCCATTTCGAGCTTGCCGATATGCTCAGGACCTTGTCGACTGTGGAGGGCCGCCAGGAAGCTGAAGACGAATACAAGGCGGCATTGCAGGTCAATCCCTTCGACGAACAGTCTGAATGCAGGCTGGGCGATATCGCTCTTCAGAGAGACGATCTAAAAGAAGCGAATGAGCGTTTCACCCGCGCCCTGCAGTTGCGGCCAAACGACTCCGAGGCCAGTATCGGCCTGGCGAAAGTGTTCATGACCATGGATGAACCGGAAAAAGCGGAACCGCTTCTGCGGCACGCTCTCGAAATGGATCCGACGAGTGCGATGGCGCACTTTCGACTCAGTACCATCTATCGGCAGACGGGCCGCACCGAGGACGCGAAACACGAATTTGAGGAATATCAAAAGTACAAACAGATGAAGGAAAAGCTCAAGACGATTTATCACGACTTGCATCAGGACCAAGCCGTGGACGAAAACGTCGATACGCATCCGAAGAGATAGTTAATAGATCAAGTCGTTTGCGTGGCGCCAGTGATTGCAGGGCTGGTTTTGTCTCAAAGAACATGGCGATGAGGAAGACACTTCTTGCGGCTGCGATATGGTCATCGGTGGTTCCGCTGTTTGCAAGTTCTTACTATCCCGCGCGGTTGGAGGATCCAAAAGCAATTTATCTGACGCCGGATAATTTCCCTGTCAAAGGCGACGGCATTGCGGATGATTCCGCAGTCTTGCAGCAAGCCATCAATACGGTTCAGGAGAAAACCAACCAAGGCATCCTGTTCGTCCCGACTGGCCGCTATCGCCTCACCAAGACGATCTACATCTGGCCCGGAATTCGTCTGATTGGGTTTGGGGCCGCCCGGCCGACCTTCGTGCTCACCGCAAACACCCCAGGATTTCAGCAAGGGCCCGCATACATGGTGCTCTTCGCGGGAGCGCGGCAGGCCAGTAATATAACGCCCCCTGACGCGAATCCGGGAACGTTCTATTCTGCGATCAGTAACATCGACATTGAAATTCAAGAGGGAAATCCCGGCGCAGTGGGCATTCGCGCCCACTATGCCCAGCATTGCTTTCTGGCTCATATGGACTTTCACATTGGCTCGGGGCTTGCGGGAATTCACGACGGAGGAAACGTGGCGGAAGATGTGCATTTCTACGGCGGCCAGTATGGCATCTGGACTCGGAAGCCCTCCCCTGGGTGGCAATTTACGCTGCTGGACTCTACGTTTGAGGGCCAGCGCGAAGCGGCGATCCGGGAGCACGAAGCCGGTCTGACTTTGATCCGTCCGCAATTCAAGAATGTGCCCACGGCGATTTCCATTGATGCCCAGTATTCCGACGAACTCTGGGTGAAGGATGGACGCATGGAAAACATTACCGGCCCTGCGGTAATCATCAGTAATGAAAACAATGCCCGCACCGAAATCAACATGGAGAATATTGTCTGCCGGAAGGTTCCGATTTTTGCGGCTTACCGCGAGAGCGGTAAGCGCGTTGCGGCTCCCGCAGAAATGTACGAGGTGAAGGTCTTTTCTCATGGGCTTCAATATCACGACATGGGCTCGGTCGGCGCGATTCGAAACATCTATGAGAGCAGCGCGTTGAACGCATTGCCCAGAGCGGTCAAGTCCGACATTCTCGATCTACCTCCGATCGACACCTGGGTCAATATCCGCTCGCTTGGAGCCCGCGGTGACGGCACGACAGACGATACCGACGCGTTCAGAAACGCAATCGCTCAACACACTGCGATCTACTTGCCGTCCGGGCAATATCGCGTGACGGACACTATCACCCTGAGGCCCGATACGGTTCTGATCGGCTTGCATCCGAGCGTCACACGGATCTTGCTGGCCGATTCAACTCCAGCTTTTCAAGGTGTCGGCAGTCCCAAGCCGCTGCTCGAAGCTCCAAAGGACGGAACGAACATCGTGACCGGCATCGGCCTCTACACCAACGGCATCAATCCGCGCGCGGTGGCGGCGAAGTGGATGGCGAGCACGAATTCTATGATGAACGATGTTCGCTTTCTTGGAGGTCACGGCACGATTGATCCGAACGCCACTACAGAACAGGCTCACAAAATATGGAAGGAGATTTACAACGACACTCATAGCGCCGACTCCAATCCCAATCGCCGCTGGGACGGGCAGTATCCCAGCCTCTGGATCACGGGCGGCGGGACCTTCGTCGACATCTGGACGCCCAGCACTTTCGCGCAGGCGGGTCTGTATATCTCGAATACTTCCACCGCAGGACGAATTTACGAACTGTCAAGCGAACATCATGTCCGCAACGAGGTAGTTTTGGACCACGCCTCCAACTGGCAGATTTATGCCCTCCAGACCGAAGAGGAACGCGGCGAGGGCGGATTTGCGTTACCGCTCGACATTCGGAATTCGAGCAATGTCACTTTCGCGAACCTGCACATGTATCGGGTGGTGAGCAGCTATCAGCCGTTCAAATACGCGGTCACCGTTACGAACTCCAGCAATATAAGATTTCGGAACGTTCATTGCTACAGCGACAGTAAAGTATCGTTCGACACCGCAATCTACGATCGGACCCACAATACTGAGCTGCGGCAGCGCGAATTTTCCTGGCTCACGATTTCCGGCGCTGCGCCTCCAGCGCCTCCGACGCAGTCATCCGTGGTCCTCGCCGAGGGTGCGACGGTAGAAAAAGTTGCGAGCGGTTTCTTTAACATTTCCGGCGGAGCGGTCGACCGAACCGGAAATGTTTATTTCGTCGATGCCAAATGGCAAACCATCTATTGCTGGTCAGCCGCGACGCGCCAACTGTCGAAGGTTCGTGACAATCCTCTCGACCCGGTCGAGCTGTTTTTCGATAAGGCCGGCGATCTCCTGGTGGTCTCGTACGCAGGCAAAGGAACGGTGTACAGCTTCAAACCCGGCACGACGGACGACGATATTACGTTGCTGAAAGCTATGCCAGCCGCGCCGCGCCCCGGCATGACGCCAGTTCTCCCAGTCGACTATTGGCGGAACGAGAACGACTTTCTCGAAACGATTCCCGTACAGAAGCCTTATCAATTCGTCTCACCGGATGGCACAACGTTCCTTCCCGCGGGCGAGGACTTTGTGAGCGGGGAACTCTACTACGGGTCGAAGTTGAACAACACGCTGCGAGCGTTTGGTTTCGCCCCCGCAATTGCGGGCCAGCCCTATTACGCTTCCGATGAAAACGGGGAGAAAACCTACGTCGGAAGCGTGGGTGTCGATGGAACAATCTCGAACTTGAAGCTCTTTGCCGAGCAAGGCGGAGAAAGCGTCACCGTGGACGACCACGGCAACGTGTATATTGCAGCCGGGCAGGTGTTCGTGTACAACCCAGCCGGCGAGCTGATCGATACAATCGACATTCCGGAACGGCCTTCGCAATTACTCTTCGGCGGCAGTGATGGCAGCACTCTGTTCATTCTGGCGCGGAGTTCGTTGTATGCCGTCCAAACGCGCTATAAAGGGCGCTAGCAGCTTGCTAATTTATTTTCCAGGAGACCGATATGACACGCCAAACTTCGCGACGAAAGTTTCTCGGACTCTCAGCCATGGGATTAGCCGCGGCCGTTACTCCCAGCGACTTCGTGCGCCCAGCGGCCGCCGTGAGCGAGTCCGACAAAGAGACCTCCAATGTCAGCCAGAGATTTCTGTCTGGGTTACGGCCGGCGACGAACGCTTTGCCGCCGCTCCCAAGACCGCATGGCGTCCGGCATCGGCTACGCCAGACAGCAACCAGATCCAGCTCAATCCTGGCAAGAAGTTCCAGGAGATATTGGGATTTGGCGGCGCTTTTACCGACGCCGCCTGCTACACGTTCAATCAACTTTCATCCGCTGCAAGAGAGCGCTTGTTTCACGAGCTGTTCCATCCCTCGGAAATGGGGTTGAGCACGGGCCGTATCTGCGTGGGGTCGAGCGACTACTCGACAAAAGTTTACAGCTACGATGAAGGCGAACCCGATCCTGATCTCAAGCGATTCTCGATCGACCACGACCGCGAATACATTCTTCCTATCCTGCGCCAGGCGCGGCAGGCGAATCCAGACCTGTTTCTTTTTTCGAGCCCCTGGAGCCCTCCGGGCTGGATGAAGTTCAACGGCTCGATGCTGGGCGGCTCGATGCGCAATCACTACTTTCCCGTTTATGCGAAGTACTACCTGAAATTTCTGCAAGGCTATGCGGCCGAAGGCGTGCAGGTACAAGCGTTGACCTCGCAGAACGAGGTAGACACCGATCAGGATGGCAGAATGCCGGCATGCATCTGGGCACAGGAATACGAGATTCAATTTGTGCGCGACCACCTGGGCCCGCTCTTGGAAGCCAGCGGGATGCCCACAAAGCTCTGGATTCTGGATCATAACTACAATTTGTGGGGACGCGTGGTTGACTCACTGGAGGACGACAAGCTTCGCAAATACGCCAGCGCAGTCGCCTGGCACGGCTACTACGGCACACCTGAAATGATGAGCAAGGTCCATGATGCTTTCCCGGATATTGAGATGCATTGGACTGAGGGCGGCCCGGACTATACCGATCCCGCCTATCAGACGGATTGGTGCAAATGGGGTGGAACTTTCAGCGATGTTCTGCACAATTGGTGCCGCTCCATCACGTCGTGGAACCTGGCGCTCGACGAGCATGGCCGCCCGAACATCGGACCGTTTCCCTGCGGTGGCGTGGTAACGATCGACTCGCAGACGAAGCAAATCACCCGCAGCGGGCAATATTGGGCGTTCGCCCACTACTCGCGCATGATCCGTCGCGGGGCTCGCCGGTTTGACTCGAAGAGCGAGACCGCGGATTTGAAGCATGTTGCGCTGCAAAATCCAGACGGGCAGCAAGTGTTGGTCCTGACAAATCCCGGTCTTACAAAGACGGTCGAATTGCGGCTCGCGAATATGTCGGCTCCGGTTTCGTTGAAGGCGAATTCCGTAACCACCCTTACTTGGAGGTAGTCCGCCATTCCCGTAGCGGCGGTTCAGATCCGAAGATAATAACTCCGTGTATGCTGGTGGCCAGACCGCAGCGACAAGGTAGTGTCGGAGCCATGCTGATCCATCCAGATCGTCTATTTCCTGCCGAGCCCGCTACTCGACAAATAGCCAGGACGCTCTATGAGCATGTGCGAACCTTGCCCCTTGTTAGTCCGCACGGGCATACCAATGCCGCATGGTTTGCCAAGAACGAGCCCTTCCCTGATCCAGCCAGACTCCTGGTGCAGCCCGACCACTATATCTTCAGAATGCTCTACAGCCAGGGAGTCTCGCTGGAAGATCTTGAGATCGGGAAGCCGGAGCTGAGAAATCCGCGGAAAGTTTGGCGGATCTTTGGCAGCCATTATCATCTGTTCCGCGGAACGCCGACTCGGATGTGGTTGGACTTCGCTTTCCAGGATCTCTTCGGACTTGGGCAACGGCTGTCGGAAGAGACCGCCGATCTTTACTTCGACACGATTTCAGAAAAGCTGTCTACGCCGGAGTTCCTGCCGCGCGCTCTGTACGAGCGTTTCAACTTGGAAGTGCTGGCGACCACTGATTCTCCGCTCGATTCCCTGGCTGAGCACAGGGCTATCCGCGAATCGAGCTGGGACGCGCGAATAGTGCCGACGTTCCGGCCAGACCCGGTTGTCGATCCTGAGTTTGATGGATTTGCCGGAAACGTCGCGAAGCTCGGCGAGAAAACTGGGGAAGACACCTCAACGTGGGCGGGCTATCTGAACGCGCTCCGCGCGACGCGCGTCCGCTTCCGCGAACTCGGTTGCACGGCAACCGACCACGGGCATCCCACCGCGCGAACCGCAAATCTTCCAGCAGCAGAGGCTGGAGAACTATTTCGCCGGGTGATCGCGGTCCACGCCGATGCCCAGCACCAGGAACTCTTCCGCGCACAGATGCTGACAGAAATGGCTCGCATGAGCCTCGACGACGGGCTGGTCATGCAGATTCACCCGGGCAGTCGCGCGCAACCACAATCGCAAGCTCCATGAGAAATACGGCCGCGATGTGGGTGCCGACATCCCGATGCCGACGAATTATGTGGACGCGCTTCACCCTTTGCTTGATCAGTTCGGCAACGAGCGCGATCTGACGATCATTCTTTTCACCCTGGATGAGTCTGCCTACAGCCGGGAACTGGCTCCGCTAGCCGGGCATTACCCGTGCCTGCGGCTAGGGCCACCGTGGTGGTTTCACGACAGCCCGGAAGGAATGGCGCGCTTCCGTCACCAGGTAACGGAGACGGCAGGCTTCTACAATACGGTGGGATTCAACGATGACACGCGAGGCTTCCTCTCAATTCCCGCACGCCACGACATGGCGCGGCGCATGGATTGCTCCTTTCTGGCGAAGTTGGTCGCTGAACACCGGCTGGAGGAAGAGGAGGCTTTTGAAGTGGCGCAGGATCTTACTTACAGGTTGGTGAAAAAGGCGTACCGACTGTAAAGAAGCATTATGGCGGAGACAACGGCTTTCAATAATCCGGGACCGGGCGCTTCATCCGCGGGCACGCACCTCCGGGACGCGTGCGCTGTCTTGGCTCCCGGAACTGAAAAAGGTGGAATTCGCCACATGAGCCTCTTCTGTGCCACGGGCAGCGTCGACGGCGATCTGTTTCCGCAGTTGCAAGACCTGCTCGCCGAGAGTTTTGCGAAGCTGGGGAAACGAAACCGTGTGCTCGTTGTACCGCCCGACCAGAGCCGAGTGCATTCCCGCGCCGGCGACCTGACACGCTACGCCTGGGAGTATTATGGCGAGCGACTGCAGGCGGTTCTGCCTGCTCTGGGCACCCATGCTGCCATGCGGCCCGAGCAGATCACGCGAATGTTTGGTGCGATGCCGCAGACGCTTTTCCGCGTCCACAACTGGCGCACTGACGTCGAGACGCTCGGCGAGGTTCCTGCGGAATTCATCCGCGAGCAATCAGAGGGCAAGCTGAACTACGCGTGGCCGGCGCAAGTGAACCGGCTCGTCGCGCAAGGTGGCTTCGACCTTATTCTCTCCATCGGCCAGGTCGTACCCCATGAGGTGATCGGCATGGCCAATTACAACAAGAACATTCTCGTGGGTACGGGAGGCCGCGACTCGATAAACCGCAGCCATTATCTGGGCGCGGTTTATGGAATGGAGCGCATCATGGGCCGCGCCCAGAACCCGGTGCGCAGCGTTCTCAACTATGCGTCCGATCGTTTCTTAAGACATCTGCCGATTGTCTACGCTCTCACAGTCGTCGGCCGAGCGGGGGACGACCGGCTCGCAGTGCGCGGCCTTTTCATCGGTGACGATGCCGAGTGCTTTCACCGCGCGGCCGCGCTAAGCTTGAAAGTGAACTTCGAGACACTCGACGCGCCGCTCCGCAAGGCTGTCGTTTATCTTGATCCGCATGAATTTCACAGCACATGGCTCGGCAACAAGGCGATTTACCGAACGCGCATGGCCTTGGCAGACGACGCAGAGCTGATCGTCCTTGCGCCGGGAGTAACAACGTTTGGGGAAGACCTGGCCATCGATGCCCTGATCCGCAAGTACGGCTATCGCGGAACTCCGGCGACTCTCGAAGCGGTGAACGCTAATGTGGATCTCGGGAACGATCTGAGTGCGGCTGCTCATCTCATCCACGGTTCTTCCGAAGGCCGCTTCACTATAAGGTGGTGCCCTGGGCATCTCAGCCAGGAAGAGGTTGAAGGGGTGGGCTTTGAATATGGCGATTTGAAAACTATGCTCGCGCGCTACAGCCCGCAGATGCTGCGCCATGGCTACAACCGTGTTGATGGAGAAGACGTCTTTTTTATTCCAAATCCCGGGCTTGGACTGTGGGCGTATCGCGGGAAATTGCTGGAAGGGAACGCATGATCGTGGTCTTGATGGGCGTAAGCTCCATCGGCAAGACGACCATCGGCAGGTTGCTCGCCGCGCGCACTGAATGGAAGTTCGAAGACGCGGACAACTATCATTCAAAAGAAAACCGTCAGAAAATGGCCGCTGGAATACCACTGACCGACGCCGATCGAGGGCCGTGGCTCACTTCACTGCATGAGCGCATGGTGCAGTATCGAGAAAAGGGCGAGAGCGCCATTTTCGCCTGCTCGGCGCTGAAGCAGGAATATCGTGAAGTTCTTGCCGGCGGTTTCGCGGAGAAAGAAATGCGCTTTGTTTATCTGCATGCGCCCAGCGCCCTCATCAGAGAGCGCATGAAGGCGCGCCATCATCCATACATGAACCCCGACCTGCTCGAGAGCCAGCTGGCGACGCTGGAGATACCCTTCGATGCCTGGTCCGTCAGCGTCGCAGGGAGTCCGGAGGAAGCCGCGGCAGAGATTCTTACGAAGCTGCGCGAAACCGGCCTCCTGACCACCGGAGCAGAGAAATGATGACGACCGATATCTTCAGTCTCGAAGGCAAGATTGCGGTTGTGATCGGAGGCACTTCCGGGATCGGGCGCGCGCTGAGCCTCGGAATCGCAGATGCTGGAGCCGATGTCATTGCATCGTCCCGCCGCCGGGAACATGTCGACGAGACAGCGGCCGAGATCGAACGCCGCGGACGCCAGACGCTGCGCCTCTGCTCGGATGTGTGCAACCGCGCTTCGCTCGAAGAACTACTGGAAGCGTCACTCCAGCGCTTCGCCAAAGTCGACATCCTTATTAACTGCGCTGGAATAATTAAGCGCGCGCCTACGCTCAGCATGCCGGAAGAGGAATGGGAAGATGTCATGAACACGAACCTTACCGGAACGCTGCGCGCTTGCCAGGTATTTGGCAGGCACATGCTGGAGCGCGGCTATGGTCGAATCGTTAACCTCGCGTCACTCAACAGCTTCGTTGCTCTCAACGGAGTGGCCGCCTACGCTGCCAGCAAGTCGGGCGTTGTCTCGCTCACGCGCTCGCTTGCCGTGGAGTGGTCAAGAAGGGCGTTACGGTGAACGCCATAGCGCCCGGCGTCTTCCGCACAGCCCTCAATGCAGACCTGCTCGACAACACTCCTCGTGGTCAGGAGCTGCTGATGCGGACGCCGATGGGCCGCTTCGGCAGGACCGAAGAGTTGGTAGGAGCTGCGATCTACCTGTGCTCCGATGCCGCTTCCTTCGTTACGGGGCAGACCTTGGTCGTGGATGGTGGATTTCTCGCCAGCGGCGTCAACCAATAGCCCGTCCGAGGAAACATTAGGGCAAGATGACGGGATCTCGCAATGGCGAATCGTCTCGATGGCAGGAGATAGATTGCATGAATTACACACGACGCGCGGCGCTCATGGGCGTGGGCCTGGCAGGACTAGGGGCGGCGCTGTCGTCTCTGGTCAAGAAAGCAGCAGCATTCTCGCCAGGCGCCTCTTTGACCGCGGACGCGGGCGTCTGCCCGTTCAGGCTGGCAGTGATCAATGACGAAATCTCGCAGGACTTCGAGAAGGCATGCCAAATTGTAGCTGGCGATTTCGGACTGCGCTGGATCGAACTCCGCTCGATGTGGAACAAGAACGTGACCGAACTCGACGCGAAACAAGTTGAGGACGCACAAAAGATTCTCAAAGCGCACAAACTGCAAGGGACGGATATCGCAAGCCCACTATTCAAAACAGACTGGCCAGGTGCTCCGCGGTCGCCTCAAAGTGAAAAGCGCGACCAGTTTCACGCTGACTTCGACGCCAGCGCACAGGACAAGCTGCTCGAACGCTGCATCAAGCTCTGCAACTCTTTCGACACGGACCGGATTCGCTGTTTCGATTACTGGCGACTGGATGATCCCAAGCCGTATCGGGCCGCAATCAATGCGAAGCTGCAGCAGGCTGCGGAACGCTGCGCCAAAGACAAAGTCATTCTTCTGCTCGAGAACGAGATGTCCTGCAATACAGCAACTGGTGAGGAAGCGGCCGCCGTGCTGAAGGCGATTCCGAACAAGAACTTCATGCTGAACTGGGATCCCGGCAATTCCGCAGCCGTAGGAAGCGTTCCCTATCCGACAAGCTATGAATTGCTGCCCAAGGACCGCATCGGGCACTGTCACTGCAAAGACGTTGTAAGCAAGCCTGATCACAAATACGATTGGGCTCCGGTCGGCGGGGGCATCGTGGATTGGGTTGGGCAACTTCAGGCTTTGCAGCGTGATGGCTTCCACTACGGACTGAGCCTCGAAACGCACTGGCACGGCGCCGGCACGCCGGAAGCATCCACACGCGTCAGTATGGACGGACTCAAGAAGGCGCTGACGAAGGCTGGGATTTCCTGCTAAGGAGGAGTCGATGGTTACACGACGTGAGTTTCTTGATGCGCTTGCCGTGGGCGCGGCTGGGCTGGCCGTGAGCAGTACAGCAAAGAGCTACGGCCGGATCCTTGGTTCTAACGACCGCCTCAACTTCGCCGTTATCGGTCTAAATGGGCGCGCCTACGCTCATCTCTCGTCGCTCAAAGCGAACAGGAGCGCTGTCCGCATTTCGCACGTCTGCGACGTGGACAGCAATATTCTCAGGAAGTTCGCCGATCGTACGGAGCAGGAGATGGGCGAGGCTGCGGTGGAGGAGAAAGACTTTCGCCGAATTCTCGAACAGAAAGATGTAGACGCAATCACGATTGCCACTCCCGAGCATTGGCATACACCGATGGCGATCGCTGGATTGCAGGCGGGCAAGCACGTTTATGTGGAGAAGCCGTGCAGCCACAATCCTGCTGAGGGCGAGATGCTGGTACAGGCGCAGCAGAAATACCGCAAGCTCGTGCAGATGGGCACACAGCAGCGATCTTCGCCGCATACCATCGAGATCGTCGAAAAGATTCACGAAGGAATTATCGGCAGGCCGTACTTCGCGAAAGCCTGGTACGTCAACACGAGAAAGTCGATCGGCATGGGCAAGGAAGTACCCGTACCGCCGCAACTTGATTGGGATCTGTGGCAGGGCCCGGCGCCCTCGCCGTCCGTATAGGGACAATGTGCATCCCTACAACTGGCACTTTTTCAAGCTTTATGGCACAGGCGAAACGCTCAATAACGGCACGCACGAGGTCGATGTCTGCCGCTGGGCGCTGGGCGTCGACTATCCGCAGCGGGTTACGTCGTCAGGCGGAAGATATCACTTCAAAGACGACTGGGAGTTTTATGACACGCTGGTGACCAGCTTCGAATACGAAGACAAGATGATCTCGTGGGATGGCAAGAGCTGCCAGGGAATGAAGTACTACGGGCGCGATCGTGGTTCGACCATCATGGGAACCACCGGCACGGTGCTCATCGATCGCGGCGGCTATGAGATTTACGACCTGAAAGGAAATCGCACAAGCGAATTCAAGGCTGGCAATACGACTTCAACCGCTGACCTGATCGGCAGCGATTCCATGACTGACGCACACTTCGCGAACTTCATCGCCGGAATCCGTAAAGGCGAGAAGCTCAACGCTCCGATTTCGGTCGGCAACATCGCCGTTACCATGCTGCAGCTTTCCAACATCGCGTGGGAAGTCAACCGGGAACTGCATCTCGACACGGAAGACGGAAAGATCCAGGACGATCCGGAAGCGATGAAGATGTGGGGACGCGAGTACGAGAAGGGCTGGGCGCCGCATGTCTAGGAGAAACAGCCTCTCCCGCCGCGATTTCGTTCGCTCCGGCACGCTGGTTACGGCGGCGTGCGCCGCTCCGAATGGCGTTTTTTTACGGGCTTTGGAACCGGCATCGAGCGACGAAGCATCGCCGATTCGTTTGGGTCTGGCCAGCTATACGTTTCGCAACTTCACTCGAGCCCAGATGATCGGCTTCATGAAACAACTCAACGTGTTCGCGCTGAATGCCAAGGACGTCAAAGATCACCTTCCGATGGATGCTCAGCAAGAGGAAGCAGCGCTCGCAGACTATGCGGCGGCGGGCGTCAGGCTTCACGCCGCGGGAGCCATTTATTTCGCGAAAAACGAGGACGGTGACATACGGACGAAGTTCGAATATTGCAAACGAGCAGGGATTGACGTTATTGTGGCCGGCGACCCTGCGCCAGAAACCTTGCCGCGACTTGAGAAGTTCGTAAAAGAGTACGACATCCGCATCGCGATCCACAATCACGGGCCTGAGGATAAGCTGTGGCCTTCGCCGCTGGACGTAATGAAGGCTGTCAAGGATTTGGATCCGCGCATCGGTTGTTGCATCGACGTCGGGCATACGGTTCGCGCCGGCACGGATGTGGTTCGCGCGATCCATGAGGCCGGTCCAAGGCTATTCAACCTGCACATGAAGGACCTCACGAACTTCGAGAGCAAGGAGAGCCAGGTCGCGGTGGGAGACGGCATCATGCCGGTGCGGAAGATGTTCGAAGCTCTCATTGCGACGAGATATAAGGGCTTCGTCGATCTGGAGTATGAGATTCATCCCGACGATCCGATGCCAGGCGTTATCAGCAGCTTTGCTTATATGCGAGGCGTCCTGGCCGGCATGGGCGGTGCGATTATTTCGACCAGCCAGGGCGTTTGAGCGATACGTTATCAGAATGAGATCGATTCCAACTCGGGCGGTTTCGCCATCGATCTCTTCGACTGCATTCGTCGTTCTGCACGCGGGCTTTGTTATCACGGGTATAGTAACGACGCTCATCGGCCCTCTCCTGCCCATACTTATTAGCCGTTGGTCTTTGAGCGATCAACGGGCTGGGCTATTTTTTACCGCGCAATTTTGCGGATCGATGGTAGGCGTCGCTTCGATCGGCCCGCTGCTTAAGCAAGGGTACCGGTACACGTTTGTGTGCGGCTTCGGCCTGATCGCCGCGGGAGTCGCCGGACTGAACCTTGGCAGCCATATTGCAAACTCTAGCAGCGGCCACAATGTTCGGTTGCGGATTGGGGCAGACTCTTTCTTCAGCGAATTTGTGGGTGGCGGAAATTGCGAAAGCCCGACGAGTGGCTGCGCTCAGTATTCTGAACTTGATGTGGGGTATCGGGGCGATTGCTGCCTCCCCATTTGTGATGCTGGCTCAACGGCACGACGTGACTTCATGGCTGCTCTATGCGATCGCAGCAGGCTCGATGCTCACGGCTGTGGTTTTAGCGGGGATGGATCTCGAGCCCGGGACACCGTCGAAACAAGAACAGATGCCAATTCCTGCATTCCGAGAAAACATCAGCGTCAGAAGTACATTAAGCTTGGCTGCGCTTTTCTTTCCTATATGTCGGATCCGAGAACTCGGTAGCTGGTTGGGTTGCCTCGCTGACGAAACGAATGAACTCTAACTCTGGCGAGCTGTGGGCTCTTGCGCCCATGTTTTTCTGGGGAGGACTGCTGGCCGGGCGCGCTCTGGTTCCGATGGTTCCGCTGCGACGGAGCGAACGCACATTGCTTGCAAGTGGATTAATACTGGCCGCCGCCAGCATCTGCTTTCTAGTGCGGGCAGACACGTTTGCCAGCTGTGGCAGTCTGTGTAACCGCCGCAGGATTGGGGCTGGCGGCGATTTATCCGATTCTCGTTGCGTGGCTGGTCAAGGCGTTTGGCGAAAGGTCGAGGCGAATCGGAGCAATCATGTTCGCGCTGGCGAGCATGGGCGGCGCCACGCTGCCCTGGCTCGTGGGAATAACGTCGACAAGAACGGGCAGTCTGCGCGCTGGTTTGCTGATACCACTCGCAGGGTGCATCGCGATGTTTGTATTGACAGCCATGATGATCGAGCCGGTATTCGGAAGGCATGGCGAAACAAAGGAGGGCAGCGCTTAACTAGCGATCAACGAAAATCCGTCAAGACCCTCTCCCGTAGCGGCCTTGCGGCGAGAACGCGTCGCCTGTCCACGATAGCGTCATAGACGGTTTTCTCCACGACTGGCAGCTCAGCGTTGCTTTCACGACGAGATCGGCGTAATGCTTGCTGGGCAGCACGTACTGCTGCATCGCCGGTAGCACGTTATTCTTGTACTGCCACAGGATAAACTCCAGGGAGCGCTGACGCTCGGTGATGTCCCTCACCTTTCATCGATGGAAACAAACTTCGTCGGAAGCTTCCAGGTAGATGGATAGGTCGAAGAGAGCGCGCAGTTGCGGAAAATGCAAAGCCAGGATGCCTTCCACGATCAGCAGCGACTTGGCAGGAACGTGTACGCGCTGGTCGCTCACGCGCAAGTGCATCGCAAAGTCGTAGATGGGAGCCTCGATGGCCTTGTCGGAGGCGTAGTCGCGGATATGGCTCTCCAGCAGATGCATGTCGATTGCATGCGGCGCGTCGTAGTTCAGTTTCGCCCTCTCCTCCAGCGGAAGATGGTTCATCTCGACGGAGTAGCTTTCCATAGAGATAACGTGCCCGTTGAGACGAGAAACTACGCGCCCGGCTATTGTCGATTTACCGCTGCCGGAGGGGCCGGCCAATCCAACGATGAAGACATCCCCCGCAACCGGCACCGGTGCCTTTCGTTCAGTCCTTTGTCAGCCATGACAAGGCTTCCTTGCGGGTCTCAAAAACGGAAAATTGGCGGCGGGAGAAGCTTTTCACGTTCTCAGAAAACGCCTGAGGAAAGCTCTCTGCGCCCGTCCATGCGGATTTCTTGACATAGAGCTTGTCAAAGACAGCGGTTTCTTTCATGACTCGAACGGCTTCAGGGTCAAAGGACGCGCCCGTGAAATCTGAAAGTATCAGAACTGAACCTCGCGGATGGGTAGTCACAATTTCGGGAACCGCCCGGAAAATCTTTTCGACCTCAGCAGCCGAACAGTTTGACAGGTCTATTAGAAGAACCTGCTTACCCTGATGATTGATGAAATGAATATGGTCGGTTAGGTATTGAGCCGGACTGGCAGCCGCGTGTTGCCTGGCGGAGGAGGCCTCATAAACCGCAGAGAGTCGCGCTCTTTCTTCGTCTCCCGGCTGTGTTGTGCGTCCTGTCATTAGGTATATGCTACGCCGACAGCCGATGCTCGCAGACGCACGATAGGTCAATGAACCGCGCGGGGACAGGTACAAACGGAGGAAGCGAATTATTAACATATCACCCACCAAGACCATCGAACATGCCATATCAAGCGATTTTGCCGGGATTGTAGCCAGGTTTCTATGCAGCTGAGACTGGCATTCCGGCGCAGCCGCAGTCAAGGCTGCCGGCAGAGTTTCAGGGTGTGATGGCGATGACTCGGAGGGGACTGCCTGAGCCGCCGACGATTTTCAGTGGCGCGGCGATGACGATGGCGCCGGTGGGCGGAAGCTGATCAAGGTTAGACAGACCGGCCAGGCCAAACTTGCCACTGCCGTGCATGAGGTAGTGGTTCGGAAAGGGCGGATCAAAGGTGGCGGCCTGACCGGCGTCGGTCCCAACCGTCTCCACCCCGACGCCCAGCACATCTCGCTCCTGGGCTAGAAAAGCAGAGCTTTCTTTAACCAGGCCGGGAGTGTGAGGTCCGTCCTCCTTGAGGTTGATGTACTCCTTAGGGTCTGTCCGTTTTGACCAATCTGTGCGCAAGAGAACCCATGCGCCCGGCGGGATGCGGCCGTGCTGTTCTTCCCATTGCTGGATACGTTCTGGCGTCAGCAGATAGTTTGAGTTTGCTGCCGCCTCCACACTGATATCGATCACGCAAGCGGGGCCGACAAATTTCTTCGGCGGGATGCGGTCTACGGTATTGTCCGGAAGGTCTTTCCCAGAGATCCAGTGGACTGGAGCATCGAAATGGGTGCCGGTGTGCTCGCCGGTCTCGAACGCATTCCAGTACCACGCGGGACCGCGCTCATCGTAGCGCGACAACTCCCAGATCTTGAACGCGGGAGTGTTGTTGAACTGCGGCGGAAGCGGCAGTAAAGGCGTCTGCGGACTCAAGGGCTGGGTCAGATCCACCACCCGCAGCCGGCCAGCGGTTAGTTCTTCGAGCAGTTTAGCCAGGACGCTGGACATTCGTGCACCTCACAAGCTTTGGGCTCTGCACCCTACTCCGTCTGTCGCCAGCCGAACTACGCCGATTTCTAGCGCCTCTTGAGCGACTCGATATGCCGGCGGAATTGAAACCGATTCTCAAGTAACGACAAGTCCGTAACATAAGCGGCTGGGCCTGCGGCTTCGACCTTTGCAATGATGGTGGTCAGTTCATCGCCGTGCACTGCATCGTTCACGGCGGATCGAAAACCATCGATATTCCTCACCGTAGTGACTCGGGGAATGCCAGAGGCACGTGCGATCCCTTCCAGGTCCGTACCTGTACTGGTTGCCGTGGGAAACCCGCCGACCGAAAGCAGGCTTTCGTTATCGAAAACTACGTGGACCAGTTTCTTGGGGCGGTAGCGTGCCATGGTACTAAGAGTGCCGAGGTTCATCAAAAGAGAGCCGTCACCATCGATGACGATCACCTTTTGTTCCGGCAGGCACAGAGCCAGGCCCAAACCCGTCGAAGAGGCCAGTCCCATTGCGTGTTGCAGGTAGAAGAAATTAGGACGGTGACCGAGAGACTGCAGTTCTGCCGCCACAGCTCCCATGATCGTGACGACCAGACAGTTTTCCAGTTCCGAATAAATTGACCGGAGACAATCGATGCGCAGCATCACTCCTCCCACATCAGGTCGCGCGTCAACAGAAGAGCGACCGGCTGCAAACTGCTTTCGGCGAGTGTCTGCGCCTGCCGGATCCGCTTTTTGACGGAATCCAGCGCATCCAGAAAAAGGTAAGGGATGCCCAACGCCCGCAAAAGCGGTTCAGTAACGTTGCCACCTTGCGTTTGCCACGGGTCACGCTCCCCAAAGGAGCCGCGGTAGCTGATTAGCATCAAGAGAGGAAGTTTATATAGATGCGCGAAGGAGACGATCCCGTTGATAGACGCCAGGAAGCCGTGGTTCTGCATCAGCATGGCTGACTTGACCCCGGCAAAATGCGCTCCGGCCGAGATGCCGACCCCTTCCTCCTCCTTCGCCAGCCGCACCAGGATCACCTCTGGATCCTCGTCCGCTAACCGGATGAGATGCACCAGCCAGGTCTCCGGCAAAGCCGAAAGCATGCGGATGTCGCATTCCTTCAAAGCGTCGTAGATTAGCCTGGAGTTGGTCAACGATACCGGCATATGCTTATTTTCAAGTTTTGTATTGTACTGTGCAGCGCCACCCGCGCGGATACTACAACCATCTTTTATTTCTCGAAACGAAGCGAACATATTCTATCCTGCAAGGGTGGAAATACGCTCTTGACGAGCGTTTGCAGCGGGGTATAGGTTTGGCGCTGCTCATTCCGCGAGACTTCGGCGCCGATTTTGCTGTACTCAGGAGCAGGCTTGCAGGCTAAATCCCAAAGCATTCTCGACCCCAGAAACTCCTCTGCATCGAATGCAAGCTTTCCCGTTGAAACCGTTCGCGCTGCTTTCCCCGCACTGACGCGCCCTCCGGGATTCATCTTTTTCGACAATGCCGCAGGTGCTCAGGTTCCACAGATCGTGCTGGACGCTGTGAATCATCATCTCCTCGAGTGCAACGTGCAACGAGGGGGGCGCTACGCGAAAAGCCGTGAGGTGGACGCGACTATTCTCCGTGCGCGACAGAATGTCGCTGATCTCGTGAACGCACGGGATGCGAGCGAAATTGCGTTTGGCATGAACGCCACATCCTTTATTCGTTTGGTGAGCCTGGCGATCGGACAAACTCTCGGTAAGCGGAATGAGATTGTTGTAACCGACATGGACCACGAAGCTAATGTCGCCACCTGGCTGGCGTTGGGACGGAACGGAGCACGAATCCTTTGGTGGAAGATGAGGGACGATGGAAATCTGCACGTTGACGACCTGGTTCCGCTACTGTCTTCGACGACGCGCCTGGTGGCGTGCACGCTTGCCTCAAATGCTATCGGCTCTATTGTGGACGTTGTGGCGGCAGCAAGAGCGGTACATGCAGCCGGGGCAGAAATCTTTCTCGATGCCGTACATTACGGCCCTCACGGACTGATCGACGTGCAAGCCTTTGATTGTGATTATCTAGTGTGTTCGGGCTACAAAATCTTCGCTCCGCATATGGGATTTCTCTGGGGACGCCGCGAACTCCTGCAACGCCTCCCAACCTTCCGTGAGGATTTCGTATCGCCGACGAACCACCCGGAAAGATTGAGGCAGGGACTTTTATTTACGAAAATGTAGCCGGGATGGAGGCTGCTGTACGCTACCTGGAAACTCTGGGCGGGGGCATAAGCGCAAACGATGAAACCGGGAAATCGGAATCGAAGCGCGCCTCTCTGCGACGTGCATTCGAAACAATCCGGGCTTATGAAGAATCACTTTCGCTCGAAATGCTTAGGGTGCTGAACGATTGCGGCGCGATCGTCTACGGCGTGGCGGACAAGAAGCGTATCCGCGAACGAGTGCCCACGCTGTGCTTCAATCTCCCGAATGTGTCTCCGGCAAAAGTCACCGAAGACCTCGCCAAACAAAATATCGGCGTCCGGGACGGCCACATGTATTCCCCGCGGCTGATGAAGCGACTGGGACTTACGCAAGACAGTGGCGCAGTCAGAGCGTCGCTGGTGCACTACAATACCGTCGGAGAAGTGCGCAGGTTCGGAAGCGCGCTGGCTGAAATGACGAGTGACTGATGCAGCGACGCTCGAACGACTTATGCTGACCGACAAGCAAATCCAGGAGATTCGCTCCCGCTTCAAAATCTTCCAACGCAAAATCTATCTCAACACATGCTCGCAGGGCGCGCTATCGGATGCCGTGCAGACCGGCCTGGAGAACTACATAGCGACTTGGCACGAGCAAGGCTCGCCGTGGGAGACGTGGATGGACCGGTATGAAGAGGCGCGGACCGCCTTTGCGCAATTCATCAACGCCAGCGCGGATGAGGTTGCCATCGTGACCAGCGCCTCGGCGGGCATTAACGGAGTCGCTAGCGCGCTGAATTTCCGGGAACGGAAGAAGGTCGTGATGGGCGAGTTCGAGTTTCCTACCATGGGCCATATCTGGCTGGCGCAGCGTGTCCGAGGCGCTGAGGTGCAATTTGTGAGCGCAGAAGGCAATCGCATTCCATCGGCCCATTACGAAAAGATGATCGACCGCAATACCCTCATCGTGCCGCTCACGCACGTCTGTTTCAAGAATGGATTTCGTTCTGATGTGAAGGCGATCACGCAAATCGCGCACAGCGCCGGGGCTCTCGTGATGCTCGACAACTACCAGGACTGCGGAACCCGCCCAGTGGACGTGAAAGCCATGGCCCTAGACTTCTTTGTAACCGGAACTCTCAAATACCTGCTCGGCCCTCCCGGGCTTGCGTTCATGTATGTGCGCAAAGAACTTATTTCGTCGCTGGTTCCTACCGTGACCGGATGGTTTGCGCAAGTCAATCCGTTCGCCTTCGATCCCCAACATATCGATCTGTCTCCTACCGCGCGCAGATTCGAGTCCGGCTCGCCATCCGTGCCCAATGTGTATGCCGCAGTGCCTGGCTTCCAACTACTTCAGGAAATTGGCATGGAGAAGGTGGCTGCGTACATCAAGCGCCTTGCGCAGTCGCTGTTAAGCTGCGCCCGCGAGCTGGGCATTCGCGCCAAAACGCCCGCCGATAGCGCTGGACCGCTGGTGGTGTTGCAGTGCAAGGACTCGGACTCATTGGTGCAGAAGCTCGCTGAAAGCGATATCGTCGCCTCGAACCGCCACGACGGCTTGCGGATTTCGTTTCATGTGTACAACACCATCGACGATGTGAAGTCAGTCGTGGAAGTTCTCAAGAAGAATATAGACCTGATGGTCCTCGACCCTGCCAGCGTCGTGAGTTATGACTGATCAACGGCGTGCGGCGGTTGAGCCGCTCGCCGGTGAAACGCCTCCGGCACCGGAGGCGGAAGGTCTCCACCGCCGCCTCAGCCAAAGACAGCTCACCATGATGGCCATCGGCGGTGCCATCGGTGTCGGTTTGTTTTTGGGAAGCAGTGTAACCATTCGCCTGGCTGGACCCGCCGTCATTCTTTCCTATCTTCTGGGCGCAGGCATAGCGCTGATCATGTCTTATGCGCTGGCGGAGATGGCAGTCGTCCATCCTGTCGCCGGCGCATTCGGAGTTTACGCCGAGAAGTACCTCAATCCCTGGGCGGGTTTTTCGGTTCGAGCCACTTACGGAGTCGCACAGATCATTGCCATTGGCGCTGAAGTCACGGCCGCCGGCATCTACATTTCTTTTTGGCTGCCGAATGTTCCGCAATTGATTTGGGTGGTGTTGGTTTCAGCCGCTCTGGTGGCGCTCAATTCCATGCAGGTCAACCGCCTGGGTGAGTTTGAATATTGGTTCGCAATGATCAAAGTAGCTGCCATCATCGCCTTCATCATCGTAGGGCTATCCTTGATTCTGGGCGTTGGTTCCCAGCGCGCGATTGGCTTGGCAAATCTGACTCAGCACGGAGGATTTTTGCCCGCGGGATGGAAAGGAGTATGGCTTTCGCTGACCATAACTGTAACCAGTTACATGGGAGTGGAAATTATCGCGGTCACCGCGGGAGAAGCCCAGCATCCGGAAGTTACTATTCCACACGCCATCCGCAGCATTGTGTGGCGGCTCATTTTGTTCTATGTGCTGGCGATTACGATAATGGTCACGATGGTTCCCTGGAATCAGACCAGCAGTTTGTCCACGCTTTCTGGCAGCCCGTTCGTGACCGTATTCGCTGCCGCTCATATACCCTTCGCCGCCGCGATGATGAATTTCGTCGTGCTGACGGCAGCACTTTCGAGCGTGAATACTAACCTTTATCTTTCAACTCGAATGCTCTTTTCTCTGGGCCGGGGAGGTTATGCCCCCAAATGGATGGGCACGGTGAGCGGCAACGGGGTGCCGCATCGCGCGCTGCTGGCTTCAACTGCCGGGATTGTCGCAGCCATTCTCCTGGCCATCTTTGCTCCTAAGAACGCTTTCCTCATGCTTTATGGGACCGCAGTCGCCGGAATGCTTTTCGTATGGCTGGTGATTCTTAACACGCACCTTCGCTTTCGCAAAGCCATCACGCCCGAGCTGCTATTAAGTTTGCCCATGCGTCTGTGGGCCCACCCGTTTTTCACCGTGGTTGGTATTGTGTTGCTTCTTGCGATCTCGGTTACGACCTTCTTCGTGGACGGATTGCAATGGTCGGTTCCAGCATTTTCTGTTTTCTTATGTGTGATCTCTCTTTTCTACCTTCGAAGCCGGCGGCACAACGCTATTTAGCGGATTGCCACGGTAGTGGTGTAGAAGGACATTCTGCAAGGAGAACCCCAGATGGCCCAAGCCAGCGAAGAAGTTTATTCTTCGCTCCGCCGCCAATTCAAAGGTGATTTGCTGCGCCCCGGCGAAAACGGCTACGAAGACGCGCGCTCCATTTGGAATGGCATGGTCGCGCGCTCCCCAGGTCTTATCGCGCGCTGCACAGATGTCAGCGATGTGCAGAACGCGGTCCGAGCCGCCACAGAGACCGGAATTCTCACCGCTGTCCGTTGTGGAGGACATAGCCTTGCAGGGTTTAGCACGTGCGATGGCGGCATGGTGATTGACCTGTCGAGAATGCGCCAGGTCACGGTTGATCCTAGGGCCCGCCGGGCGCGGATTGCAGGCGGCTGTCTGCTGGGATCGATTGATACCACGACGCAAAAAGCAGGACTGGTTTTCCCCTCTGGCGTCGTCTCTCACACCGGCGCTTCCGGACTGATCCTGGGCGGAGGAACCGGCTGGCTCACCCGGCGATTCGGATTGTCGTGCGATAACGTCGAAAGATTCACTCTCGTAACCGCGGATGGTTCCGTCGTACGTGCCAACTCAAAGGAGAACCCGGATTTATTTTGGGCCCTGCGCGGGGGCGGCGGTAACTTCGGAGTGGTCACTGAATTCGAACTGAAACTCCATCCTCTTATCTCCGTGGTGCTCGCTGAAGGATTGTCTGCCGAGGCTGACATTCGCGGGCTCCTTGAATGCTGGAGAGACTTCATGGCCGAGGCTCCACTCGACTTGAAATGGAACATTGATCTGCGCCTTACCCCGCATGCAGAAAAGGTACCCGTTCAGCTCCGCGGACGGCCCGTGGCCGGCAGTTCCTTGGTTTGGACTGGTGATCCCGAAGCCGGGCGTCCATACTTGGACCGTGCGCTTTCCCTGTGCAGTCCGGACTCCGTCAGCAGCAAGGTCGTGTCGTTCCTTAACCTGCAAACTATGGCGGATTCCGACTTCCCGCACGGCCGGCGCTATTACACCAAATCTGGTTATTTCACTTATCTCGAAGACAGTACTATCGATCGCCTGGTGGAAGCAGTCGCTAATATTCCGTCCTCGGAAACTCAAATTGAACTTGCCTATCTTGGTGGCCAGGCGGCGCGGATCGCCGCGATAGAGACCGCATTCGGCGATCGCAGCGCTCCCTTCATCATGAATCTACTCGCGAACTGGTCGGAACCTTCCGGTGACGCTGTCAACATCTCCTGGATTCGCGACCTGTTCAACAAACTTCGGCCCGCTATGAAACCGGGGGTTTACGTAAATTTCATGAGCGGCGATGAGCAGGATCGCGTGCCCGAGGCCTACCACGAACGATGGGAGCGTATGGTCGCGGTTAAGACGCACTATGATCCGAGTAACTTCTTTCGACTTAATCAGAATGTTGCGCCGCGGCGAAACACCGCTTCACCACTCATTGACGGCCATTGAGCTACCAGTGCGACAGCGTGCTCGGGTGGTGCGCAAAGGTGGAATGGGATGCAATTCCGCCGCCGCATGCATTCTCAATGCGGGACCTCTTAATAGTTTAAGGAGCAAGCGCTTGATATCACGTCGTCGTTTTCTTGAGCAGGCAAGTGTGATGGCAGGTTCCGCGATTCTCGCTAACTCTACGCTCGCGGACTCTGACCCCGCGATTGCGGGGGTGCCAGATCCCGACCCGAACATGCTGGACCGAGCAAAGGCGCTTCTTGAGAAGGCTCCGCTCATCGATACGCACAACGATCTGCCATCAGTGCTGCTTGAAACCAAGGCAGGCGACCTGACATCGTTCGATATGAGCAAGATTCAGCCAACGCTTTGCGCTGACATTCCGCGGTTGCGCGAGGGACGCGTTGGAGCACAGTACTGGTCGGTCTTTGTTGAGTCTGCCACGCAGCGGAAGCACACATCGTTGCATGAAGCGCTCCGCGAGTTTGATGTGGCGCTGCGCTTCATTCGCAGCCGGCCCGAGCTCGAACAAGCGCGAACTGCAGACGACATCGACCGCATCCACCGCTCGGGACGCATCGCCTGCCTGCTGGGAGTGGAGGGCGGCCACATGATCGAGAACTCCCCTGCGGCGCTCCGCATTTTCCACGACTTGGGCGCGCGTTACATGACCCTGACGCACTGGGACAACATTGACTGGGCTGATGCTGCGACGGACCGTCCGGAACACTATGGCCTGACCGAGTTCGGGGAGCGCGTGGTGAAGGAGATGAACCGGCTGGGCATGTTTGCTGATATCTCGCACGTCAGCGCAGACACCATGCGAGACACGCTGCGCGTAACCCGCGCTCCCGTAATCTTCTCGCATTCGAATGCCTTCGCCATTGACCCCCACCCGCGCTGCGTTCCGGACGATGCGCTGCGGCTGATGCCAGCCAACGGCGGCGTGGTCCATGTGAACTTCATCGGGGCGTTCGTATCACCCAAGAATCCTGATTGGCGAGAGAAACGCACCGCGGCCATCAAAGATCTGCACGCTCGTCTCCATACTGACGAAGCGATTGCGAAAGGGATTGCCGCGTGGGACAAGGCCAACGTATCTCCGCGCGGCACTATTTCGGACGTTGCCGACCACATTGACCACATTCGCAAAGTCGCGGGCATAGACCACATAGGCATTGGCGCCGATTTTTATGAAGCCGCCCCGGATTCGATGGTCGATGGCCTGGAGAATGTTACGCGCTATCCCCACCTTTTTGCCGAACTTCTGCGGCGCGGCTATTCCGATGACGATGTCCTCAAAATCGCTGGCCGAAACCATCTCCGCGCCATGCGTCAGATGGAACAAACGGCTGCAGAACTACAAAAGTCGCAGTCCCCGCTCATCACGGAGGGGTTGACACAGGAGTGGCGCGCCTAGCCGGAAGCTGGGTAGCGGTTTTGCCGTGGGTATCGGTTTGAACCTGTGCCTGCTGTAAGGCCGCAGAAGCAATGGGGCATATAAAGGTACCGCGCAACCCTGGGACCGAATGATTAGCAGAAGATTGCGACTATGAGCGAGACGCCAGGAGATCCGATTTTCTTTAATCTCACCGATGAGTTTCTGGACCGTCACCTCAGAGAAGGCCGCGGTCAGAAAGTGGCGATTCGATGCGGCGATTCGGTTCGCACCTACGGGGATTTGGCGGCAGACATAAATCGCGCTGGGAATGGCCTGTTGAAGTTGGGTTTGCAAGAGGAGCAACGGGCCATGTTAATTCTGCCCGACTGCCCCGAGTTCGCTGTTGCATATTTCGGTGTCATAAAAATCGGCGCTGTGGCTGTTCCGACGAGCACTGCTGCACGAACAACTGATTACGACTACTTCCTCCGCGAAAGTAAGGCACGAATACTCATCGTTCACTCGACACTCTTTGCGGAAGTAGCGCCAGCTCTAGGCGCGCAGCATTTCCTCCGGCACGTCATTGTCGTTGGCGAGCCTCAGTCCGGACGCCTGCATTGGGATGAGTGGCTCGCCCGGAATTCGCCCGAACTGGATGCCGCAATGACAAGCGAGGAGGACGTTGCGTTCTGGTTGTGGACCTCGGGCAGCACCGGGCGCCCGAAGGCAGCGGTGCACATGCACTATGACTGGATCTGCTGCTGCAGGAATTATGCGGTCGGAGTCCTGGGCATCGGCCCCGATGACATAACCTTCTCGTCGTCCAAGCTCTTCCATGCCTACGGACTGGGCAATGGACTTATGTTTCCCTTCTATGTCGGGGCAAGCACGGTATTATTTTCGGGCAAGGCGCAAGCCAAAGCGGTACTAGAAATTGCGCAGACCGCCCGGCCGACCCTTTTCTTCTCTGTTCCAACGTTGTATGCCCACATGCTCCAGGAAGCCGAGAGAGAATCGTACCGCCTAGCCAGTGTTCGACTCGCGGTCTCCGCAGCGGAACCACTTCCATCTGAAATGTTCCGCAGGTGGCAACGCAGATTTGGCATAGAGATTCTGGATGGTATCGGTTCCACTGAGGTACTTCATATGTATTTGTCCGCGCGGCCCGGCAACGTCAAGCCTGGCAGCACGGGGGTCGCAGTTCCGGGTTACAAACTTCGTATCGTTGACTTGGACGATCGCGAAGTTCCCACGGGCACCATTGGAGATCTCCTTGTGGCGGGAGACAGTATCGCGCCCTGTTATTGGAACCGTCGACAGCTAACGGCTGAGCGCATGCGTGGGAAATGGTTCTTCACCGGCGACAAATATTGGATGGATAAGGACGGCCACTACTGGTATGCGGGCCGTTCCGACGATATGTTCCGGGTTTCGGGTCAATGGGTCTCGCCGGCTGAGGTCGAAAGCGCGCTGGTTGAACACGACTGCGTTCTGGAAGCGGCGGTGGTTGCTTATCGAGAAGATACGGAACTCCACACTCCCAAGGCGTTCGTCGTGCTTCGGGAAGGCATCGCAGCCACTCCTGATCTAGCGCACGAACTGCAGGAGTTCGTCAAACATCGGATCACGCCGTACAAGTGCCCCCGACGCATCGAATTCATGGACAAACTGCCTAAGAGCGCCGCAGGAAAATTACTGCGCTACAAGCTGCGTGAACTCGCGTCCGTCACTTCCATTTAAGCGTCGAAGAAATTCTTCGCCAAGAGAGCATGCGATCCGGGACAGTGTCCCGATTAATGCCAGTCCCCAGCGGCGATGCACTACGGGTAGCATTGGCGGGACGCTTTCGGTAACCGAAAGTGCGCCTGGCAGACTCTGTAGAAAAATAGGGAGCGTCCCGCCCCGGATCCTAAACTTCATCGCGAAGAATCCAATTCCTCCATCGCCACATGGGCTCCCGCTAGATTCGGATCAAGACTGAAAGCTCTCCTGTACGAGATCAACGCGGTCCGGCACGCGTCCCGCCGGCCAGAGGCTCATTAATCACTGTCTTGGCCACAAGAGCTGCATCGTGTGGAACCGCCCCCGCCACGCTAGAATGCTGATAGCAGCTAAGAATGCTACGCACAAAACCGTCTGCCAGCTCGCCCCGCCCACGGCGAATTTGAAGTCCGCCTTGAACGGCCAAATCACCTCTGCCGCAAGCCCTCGCCTGATCCAGATCGGCGCGAGGTTCACCTTCTAGGCCAGTGATTGCGGCTTCCATTTGCGTGGCTCCCCGCGAGCAGGAGCACGTTTTTTGATAATGCGCCTCGCTGCCCGTGGTCGAGGAGCACGCGGGAGCCTAGAAGTCGCAAACTCATGGCTGACACTGCCTGTGAGAACGGATATGAAGGAAAATGGCATAGTCTAGACGCCCGGCGCCAGTTGCAGATCGGATTGCGTTTCACGTTTTGAAGCGTGCAGGGTTAAGCTTCGAAGGTAATCGGAGCAAGACGACAGATTGAGCGAGTCTTCTCTCTCGCCGTTTTCGGGGATCAGGTGCAACAAAATAAGGGGTTATCCATGAGTACGCAGTCTGCAGCTCCACTCGAAAAAATGGTGTTTCGCAAAACCAACGATCAAGCGGGGCGTCATCTCGCGGTGACGCCAGCCAATAGCACAATGCGGCATCTGTCTTACGGTCGCATCATTCTGAACGCTGCTAAACCAGTGGTGTCCTTCTCCAATGGAACGGAGGAAACAGGCCTGATATGCCTGGCAGGAAACGGCGCGGTGAAGATCGCGGGAAGCGAATACAATTTGGGACAATTCGATGCGATCTATATCCCCCGGGATTCCGCCATCGAAGTGTCAACGAAGACCGCAGTGGATTTCGCGGAGTTCTCGGCCGGTGTCGAAGGGAGATACCCTTTGAAATTCGTTCGCTATGCCGACGTGGTCAAGGACCCCGGCTTGAAATTTGTCGCTGGCAGCCCCGGCTCCAGACGCGAGTTGAACGTGCTCATTGCCAGCAATATGGAAGCGGGCCGTCTGATCGCAGGTTTCACCTCTTCCGATCCAGGAAACTGGACAAGCTGGCCGCCCCACGAGCATGCCAAAATGCTGGAAGAGATGTATGTGTACTTTGACATGCCGGAACCGGCCTATGGGCTTCAGTTCGTATACAACGACACTCAATGTCCGGAATTGGTGACCGCGGTGCGCGACGGTGATGCCGTGTTGATGCCCAGCGGTTATCATCCTAATGTTTCTGTGCCGGGACACCGGATTGCTTTTCTCTGGGCTATGGCCGCGCACAGGGAAGTCGAAGACCGGCAGTTTGGTGTGGTGAACGTCCAACCGGGATTTCAACAAATCGGTTCGGGCCTGGATGCGGCACGGAAATAAACGACCAGGTAAAGCGTGGGAAAAAGTCAAGTCAATGGCGGATCAGAACTTGATCGTCGAAGGGGAGCCCGGCGGACCCGGGCAGGCTTCCGCCTCTTCGGCTGACTCACGGAGCGGAGGCGTGTTCGCGGGGAACTTCCGCTGGGTCATCTGCGGGCTCTTATTTTTCGGGGTGACCAAGAATTACATGGACCGTCAGGTGCTCGGTGTGCTCAAGGGCCCACTGCAGCACGAGTTCGGCTGGAATGAAATTGACTATGGGAATCTCGTGTTCGCCTTTCAAGCGGCCTACGCGCTGGGTATGATTTTAGTCGGCCGCCTGATTGACCGCCTGGGCACGCGCATTGGTTACGCCGTGGCCATGGTTTTCTGGAGCCTGGCGTCGATGGGCCACGCGATCGCGTTCTCACTTCCCAGTTTTATTGCAGCCCGCGCCGCCTTAGGATTCGGTGAGGCCGGGGTATTCCCGGCGAGCATCAAGTGCGTTGCGGAATGGTTTCCAAAAAAAGAGCGAGCCCTGGCGACAGGAATCTTCAATGCCGGCACCAACATCGGTGCAATCGTTACGCCACTCATCGTGCCGTGGATTGCCGTACATCTGGGGTGGCGCTGGGCATTCTTGCTTACGGGCGCTCTGGGTTTTGCCTGGCTCATTCTCTGGTTGCTGCTCTATCGAAATCCCGAACAACATCCCTACTGCACCCCCGGAGAAAGGGCGTACATTCAAAGCGATCCCGTCGCGCCGGCTGGAAAAATCAAATGGAGCCAACTTCTGCCTCACAGGCAGACCTGGGCGTTTGCCTCTGGAAAATTCATGATTGACCCCATCTGGTGGTTCTACCTCTTCTGGATCCCGGACTATTTGCAGAGAACGCATGGCCTGCATCTCACGCAAATCGGCCTGCCGATTCTGGTCATCTATGTCATATCAGATCTCGGGAGTATCGGCGGTGGTTGGTTTTCATCCAGTCTGATTCGGCGAGGAGTCTCGGTGAACGCGGCGAGGAAGTGGGCAATGTTCCTCTGCGCGCTGTGCGTACTGCCAGTTGCGAGTGTTTACCGGCTCACCGGATTGTGGTCCGCTACACTTCTGATTGGCCTTGCCGCCGCCGGTCATCAAGGCTTTTCGGCAAATTTGTTCACGCTCTCGTCAGACCTCTTTCCATCCAGGGCAGTGGCGTCTGTTGTCGGAATTGGAGGCATGGCCGGGGCGATTGGCGGAATGCTGATCGCCGAAATCGTAGGCCATGTGCTGCAATGGACCGGAAGCTACATGGTCCCCTTTTTCATAGCGGCATCAGCCTACATGATCGCGTTGTTGTTCATACATATTCTGAGTCCCAAGCTCGTACCCGCGCGGATCGGCGAGAGTTGAATCGATGAGCCTCCAACCATTTCAGTTAAAACGGCAAGAACGCTCTGGTAACAGGTTCACACAAAGGGCTGGGTGCCTCTATTGCCGCTAGTGATCGATGTTTTTACGCCGTGCAGGGAAGACTACATTGCCTGAGCTGCATTTCTTCTGTGCTGTTTGCCTCAACTGGAGAAAATTTGAGTTTATGCATAAGAGATTCTTGGCAGTGCTGTGCATCATTCCGGCTCTCTGCGCACTCCCAGCGCAGGGTGCCCAGAAAATCAAAAACATCAAGGTCGCTATTTCCAACCCTGGCGACCATCCGCGAAATGCCGCCGATATCGTCATTCCCGTCGCACAGTTGCAGAGAGTTGCGCCTGACTTCACGCCGGGCGCCCTGATCGTGACCGCTACCGATGCAAGTACGTTGGAGCAAGACGAATCCACATTGCAGACCGAAGAGCTTCCCTCACAAGTCGATGATCTGGATGGAGACGGCAAAGGGGACGAACTGGCGTTTCAAGTTGATCTTGCGCCGCATCAGACACGCATCGTTACTATCTCCTATGGCGATCAGGAGCGTATCTGGCGTTTGCGCAGCGACTATCAGCCACGAACCGCGGCGCTGTTCAGCCTGAGATTTGAAGGCCTCGGGTGGGAATCAGAGCGCGTCGCGTTCCGCGTCTATTTCGACTCTCGGAACACCATTGATCTCTACGGCAAACGCAGGCCCACCTTACAACTCGCGATGTACGCATCCCCGGATTACACCTATCACGATGAATCCCCGGAAGGACGCGACATTTATAAGGTCGGCGACGCCATCGGAATCGGGTCGGTCGCGGCCCTAGTGGATGGCAAGGTTGTCAAAGTCGCCGACGTTAAAGAACGGAAATGGCGAATCATTTCGAGTGGACCGGTGCGAACCATCGTGGAGTTGCAATACGACGGCTGGAACGCTGGTGGAAAAATCATCGACCTGCGTTCGCGAATCACTCAGTGGGCGGGAGAAAGAGGGTTCACTCACACCATTTTTGCAAACTTCGCTGATGACTTTGAGTTCGTGACCGGGGTG
This sequence comes from uncultured Acidobacteriaceae bacterium, assembly GCA_963771895.1. Lineage (GTDB taxonomy): Bacteria > Acidobacteriota > Terriglobia > Terriglobales > Acidobacteriaceae > Sulfotelmatobacter. Next base: position 18,655 of record CAVYVQ010000038.1, on the reverse strand, counting down.
CCCGCGAAACCCGGAATCGAACCCGTGACCTCCGGGCAAAATTCACCGGCGCAGTGGCTGGCAACTTGGGGGGAGCAGGTCGTCGCGCCAGGGCCGACAGCAACGGAAGCGATCTCTGGACAGCAGTTAGGTCTCGCGATTGTCATGCTGGCGCCACACGCTGCATTCAAGGACGACGCTAAGAACCACTTCATTGACTTTAAGCTGAGTGGGGGCTCTCAGTCTTGGTACACGATTGCGGCTTGGGATCAGGAAGGATCAAATCGCCGAGTCGGCCACGGAAATCAAAAAGATGAAGGGCTGCATCAGTCCCTGATTCTCCGTTCCGACGCCATCAGAAGCCGGGAAGAATTCCTGAGCGCAGTGAAGGAACAGGCCGAACGCATGGCGGAGCCGGCAGGCATTCGTCTCTTGTCGGACGCGGCGAGCAGCGAGCCAGCGCCTGCCGATACTTTGATCCCCCACAAAACCAAAACGGTGGAGCAAGCCCTCGGGCTGTTGCGCGCGGCTATCGATCGCACCGCTTTGCAGTGGGAGCCCATTCTTCAAACGACGTCCGAACCAATTACCTCTCGTTCCGGGGTGGGATTTTTTACGGAAGCGGACAATAAGACCGGCGAGTGGCAAAAGCAGAACGGATATTTCTGGACGGGAAGTTTCTGGACGGGAGAACTATGGCGGCTATATTCGACAACCCATGAAGAAAAGTATCGCAAATGGGCCGAACTTTGGGGTTCGAAGCTGAGCGGTCAGGAGTCGCTGCAGAATCATGACGCAGGATTCTTGTATTACTACTCTTCTGCGATGGGATTTGACTTGACCCGCGATGATAAGCTTCGCGACGGCGCTCTTCGCGCTGCCGGGCGGCTTGAACAGCTCTTCAACCCGAAAACGCAGCTGATTGCGTCGTGGGGAGAGAATGGGGATGACACGATCATCGACACGATGATGAATCTGCAGCTGCTGTGGTGGGCAAGCGACAAAACGGGAGACAAACGGTGGAAGGAGATCGCCAGGAAGCACGCCCTCCGTACTGCAGACTGGTTTGTCCGTCCAGATGGTTCCGTCTTTCAGTCCGTACATTACAGCCCCGGCGACAACAGGCAGAGCTTTATCATGCGTGGCGTGGCCAAGGAGGCCGAACTCCCGCTTGTGAACACTGCCGCGCCCGGACAGTGGGTTTTCGCCCACACGCATCAGGGCTTTGGCGCTGACACCACATGGTCACGAGGACTGGGATGGGCGTTGTATGGCTTCTCGGCGGCGTACTCGGAGACTCATGAGCCGTTGTTCCTGGAGACTGCCCAGCGGGTCGCGGACTATGCCATCAAGAACCTTCCCGACGATTCCGTGCCGTGGTACGACTTTGACGACGAAGGCGTCCGTTTTCGGAACCGGGATTCTTCGGCAGCCGCGATTATCGCGGGAGGGTTATTTCGTCTTTCCCTTATTGCAACCGAGAGAGCACGCGCCAAGGGCTATCGGGAAGCTGGAGAAAGAATCGTGCAGTCGCTGATCGACCGGTATTTGACCCCCGTCGGAGACAGTGATCAAACACTGCCGGGGGTGCTGCGCCATGGCTGCGGCCTCCGCCCCAGTGATGTGATGTTGATCTACGGTCAGTACTACTTGCTGGAAGACCTGCTGTGGCTGGAGCAGCACAAGCGCGATGAGAGTTCCATTAGTTCGGTGAAACCGTGACGCGAAGCTCATCGCTGCCGCCGCAGGTTTACGAGACGTTCCAGAAGTCAGCTCCTAGAAAGTTAGCCGCAGTCAGTCGGCGGGTTCCTCCTACCGCGCAGTCCAAAAGCGAAAAATCTCTTCGCAGGGTGTGCTCGCAAAAAGGCAAATGAATGGAGATTTTCGGAGATTCTTGCCTATACTTTGTGACACCACTTCTGCCTCTTTGTTAGAGATTGGAGACATCCATCTGTCAGAACCTTCATCGAAAAAGCGGATCGAGGCACAGGAACCAACCCGCCGCACCTCCACTTATGCTTTGGTCATCTAGGAGAGCAACTCGATGCTCGTGATGTGGACGCTGTTGCCGCTAGCATCCAGAGTGCCTTCGATCTTTACTTGTTTGCCCTCATATTGCCGCGCCTTCTCTTGGTCGTCAAGTTGGTAGACGTTCTTACTCGATACTTTCAATATGTACCGGCTGCCGTCCTTTACGATCGTGCCTGTGAAGGTTTGCGCGGCTGGCGGCTGAGGTTGTGCCTGCGGGTTCGCCGGTTGCACGGGTTGCTCGTCCGTTTGATCGCACTGCTGTACGGGCCGATCAGGCGGTGGTAGAGGTTGAGGCACCGGTTCCGGCTTTTGCAACTGCGACCATGCGATCAATTGAGGCCCGAGAATCTCAGACGGAAGCTCAGGGCTCGGCTGACTCCGTGAATCTTGCGCGCACATCAGTGGGACGGTCCCTAATACGAAAACCAACGTGGCTAAAAAGCGAGTCTCTCGTTTCATAACAAACCTCCGAAAGACGAAGCAGCCATCAGTACATATGCATTGGCATTGCCATCCCAGATTAGTTGATTGCCTAACTTGCGATGGGCATCTTGAATCATCTCCCTTCCCGTTTTTACATTACGTCGAACCGGTCGTCTATACGTCGTTGACTGTACTTAAGACTCAGAGGCTTATGTCTTCACAGAGACGAGCCTCCGATGGCGGCTGGGTGCGCCGGAATTACGTGAAAGAATCAGGGCGCTTTTCCGGCGAGATACAAGATCGACAGTATGGGCACCAACGCGCTGTTCCCTTTACTCTGGGGCTCTACTGACAGACGCCCCCATCGAGCAGGTGCCAGTTCACTGGGGACAAGGCACCTGCTCCCTTCTCAAGGACTTTCAAGTAATACAGGACCTGAGTTCGCGAAATACAAAGTGAAATGGATTCGGCTGCACCTGGCTCGGAATTATTATTCCTGTCAGCAGAACCAACTCAAAGGGAGGCCCTATGCTTTATTGGGCGCTAATGTTCCTGGTTGTAGCGCTGATCGCCGGAGTCCTGGGTTTTACCGGCATAGCGGTTGCAGCGGCAGGCCTAGCGAAGCTGCTGTTTCTCATTTTCCTAGTGCTGTTTGTGATTTCACTCGCCACCCATCTCTCGCGCCGGGGCAGCGGTGTCTAGGCTGGTCGTTCTGCAGCTTTCTTGCCGGGAGTTGCCTGCGTCCTGAGGAGTCTTTGCTCCATAGGAAAAGGTAAAATCCTCGCTACTCGCGTCGCTCCTGGCGGCATTCACAACGCGGACAATTGCAACGCAAATGCCTCGTGCGATCAATGTCGCCAGAATACTTCCCAACCTTTGCAATCTCTTGCAGCAACTAAGCTATGAAGGGCGATAAATTCCGAAGGCGAGGGGAAGACCCGCGCTTTCTTTAGGAGGAAGATTTCATGGCAGACGATATGGAGAAAAAGGGTCAGCAGGGCAACCAATACGGACAGGGCCAGCAGGGTGGTCAGTCCGGGCAGCACGGCCAACAGCAGGGCGGCCAGCCTGGCCAGGGACAACAGAGCGGCCAGCCCGGCCAATACCAGCCAAAGAAGGGTGGCCAAGGGCAGACTGAAGGCGAGGAAGACGACCAGAACCGCGACCGTCAGCGTCGTGCCTCGTAGTTTTTTCTTCGCTGCAATGATTCACTGATGCCTTGGAAGTCCTGGCCCTGTGGCTGGGACTTCATTTTGTAGGGGCAAAACGAGGATCGTACGATTGACGCGCAAACTTGAAGACCGAGTTCTTCGGAGAAAAGCCCATGCCAGCCAAGAAGCAGCCTAAGAAACAGGAGCCGTTGTTAAACGCCGTCGCCCGCAAACTGGGTCACGCGGCGGGAAAGCTCACTAAGGCGACACAGGAGTTGACGGAGAACCTTTCAGCGCTCCCGGAAACCGTTACGACCAGGCTGCGCGAGGCCAACGTCGTACCAGCCGAGCTTAGACGGTCTCGTGCGCAACATACCAAGAAAAGGATTCGCAATGCCCGTCGGGTGCGGAGGACGAAAGTAGCGGCTGTGGTTGAGATACGGAGATCCCCGACAGATAAATCCCCTCGAAGCAGCCCAAAGCTTTCCAACAGGAAGAAATGAACCAGGCGGATACCGCCTTTGTCCGCGCGCTCAGCGGTCTAGCTATTCCAGGAACCTCTTGCCGTACGGATTCCGGGGTATTGTCCCGCCCCCCTGCCACCGGCTACTTTCGCAAAGGACCCACCAGCAAATGCAGGAACCAAGATAAAACTGGCATCCGCGCGGGGGGAACTAAATTTCGGGAGGAAATACAAATGCAAAAGGACTCATTGCGAGAGCTTTACATTGATGAACTTCGTGACCTTTACAATGCGGAAACGCAGCTTGTCAAAGCTTTGCCGAAGATGGCCAAGGCTGCCTCAAACAATCAACTGCGCGAAGCATTCGAAGAACACTTGCGGCAGACCTCGGAACACGTGTCGCGCCTGGAGCAGATCTTCGATCGGCTCGACGAGAAACCCTCCGGCAAGAAGTGTCTCGGCATGGAGGGATTGGTCAAGGAAGGGGCCGAAACCATGCAGGAAGACTATGCCGAAGCTGTGATGGATGCCGCGATCATCAGTGCCGCTCAAAGGGTGGAGCACTATGAGATGGCCGGTTACGGCACAGCACGAGCCCTTGCCGAGCTTCTCGGCGAGAACGAACACGTCTCTTTGCTGGAACAAACGCTGGAAGAAGAAAAACAAGCCGACAAGAAGCTGACGGAGCTTTCGCAGGACATTAACGCGAAGGCCTCTCAGGGTGGGGGGCGCACGCCTGCGGCTTCCCGCGAAGGCCGCAGTACCTCAAAAACCAAGAGAGCTGCCTAGGCGAATGGAAAAGCTAAGGAAAGCCCTTCCAATTTCCTTTCGATGTCTTAACTACGGGATTCACCGTATAGCATTTTCCCTGAAGCGTTAGTACAGTATCTCCACCTAAATCCTGCGGGAAAACCCGCGCCACCGAGCAAGAGGTAGAGGTATTTGATGAGAAACGAAATCGCATCCCCTTCCACGCTGCGAAACTGGCGAGAGCTTTACACCGCTGCCCTGTTCGAGACGGACAAGAACAGGATCCCCACCCGAATTGCAACTGCTGAGCAAGCGATTGTGGCCCGGGCACGGGAACTCTTTGCTGCCGGCTCTGACACTATCGAAGAAGACCAGGCACTGGATGACGCCCTATATGCCCCGCGCACTCCAGAATTGCCTGGAGTTCCGAGCGGCAGCCTAACCATCCTGCTCCTCGAGGGCTCATGCTGCCACCCGTTGGCAGCATGTTGTCGAGGACGTGTCTTCCAGGACCGTCTCAGACAACCTACACTTCGTAATCGCAGACAAATAGGGGAACTATCGCCAGGCAGCCGGGGCTACACAGTATTGTCGAGCGGGCGAGGTCACTTTATTGTGCCGAGAGTGCAGAAAGTGAGCCCTTTCCCATGGCATACAAGATCGCCGGCCCTCCCATTGAAATCCATCGCGCACCCACTGCGGAAGATCTAAGACGTGTGTTCGAGACAGCCGTGTGCACAATTCATCAGGCCGACCTTGCCGCAAAAAAGAAGCCGGAGCACCGTACCCCCATCGTTCAGAGAGGAAGAATCTCGGAAGTTTCTCAGGCATCAGCGGAAAAGCGCGCGCTGTCAGATGCGGCTCAAGCTTTGGCTCTTCTGTGGAAGGTTTAACCGAAATTCTGCGTGTGGAAGAGTGTGAAAGAAAGAGTACGGGGATCACCGGTGATAGACGGTGTCCCCGAAGGTGAACGATTAGCTTGCTTTGCGGCGCGATCGAACCTCTACTTCGGTTTCTGTTTCAGCGGAGTCATCGGCCGGCTCCTCCTTGTTCGTCCCCTTGTCCGCAGCCTTCTTTCCGGCATCTTTCGCGTTGCCCCAAGCGTTTTGCACCTTACCCTCGGCCTGTTTCAACGCTCCGTTGACCTGTTTCTGCGGATCTCCAGTCCACTCTCCCGCCTGGCGTTCGATGCGACCGGCAACATCCTTGACCTTACCTTTCACTTGATCTTCGTTCATGACTATTCCTCCGAAATAAATTTGTGCTCGGAATTCTTTTAACAGACGAAACTGCGCTGTCGATCTTTTGATTCACACTACCGGACTTCGGCCTTGGATCAGGCGGATCAAAACTGCAACCACTGCCAGGACCAGGAGAATGTGAATAAATCCACCCAGCGTGTACGAGCTAACCATACCCAACAGCCAAAGGATCAAAAGCAAAACGGCTATAGTCCAGAGCATCGGCGCTCCTTTCTGCTGTGTATTCCACCAACAGCGACTGCACTGGAGTCTACGCGGGCCCGACTAGGGCAGGTATCCGGTAAAGTCCCTACTGAACGCGCGATGTCGCTTTACATGCCAAGGGTTCAGACCCAAAAAGGACAGGCGGCGTCCTCAGTAGACCTGAACGATCCCGTTCCGCACGGCATAGAGCGTAAGGTCGGCGACCGAATGCAGGTCGAGTTTGCGCATCAGGTTTGTACGATGAGTTTCCGCCGTCTTGACGCTGAGGTTAAGGGCCGTGGCAACTTCTTTGGTGGTCTTTCCTTCGGCCACGAGCTGAATCACTTCTCTTTCCCGAGGCGTTAGAACGCACTTCTCGGAAGCGTCGCTCTCCTGAGGTCGCAAATAGCCGTCAAGCATCATCTGCGCCACTTTCGGGGTGAAAAACGTTCGCCGGTGTTGCAACGCTTCCACAGCCGCCACGAGGTCCCGGCGGCGTCGGATTTCAGCAGGAAGCCGCGCGCTCCAGCGGCCAGCACCTCCCGTACTACCTGTTCGGAATCGTGCACGGTCAAGATCAGAATCCGAGCCTCAGGTGTCATTGCGAGGATCTGTCGCGCCGCATCCAGCCCATTCAGATTCGGCATTCCGACGTCCAGCAAGAGCACGTCTGGTTTCAGCCGGCTCGCACTTTCGACAGCTTCGCGGCCGTCTCTGGCCTCGCCACAAACTTCCCATCCCACATGGTCTTCTAGCAGGGCGCGAATGCCTTTTCTCGCCACCTCGTGGTCATCCGCGATGAGGATTCGAAGTACGCTCAACCTCCACCTCCCAGAAAAGACACCAAGGGACTCCGATGCTAGTTCTCACCAGATTCTATACACCAGATTCTGTATCTGAGAATAGTTGCGCTCACAATCAGCACAGGTTGCCAACGAAAACCACGCAAAGTGACCCCAGGTTGTCCTGAATGATCATGCAAGGTGAATAACACTATTCTATGAGCACGAGAATTACCAAATCACAATTCTCTGAGTTTCAATGGCTTGATCGAAGATCCAGGAAATAAAGCTGATGTAAGTTTTTCCTGTATGTGCGCGATGAGTCACTCAGGTGTTTGCTGTAGACGGGGCATTCGGACTACAGAACTCAGGCCGCGAAGCGCTGCCAGCAATTGTCTAAAGGACGGGTGGGGTGGCTACTTCCCCGAGACGATCAATCAAGTGGATAACATTACACGAACGGTCGCGCACGACATCCGGAGCCAGTACATGATCGCGTATAAGCCGCGGAATCAGAATGCCAAACCGGAATACCAGGCCGTTCGCGTGGAAGCACATGCCCCGGGATACCGCAATCTCACGGTACGCACAAAGACCGGATACTATTCACCCGAACCGGCCCACTGAGGCGAGGCGCGAATCGCACGCTCAGGCGACAGTGGTTTCAGTAGGGCGTGGGATTTGCGGCGGCATCTGGATCTGAATAATGTTGTTCTTGATGGCATAGACGACCAGATCGCGGATGGAATGCAGGCTGAGTTTCCGCATGATGTTGCTGCGATGAGTTTCCACGGTCTTTGTGCTCAAGTTCAAGAGCGAGGCCACTTCCTTGGAACTCTTTCCCTCAGCGAGAAGCTGGGTGACTTCCCGTTCCCTCACCGTCAGCGTCGGCAAATTCGGCGGTTCATTCCGGGATATGGCGTGCCCCTTGTCCAGAAAGCCCGCCAACACCAGATCGTTGACTCTTGGTGTGAAGAACATGCGCTTGCTCTGCAAGGCTTCAACCGCGGACACCAGATCGCGCGCCGCATCGGACTTGAGCACAAAACCGCGCGCACCGGCATCGAGTGCCTCGCGGATGACTTGATCGGAATCGGTAATCGTCAGGACTATGACTTTGAAGTGGGGATCGTTCTGCAGCAGTTGGCGTGTCGTATCGAGGCCGTTGAGGTATGGCATGCCAATATCCACGATCACAACATCGGGCTTCAACTGCTTAGCCATTTCAATCGCTTCGCGTCCATCGGAAGCCTCCCCGCACACTTCCCACCCCTCATGTTTCTGCAGGAGCGCACACAGGCCTCGACGTACGATTTCGTGATCGTCGGCTAGCAAGATACGAAGTTTCATGGCTTCCTCCTAGGTATGACCCCAGATTCGGACTCGCGTGTGGTCGCACAGTTAGCACGAAGGCTGTGGACTTCGCGCCAGCGCTGTAAAAACGCGATGCTGGCTCACCGCCTCTACAGCTTCCAAAAGATCGCGGGCGGCATTCGACTTTACAACATACCCTCTGGCACCCGCATCGAGCGCTTCGCGCATCATTTGCGGAGAGTCATGTTGGGTAACGAACAGAACCTCAAGACTGGATGTCTTTCGCGTTCGCTGAATTAAACGGCAAGCTTCCAGACCATTCATTCGAGGCATAGTGACATCGAGCACGACAACGTCGGGTCGCAGACCGTCGATCTTCTCCAACGCCTCTATCCCATCTGATGCTTCACCGACTACTTCCCAGCCTGACCGCCCCTCCAACAGAGTCCGCAACCCTTGCCTCACGATGGGATGATCGTCTACAAGCAATATGCGGACTGCCATAATGTTTCTGGGCTCTCTGAGGCAGCCTTGTACGCGTAAGTCGATACAGGTCTCCGGCTGGCTCTGGTTTTACGTTTTTGCCTGTTATGCTGCTGCAGGGTCTACTCGCCAAGCGGAAACGAAACTTGCTTCGTGAGTCACTAAGAAACTAGCATGGTAACATTCTGGTCCGAATACAGGGAATCCTGTATATTGGCTGCGCCGGAATATACCAGGAAGCCTAGGTAAGCCTAGGTGTGGAGCGAATTCGTTGTTGGGAAATAGGTTCCCGCATGGAGCAACGCGTCTACCGCCTGGACGATGGAACCAACATCGGATTTCGCGCAGGCTCCACGAATCCCTGCCCTGCGGGCCTCCTCGGCCAACTGTTTGGATAGATGTATGGTGACCATGAGGATGGGAATTTCAGGAAATAGTCGGTTGATTTGCCGCGCGACATCAAGTCCATTCAGATCTGGCATCTGGAAGTCCAGCAGGATCATGTCTGGCGGATTCCTCTCTACGCGTTGGAGCGCTTCTCTTCCGGTTCGAGCCTCGTCGCAAACTTGCCAGGTGCTTTGCTGCTCGAGCAGAGCCCGCAGATAGTGCCGAACCGCCGGGTTGTCGTCTACCACAAGAATTCTAACCAAGCGGCACCTTCCTCACTTCGGGCCCCAAAACCTTTTACCTGCGAGCCGGCACAAATGCCCACGCCGCGCGCGAAACCATGAACCGTTCAATGTCCCTTACTGTGGCCTTCAGCTTTGTGCTTCTTCAGCACCGTCCGCGCAGCGACTTCCTTGGCCCGGCTACCGTAGCGTCCGGACTTCTCCGCACTTTCTTTGATATGTTCGTATTCCCTCTGCTCCTCTGCGCTCACACCGCGTACATGTTTTTTCCCTGGCATCGAATCCTCTTTGACAACTCTGTCTTTTCACCATAGAAGTTCCACTCGTGTGGTCGCAATACCGTAAACGCCTGAGTATCCGGCGTGCATGGGCCGGGGTCACCAAATTCCCTTGTCAGTTCCTGCAATCTTCAGCTCTAAAGCAGCCGCCACTGCCAGGCCTAGGAACAAGCGTCGCCCGGAAGGTGAATCGTTCGAAGGTCAAAATCTCATAGGCACGACCCAGCAGCCACCTTGGCAACGGCGTAGTACCGCCGAGTCCGAAAACGAAGGTCAGCCAAAAGCCGAATAGCTTGAGGCCGGCTATTGCTCTTCTCGGGAGACGAGGACTCTGTCGCCGCAGTCGCCGCAGCCCGCCGCAGGATTCTCCGCTTTGGAAACAGCAGGTCGCGCATCTTCATCTTCGCTTTGTGCAGCTGTGATTTTGAATTGCCGACTGAGCAATCCAGCATCTTGGCAATTTCATGATGCTGGTATCCTTCAACTTCGTGGAGGGCAAAAATCCTTCGGCATCCCTCGGGTAGTTCCTCCATGGCGCGACGCAACGCAATCCGGTCGATCGCGCCGCAGAGCCGCGGGTCTGTTCTCCCGATGTCGCGCCGTAGAGACGGTGACTCTGAAGACACAGGCTCGTCAAGAGACACCGGCGGGGCTTTGCGGCGGCGCAGCTTCATCAGGACGGTGTTGACGGCAATCCGGTACAGCCATGTGGAAAAGGCGGAGTCGCATCGAAACGAGCCAACGCTGCGAAACACCTGCAAGAAAGCCTCTTGTGTCAGGTCTTCCGCCTCGGCCATATCCTTTGTCATCAGTAGACACACGGAATACACGCGCTTCTTATGAAGCTGGAAGAGCGTGGCAAAGGCCTGTTCGTCGCCTCGCTGTGCGCGCTGAATCAGGCTGCGTTCGGATTCGTCCCGTTTGCTTGCTTCCTTGGCTGGAATCACATTGGTTGCTGTCGCGGAAATCACGCAAGTCGCCACTGTAGTCTCCTTCTATCCAACTAAAGTGTTGTTTGTTGCTCTCCATGATTCCGGGAGCATTCACCTTCGAGAATGAGATTAGCGGCAGAGCGATCCACGGCCCATCAGGATGCTCCTGTAATTGGTTGGCAGACTTGCTGTACAACCTAAGGGGTGCTGAATGTTGAGGCTTTAGTTTATTTATGGTGGCGCCCGCGAAACTTCTATTGGCGAACTGTGTTGCGTTTGAAGTTCAAGGGTGCGTAGCGTCGCAGAAAAAAAGCCCACCACATCGCACTAGTGGGTTTCCAATTGGAACGAGTCTGGATAGCGCTCAGATCAATAGAGCCGAAATCCAACTTCCACGCCGATCTGCACGTTCACCGGCTGACCATCCTTCATAGCTGGCTGAAAACGCCATTGCTTCACCGCATCAATCGCCCTGGCATCCAGCCCGAATCCCAAGCCTCGTACCACGCAAATATCCCGCGGACGCCCCTGCTGATCGACGATCAGCCAGCCGAATCAAAATGCAAAATGTAGAATATAAAGACGGTGGCAACCCGCGTTTTCCAACCATCCTCCGGAGTACGCGAGCGCCGGGCTTCTGCCCGGCGCCCATTTTCACAGCCGCCCAGCCAGAAGCAGCACTAGTAAGACCACGACGACCAGCCCGAGTCCGCCGCTAGGGTAATAGCCCCACGATCTGCTGTACGGCCAGGTAGGCAGAGCTCCAAGCAACAACAGCACGAGAACAATAAGCAAAATCGTCGACATGAAGATCCCTCCAATCTTTCGTTCCTCTTCTTGACTAAGAATCTGGGCCCGGCCTGTGAAACAGGCCGGGCTCCCAATCAAAAGCGTCAGTCTTCCCCCTCAACGACTGGCGGTGTCCGCGCTGCCCTTCCTCTTCACTTCGCCATGTTCCTTGGCTTGGCTCGAATATCTCCTTACCGCGGATAGAAATGGTTCGCTGGCCTCTTTAGGCCGGACCTTCCCGCTCAAGATTTCGGAGAACGGCACGAATCTGCCGTAAAGAATTCGGGTTTCGTCCTTGTCTTGCGTGACCGCCGAACCGTTCAAATCAATTCCTGCGAAAATGCCACGGGCCCGGGAATAAGTCAGGACCTCCGCTCTCATCTTCACGTCAGTGTCGGCGGCAGCGTCACGTCCGACAGGACCTGCGGCCGCCGAAGCATCCGCACCGAGCTTGAACTTGCTCGACAACAGATGCTGCATTCCGTTGTCATTAGTCACGACCATTACAAGATCAACGGCCTGGCCGCCGAGCTGCAATCCCCAGCTCCCACCTGTGATCGTGATCGGAGCAGGAGCGCTCCAGCGGCCGCTTTCCGTCCGGCAAGTGGCGACGCCCTTGCCGTGGCTGCCGCCAAAACCGACAGCGATTTTCACCATCGAGGGGATCACTGCTATGCACTTGGCATCGCGCATCACCTTGTCAGGGATGGCTTTGTCTGGAGTGGCCATGACTTCGTCGAGAACCTTGGCGGATGCATCGAGGCGTTTGTCGATGTCCGATCGGTCCTTGTCATCCGCAGACCAGGCCATGCTCGTTAGGAGCAAAAGACCAACCCCCAGCACCAGGAGACGTTTCGTCAATGTCGAGCCGATTCTTGTCATAAGCGGGACCTCTTCCGTGCTCGGAGTGAGCAACTGTTTTTGTGAATTCTTCCCTGCGAAGCTAACCCTAACTTTCCCGTAGTTCTGGTTCCATCCGGTTCAAGCTGTAAAGTGAATCGAGGCATGCTGCAGGGGCGGGGAAATAGCTCCACTACCCTAGAGGCTGCTACTGTCGACATCCTCGTGGGGTAAAGTCATCGCAGTATTGAGATCGAAAATCCAAACTGTCTTCGAACAATACTCGGGGCCTTCGACGTCGGAAGGCCCCGAAAATTCTGGCATCAGCGGCAAGCGCCGCGGCTCAGTTCAAGCAGCACTCGTTCTGTCAGCCGAAGCTTCACCTGAGGATGAAATGTCCTCAGCGCCGGTAATTTCCATCAGTCCTTTGGCGCGCTTGATCTCCTCGGCGGTTTCGCAATGAACCGCGAGCAGGATGCCGCCCTTCAACACTCTTCCTTCGTACCTCTTGGCTTTATGTTCGGGAATCCCCACTCCGATAAGAACCCCGGCAAATCCACCGAGGGCTCCGCCTACGCCAATCCCCGCAAGTGCCGCAACCAGTGGCCCCGCTGCAATGACCGGACCGATTCCCGGAATCGCCAGCGCCCCCGCTCCGACAAGCCAGCCCACAGCGCCTCCCACTGCCGCTCCCGACCCAACGCCGATAGCCGCTCCTTCCGGCGCCTTCGTGCCCTTTTCGGTTACAAGTTCCCTGGAACCGAGATTTTCCGGCAAAAGAACCGAAACATCCAAAGTTGAGAATCCAACATCCTTCAAAGCGGTTACTGCGGATTCCACGTCGCTTCGCGTCAGATAGATGCCAAACACTGATTTGTCTTTCGCCATCGACACATTTCTCCATAAATAAGGAATCTGTTTTGGGATTACGGTCGCAAGAATCGGTCACCGGCCGAAATCATGCGGGCTGTCCCAGGAGTCCAGCCTCACCCATTCAGCCGCTCAAGCCAATCGGGGGAAGTCCCGAGACGGAAACAAACTAATGGGTAGGAAATATGTCTTGCATCGGTGGGATGATTGGGGCTGCGAAATCGAACTTGAAAAACTCGCCTGACGCGAATCGTCGGTGAACCGTATCTGCAACTTCCGCGGAGATCTCCGGGGAAGCGGGATTAGCCGGGAATATCGCTATGATTCGAGTGCCGCCATTTCCGGATTCAATCCCCAGCCGTCCTCCCAACTGTCGCACGCGTTCTCCCATGCCCTGAATGCCCACGCCGGCGCGAATTGGCATCGGCATGCCCTGGCCCTGGTCACGAATCTCGATAGTTACGTTGTGCAAGTCGCGGGTGATAACGATGCTCGCCGAGTCACTGCCGGAGTGACGGTGGATATTCGTAAGGCACTCCTGCACGATACGGAAAATTGCAGTCTCGAGTTCAGCCGGCAGCCTTCCAACTTTGGGGTCCAGATGGAGATCCACGTCGATTTTGCTGCGCTCGGCAAACCCTTCCACATACCAGCGGACAGCCGAGAGCAGCCCGGCCTCATCGAGCAATGGCGGGTGCAGCAGATGAGACATCGTTCGCAAGTCTCTTGACAGCTCTTCGATAAGCTGCAGGCTTCCTGTAATTTGCTTGGCGAGTTCGGGGTTGTTCCGCAGAAGCTCCTCCTCCACCGGAACCAGGTTCAGGTTCAAAGCCACCAGTATCTGACCCGCCGTGTCATGCAGTTCGCGGGCAATCCGCCGTCTTTCATCGTCCTGTATCTGCAGCAGCCGCGCGGAAAGCATCCGCAAGCTTTCCTGTGCGCGATCCAGTTCGCAGGTGCGTTCCTTTACTCTCGCGTCCAATTGCTCGTGAGCTTCCTTCAGCGCCTCTTCGGCAGCCTTCTGGTCGGCTATATCGAGGCAAACTCCGATGTATCCCTCAAGAACTCCGTCGTCGCTGAAGCGGGGCTCCCCATGGCTCAGGACCCAGCGATATTGCCCATCAGCACAGCGCAGACGGTATTCCATCTTGAAAGGCACGCGCGAGCCCACAGCGGACTCGTAGGTATCCAGGCACCGTCGCCGGTCATGCGGATGGATTCCGTTGGTCCAGCCCTCTCCCAGTTCCTCCGCCAACGTTCTTCCAGTGAACGCAAGCCACGACCGGTTGAAATAAGTTCGGAGAGCGTTGGCATCGGACGCCCAAATCATGGCCGGCACGGTGTCTGCCATGATCACTCCGTCTGACAGTCGGGCCTTCTCCATAGGTTTCACGCTACCGCACTGCGGCTTCAGGCGCATCCGTCCAGGATGGCAGTTGGCTCTCGCAAAACCGAACTACCGGGAATCACGAGTTCGACGAGGGTTCCGGGATGCACATTACTCAGCCGCAACTCTCCTCCAAACTCTCTGGCACGCTGTTTCATGCCTCCGATCCCAACTCCAACGCTGCCCGGCTGCAGTTCCTCAATCTTCCTGTCGATTCCCTTGCCATCGTCTCGCACAGCTACCACAATCATCCCGTCCTTTTGTGTCAACGTAATCCACACCTTACGTGCTTCCGAATGCCGGAAGACGTTAGTGAGCGCCTCTTGAACGATTCGGAAAACCGCGGTCTCTACCTCCGCCCCCAGTCTCGGAAAATCGCCGGGTTGCACGTCGAGAGAGGTTTCAATTCCGCTCCGCTTGCTTAGGCCGTCGACGTACCAGGCCAGGGCCGACAGCAGGCCGACCTCATCGAGCAAAGGTGGATGCAAAAGGTGAGACATCGTGCGGACCTGCTGAATGGCATTGTCAATAATACTGCTGGCCTGAGTCCAGGCATCTTCTGGCGCGGCAGATTTCTGCAGGATCATTTTGTCCAGCACCATCTTGGCCACGGCCAGTTCCTGTCCCAATCCGTCGTGCAGATCGCGCGCCAGCCGCCGGCGTTCTTGATCCTGCATGGTCATCAGGCGAATGGAAAGGCGCCGCAATTCGTCCGTCCTCCGGTCGACCATTTTCTCCAGCTCAGCGGCGTTGTCGCGAATCGATTGTTCCAGCAGTTTGCTGTCATGAATGTCGGAACACGTTCCGTACCATTTCACGATCTTTCCGTTATCGCGAATCGGAAGCGCGCGAGCCCGGAACCACCGATAAGATCCTTCTCTGGACCGGAGGCGATACTCCGCTTCGTAGTTTGCCCCCGACTCAACGCAGCGCATCCAGTCCGCCATAGCTTTTTGGTTGTCCTCGGGATGCACATAATCCAGCCAGCCGAAACCATTCGCCGAATCTGGGGCTGCGCCGGTAAAGTCGTAAAAACGGTCGCTGATGTAATCTCTGGAGCCGTCACTCTTGCGGCTAAAGATCATGTCTGGAGCGGTGTGGATAATCGCATCCAGTTCCTGATTCTTTCCCACCAGCTCCATGTTGAGCTTCACCAGCAATTCCGCCTTGCGAGCCAACTCCTCTGTACGCTCCAGCACGCGCTGCTCCAGTTCGCGATTCAGCGTTTCGAGCTGCCGCGTCTTGCGGTGCAAATCGGCGAACACCCTGACTTTCGCGCGCAGAAGCTCTGCAACGACTGGAACGGAAATATAGTCGACGGCCCCATGCTCGTAACCTTTGAGCTGGTCCAGGTCGGTCAGATGCACAGCCGAGACAAAAATAATCGCCGTCCTCTGGAACCGCGGATGCTGGCGAATCATGGCAGCCAGTTCGAAACCATCCAGATCCGGCATGCTTACGTCCATCAGCACTACGGCAATGTCATTCTTCAGCAGAACTTCAAGGGCTTCCTTGGCAGAAGTGGCTTTGATGAGGTTCTCGCCCAGTCCGCCCAGCATGACCTCATAGCTGAGCAGCTTGGCTGGCTGATCGTCCACCATGAGGATGTTGATTTTTTCTTGTGTGCCCATGAGTTCTAACTAAGTCTCTCCGTTCAAGTTTCGGCCACAAAATGATGCCTCGGGTAACTGTTATCTGTGCAGCCACATGCGCAGCGATGAGAGCAGTTGCTCCGTATTGACGGGCTTGGCCAGATACTCGGACGCTCCGGCTTCAAGACATTTCTCGCGGTCTCCCTTCATCGCCTTTGCGGTCAGTGCAATGATCGGCAAACGCCGGAACGACGGATTCTGCCGGATCACCTGCATGGTCTCGTAGCCGTCCATTTCCGGCATCATAATATCCATCAATACGATCGCAATATCCGGCGTCGATTCGATCTTGGCAATCGCTTCCCGGCCGGTTCCGGCAGTGATTACGTTCATGCCACGGCGCTCGATCACGCTGCTGAGGGCGAAAATATTACGCACGTCATCGTCCACTACCAGCACTCGCTTTCCTACCAGGGCATCGTCAGAGTGGTGCAACCGGTCGAGCAGTTTCTGTTTTTCTACCGGGAGATCGGCGACTATGCGATGCAGGAACAATGCCGTCTCATCCAGCAGGCGCTCCGGCGACTCCACTCCCTTTACCACAACGCTGCGTGCCAGCGAATGCAGGCGGGCATCCTCCTCCGGAGACAGTTCCTTGCCGGTAAAGACTACCACCGGCAAGTCGCTTCAGTGACGGAGTGTCGCGAAAACGTTCCAACACTTCGAAGCCTGATATGTCGGGCAGACGCAGGTCAAGAACCACGCAATCGAAAGTCCGTTCATTAACGACCTCGAATTGCGTCCGCGCCCGTAGCAACGACCGTAACGTCGATGTCGTCGTAACCCAGCAGTTCCTTGATGCTGAGCTGCTCGGCGGGATTGTCTTCCACCACCAGCAGCCGCTTACGCCGGGGAGCGGAATATTCCTTGATGCGGGCCAATGCTTTTTCCAGCCCCTCTGGCGTGGTCGGTTTGGTAACAAATGCAAACGCACCCCGAGCCAGGCCATGATGCCGGTCTTCGTCCAACGTCAACATCTGAACCGGAATGTGCCTGGTTGCCGGATCCTGCTTCAAGTGGTTCAGGACCGTCCAGCCCAGCATATCGGGCAGGAAAACGTCTAGAGACACTGCGGTCGGATGGTACTCCTGGGCCAGCGCGAGAGCTTCCGCACCCCGGGTTGCCACAAGAACTTTGAAGCCCTTGTCCCGAGACAGATCGCACAACACGCGCGCATAGTGGGGATCATCCTCCACAATGAGCAACACCGCATCGTCAGGCTGCAGGTTTTCCCGGTCGTCGGGAATTTTTTCGACCGGATGTTCCACCACGGATAACGGCGCGGGGGAAACCGACGACGGAGATCTTCGTTCGAATGTCGTGGCGCTGGACGTAGAAGGCCCCACATAAGTCTGGGGCAAATAGAGAGTGAACGTGCTGCCCCGGCCCGGAGTACTGCGCAGCTGAATTTCTCCGCCCAGCAGACTGGCCAGCTCGCGGCTGATTGCCAGCCCCAAGCCCGTGCCGCCGTACTTGCGGCTGGTGCCTGCATCTGCCTGCTGGAAGGCCTCGAAGATGATCCGCTGCTTTTCCAGAGGAATGCCAATACCCGTATCGGCAACTTCAAAGGCCACGACGGATGCCGCTTTACTCAGAATCGGGTGACCCTCGCTCCAACCTTCCCGGGCCAGAGATACCGACAGACGAACACCTCCAACTTCGGTGAACTTAAGGGCGTTGGATAGAAGGTTCTTCAATACCTGCTGCAACCTCTTCGAGTCGGTGACCACGCTCCGTGGAAGGTGCGGATCGGTCTGCACCTCGAAGTTGAGACGCCGGTTTTCCGCTTCATGCCGGAATGGACGTTCGACCGCGTCCAGCATGCTAGCGAAGAAGACTTCCTCGGCCTCGACCGAGACGGTTCCTGATTCGATCTTCGAGAGATCAAGGATATCCGTAATCAGGTTGAGCAAATCTGTCCCGGCGCCATGGATCGTGCGGGAGAACTCAACCTGTTTCGGCGTCAAGTTGCCGTCCGGGTTCTCGCTGAGTTGCTGGCCGAGTACGAGGATGCTGTTGAGTGGCGTCCGCAACTCGTGAGACATGTTGGCCAGGAATTCCGACTTGTATTTCGAAGTAAGAGCCAGTTCCTTAGCTTTGTCTTCCAAGGCCCGGCGGGCTTGCTCGATTTCCTGGTTCTTGCGCTCGACCTCGACGTTCTGCTCGGCAAGCTGCTGCGCTTTTTGCGCGAGCTGCTCGTTGGTCTGCTGCAATTCTTTTTGCTGCACCTGGAGTTCGGTGGCCAGTTGCTGCGACTGTTTCAGCAGTCCTTCGGTCTGCATGGTAGCCTCGATACTGTTGAGCACGATTCCAATGCTGGCCGTCAGTTGCTCGAGGAACGCCAGATGAGAAGTTGTGAAACTGCTCAACGAAGCCAGCTCAATAACCGCTTTGACCCGGTCTTCAAACAGCACGGGGAGTACGATGACGTTTCGCGGAACCGCCTCGAACAGACCG
>CAVYVQ010000037.1:0-25522 GCA_963771895.1 uncultured Acidobacteriaceae bacterium | reverse complement strand
GAGGCGTCCTGCGGCGTCCGCATTACGGCAGACCAGTAAATCGGCTTCTTCGGGACGGGTTCGGGCTCCGTCTTTTGCGGCTCTGTCTTTTCCGATACCGTAATTTCCGGTTCCGGGGCCGGCATATCCTTCCCCGGAAGCACGGCTGCCAGGTCCGCGACAATCGCATTCCCAGCCGATTCAACTGGCAAGCCCCGGGCCACCACCCCACCGGACGCGTGAACTTCCGCGCCGCCCACTTCCTGCGCCACCGGCATCGCGTGCGCCGCCACCGCATGCCTAACTGCGGTTTCCACCATCTCGCTCAACCGCTGCAAGGCCGAGAGATCACGCTCCCCAAACGCATGCGGGTTGCCGGAAAAAAGCTCAAAGACGCCGAGCGCCTGCCGCTCGCTCATGATCGGCATCACCACCACAGACGCAATGCCCAATTGGCGGCAGCCTTCGCGGTTCACCCGTGGATCGACTTCGGTGTCATCGCAACGCAGGGCCTGCCCCGTCCGTACGCTCTCCCCCGAAAGCCCATATTCCATGGAGAGCAGCGAGCCCAACTCGGGCGCGTTCGATCCCGCGCTGGCCCGGCAAAGCATGTCTGCGTGTTCGGCCCGGCGCAGCGCAATCGCGGCCCCACTGGCCCCGGTAATGTATTGGGCGCGCTCAGCCAGCAGTTGCAAGGCGGCATCAAGATCGCTCTCAGCCATTTTGGCCAACGACTCCCCGCCATCCTCCCCCGGAAAACGCGGCTCGGTCCCGAGCGAGGATGCGGAATTCTGGCCGACAATCGAGTGATCATCCATGGCGAGGAGTAATCCGAGTCTCGCTCGGAGAAGGAATGGTGTCAAGCGCGCAGCAGTTAGCAGTTAGCAACTGGCAATTAGCCGGACCGTCAGGATTGTGCCCCGCACCGTCCTCTCGGCCAATGCCAACCGCTAATTGCTAATTGCTCAAAGCCTGAAGACCGCCTAAACAGCTCGCTCCCGCACTGCGGTATTAGCCAATTGGTTCGCTTCGGCATTATCCTCGCGCGGCACGTGTGAGATGGAAAAACTGAGGGCGCGAGCCAGCTTGCGGCAAGTCCAGTGCAAAGAGTAGAGGCGCGAGCTGCGGCAGATGTACTCGCCGCGCATCTGGCGGACCACAACCTGCGAATCCGAGTAAACGTGCAGCGCCTTAGCCTTCAGAGACACCGCGTACTGCAGGGCTTCGAGCAGCGCCACATACTCCGCAACGTTGTTATCCTGGTGCCCGATCCACCGCGAGATGCGGATAGGACCGCTTTCGCAGCCATCGATCACAACTCCAATACCCGATGGCCCTGGATTGCCCAGGGAACCACCGTCCACATAGGCCACGAGTTCTGACATCACGAATTCTTTTGTACTGTTAGCAAGATGCGCCGGGAATGCTTCTGCGTCAAGATGAATCTTTGGTGCAGACTGTGGATTTCTCCTGCTCTCGCGCGTTGTGAAAGTTTTGTGTAAAAGCAGTCCCGAATTAGTAGCGCCTTTTCGTAAGCTCCGTCTATGCAGCAAGTTGCAACTTCAGTTATTCACAGGACGAATCCGTCGCATTGCACCAATAGTTTGCGTTGACTTTTATGAACGCTCTGTTAAGGTTGCTCTCGTCGACGGTCGAAAGGGACAGCGAATAAAACTTGCTGACCCGAGGTAGACTGAGTGATCAGCCAAGCGGGGCAACCCGAGGGGCAGCCAAACCTGAAAAAACCGACGGCGCTGCGAGGTGCAGTTGGGGTTTGGGACTGTGAAAGCAGTGATCGCATCAAGGGGCTGTGACGGTGCATGCGTCCACGCTGTTGGCTCCCTCGCAGGAGGCGGCAGCTAGAGCATAACCAATGTCACGGCCCTTTCAATTTTTTCCAGAACCTTTTCGTCTTCCCTCCAAGCTTAGTCATTTGAAAAAGCCGCTCTTCTTGCGTCCTCCGCGGATTTTCATCGTCAACTTCGCGGTTACAAGCTCTAGGGTGTAGCCATTTTGTTGGGCGTGGGAGAGAAGCTGCCTAAGCCGCGACCGCGCCCACAATCATCTCATCCACGTAGCACCATATCCAATCTTCTCCCGGCTCAATCGAGCGCATCACCGGATGCCCGGTGTGCCGGAAATGTTTCGTCGCGTGCTTGTTCTTCGACGAATCGCAGCAGCCCACGTTCCCGCATACCATGCACAAACGCAGGTGAACCCAGGTGTCGCCGAGTTTCACGCACTCCTCACAAACGTGTATGTCGGTGGTAGTGATCTTAATCTGATCGAGATGCTTGCATTTCTTCGCCATTTCAGTCTCCTCTGTCATCCTGAGCGGAGGTTGTGCTTCGCAAAAGCGAAGCACAACCGCAGTCGAAGGATCCCTAGCAGGTCGGAAGCGCCCGCGGCCAAGCAAGGCGTTCCGCCACTGCGCTAACCTCTTTCCAGTTCCCTCCGGTCCCACCTCGCCAGATTCGCCCCCGCCTCATAAGTGCTCTGCAGGAAGCCGAGCAAGGCCTCGCGGGGTGAAGCAGCAAGGCGCACATCGTCGTACATCAGCAGAAACTCCTTCATCCCCGGATGATAAAAAGCCGCCGCAGGTTTCACTTTCTCCTCGGCAAACCCTGGCGGCTCCGGCGCGGCATAAGCATAAAACGCCGCACCTTTAACTTCGCCCCCGCCCGGCCAGAATCCCGCGCTGATTACCTCATGCGAATACGCCTCGCGCGTAATCGAATCCGCCCCCGGGCGTTCTGGAGCCCGCCGCCCCGAAAAGCGCGTCACGCAAAGATCGAAGCTTCCCCAGAAAAAATGCACAGGACTATCTTTCCCAATGAATCCGGCCCGGAATTCCTTGAAAACCATGTCGCACAACACCAACACTTTCCACAAACGGTGCTCATACTCGCGATCATAGGAAGCATTTTGCGTATCGCGCTCGAAGCGCACCGGGTTCGGCACTTCGCAGGGCAACGTCGAGATTTTCACCTCGATGCCCAGCGACCGCAAGGCCGCCATAAACTCCGCATAGAACTCGGCGACCGATCGCGGCTCCAGTTCCATCGTCTTCGACGCACCCCAACTGGTCTCAATAATCAACTTGTGGTCGATAAAATCGAACCGGACTTCAAAAATCCCGTCTCCGTAAGGAATCGCAGAAGTAGTCAGTCCGCGCGCATTGACATAAAGAGCAACCTCCCACCAGTGGTTCACGCGCGGGCTCAACGCCAGCCGCACTTTCCCCACCACCTGCGTCCACATGTGCAGCGTGGCATAAGTATCCTGCCAAGCCGCAAGCCGCAATTCCGGCCAGGAATCCTGGTTCGTGATGGAAGGCTGTGCGGCCATGTTTTCTCGACTTATCCTATGTTCACAACCCGGATCAGCTTGCTAGGACCCTTTGATTGGAGGGCCCTCCGTTTTCCAGTTGGCGGACCGACCAGTTCTCCTTGTCGTGGAACATTACTTGCACAGGATGCGTATGGGCTTGCCGAAGCTGCTCGGCTACTCCGTCCAGAACACGTTGCTGCGCCGCTGCGTCTGTTATGCCGTAAACCGAAAGATAGTTGTAATAGGAAAGGAATATGCCTCGCCTTTCTACCTCGCAACCGACAGCGGGCTGACCTGGCCCCCACGTGGACGCGGGTATCACGTTGGAGACAGAAGCGGCTTGGTTGAGACCGGGGCATTCCCCCAAACGGTCGGCTCCCGTTTGCATAAACTGCATAGCGAAAGTGAACAAAGTGTAGAGAATGGTTAATGGAATCACGATCGCGAAAGCCCGCCTTAGTAGTCGTCGAATGCTGGCGCGGCTTATCGCACCACCGACGGCCAAGACAATGCCTGTGAGCGACAGAAAAACACACAATGGCGGATAGAATACATCGGCCCACGATACCGGCGTCGAATTCTCCCAGAGCTTGAAAACGTTGTGGCGCTCGAACAGGTAGTTCATGGTTAGCCCGCTTGCTAGGAGCAGCACTCCGATTAATATCGGAGTGCTGCCGCTGCGGTCGCCGTTTGAAGGTGCGTCAACCGTGTCCGGCTTCGGCATTATATTCCGACTTAAACTAGACCCGATTTCTCTCTTCCTAGAGAGCCTTCACTGCTTCTTCGCCGGCAAATACTTCTTCTGAATCGAAGCCACGATCACATAGTTTGGATCCACCATCTCATTAAGATGAATCCTCCCAACTTGCGACAGCAGTTCGTAAGCATCCAGCTCCGACAACCCGTAGTCCTTGTGGATCCAATGCACAAGCTCGGTGAACGCGATGCGCAACGCATCGTCCAGCGGACGGTATGCGCCCACGGTCATGATAGCGTCGTCATTCTCAAACTGCGGCCACGCGATAGTACGTCCTTTGATCACACTCAACCGCACTCTAGCCTTCAGCGGAACCTCGATGGCCGTGCCCGCGACCTCTCCATCGCCCATGGCGGCGTGTCCATCGCCAATGTAGAACAGTGCTCCCTTCACGTTCACCGGAAAATAAACCGTGTTGCCCACGCTGGCTTCGGGCGAATCCATGTTCCCGCCAAATTCCGCGGGAACCACCGAACTGCGCGCCTCGCCCTCCGCCGGCGCCACGCCGATGCACCCGAAAAAAGGATGCAGCGGAATCTTCACCGAGAAATCGGAATCGAGCGCCTTGAAGGTTCCCGTGTTCGCGGCATGATCGACGTGATAGAACCAGATCTTCTCCGGCAGCGGAGCATTGAGCATGGGCGTGTAGTTGGTCTCATTGAGCGCGCCAAATCCGGGAGCGAACGCGCCCACGCCGGTGTCGCCGTCCACGTCAAGCTCGAGAATCTTGACGGCAAGCGTGTCCCCCGGCTCCGCGCCCTCAACAAAAAAGGGCCCTGTCAGCGGATTGTCGCCTTTCACCTGGCTCAGCGTGTCGCCCGGCTTCTTGATCGCATTGCCGAAACAATCCAGCGTGTTCGTGTCAAGTATGTCGCCCGACTTCAACCGCGCCACAGGCTCCGCGGTTGCGAACAAGTACTTCACGTTCGCGTTGGTGGCAGTGTAGTGAACAACGTTCTGCGCAAAAGCCGTAACTGACAGTAGTGAGACAGCAAGAAAACGACCGATCACAGGGATCCTCCGGGAGTAGCCCCCCATTTTACCCGTCATTCCGAATCGGCGTGGAAGCTCGGTGAGAAACAGTCTGTTCTCAGGTGAATCACAGAACATGCCCCCGCAGTATCAGCCCAACCACCGCCGCAACCGCGATCAACAGCGGCTCCGGTACCTTCCACTTGAACAACACGGCCAAAGTGATAACGGCGATAAGCAGCGTTGGCCAGTCGTAAATCGACCGGCGCGCCAGCACCACCACCGACCCGGCAATCGCTCCAGTCGCTGCGGCCGTCACGCCGCGCACGAAGGCGTTCAGTTGCGGGTTCTTCGCCCAGCGCTTGTAGGAAGGCGCCAGCAACAAGACCATCGCATAGACGGGAAGAAAAACTCCCAGCGCTGCAGCCGTTGCGCCCGCGACTCCCGCCACGACGTATCCAATGAAGGCCACCGTAATCACGACCGGGCCGGGGGTGATCATCGCCACCGCCACCGCGTCGACAAATTGGCGATCATTGAGCCAGTGATGCCCCTCGACCACGCCGCCGTAAAGAAACGGCACGATGGCGAGGCCGCTGCCAAAGACAAACAGTCCCGCCTTGGCGAAGAACAGAAAAATCTGCAACACCGGACCGCCGGGTGGAAGAGCCAAGCCCAACGGCAAGATGACACTCGCGACCACCGTGCTGTGCGCGGGAATTGCCTTGACTGCCAGGTTGATCAAGCCCCCGGCCACAACCAGCCAGATAATCTCGCGCGATGTCCACGCGGTAGAGACGGCAAGCACCAGAAAAATTCCCCACAGCAGCGGTTCTTTGCCAAGAATGATCTTGGTGAGCTTGACCGCAGAGCGCGCGATGATGGCAATGACGGCTGCGCCTATGCCGTAGAAAACCGCCTGCATCCAGTTCAGCCCACCGAAGCGCATGTAGGCCGCCGACAAGGCCAGCACCATCAGAAACGACGGCAGCACGAACGCAATTCCCACCAGAGTCGCTCCCAGAATGCCGGCACGCACGTACCCGAGATACATCGCCAGTTGCGCCGCCAGCGGTCCGGGCGCGAGTTGAGCCAGCGCCAACCCTTCCACGTACTCTTCCCGCGAGATCCAGCCGCGTCCATCCACCAGGTCCTGCTGCATGCGTCCGGCCAGCGCAATAGGACCGCCAAAGCCAACCGTCCCCAGCCATAGGAAGTATCCCGTGAACTGGGCGAGTGAAACGGGCGTGGGGCACGGGTTCTGGGCTTCGTCGCTCATGGGGAATCAATTGTAAGTTTCAAAATGTGGAATGAAAAGCGTTTCAGATTCAAGCAGGCCGGCTTCGTTAACGGATCAAAATCAACAATCAGCAATCAGCAATTCTCTCCTTCGCTCTCCCTCTTCTTCGCGTAAAACTTCCGCGCCTTGGCGCGGTTGCCGCACTGCCTCATGCTGCACCAGCGGCGGTGGTGATTCTTGCTGGTATCGAGAAACAGCCACTGGCAGGTGGGTGAGGAGCAGGCGCGAATCAGCGCGAGATCGCTTGAGACCAGCAGGTCCGCGGCCGCCCGCGCGATCGGCCACAGCATCGCGTCGAGGTTGGCCCCCATCTTGTCGAAGCGCCATGCGCAGCGTCCTTCGTCTGGCACCAGCCGCGAATGCAGCGCTGCATCCTGGATATAGGCATTGAGCGCATCCATCGCCGCCTGCGGCACAGCTTTCCGGTTCATCAACGCCGAAAAGACCTCGTACATGGCTTCGCGCAGATTGATGGCGCGGCGCAGCGCGTCCGCGGCATCCTCGGCAATTTCATGAACGTTCTCGAAGAAAAAATCAACTATCTTCGCCGCAAGGATCCCGGTATCTTCGCTGAAACGCAACAGTTCGTAGTAGTTCCTAAGCAAATCTTTGGGTTGGGCGCTCGGACGATCGTCAAGCGTGTTGATGAAATCGAGGCAGAGGTTTCCTCCGATCAGTTCGAATTTGGGTGGGCGTCGTCTCTCAAGTTTGGTTTCGGTCATCGCGAAATGAGGGCAAATGCTCCTTGCCTATTATATAACCATCAAAATTGTATTGACAAGTTATATATGGACGGCTACTATCGTTTATAACCTATTAACAAGGTTTAACGGGTTAGTCAATTCGGAGGTCAATTTCCATGATTCTCGATCAGCCCTCTCAGATTTTGGCCATGCTCCGCAACGGCAAGATGATAAATATTGGTGGTAGACCCGTGATAGTGCCTAATCCCAAACCCGGGAGTTCGCGCGACAAGAGCGACGCCATCAAGCTGGCGCTGGCCTTCGTTGCGATCTACGTCATATGGGGATCGACATACCTCGCGATCCGCTATGCGGTCGGGACCATTCCACCGCTGGTGACGGCGGGGATCCGGCACTCGATCGCGGGTGGGATCATGCTGGCTTGGGCCTGGCGGCGCGGGTTTCGACCGACGCGGCAACAATGGGTGGCGGGATTTGCGTTGGGCGCGCTCTTCTTCCTAATCGGGCATGGCACGCTGCATTGGGCGGAGCAGTATGTGGGTTCGGGGCTGGCGGCTCTGCTGATTGCGACCGAGCCGATGTTCATCCTGGTGCTGGGCTGGATGATGGGTCAGAAGAAGCCCAGCCCGCTCAGCGCGCTGGGCCTGGGTCTCGGCGTGGTGGGCGTCGCCATGCTGACTGGCGCGGAACTCACCGTGAAGGGCTCGAGCCTGTGGGGATTGGTGGCGGTGCTTCTCGGTTCTTTGTCGTGGTCGTTAGGCGTTGTGATTTCGCCGCGGCTCAAACTGCCTTCGGACGCGCTAGGGCGAACCGCGCTGCCGACTCTCTGCGGCGCATTCATGCTGCTGATTGCGGCGGGAGTTACGGGCGAGTTCCAGCAGACGCACTGGGCGAGTATATCGTTGCGATCCGTGTTTGGTCTCGGTTATCTGATCACGTTCGGATCAGTGGTGGCGTTCACGGCTTACACATGGCTGCTGCAGCGCGTTCCACCGGCGCTGGTGGCGACGCATACTTATGCGAATCCAGTGGTCGCGGTGATTCTAGGATGGCTGCTGGCGCGCGAGCCTTTGTCTTTGCGCGTAGTGCTGGCGTCAGTCGCGATTCTAGGAGCGATTGTGCTGATCCGGCGGGGCGAACGAGCAGCGGTAGTCAAGCAGCCGGAGGCAGTCTCACGGGTTGAGATCCAAAGCTCTGAGGAATGCGCGTAAGCTGCCGCCCTGCCGCTGGCTGCTAGCAACTCACGGCCTTGTCTCTCCAAAGAACGGAGAGATTAAGGACCCGAAACTCTTCTCCCCGCTGACGGCTTGTTAAGACCAATGGGCCAGATCCAGGACTTCGAAGTCTACCGGCTGTTTTTCTTCGAAGATCAGTTGCATGTCGGGCGCTGTCGTGTCTTGCTGAAAACGCGATCGAGCGTACCAGGCGACGAAGGTGATGGGAATGAAGAGGAGCAGCAACGCGGGATTGAGCAAAGCCCAATACTCGAGACGTGAGGTTATAGCTACGAACGCAGAGAAGCCAAAGAAGTAGACGAGCATTACCACAATGGCGGAATGGCGAAATGGCGGATAGGAACAGGTGAATGGAACTTTGCGAAAGCGGACGAGCAAAATGTCGGCGAGAAGCACCGACCAGATGGTGATCAGAGCAGTCTGCAGCAGGGCGGTGGTCCAGCCCCACTGATACAGAGACACGGGAAAGATAGCAGCGAAAACCCACGGAAGGATAAACGTCAGCATGACTCTTCGCACCAGCGGGGTGCATTCGCGGGCCGTCTTGTCGAGCGAGAAGCGGAAAATCCAATTGGGTCGCAGGTCGGTCGGAATGTCGAAAACAAAACGCAGGCCGACGAGGATGCAGTAGACCAGGATGAACGGAATCGAGAGCAACGCGGGCGAGGGGACACTGCCGGCATCGATGGCGTTCCCGCTGAACGTAGCGAAAAGAACCTGGGAAGCGATGACAAGTCCCAAGGCAATGAATCCTGCAAAAACCAAGGCGTGGCGCTCGCTACGCGCCAGGGTCCTCATCACGAAGCGATAGCCTGCCCGCTGGAATGGAGTTCGCAAGATGGTGCGGTCGAGAATTGAAAACAACATCGAGGTATAGCCGCGGCTTGTTTCCGGAGTTATGTCGAAGCTTTCTGGAATGCGGATGAAACATCGCCGATAGCTGAGGGCGTAGGCGGCGATTGCGATCACGGCAACGCAGAGTGACCCGAGGATCGACATCCGGCCCATCAGGGCAAGCGATGGATCGGCTCTGCCTCTAAGCAACTGGCACAATCCGAGAAACCAGACTGAGGGCAAGAGCCGAATGGGAGAATGCGGAGTTTGGGGAAGCCGATCAACCAGGGCAGGTACTGCGAAACTGGTGAAGAGCAGAGTCAGCAGGCAGACGAGAATCAAGCCACGCACATAGAGGGAAATCCGGCGAAAGACGGAATAGGGAAGAGCTGACATCAGCACGCCAACGACGGCAAAGATAGCGAAAAAGCTGAAGATGCTTGCCGTCATTACCACAAGCAAATGGATGGCGGCGAACTGCGCGATGTAGAGGAAAGTCACCTGCGATGCACTCACTACGGCGGGAAACAGCACGGCCGAAGCTGCGTTTACGTCGAAGGCCAGCACGAGGGTGAGAAACACGATGGCGCCCAGGTTAGCAAGAAAAATGAGAGGGTCGAAATAGGCAGGGGAAGTGGTTGGCGTAGTCGCGGCGATCGGGGAAGATGCTATCCCAGCGCCAGACCGCGACTGTCCGGGTCACGACCATGGAAAGGACGATGAAGAAATACTCGTCGGGCAAGGCAGCAGCAAGGGGATCGAAGTTGTGCTGGCCGCGTATCCACTGCAGCAGGGAGCCATACTTGTTGAACAAGAAAATGGAATAAGTCCGCCGGGCAGAGCCAGGAGGGAAAGGATCAGGCCGAGGCCGAAGTCGAGATCATCTTCGGAGGATTCGCCGCCCCCGTGAAAGATGCGGTCTACGAACAAGCTGACCAGCCGGAAGAAAGGACGTTGGGCTTGCGCCTGCCAACTATGCCTTAGCGAATTTGCTGGAAAAGATGTCATGCGGCGTTCGTCGTCATTACGCTGAGGATGTCGCTGGTGATCTTCTCCGCGTCGACCTCCTCGACCAGGTGCATGAAGGTGCGCTCCAGCGAGCGGTGCTCGATGTCGTTCTGAATGCCGGCTGTGGTGTCGTATGCGATGACGTGGCCTTTGCGCAGGATCAGGAGATGGGAACAAACCTGCTCCACCACTTCGAGGACGTGAGAGCAATAAAACACCGCTCGACCATGTTGGCCGAGGGTCCTGATCAGATTCTTCAGCACTAAGGCGGAGGTTACGTCGAGGCCAGAAAGCGGTTCATCGAAGATGAGAATCTCCGGATTGTCCATGAGGGCGGCGATTAGCAGGACGCGCTGCCGCATTCCCTTGGAATAGGAGGCGATCGAGGAATGCCGGTGAGAATACAGGGCGAACAACTCGAACAGGGCATCAATTTTTTGCGATAGGCGAGAGGCCGGCATGCCACGGAGTGTGCCGACATCTCGAGGTACTCCGTCCGGTGAGATAGGGGTACAGATTGGGCTCCTCGGGCACGTAACCTAGACGTTTTCTGTAGCCGACAAGATCCTTGCGGATGTCCTGGCCGTGGAATAGGACCTGACCAGAGTGGGATCGAGCAACCCGGTCAGCATTTTTACGGTAGTGCTCTTTCCCGATCCGTTGGGGCCAAGACAGCCCAAGACCTGCCCGGGCTGCAGAGCAAAGGAAACTTCCTGAACGGCAGGGATTGAGGCGTAGCGTTTGGTGAGGCTGATGGCTTCGAGCACGGGCTGCCTCCGTCGGATTGGGATCAGGCCCTGAGCTATCGAGACGTAGCTGTGCGGCGGGTCATTCTTTGGTAGACACCGTGGGGTGTGAGTTTGTTCCTGCGGCAAGTTTGGTTTGGCAGGATAAAAAATCTGCGCATCACGTTGATTTTATTTTAGCGAGCCAGGTGGTGTTTTGGCAGCTTTTGGTGGCGGTGCAGACTCGACTCTCCGCTCCAGCTTCAAACCGGGGCCCGGTCTTTAGGTGCGTCTTGATTTTCCCACATCCATAAACGTGCCTCATTTGGCTCCTTAAGCTCTACGCGGAACTTTTGGTTGGGACCGAGTTCCGCGCAGTTGTGACATTTGTGATGCTGGAGTTCAAATGTAAGAATGTTCCCTTCCACGTGTGGGAGCAACAGCGGTGCAGGCTTTCCACCCGTTACGTGCCAGGGCTCACTGGGGTCACTGCGTTCTTGAAAATAGAAAAGCATCGTGCCGCTGATCTTACCGGTGGAATTGTCAATCTTTAGTTCGATTGCCGGAAGGTCATTCATTTTTCCTTCCCAGGTTCCGTCGAGTGAGGCTCTCGGTGGCGCTGTCGGCGCGGTCGGGCGACAAGCGGCGACGGCCCGGCAAGAATCGTTGCAACTGCTGCCAACCCTACCATGAGCGATCCTCGAAAAGATTTCATGGGGCACACCCTGTCGGTGCCAGCAATGGTTGCACGCGGTAGTGCTGGCTAGTGCCAACAGCCGCAGGGTCCATTTCATTTTACGCCACTCTTTTCTTGTAAGGGCCGCGGTTGCTGGGTTTCGGCATGTACCTATCGGCCATCATTACGATTTCCTCAAGACTCCAAACGTGGTCACTCAGGCCAGCAGCCATCCTCGGAGTAATTCGCACTGTCTTGTGGATTCTGGCTGAGGCACTAGCCCTCCTCACTCTCTTGACTTTGCAAACTATTCTTGGACTATAATGATTCTCATCTAACACAGAATGTCCGACGCCGTGCCATCCTCTCACGAACAGTTTCGCGAACTCGCCTGGAAGTGTGGACTGGCGGCCACGCATCAGCGGCAGGTCATCTACGAGGCTGTCGTGGCCAGTCCTGGACACCACTCCCCGGAAACTATTTATGTAGCTGTTCGGCAGCGAACGCCATCTATCTCTTTGGCGACAGTCTATAAGAACCTGCGGCTATTCGTGGAGCACGGACTGCTGCGGGAAGTGAGCCCTCATGCTTCCACGCTGCTGGTGGAAGGCAATCTTGAACCGCATCATCACCTGGTGTGCATGCGCTGCAAGGCGGTGCAGGATATTGAAGGGGATTTCATCAACTATAAGAAGCTGTCGCGGCATGCGCCGCGCGGCTTTGATCTGACGCAGCCGCAGGTGGGGGTCTTTGGGCTTTGTGGCCGCTGCCGTACCAAGAAGTAGCTTTTTTCACGCATCACCCAGTCAAGATTCGAAGGAAGAAAACATATGGAAAATACACTCGCGACTTCATCGGGGAGTGTTGTCCCCGAAGCCAAGGAAAAAAACACCGCAACCGAATCGAAGTGCCCAGTAGCGCACGGCGCCCGCAAGTCTTACACGAATACGGACTGGTGGCCGAATCAGGTGAACGTGCAGGTCCTGCACCAGCATTCTCCAAAATCCGATCCAATGGGTAAGAAGTTCAATTACGCGGAAGAGTTCAAGACGCTCGACCTGAATGCAGTGATCCAGGACCTGCATGCCTTAATGACGGATTCTCAGGAGTGGTGGCCGGGACTTTGGCCACTATGGGCCGCTCTTCATTCGCATGGCGTGGCACAGCGCGGGCACGTACCGCATCGGCGACGGCGCGGCGGGGCCGGGGCCGGTCAGCAGCGCTTCGCTCCGCTCAACAGCTGGCCTGACAACGTGAACCTCGACAAGGCACGCCGGCTGCTGTGGCCAACCAAGCAGAAGTATGGCCGGAAAATTTCCTGGGCCGATCTCATGATTCTCGCCGGCAACGTCGCCCTCGAATCGATGGGCTTCAAGACATTCGGTTTTGGCGGCGGGCGCGCGGACGTCTGGGAGCCCGAAGAGTTGAACTGGGGCCCAGAGGGCAAGTGGCTGGCGGACGAGCGCTACAGCGGCGATCGTGATCTTCAGAGGCCGCTCGGGGCCGTGCAGATGGGCCTGATCTATGTGAATCCGGAAGGGCCGAATGGAAAGCCGGATCCGATTGCCGCGGCACGGGATATCCGGGAGACCTTTGCCCGCATGGCGATGAATGACGAGGAGACAGTTGCGCTCATTGCCGGCGGCCACACCTTCGGCAAAACCCACGGCGCTGGCGTTCCCGCTCAATATGTGGGCAACGAACCAGAAGGTGCCGACATTGAGGATCAAGGCCTCGGATGGAAGAATAAACTTGGTAAAGGTCACGGCGGTGACACTATCGGCAGTGGACTGGAAGTCATTTGGACTACAACGCCTACTAAGTGGAGCAACGACTTCTTCACCAACCTGTTCAGCTATGAATGGGAACTGACGAAGAGTCCGGCCGGTGCGCATCAGTGGACACCGAAAAATGGCGCAGGCAATGGTAAGGTGCCGGATGCGCACCATCCGTCAAAGCGCCACGCGCCATCCATGCTGACCACGGACCTCTCCTTGCGGTTCGACCCCGCTTACGAAAAGATTTCACGGCGCTTCTACGAGCATCCGGATCAGTTGGCAGACGCATTTGCACGGGCATGGTTCAAGCTGACGCACCGCGACATGGGGCCGATCGCGCGCTATCTTGGCCCGCTCGTTCCGAAGGAGTCTCTGGTGTGGCAAGACCCTGTCCCCGTCGTGGATCATAAATTGGTCGGGGAGAAAGACATTGCTGCTCTCAAGGCGAAGATCCTTACATCCGGACTGTCGATCTCCCAACTGGTCACGACTGCCTGGGCATCGGCGGCGTCGTTCCGCGGCTCCGACAAGCGCGGTGGGGCGAACGGGGCACGCATTCGGCTCACGCCGCAAAAGGATTGGGAAGTGAACCAGCCGGTCGCACTGGCGAAGGTTCTCAAGAAGCTGGAGGCGATCCAAGAGGAGTTCAACAGCTCGCAGTCCAACGGGAACAAGTCCAACGGGAACAAAGGCCGGAACAAAGGGAAGCAGGTCTCGCTGGCTGACCTGATCGTTCTGGGCGGCAGCGCAGCCGTCGAGGAAGCTGCGAAAAGGGCCGGGCACAAAGTGAAGATTCCCTTCTCGCCGGGGCGCACCGATGCTTCGCAGAAGCAGACCGACGTGCATTCATTCGCCGTAATGGAGCCGATCGCGGACGGGTTCCGCAACTATCTGCGAAGTGGACAGGTCCTGTCGGCTGAGGAGTTGCTGGTGGATCGGGCGCAGTTGCTGACACTGACTGCCCCGGAGATGACGGTACTCGTCGGAGGCTTGCGCGCCCTAAATGCGAACTTCGGACAGGCCCAACACGGCGTCTTCACCAAGCGGCCTGAGACGCTGACGAATGATTTCTTCGTCAACCTGCTCGACATGAATACGAAGTGGCAGGCCTCCTCTACTTCCGAAGGCGTGTTTGAGGGCCGCGACCGAGCGACGGGCAAAGTCAAGTGGACTGGTACGCGCGTCGATCTGGTATTTGGTTCGCACTCCCAACTCCGGGCAATCGCGGAAGTTTATGCCTCTAACGACGCGAGGGAGACGTTTGTGAAGGACTTCGCGGCGGCGTGGAACAAGGTGATGAACCTTGATCGCTACGATCTGGCGTGAGTTCAGCGAGAAGGAGAGCTGCAGATCCAAGCATCTCTTCAAGGCTGATCCGGCTTACGGAGCGGGCGTGGCGAAGGGGTTGGGGAGTTGAGGTGAGAAAGGTCGCTGGAGTGGAAGAGAAGCTGGTTCCGGCGGATTGAGCTGCGTTTGCCTACGGACTTCGGGCGGGCCTTTTGCTCGCCTTTTTTCTTGGCCGGGATTCGCTAGGCATCTGCGGATAACTTCGTGGATAGAGGCGGAGAGCAGTGCACGTCCACACTTGGCATATTCCATCTTGTTGCAGGAAAAAGCCGGCGGGACGCCGGCGCTACTTTCCTACGACCTGGCTGCGGCGCTCTAGCAGGAGCACATCTCTCCAGGTGTCGCCGAGCTTGCCGACGCGGCGCCTCGCGCCAACTTCGCGGAATCCGCAGGACTTGTGGAGAGCGATACTGGCGGCATTCTCGGGAAAGATGCCGGCTTGCAGGGTCCAGATTCCGTTGACTTCGGATTCCTCGATCAGGGCCTTCAGCAGCGACTTGCCCACGCCACAACCCTGTGCCGCAGCAGCGACATAGACGGAGACCTCCGCAACTCCAGAGTA
The DNA here is from genome assembly GCA_963771895.1 of uncultured Acidobacteriaceae bacterium. Classification (GTDB taxonomy): domain Bacteria; phylum Acidobacteriota; class Terriglobia; order Terriglobales; family Acidobacteriaceae; genus Sulfotelmatobacter. Next base: position 10,315 of record CAVYVQ010000037.1, on the reverse strand, counting down.
GACGCGGCGATTCGAGACCGGACTGAGCGCGGCCCATCCGAGGACGCGAAGCTCGCCAAGAGGAATCAAAGAATCCACGGAGTCGTCCGCAATCGGTTCCAGGGCGACTAATCGACAGTTCTGGCGATGGTTGCTATCCCACTTCTCCCAATCTGGAAGTTCGGTTTCAAACGTTGCGTTTCCAGTGGCGATGCCCTCGCGATAAATCTCGCGAACTGCAGGCCACATCCTCGGGTGCATGGGTATGATCGGGTAATTCATTGCGCGCAAGTCTAAGTTTCCGCCGGCGCGAACACCACCAGGACTGCCAGTTCTTCCGTGATGTCGTAGAAGCGATGGCTGACTTCTGCGGCGACGAAGATTACGCTGCCGGCGGATACTTCGCGGTCTTCTTCCCGTTCTTCGGGGCAGCTTTGAAGCGGCCGCGGCCGCGGACTACGTAGTAGATCTCATCTTCGTGATGAGGGCTCTGCAGGTCTGTGCCTCCGGGGGGCAGGACGTAGAGGCCGGCGCTCATGGCTGGCACGCGGAGAAACTCTTGGTATGGCTTGCCGCTCTGGGCGCGTTGTCGATCGACCTCGGAAAGGCTGGTGAAGGCTGTCTTCATGGCGTTTTCAGGCGAAGATGCCGCCGAAGACCAGATCGGTGAACTGCGGAATCAGATTTTGTGCCTGCAGGTCGCCTTCCGGTTTGTGCCATTGGTAGATCCAGTTGATCATGCCGAGCAGGGCAAAGGCAGCGGCACGCGGAGTGACTTTTCCCCTGGCGTGAGACGGCTGGGTTTTGCTCTGACCTTTCTCCTGAACTTTTTCCTGAACTTTTTCCTGAACTTCGGCCATCAGGTTTTCGAGGAAGTGAATGTATTCCTTTTTGCGGGCGTTGATGCGCTTGCGCAGCGCCGGGGGCAAGGGATGGTTTTCGTGCAGCATCACTGTGATCTCGCGATCGCGCGGGCTTAGCACGACCTCGATGTGCAGGCGGATCAGCGTGCGCAGGCGCTCTTCAGGATCGGCGATGCCGCGGACGGGATTGAGCACGCGTTCCTGTGTGATCTCCATGGCGTGGTTCATGATCTCGTAGAGGATTTCGTCCTTGCTCTGGAAGTGGTGGTAGAGGCCGCCCTTGCTGAGCTTGAGCGCGCCGGCAACGTCATTCATAGACGTCGCGTCGTAGCCGCGCTGCTGGAACAGGCGTGCGGCGGTGCGCAGGATCTCTTGCCGGGAGTCGACCAGGGTCTCGCGGGCCATCGGGTGACATGGTAAATAGTTGCGGGCTGGAATGCCAATGGGCGTCTGGCTTCCAGCCCCAGGCTTCTAGCCGAACCTTCAGCGGAAGGGCGCGATATACCACGCGTAGTAAGTCCCGACACCGGTGATCACAACAACTAACCAAAGCACAAACTCGGTTCGCATCCATCGCTTCCAGTTTCTGAAGCGCAGCCCCACCGGAAGAACGTTAGTGGCCGCTACGAGAACTATATAAAGTCCCAGAGACTCAGCCGCCATTCCCAGAGCCCCATGAATCATAGGCACAGCGTAATAAGAGCGATGAAACGCCCTGGCAAACCTTGGAGTTACTTGTCGCCGAAACGCGGGCAACATCACGAGCCCGATCATCAACAAGTTGAGGAGCAGTACCGTCGCCTGACAAATACCGTGTGCTCGATAACGTTTCTGTTTCGCAAGAAGGACCCCCGCAACCAGCGCCACTGCCATCACCAACTGCACGACGAGGTTGAGATCAGCCTCGAAGGTGGCGCCGGTCCCGAGGAATCCTTTGACTGGCAACGAACACAAGAAAATCAATCATTAGCTCCATGCACCTGTCAGTAACCTGATCTTTACTTGTCCTTCTTACGCAGGATTCGGTTGTCGACGCATTCCGCTACCTTCCCGCCCAGAGTCTTGCCCGCATTGTGGTCCGTTCTGAAATGTTGGCCCGCGAAAATTCGGCTCAGTCCCGCTGCTTCGGCCGATGCGGAGAAGCTGGTGAAGTGGCACGTCACTCCTCCAACGATTCGGAAGTGACATCAAGAGTGAACTGATTACCGAAATAAGAAGTCAGCACGGTCGCACCCGCCTTGCTGATTGCGCTGTGCGCTCCGGGATACGAAGGATCGGGAGCGGTCTTCGTGCTCAGCGGAAGCCATGCTGGATCCGGGGCGCGAACGATCGTCAGAAGAGTTCGATTCCACTCGATGACTGCATTGACCTGCTGAGCCGGATTCTGTTCTCCGTTTGTCGCTGCGTTCGCAAGGGAACCGACCTGCAGGAAGGCGCAGGTTAGCGCGAGCATGGCCGAGATTCGAGACATGACTTCGTAACCTCCATTTTGTTGTTTGTTGTTGTGCGAAGGCCGGCGCTCACTTAGGCGAGGGACCAGCATGCCCCGGCTTGCATATCCTTAAACTGGAGCACTACAGGAAATATTCCTGGTGGGAGAAGAAAATTCGGAGAGATTGGCGGGTGCCCTCGCCGGGAGCGAAGGCCATGCTCCACAAGCCCCCTAGTTCGTCACAGGCTGTTGTGTCGCTAGCACTGGTTTCAGATCCGGCTCCGATGGAATGATGATCCATGCGAGCAGGTAGGTGACGACGCCCGGACAGACTCCGGTCGCGAGCGTGATGAAGAGGCAGAGGATGCGCACGAGAGTTACGTCGAGATCGAAATGTTGGGCCAGCCCGGCGCAAACGCCAGCAATCTTTCTGTCGGCTCGGGAGCGCATCAGTCTCTTCGGCGCGGGCCGCACCCCCACTACGTTGCCGCAGTAGGAGCAAAAGCGGACACCCTCAGCGATGGTCTTGCCGCAATCGTTGCAGTACATATTGTGCCTCCCCTTGTCTTAAGGTACGAGGATTTCGGGGAAATGTTCCACACCTGGCCCTCGGGGCTGAAGCCCTTGGCCTTCAATACCCTTAACGGCACCTTTCGGCTTCGCTCACGGCAGGCTCTTGAAGCCGTGCCGTGATACGAAATCCTGAGTTCTTCCGCGGCCCGTGAGGACGTGCCATGCCCAAACCATTACTCCCCTTGTTCTGGCCTCGGCGAGGGTTGACAACTTCTTCCTTGACACCCTAATTGGGGTTCGGTAGCATGACCAAATACCGACCGACCGGTCGGTACGCACAAAGTGGATTCCGGCCCTCCCCAGATTCACGAGCCAGCCGGAATCCATCCCCAAGGACACGGGGATATTTACTCCTTGTGCAACAAGACAAGATGCAACGAGAGACGAGAGGAGCACGCTGGTGGCTACTATTTTCTACGAACACGACGCTAATTCTGAGGCCCTGAAAGGCAAGACGATCGCCATTCTGGGCTACGGCAGCCAGGGACACGCGCAGGCGCAGAATTTGCGCGACAGTGGCTACAAAGTAATCGTGGGGCTGGAGCCTACGCGCCCTAGCGCGCAGCAGGCTCGCGCCGACGGCATGGTGGTGGTGGCGCCGGATGAGGCGGCCAAGCGCGCCGACTGGATCCACCTGCTCACTCCCGACGAGACTCAGGCGGCCGTGTATGAGCAGTACATCCAGCCTTATCTGCATCCGGGAAAGATTTTGGGGTTCTCGCACGGCTTCAGCATTCATTTCAAGACGATCGTCCCGCCCGGCGATGTGGACGTGGTGATGATCGCGCCGAAGAGCCCCGGGCATCTGCTGCGGCGGGTTTACGCGGAGGGGCGCGGGGTGCCCTCGCTGATCGCGATCCAGCAAGACTCCAGCAAGCGCGCGCACGAGTTTGCGCTGGCCTATGCGCACGGGATTGGCTCGACTCGCGCGGGCGTTCTGCAGACGACGTTTCGGGAAGAAACCGAGAGCGATCTTTTCGGGGAGCAGGCGGTGCTGTGCGGCGGGTTGACCTCGCTGATTAAGAAGGGATTCGAGACGCTGGTCGAGGCCGGCTATGCCCCGGAGATCGCTTATTTCGAGTGCCTGCATGAGATGAAGCTGATCGTCGACCTGATCTACGAAGGCGGCTTGGGACGGATGCGCTATTCGATTTCGAACACCGCCGAGTACGGCGACCTGACCCGCGGCGAAAAAGTTGTAGGCGACGCGACACGCGCCGCGATGAAAAAGACTCTGGCAGACATTCAGGATGGAACTTTCGCTCGGGAGTGGATCAAAGAGAACAAAGACGGCGGTTACAATTTTGCCGAATTGCGCGAGCGGGAACAGCAGCATCCGATCGAGATTGTGGGCGCGCAGTTGCGCGGCATGATGAGCTGGCTGCCCGGCCGCGAGAACAAGAAACCGGCTGAGGTGCCGAAGGACAAGGCCAAGAAGGTTGCCGTGAATGCTTAAGGGCGCCGAGATCGTTCTGCAGTGCGTGCGTGCCGAAGGGGTGGATCTGGTGTTCGGCTACCCCGGCGGCGCGATCATGCCGTTGTATGACGCTTTGGTTGGAAGCGGAATACGGCATGTACTCACGCGCCACGAGCAGGGCGCGGCGTTTGCAGCAGAAGGTTATGCGCGGGTTACGGGAAAAGTTGGCGTGGCTATGGCTACCAGCGGGCCGGGCGCGACCAACCTGGTCACCGGCATCGCCGACGCCAAGATGGATTCGGTCCCTCTAGTCTGCATCACCGGGCAAGTGCGGACGGCGATGATCGGAACCGATGCGTTTCAGGAAACCGATGTTTTCGGTGTCACGCTTTCGTTGACCAAGTGGAGCCGGCTGGTACGCACGATTGACGAAATCCCGGAGGTGATTGCCGAGGGATTCTACTGGGCGCGGAGCGGGCGCCCGGGCCCGGTGGTCATCGATATTCCTACCGACATATTGAAGGCGAAGAAAGAATTCTCCGGGCCGGTAAAATTCACTCCGCACGCGCGGGCGGCCGATGCGAAAGCGGATGGCGCATTCAGCGACACGATTGTGGCCTTGCTGCAACGGGCAAGCAAGCCGGTGGCGCTTGTCGGCGCGGGGGCGAAGCTTTCGGGAGCGATTCCGGAATTGCGCCGGCTGCTTGACGATTTGAATGTTCCTACGTTCGCTACGGTTCACGGATTGGGCGCGGTGCCTCAGCAAGCTCCTTACTACCTGGGCATGGTGGGCATGCATGGAACGCGGGCGGCGAACACTGCTTTGCACGAGACCGATTTGCTGATGGTTTTCGGAGCGCGGCTGGATGATCGCGTGACCGGCGATCCCACGCGCTTTGCGCCTCACGCGAAGATTGTCCACTTTGAGATTGATCCGGCGCAGCTTGACCGGGTGCGGGCTTGTGAGTTGCCGGTGATTGGAAATCTGGCGGAGACGATTCCGGCATTTCACGCGGAATTGCACCGCGCTTCCCTGCCCGACTGGAGCAGCTGGCGAGCGATCGCCTGCGGGCCGGAACGCGCCGAGATTGATCCGCTCGGACTGGCGCAGCCGACCATTCGTTTCCTCGATGAACTCTTCAGCCGCCTGCCCGAAGACAACGTGATCATTGCCGACGTAGGCCAGCACCAGATGTGGGCGGCGCAGCGCTATCGTTCTTCGTCACCGCGCGGCTTTATTACTTCGGGCGGCCTGGGAGCGATGGGTTTCGCCCTGCCGGCTGCGGTCGGCGTGCAACTGGCGAAGCCGGAGACTTGCGTGCTATGCGTTTCCGGCGATGGCGGCTTTCAGATGAACATCCAGGAACTCGCCACCGTTCATCGCCTCGGGCTGCCTATAAAAATGGTGATCGTCGACAACAAATATCTGGGCATGGTGCGGCAGTGGCAGCAGCTTTTTTATGCGCGCAACTATGCCGAGACTGATTTGAGCGACAATCCGGATTTCGTTGAGATCGCGAAAGCTTACAAGATTCACGGGTGGCGGCTGAACGAGGCTGCCATGGAGGAGTATCCGGTGTCGGCGGAGACAGGGGATCTTATCGAGAACTTCCTGCGCTCGCCGGAACCGGAATTGCTGGTGTTTGATTGCGCTCCTGAGGCGAACGTTTACCCGATGGTTCCGGCGGGAGCGGCGCTTTCGGAAATGGTGTTTGAAGACATTGAGTAATTGGTGAATTTAGTAATTGGGTAATTGAAAACCGTGGGTCTCCGCGTTTCTTAAATTACTCAGTTGCTAAATTTCCCACTTACCAAATTCTGTTTCGAGGGAACGGCCATGCAGGTTTTTCACATTCGATATCGCAACGCGCAAGGCGCGTTGATGCGCATTCTCAACGCGGTTTCGCGCCGGGGGCTCGATCTCACGTCGGTGCACGCCGAGTACGCCGGGCAAGATCACGCGGTCACGCTGCTGCTCGAGGTTTCGCACAAGCAGATGGGCCAGCTTTACCGCGAGTGGTATGCGATTGTGGATGTGATCAACGTGCACTCCACTGCGGCTTTGTGGGAGCACGAAGCTGAGTGGGCGCCCCATCCCCCGGCGAGCGTAGCGGAGGAATCGGCGCGGGCCGCGCGGGCCTGAGTTTTGTCTTCGGGTATGGACGGTGTCACAGCATGAACGCTTCCTGGGTAAGCGTCATGCGCTAGGGGAATCTGCGGTTGGAATGCGCTTCTGGCATCATTTCAGACTGCGGGTTTCCCGTTTTTGTCTGCATGCCATCCCGACGCCGGTTGCCGTCCCGAAACTCCTGTCATCCCGAGCCCTCTTGTCATCCCGAGCAACGCGAGGGATCTTGGTTCTTGCCTAAGCCGTCCCTGTGCCGTCAGTGTTGCCGGCGCAGGCAGATCCAGAGATCCCTCGCTTCGCTCGGGATGACAAGCCATTCGGGATGACGAACCGTTCGGGATGAAACGCCATTTGCGACGAGGGCTCATGTTGTAATCTTTCCCCATGGATCTTAAGCATCGCAGCCGCGGCATTACGGACGGGCGCGACCGGGCTCCGGCGCGCTCCATGTTCAAGGCAATTGGCTTCACCGACGACGACCTGCGCAAGCCGCTGATTGGCGTGGCCAATACCTGGATCGAAACCATGCCGTGTAACTTTCACTTGCGGCGGCTCTCCGCCAAAGTGAAAGAGGGCATTCGCGACGCCGGCGGCACTCCCATGGAATTCAACACCATCGCCATCTCCGACGGCGAAACCATGGGCACCGAAGGCATGCGGGCCTCGCTGGTGAGCCGCGAACTGATCGCGGATTCGATCGAACTAGTTTGCCGCGGCCAATTGTTCGACGCCGTGGTGTGCGTGGTGGGATGCGACAAGACGATTCCGGCTGCAGCCATGGCTCTCGCGCGGATGGATCTTCCCGGGCTCGTGCTCTATGGCGGCACCATCGCGGCGGGCAGCTATCATGGCAAGGACGTCACCATTCAGGATGTATTTGAAGCCGTGGGCGCAAACGCCGCTGGAAAAATCACCGACCAGGAATTGCACGACTTGGAAAATGTGGCTTGTCCCGGCGCAGGCGCGTGCGGCGGCCAGTACACTGCCAACACCATGTCGACCGTGATGGAGATGATCGGCCTTTCTCCCATGGGCTTCAACAGCGTCCCCGCGATGGATGCACAAAAAGATCAAGTCGCCTTCGACTGCGGAAAAGTCGTGCTGGATCTGCTGCAAAAGGAAATTCGCCCGCGCGAGATTCTGACCCGCGACGCTTTTGAAAATGCCATCGCATCCGTGGCCGCAACCGGCGGATCGACCAATGCCGTGCTCCATCTGTTGGCCATCGCGCGTGAAGCCGAAGTCGATCTACAGATCGACGATTTCCAAAGCGTCAGCGAGCGCACTCCTTTGCTCGCCGATCTGAAACCCTCCGGACGTTTTGTGGCTGCCGATATGCACCGCGCCGGTGGGGTGCGATTGTTGGCCCGGCGCTTGCTACGCGGAAATCATATTCACCCCGCAGCGAAAACCGTCACCGGCCTTTCGCTGAAGGCCGAAAGTGAAAGCGCGGTCGAGTCTCCCGGCCAGGCGGTGATCGCGCCGCTCGACAAGCCGCTGAAAAAAACCGGAGGCCTCGTCATCCTCAAGGGAAACCTCGCCCCCGAAGGTTGTGTCGCCAAAATCAGCGGGCGTGAAAGGCTCGAGCAGCGCGGTCCGGCGCGAGTTTTCGAATCGGAAGAAGATGCCATGGCCGCCGTGACCAGCAAAGACGCTGGCAAGAAAATTAAAGCCGGCGATGTGGTCGTGATCCGCAACGAAGGTCCCAAGGGCGGGCCGGGAATGCGCGAAATGTTAAGCGTCACCGGCGCCATTGTGGGGGAAGGATTGGGATCGTCTGTAGCGCTGTTGACCGACGGCCGCTTCAGCGGAGCGACGCACGGATTGATGGCCGGCCACGTTTCGCCGGAAGCCGCGCTGGGCGGCCCGATCGCCGCGGTACGCGATGGCGATACGATCCGCTTCGACGTCAGCCAGCGTGTTTTAGAAGTTGAGATCAGCGACGAAGCCTTGCGCGAACGGATGAAAGACTGGAAACCGCCGAAGCCGCGTTATCCCACCGGCGTCTTCGCCAAATACGCGGCGCTGGTCTCATCGGCGTCGCAGGGGGCGATCACGCGGCCGCCAAAATGAACTGGTTCTTCTGGAGCCAATCGGAACTCCAATAAACCAGGGCATCCAACCCAGGAGCAGGAGGAAGACCGACCATGAAGATTGCTGATGACGTGACCGGGTTGATCGGCAACACACCGCTGGTCCGGCTTAACAAAGTGACGGAAGGCTGCGCGGCCGATGTGGTGGCGAAACTGGAGAGCTCGAATCCGTGCGCCAGCGTAAAGGACCGCATTGGGGTCAGCATGATCAGCGGGGCCGAACGCGCCGGAAAGATTCATCCCGGCAAGACCGTGCTGATCGAGCCGACCAGCGGCAACACGGGGATCGGCCTGGCTTTCGTGGCGGCAGTCAAGGGATACAAGCTCATCCTGACCATGCCGGAGACCATGAGCCTGGAGCGGCGCGTGCTGTTGCTGGCTTTTGGCGCGGAGATTGTTCTCACGCCCGGCCCGAACGGGATGAAGGGCGCCATCGCCAAAGCAAACGAGATTCTCGCCCAAACTCCAAATAGTTTCATGCTGCAGCAGTTCGACAACCCCGACAATCCCAAGATTCACTTCGAGACTACCGGCCCTGAAATTTGGAACGACACCGACGGACGCGCCGACATCCTGATTTCCGGCGTTGGCACCGGCGGCACCATCACCGGCGTTTGCCAATACATCAAACCCAAGAAGCCGTCGTTTAAAGCGGTCGCCGTCGAACCCGCGGACAGCGCGGTGCTTTCGGGCGGTAAGCCTTCGCCGCACAAGATACAAGGCATCGGCGCCGGGTTTGTGCCCAGCATTCTGCGCCGGGACTACATCGATGAAGTCATTACGGTCACCAACGACGACGCGGTCAACATGGCGCGCCGCCTCGCTAAAGAAGAGGGGCTGCTGGTGGGCATTTCGTCGGGGGCGGCCGTGGTTGCCGCTCTGAAAGTCGCGCGCCAGAAAGAAAATGCCGGCAAGCTGATCGTGGTTGTCCTGCCGGATTTCGGCGAACGCTACTTAACCAGCGTTCTGTTTGACGCGCTCCGCAACCAGGCGCTGCAGATTCCGACGTCGGCGCTTCCGGGCTGATTCGTCCGTCGTCTTGCCGATTTCCTTCGTAAAGACTCGCGGCTTTGATGGGGCCGCGAGCGCTAGTCCCGCCGATTGATGTGGTATCCTCACGTCCGCGTCTGGACGAAGTGCTGCTTTAATTCAAGGGAAATCCTTTTCAACGAGAGTTCTCTGGGCTTCATCAAAGAGTGAAAAGGGATACTCACGGGATATAGGGATCCCGCCCAGGATTCAGCACAGGGGCAGGAGTTGTGGGAGAAATTCTGGCGGGCGTTCCTCCGCGGTTCATTCCACTAGTGTGTTGCGAAGGTTCGGCGGAAGCGCAGAATGACCGCGTCTCGCAATGGAACAATCTGACCACGTTCCCTCGCGCGATACTCCCTCTAGCTTCGTTAATTGAACGGAACCCCGCCTGCAAGATCCTTTATTTTGTGATCCCCCGGTGGTCGCCAGGAAATTACTACAGTTTTAGTACAGTAAGGGGTTTCCCACAGAAAATCAGGCTCACAACACACAATGGGGACACCCGATTCTCAAAACAAAAGGGCAATTGTGGTGCCGGGAGGGGGAGTCGAACCCCCAAGGTACTAAGTACCGGCGGATTTTGAGTCCGCTGCGTCTGCCAGTTCCGCCATCCCGGCTGAGTGGGTTAAACGGAGGAGAGCATTTAGCTTAATTTACAAACTGGGGCCTTTGCAACCGTAGGCAGTCGTTTCCCTTTGGGGTTATTTCGGAAGTTATTTCGTAAGCTCGCCGATGAAAACGCCGAAAGGCTCCAGCGAAACTTCAGTTTCCTTCGCTTCCGATTGTCCCGTTGCCATC
>CAVYVQ010000036.1:0-66799 GCA_963771895.1 uncultured Acidobacteriaceae bacterium | reverse complement strand
GCTGCACGCTTCGCCGGAAAAGATCCTTCAGGGACCCGTTGCCGACGCGCTGACTCACGTCGGCCAGATAGCAATGCTACGGCGCATGGCGGGCGGACCGTTGAAAGGCGAGAGTTACTATGAGGCGGAAATCACCACAGGACGAGTGGGCGCTGATCAAGCCAAACCTAAGCGAGAATTCTGAATGCGCAGCTTCCGTGGACTACTTCGAGCGATTCCGATAGAGAGTAGCATCGACTTGGCGGGTGATGGCCTCCACGTTCAAACCGACTCCCAAAAACTCGGCCAGCTTCTGCCCGATGGTTTTGGCATCGCGCAATACATCGTGGTAGGAAACGCGCAGCGTTTTCACATAAGCCTTGCTGTCGAGCCAGGCGTTGACTGCACGCAGGTTCTTCTCGAACGCCGCGGCGACGACGGAATTGTCGGCGCCTGATTTAGCGGTTCCCCGATGGTGCAGCATCACTTCCTGCGACGCCAGCACTTCCGCGAGCGGCCTCTGCATGAACACGACACGGTATTCGTGACCTTCGGGCAGCGAAAGCAGAAGCAGCGAGATCACCTTCACGGCTTTGCCCTCCGCTTCGGCAATGCAGGCGGGGTCTTTGGGGAGTTGCTTGATGCGCTCCCATTCGAGATAGCCCCGCGGATTGTCCACGTCGGCCTGGCGCTCGCCGTCGGAGAGAATGGGCATTCCGCCCGCCGCCAGCATTTGCATCATGAGTGAAGTGCCCGAACGCGGCAGTCCCGAAACAATTGTGATCATGAGTCTCTTACCCTTGATTCCTTAAGCTCAGATTCCTTAGCCCTGACTCTTCAGCGGTACGTCGGCGCGGTAAATCGCCTGCCAATGGCCGCCCTTGAAGATGTAAATCGAACTGCCGTTCATGTGGACTGGCACTTTTTCCCCATTGCAAGTGGCGTACTGCTGGGCTTTGTAGGTAAGCAGATACGCGCCGTTGGCAAGTGGGAGCGCTCCAAAGTCGGAGAGGCCGTAGCCTTCCACGGTGCAGGTCTTCGCGGAAGCTTGCTGCTCGGCGAGCTGCTGGTCGCGGGAGAACGTGCCGCTATCGTTCCAGAAGATTCCGTTCTCCGGCATATGTTCGCGGAAATAAGTTTGATCTTTGTTCTTCCAGGCTTCGAAGAAGCCAGTCTCGGTGCGCACCAGTTCGAGTTGCACGCTGGCGGGTGCGCTGTTATGAACATCGTTGCCAGCATCGTTCTTGCGCGAAGTCTGGGCGCTGGTTGGGCCGAGCAGAAGCGCGAGCGGGAGAAGAATTGCCGCGCCAGTCAGGGAAATCATTTTCGCGGGAGACGGTTCATCATTCATAGGATGCTCACTGGTGTGGCCACACCGGTTGCGGCCTCAAGGCCTAGGATACGATATCGCGGGCTTTGGCCTCGCCTTTGGCCTTCGAGTACAATGACCTTCGTAGGGGCGAATCCGGCGGCGTGAGCGCCGCAGCGAACGAGGGTAAGCGCTTTGGCGACTGGCGAAATTGCGACTTCGGGCACGCAAACTCCTCCTCAGCTTCCTCATCACAAGGTCAAGATCAAAAAGACCGGGCAGCGCGCTTGCAACGAGAAAAACGAGAAAGGCAAATTCTGCGGCGGCCATTTGAAGCGCTGGTTCTATACCACCGACGTGATCGAGCAGGCTTGCGGCGACGCCGAGAAGGCATGGGGGCCGGACGCCGAGGTCTACCGCTGCGAGCACTGCCAGACGCTCTATTTGCCGAATCCCGCGGAAGCCAAAGTCAACGTCGCCGGGCAGGGAATGATTTCGGTTTTTGGTTTGACCTTGCCGCCGAAGGAAAAATAGTACCGAGTACCGGGTACCTAGCCGCGAGCCAATGAGAAGGGGCGGCTTTACTCGGTACCAGGTACTCGGTGCTCGCAACTGCTTTCCATGAACACTTCCGAACTCATCTACGACTGGAACAAGAATCATCCGGCGGGACTGAAGCCGGCGGGGCCGGTGCTGCTCAATGACGAGAGCTTGCGCGATGGGCTGCAGTCGCCTTCGGTGCGCGATCCTTCGATTCCGGAGAAAATTGAAATTCTTCATCTGATGGAGGCGCTTGGGATCGACTCGCTCGATCTGGGATTGCCGGGCGCGGGGCCGCGCGCGGTGGAGCATGTGACGGCGCTGGCGCGGGAGATTGTCGCGCACAAGATGAGGATTCGCGCCAACTGCGCGGCGCGGACGTATGAGAACGATATCCGTCCGATCGCCGAGATCGTGCAGAAAACGGGTCTGCATATCGAAGCCGCGACTTTCATTGGATCGAGTCCTATCCGGAGATTTACGGAAGGATGGACCGACGACTTTCTTTTGCAGACCACCGAGAAGGCCGTGAAGTATGCGGTTTCGCTGGGCCTCGGCTCGATGTATGTCACTGAGGACACGTCGCGCTGCGATCCGGAGACAGTGAAGCGGCTTTATTCGACGGCGATTAATTGCGGCGCGCGCGCTGTTGTGATTTGCGACACTGTCGGGCACGCTACGCCCATGGGCGCATTCGCGCTGGTCAAGTTTGTGATCGAGGAAGTGGTGAAACCTTCCGGCGAGAAGATTCGCGTGGACTGGCACGGGCACAGCGATCGCGGGCTGGCGATTGCCAACTCCATGGCGGCGCTGATAGCGGGCGCGGATTGTGTTCATGCATGCGCTATCGGTATCGGCGAGCGTGTGGGCAATACGCAGATGGACCAGATGCTGGTGAATCTGAAACTGATGGGCGTTGCGCCTTGGGCTGAGCAAGACCTCACCCGGCTGAAACAGTATTGCCAGGCGGTTTCGCGGGCTACGGGGGTGCCGATTCCGGCGAATTATCCGGTGGTGGGCAACGACGCGTTCCGCACGGCCACCGGTGTGCATGCCGCTGCGGTGATCAAAGCGTTCAAGAAAAATGACGTCGAGTTGGCCAACACGGTTTACTCGGGTGTGCCGTCTCATATGTTTGGTCTGGAGCAGATCATCGACATCGGTCCGATGAGCGGCAAGTCTAATGTGCTGTTCTGGCTGGAGCGGCGCGGCATTCCGGCGACGGACGATCTGGTGGACCGCATCTACCAGCGCGCTAAAGCGAGCGACCATACGCTGAGCGACGCCGAGGTGGTGGAGTGTTTGCCGGCGACCGTGAAGCAAAATTGACCTCCCGCGAATCTAAGGTTTCATGTCCGATAAAATCTCCGAACCAATGCGGCATGCCATTCTCGGTGCCGGCGGTGTTGGCGGTCTGATCGGCGCTTGTCTGGCTCACTCTGGAGCTTCCGTCACGCTCGTCGTCAGGCGCGCGGCGTTCGCCAATTATCCCAGGCAACTTCATCTGGAGAGTCCTTTCGGCAACTTCGCCGTTGATGTTGCAGTGGCGATCGAAGTGCCTCCCGTCGATGTGTTGTGGATCACGGTGAAGGCCACGCAGTTCGAGCCGGCGTTGACCGCTCTCACGAATCCCGATTCGGTGCGAGGCATCGTTCCGTTGCTCAATGGCATTGACCACATCGCAGTGCTGCGCGCGCGCTACGGTGCAGGGCGCGTGATCCCGGCGACGATTGCGGTCGAGACCGAGCGCGTGAGTCCGGGGCACATCGTCCATCGATCTCCTTTTGCGCGGCTCAACGTGTTGTCGGCGGGGCGGGCACAGCTCGGGAGCACGCTTGATCAGCTTCAGCAAATCGGCTTTGCTTGCCGGTTCATTGACGATGAACCAACGCTGATGTGGAGCAAACTGGTTTTCCTGGCACCGTTTGCGCTCAGCACGACCGCCGCGAACAAGACTACCGGTGAGGTGATTGCCGATCCGGTTTGGAAGAGCCAGCTCGAAGCTTGCGTTCGAGAGGCCTGTGCCATTGCTGTGGCCGAGGGTGCCAAGGTTGATCCTGAGGCGATTCTCGCGGGGATGATGGCCATGCCCGCGAACATGCGCAGCTCGATGCAGAAGGACGTTGAGCAGCACAAGGCCCCGGAGCTGGACGCCATTGCTGGGCCGATTCTTCGCGGCGCTCGACGGTATGGGATTGAGGTTCCGGCGACCGAGAAGCTGGTGGCTGGGGTGGAGCAGAGGGCTGGGGTGGAGAGCCGGTCGGGTTAGAGATCCAGATTGAAAAAAAACGCAGATCAAGTCCGGCTAAAATCTCTAGAATCAATCACTTAGATAAATCTACATCCGCTAAAATATTGGTTATAAAGGACTTATCCGTAAAATCATTGCAATCAATGACTTAGCGGTAGGAATCAGCCAATGTCTGCCTGGCATACCTCCTAAACCCTTGATGGTAAATAATTTACCTGTAAAGTATTGTGGGATAAGGAGTTACCGTCTTCGATTGTCAAAGAACTCATCTGCCAGTGCGGCACCTGCGTCCGCCTTGACTATGATCTCGCGATTTATCCTGACAGGGCAAGGTTGGATGTCACAGACAGGGGCTGTGGAAAAATGCCTCGGGCCTCGGTCTGAGGTTTACGAAGTCCTCAGTTAGAAGGGATGAGCTCGGGGAATCCCACCCCTTCGGCTGCGCTCAGGGCAAGCTCTTGCGCCAAGAACGCGCAAGGATGGGGCACTCTTTTTCGTGGTGGCGGCGCAGATAGGCTCGCCCTGCACGGCAGTAGTATGGCAATGGAGGCACGGCCCTATGTTTACGTCGCGGGCGATTGGATTTGTGCGTAGTCCTTACAAGGACGCAGGCCAGGTTCCCAAGGGACTTGGCGCTAAGCACGAGGCGGATGGGGTGCTGGCGATCTTGCCTGAGTTTGAGGCGGGGCTTACCGACATCGAGGGGTTCTCGCATCTTGTCGTGCTCTGGGAATTTGATCGATCTCGCGGGTTCGAATTGCTGGGTACGCCTCCATCGGACAATCGGGCTCATGGGGTGTTTGCGACACGATCGCCGCGGCGTCCGAATCCGATTGGGCTGACGATTGTTGAACTGCTTCGGCGCGAGGGCGTCGAGTTGCATGTTCGTGGAGTGGATATGCTGGATGGGACGCCGATTCTTGATATCAAGCCCTTGCTGTCTGGCGTTTCTACCGAAAAGCTGCGACGTGGTTGGCTGGCGGAGGCTGTGGCGCGACGGAGGTGACGATTGCGCTGATCGGGCGCCCGGGGCAGTGGAAAGGCGCGTGGGAATCGAGAAGAGTCCCGTCTTGTAGAATCGGCAACGCCGTAGCACGATCAACTAATGGGGAGGTGGATAATGAGACTCCGCGCAGCAGTCACCGTTGCCGTTGCGGCCCTGACAGCAGGGGTTCTGCTTGGCCGCTACGGCCTTCGCCCCGAGTCAGCTCAGGGCAGGGGGGAAATCGCCCAATATAGGATTCCTGACTTTAGGTGCCCCTCAGACGATCAATTCGTAATAGGATTCCATAACGGTGTTCCGTTGTGTAAGAGGCTAGTCATTGCAGGCGAGGTTCACAGCGGGATCGTCACCAATTATTGGGGCAGCGATGACTACTACAATGTGAACATACGGTACGAGCCTGAGCTCAATCCGAACGATCCTAGTAACTACAAGAAATAGGAGAGGCGGCCCGATGCAGATCGGATACCCGACGAAGTTCGCCTAGCCCAACATAGCTCCGGGGGAACCCGTCGGGTGGCCCCCGCCGATAAACATGGGAGTCGCGGTTGGTGACCTCCGGCACCCATCGTGGAGGAAGTGATGGATGAGCATGAGGCGTTGCTAGACGGTTGGTCGAGTAAAGCAGGACACGCTGGAAAATGTTTTATTAGGGATGGGATCATTGATCGCGAGCGTTGGGATAAGGCCGGGCCACGGGTTCTGCTTCTCCTGAAGGAAGCGTACGGGACGTTGGAAGCGACGGCGGCGCAAAGCTGGGACCTGCGTCTCGTTCTAAGGGAGAACGCGCCCGCGTGGCAGACCTGGCTGCCGTCGGCTTACTGGTGCCACGCAATTCATCAGCTATGGTCTGGGCGATTGCCTCCGTTCCCCGAGGGCCGGGACGGCGTGTCGGAGTCACTACGTTCGAGCGCGATTGTGAACATTAAGAAAAGCGGTGGTCGGAGTCGGTCGGACCATGCGGAAATCGAAAGGATTGCCCGCGAGGACGGCCCGCTGATCCGAAAGCAGATCGACCTCATTGACCCTCAGATTGTCGTCTGTGGATATACGTGGGGACACGTTCGACACCTTTGGGGCAGCCCGCCCGTGTTCTACGACATGCTGTATAGGGCCGACAACAGGGTATTCGTGGATTTCTGGCATCCCTCCAACCGTTATCCAAAGCAGCTGAGCTACTATGCGCTGGCGGCCCTTCTCCAAAACTCAGGGGTCGTAGCCAGCACCCACCTCGTGTGACTGCGTCGCTCATTAACCAATCCCCTTTCCTTCCCATGCGTTGTAATATGAGCGAATACCTTCCATGAGCCCTACTCCTCCACGCGCGGAAATGCCCGACGTTTCTCCCGCGGTGCAGCAGGATGTGTCGCGGCTGGCGGCTACGCCTGAGGTGCGTTCGGCGTTTAACTGGCTACGGACGCAGGAGCCGCAGCTGGCGCAGTGGCAGATGGAGATGGCGCGGATTCCGGCGCCTCCGTTTGGGGAGACGGCGCGCGGGGCTTGGCTGGCGGAGCGCTTTCGGGAAGTCGGGCTCGACGATGTTCGCATCGACGATGTGGGCAACGTGTTTGGCGTGCACCCCGGATTTGGACAACGCTATGTCGCGTTGAGCGCTCATATTGACACTGTCTTTCCTGCGAGTACGCCGTTGAATATCCGGCAGCAGGGAAGCCGGCTGTATGGGCCGGGAGTTTCCGACAACGGGGCGGGCGTTTCAGCGATGCTCGGGATTGCGGCGCTGCTGCGCGCCGTGCGACTGCGGCACTCGCTGCCGTTTGTTTTTATCGGCAACGTGGGTGAAGAGGGTGAGGGCGACCTGCGCGGGATGCGGCACATTTTTTCCACGCCGCGATGGAAGGATTCGATTGCCTACAGCGTGGTGCTCGACGGCGCGGGCTCGGACACGATTGTTGCCGAGGCGCTGGGCAGCCGGCGCTTTGAGGTGATCGTGCGCGGTCCGGGCGGGCATTCGTGGAGCGATTTTGGCGCGCCGAATCCGATTGTGATTCTAGCGAAGGCGATCGAAACATTTACGGCGACGCCCGTGCCTTCGACGCCGAAGACTACTTTCAATATTGGAGTGATTCGCGGCGGCACTTCGGTGAATTCGATTCCGGAGTCGGCGAGCATGAAGGTGGATATCCGCTCGACTTCGATGGCGGAGATGGAACGGCTGGAGCAGGCGCTGCGGCTGGCGCTGAATCGCGCGGTGGAAGACGAGACGATGGGGGCGGAGATGCGGTCGACGGCGCAGAAGCGTCCCTCGGGAGTGAGTTGCGAAGTGGTGGCGATCGGAAACCGTCCGGCGGGAGAACTGACGATAGGCGCGCGGATATTGCAGGTGATTCGGGCGGTGGATGTGCAGTTGAACAATGCGGCGCAGGTGCAGCGGGCGTCGACCGACGCGAACATTCCGCTGTCGCTGGGGCTGGAGGCGATTGCCATCGGCGGCGGCGGTTCGGGCGGGGGAGCGCACACTTTGCAGGAATGGTTCGATTCCAACGGGCGGGAGTTGGGGTTGAAGAGGATTTTATTGACGATGCTGGCGCTGGCGGGAGCGGGGATGGGGGAA
Source organism: uncultured Acidobacteriaceae bacterium (assembly GCA_963771895.1). Lineage (GTDB taxonomy): Bacteria > Acidobacteriota > Terriglobia > Terriglobales > Acidobacteriaceae > Sulfotelmatobacter. The sequence goes on along the minus strand of CAVYVQ010000036.1, from coordinate 59,145 downwards.
TGATGGGATCTGCAAGCTCAGTGGCTAAAGCCCGTTACACCTTGAAGGGTCTTTTCGCAGCGCTGAAGCGCTGCGCCACCCAAAAGATGGTGATACCCGGGTTTGGTGGTGGTGCTTTGTTGTTTCGTACCTTTGCACGCGCAGAATGCGGCGCCCGGTCAAACACCAACCGCTCCCAGCCCAAGGCGGATGTGATTTTCATCCACGCGAATGTTTACACGGGCGTGCCCTCGAACGCGCAGTTCAGCTCGATTCTGCGCGAGGAGGCGATTGCGGTGCGCGGCGACCGGATTCAGGCTGTGGGCAAGAATGTTGACATCGAGAAGCTTAAAGGTCCGCAGACGCAAGTCGTTGATTTAGGCGGGCACTTCGTCATGCCGGGATTTAACGACGCGCACCTGCATCTGGCCGAGGCCGGCCTGCAGAAGTTGAGTGTCGATTTGACCGGAGTGAAGACGCTGGAGGAATTTCGTCGAGCGCGTGCTAGCCAAGGTGGAAAAAGCTCAAGCCCGGCGAGTGGATTCTGGGCGGAGGCTGGGATGAGACCCTGTGGCCGGTGAAGGCTTTGCCCAGCCGCTGGGATCTGGATGAGGTTTCGGGCGGGCATCCGGTATTTCTGGATCGCGTGGATGGGCATCTTGCTGTGGCCAATACGCGGGCGCTGCAGTTGGCGAACGTCACACTGGCCAGCCATGATCCGCAAGGCGGCAAAATTGATCGTGATGAGAACGGGCAGCCGACCGGGATTTTGCGCGATACGGCGGAGCAGGCGGTGCGGGCGGTGATTCCGCAGCCGACGCGCGAAAAGCGGCGGCAGGGAATTGAAGTGGCTCTGGCGGACATGGCGGCGCACGGCGTGACTTCGGCGCAGGATTATTCGCCAGAGTGGGAGAATTTCCAGATTTACGAGGAGCTTGAAAAAGAAGGCAAGCTGACGGCGCGGATCTCCGAATGGCTGCCGTTTGATGATCCGGTGGAGGAATTAAAGAAGAAGCGGGATTCGCATCCGCAATCGGATCTGATGTTGCACACGGCAATGCTGAAGGGCTTCATGGATGGTTCGCTGGGCGGGCACACGGCGGCGTTGCTGGAGCCGTATGCGGATGATCCGAAGAACTCGGGCTTGCCGCGCTACGATGCGGCGAAGCTTAATGAAATGGCCAAGGAGCGCGTGCTGGCGGGCTTCCAGCTTGGGTTTCACGCGATTGGCGACAAGGGCGTGCAGATGGCGCTTGATGCCTTTGCTGAAGCCGAGAAAGCTGCGCGCGAGCAGAAGGTGAAAGCGGCGAACGGCGGCGACGATTTCCGTCTGCGGGTTGAACACGCTCAGGTCACCACGCCCGCGCAGATCGCCCGCTTTAAGGAACTGAAGGTGATCGCGTCGATGCAGCCCAGCCATTTGCTCACCGACATGCGCTGGGCGCAGGACCGGCTGGGACCGAAACGGGCCGCGACCTCCTATGCGTGGGCGGCATTTCTGAACAAGGGCGTGACGCTGGCTTTCGGTACGGATTATCCTGATGAGCCGGTGTCGCCGTTTGGAGGGTTATATGCCGCGGTCACGCGCAAGAGCGAGAGCGGCAAGCAGGAATTTTTCCCCGAGCAGAAACTCACTATGGATCAGGCCATTGCGGCTTACACGACGGGCTCGGCCTTTGCCGAATTCGAGGAGAAAGAAAAAGGCAAACTGGTGCCCGGGATGCTTGCGGATTTTGTGGTGCTCGACCGCGACGTGACGGCGGCGTCCCCGGAAAAAGTGCTGGCGACCAAGGTGCTGCGGACCGTGGTGGGCGGGAAGACGGTGTATGAGGGAAAGTGAGTTTATCGGAAGTAGTTCCAGCCAACTAATGGTGATTGCGGGCGTCTAATGAATTTGTGAGCGGGCACGGAGCAATCCACACGCGGCGGAGAAAATCTGTGTCTCGGTGTGCCAGCCTTTTCGACGAAGCCGCCTCACTTCGCACGGCGGGCCGGCGAGTCGGCTGTCCCCCACATGAGTCATCTCCGCGAAACGGCGCAGACTGGAAGAGCTCGGCTTTGAGGTTGAGGCTTGGCGGGCGGGTATAATAAAGGGGTTGATTATCGGAGGAAGCAGACATATGGATTCGCAGGCAATTTGGGCGCGTCTGAAGACGCGTCGGTGGGTCTATTCATTCAGCATTGTGGCTACGCTGGCGGTGGGCATTTTGATCGGCACCATCGTTTCTTATGGAGTGAAGGGCAAGGAAGGGCAGAAGGGTTCGGATGCGACTCCGCTGTCGGTGCCGGCGCCGCAGCAGCTTTCCAATGCGTTTTCGCAAATTGCCAAGCAGTTGGGGCCGAGCGTGGTTAACATCAACACGGAATCGACGATCAAGAGTCCTCGCCGGCGCCGTGGCGCACAGAATCCCGATGACCAGGACGGCGGCGGCGGCAATGAGATGGACGACTTTTTCAACCGTTTCTTTGGGGGCCAGGGCGGTGGCGACGGTGCGATTCGCGAGCGATCGCTCGGTTCGGGCGTGGTTGTCGACGCGAAGGGTTACATTGTCACCAACCGGCACGTGGTGGAAAAGGCGGACCGCATCCGGGTGCGGCTGCAGGACGATCCTCCGGGCGTGCAGCATGACGCCAAGGTGATTGGGGAAGATCCAGAAACCGACTTGGCGGTGATCAAGATCGAACTGGACCGGGGGGTGCCCGCGGCGAAGTTGGGTAACTCCGACGGCATGGAAGTGGGCGACTGGGTATTGGCGATCGGCAGCCCGTTCGGGCAGGTGGGGACTGTGACCGCCGGCATTGTTTCCGCCAAGGGCCGCGACATTGTGCCGGGCCGGCAGTTTCAGACGTTCATTCAAACCGATGCCGCGATTAACCCGGGGAACTCGGGAGGGCCGCTGGTCAACATGAATGGTGAAGTGATCGGCATCAACACGGCGATCTTGAGCGAGACCAACGCTTACGCAGGCGTGGGGTTTTCGCTTCCTTCAAACACCGTGGTGCAGGTCTACAACCAGTTGATAGGGCCGGAGCACCGGGTGGCGCGTGGCTCGATCGGCATTATGTTTGACTCAGTGGAGAATCCGGCGATCGCGCGAGTGTATGGCGCGGGCAGCGGAGTAACCGTATCGAGCGTTGTGGCGGGCAGTCCGGCTGATCAAGCAGGGCTCAAGGTGGGCGACACCATCACTACCGTCGAGGGCCACAAAGTGACAAAAGGCCAGGAGTTGGTAGCGGAGATTGCCTCGCGCAAACCGGGAGCCAAGGTAGCGATCAGCTTCCTGCGCAACGGCAAGGCGCAGGAGACGACTGTAACCGTTGCCGACCGCGCCAAGTTGTTCGCCGCCCGCCTGGGCGAGGACAAGGACAGCGGCGATGAGAGCACGCCCAGGCAGAGCAAGTTCGGGGTCACGGTTCGCAAGTTGACTCCGGAGATGGCGGAGCGGCTGGACATTCCGGCAGGTAAAGGCGTGATCGTGCAGGACGTGAAGCCGGGGTCGTTTGCCGAAGACATCAATCTCGGCCGCGGAGACGTGATTCTGGAAGTGAACAAGCAGCCGGTGAACAGCGAAGAAGATTTCGCCAAAGTGGAATCGGGGCTGAAGAGCGGACAGGACGCGGTATTCCTGGTGCGTCCGCGAGGCTCGACCGCGACTGACGGAACCATCTTCATGGCCGGGACACTTCCGTAACCTGGGACTTGACCCAACGGGAACTGGCATTGCCCGCTTCGATGGCGGATGATTACAATGCCAGCTTCTGTTGGGTTTTGCTTTGAATACGGCATTGGGTGCCTGTTTTGCGCACGACGGGTTTGCGCAGCGACGTTTTGCGAGACCATCCAGTGAGGTCTGAGGGTTGACTTTGGAGCCGAGCGGGAAGCATCGCGCGAGAGTACGAAGATGGATGGGCGCATACTGCGCTGTCGCGGTGGTGTGTGCCTGGGCGTCGCCGCACGCGGCTTTGGGGCAGGCGTCGACTACTAACTCAACGGCAAGCGGGACCAAGACCAAGACGGCGAACTCCGCGACGGCCAGCCCGAAGAAACAGGCTACGGCCGCGGCGAAGGGCATTGGAGCAAGCGCGTCTCCAACCGAATCCCCGGCCAAGCCTCATTCCGCATCGCATCCGCTGGCGAATAAACACCCAAAAACCACTACGGCCGCGGCAGCTCACAACAGCAAATCGTCTGCGAGTTCGCGCAAGAACGGCAAGAGGAAGACCGCGCGGGGCCAGCAGAAGATCGATCCCGAGCGGGCGCAGGCCATCCAGGAAGCGTTAATCCGCGAGCATTATATGTCCGGCGAAGCGGCTGGCACGTGGAATCAGGCCAGCGAAGATGCCATGCGCCGCTATCAGGCCGATCACGGCTGGCAATCGAAGACCGTACCCGACTCGCGGGCTCTGATCAGCCTGGGGCTGGGGCCGAGCCACGACCATCTGCTGAATCCGGAGAGCGCGATGACCACGGAGCCGGCCGCGCCGCGTGCGGAATCGTTGACGCCTTCTTCGCACAGCGCCGATCCGGGAGCGCGCATGAATACGGCTCCGGTCTCGCCAGCGCCTGCTGCACCTCCCGCGCATGATTCGTCGAGACCGCAGTAGGGCAATCAGCAGCTAGCAATTAACAGTTACCTGGATCCCTTGATCTTGCTGATACCACCAAATTCAGATCGTTTTCAGGATCTCCAGCGAATTCTTGCGCCCGCCCAAATTACTAAGCGCTAGCTGCCAGCTGCTAATTGCTGGGCCTGCTACGCTCCGGGCGTCTTGCGGTAACTTCCCAGCACTGGCCGGGGAAAGTAGGGTAGAGGCTGGGAATGGATGATGGCTCTGGGGTTGGCCTCGACCAGGGCTTCGGCTACTTCCTCGCCGTAAACTTCCGCGGCGGCGTCGCGAGCGGCGGAGAGCACGGGGAGGCGCTTCTCGGTGTCGTGAGCATCGGTGGCCAGCACATGGACGGCGTCGTGCTCCAGCAGCCAGTGGGCGGCCCGTCGGGTGCGCTCCCCCCAGAATCCGGTTAGAGCGGAAGCGGTCATCTGGATCACGCAACCCTGCTCGGCCCATTCCACCACGCGCTGCGGCGTCTCGCGCAGAATCGGGTTGCGCTCAGGATGGGTGATGACGGCAGTGATGCCGCGGTCGCCCAGCTGCGTGAAACAGTCGGTGGTTTGCTGCGGCACACCGTAGTTGCTCAACTCGACCAGCATGTAGTGCGAGCCTTCGATGGCGTAGCGCGCGGGATTGGCCAGCACATCCTGCAGATTGTCGTAGGAGAGATGGAAGTCGCAGCCCAGGCTGAGGGTGATCGCATCGCCGACGAGTTGCTGAAGGTGAGCGAGCAGTCCCTGAAGATGCGCGCGGTCGTAGTGGTACCGGTCGTTGGCATGAGGAGTGGCGACCTGATGTGTGATGCCGTCGGCGGCGGCCATGCGGCACATGGCGACGGACATTTCCCAGGACTTGGAGCCGTCGTCTACTTCCGGAAGAATGTGGGAATGAATGTCGACCACGATTTATAGAAACCCAAGCATTGACCGCGGGTTGCGGCTTGTTTGATTTAAGCAGATTCGCGGGGAAAGAGGAAGGTCCGGGCGCTTAACGCTGAGGACACCGTGGGGGCGGAGAAAAATCTGCCGATCAACCGCGTTACCAGATGGTCGGTACCACGCGCGAATTTCGGATTTGTGCGTCGGCAGTCACGAGGGTAAGCCCTTCGACGAGCGCGGTCGCCCCGATGATGCGGTCGGCCGGATCTTTGGGGTAACCGGCCGGAAGCGAAAGCGCGCCAACGCAGATGCGGGAAGTAATCGGCAGAACTACAAAACGCCGCTCCACGTCAGACAGGAAGGATTCCGGGCTGATCGCCAGAGTGAACTGTTTTTTGCGATACAAGGTCGACAACTCGTAAAGCGTGAAATCGGAAATAGCCAGGCCTTGTTCAGTTTGCCGTGCCTCATCCACGGCAGTTTTCGCCTTGCTCGAAAGCCTATGCTCCTCGCCCGCCAGCCAGACGACGACGTGCGTATCGAGGAGAATCAATAAAGATCTCCCCATTCTTCAGGGGTCAGCGCGGGCGACACGACGTCGCCAGTAACCTTGATCTTGCCTTTGAGGAAGCCGAAGATATCGTCCTTTTCTTGCTCGACCGGGACGAGTTTTGCCACGGGCTTGCCACGCTTGGTGATGAGCACGGCCTGGCGTTTTGACTGGACTTCGTCCATGACCTTCAGGCAATGGACTTTGAACTCTCCAGCCGCGATTGTTCTCATGGGGAATCCTTTCGATCATGGTTATTATACCATGGTCATAATAGAACCAGGGTATGCCTAGTGAGAGAACCACAGATACAGCCAAACCTCGGCCACAACCGCCGTGAGCAGGGCGGTGTTGGTCTTGGGAAAACCCAACCTCGTCCGTGAATCAAATTGCGCAGTTTCAACACGGAAACCCACACCGCAAAGCGGGCACAAAGAAAAATCAACCAGTGTTTGGAGCCACGGATTGTCGGCTCAAGCATGGAAAGGCCGTACCCGAGCGTCGCCGCACAAATCCCGAGTATATAGGCGCTCTTGCGGGATCCTTCGTTCCTCGTCCGCGCCGGATGTTCCATCAACCAATCCCCGACAAGTTCGAACGTGGGTCAACTGTTTCCAAAGCGTTCGCGAATAAATTCCGCAATCCCGGCGTAGGCGCTGGCTAGCGTCTTCTCATCCGGCAAAAACACAATGCGGAAGTGCTGCGTGCCGGGTTTTTGGCCGAAGCCGGAGCCGTGGACGACCATGACGTGCTTTTGGCGGATGAGTTCTTTGACGAAGACTTCGTCGCTCTCGGGGATGTCGATACGCGGAAAAGCGTAGAACGCTCCGCGCGGCGCGACGCAGCTTACGCGCGGCGTGGACTCGCACCACTTCTGGGTGAGATCGCGGCGGGAGCGCAGTTTGCGCTGCACTTCGATGAGGTGGTCCTGCGGGCCTTCGAGCGCGGGCTTGATGGCGTATTGCTCGGGATGGTTGGCGCATAGGCGCGCGCGCAACAGGCGGTGAATGCCTTCGGTGTAGGGCTTTACGGCTGCGGCATCCCCGGAGACGATGCCCCAGCCGATGCGCCATCCGGGCACTAGATAGTTCTTCGACATTCCGCCGAAAGTGATGCAAGGGACGTCGGGCGCGACTGCGGCAAAGGCTAAGTGCGGAGTGGCATCTCCGTTCGAATCGGGGAGAATTAGCTTGTCGTAGATTTCATCGGAGAAGACGACCAGATTGTGGCGGCGCGCCAGTTCGGCGACTTGCTCGAGCATTTGCCGGGAGCACAGCGATCCCGTGGGATTGTTTGGGTTGATCAGCACAATGCCACGGGTGCGCGGCGTTAGCTTGCGTTCGATGTCGGCGAGTTCGGGTTGCCAGGCGTCGTCTTCGTTCAAATCGTAAGCGTTGAGTGCAATGCCCAGCTTGCACAAGACGGCTGAGTAGAGGGGGTAGTCGGGCTTGGGGGTGAGGATGTCCTCGCCGGGATCCACCAGCGCGGAGATGCAGAGGTCGACGGTTTCGCTCACGCCGGAGGTTATGAATACATCTCGCACGGTGGTGATGCCCTTGTGCGCGGCCTCGCCGCGAATTGCTTCAAGCGCTTCGGGAATTCCGGGAGACGGCGCGTAGCCGTTCTTACCGTCGCGCATGGCTTTGTAAGCGGCTTCGATGATGTGCGGCGGCGTCTGGAAATCGAAGTTGAGCGGGTCGCCTACGTTCAAGGGGAGAACTTTGTGTCCCTGCCGGATTACTTCGTCGGCTACGCAGGCCAAGTCGCGAATGGCGTAGCGGACGTTGTCGAGGCGCTTGGCGGCGGTGACTTCGCGGGCTTGAGTGGTGGGCATGGTATTGGTTGCTCATGATTCTACTCAGAAGCGTTTGGCATAGCCAACCTCCTTCGCCGGCCCTGGAAAGCGACTCAGAGCAGATATCAAGAGGTGACAAAACGTTTACAGAACAGTGACAAGCGGCGTCCGCGCGGGAGGCTAGAGTGATGTAAAGACGCAGAATAGGAGTTTACATAATGAAGACATCCAAGATTGTGGTTCTTACTTTCAGCCTGCTCCCGTTATTTCTGCTTGCGGAGGCGCGGGACTCGAACGGCACGACGGCAGGCGTTCACGAAATTCCCATGACCGCGAAGAAATACGAATATTCTCCCAGCTCGATCCACGTGAAGAAGGGCGAGCATGTGAAACTGCTGATCACCGCCGTCGATCATGACCACGGATTCAAGCTGCCCGCCTTCGACATCCAGCAAGAACTTAAGAAAGGTGAGACTACCACGATTGAGTTCACTGCCGACAAGGCGGGCACATTCCGCTTTGCCTGTTCACACGTTTGCGGATTCGGTCACCGCGGAATGAAGTCGGAACTTGTCGTAGAAGAATAGCCAGAGTGCGTTAGGGGCTGATGTCGAGAGGACGCGCGGAGCCGCGCCGAAAGGCAGAAGTCAGAAATAAGAGCAGAGGCTAAGAGCGTCCTTACTATTGCGTTTTGACTGCTGACTTGCAACTTGAATCAGCGGAGAACAGGGGAGGGATCGTTTACTTCGCAGACCCTACCAAAGCTTTGATCAGCTTCGGGCCATTGGGGCTGCCCCAGCCCGTCACCAGGTCGTAGCCGGTCACCGCAGAATACTTGCCGTTGCTGCCTTTGATGATGTCGTGGAAGTCGCTGTCGTAGGTGGTTCCCACGCCTATGTCATAGATGGCGGGATTGAGGAATCCTAGAGTTGATTTGCCGTTGTTGACGGCCTGCTCATTCGCCATGGCGATCAAGCCGGCCCATTGGGGAGCGGCATAGCTGGTGCCTCCGTTGCCTTCGAAGCAGCTGCCGTCGTAGCAACTATATTGGTTGGTATTCGCTTCCGCAGCGACGTCCGGGTAATTGCGCAACGTGGTCGAGCCGCCGTTGGACGAGTTGATGACTCCGGCCAGCAGTTGATAGCTGGGGATGGGGACGCCGTTTTTGGAGGGGCTGCCGGCGCTGCCGTCCCATCCTGTCTCGGACTTCCAGGAGCCGCCCGGACCGTTGGTGGTCAAATCGGTGCCGCCGACAGCAGTCACATACGGATCGTCTGCGGGCCAGACTACATTGCCGGGCGTGCCGGAGCCGCTGTCGCCGGTTGCGACGAATAGGCTCTGACCTTGCGCCGCCATTTCTTCGAAGATCGGATCGAGGCTGCTCTCATCGTCTCTCCATCCCCAGGAGCAGCTTAGTTGCTTGGAAGTGTTGTCGACCGCCATCTGGTTAAAGATGGAGACATCGCTTTTGCCCACGTAGACCACGACCTGGCTCAGGTGCGGAGCCATGGAGATGGCCATCTCGATGTCCAATGCCTGTTCGCTATCGTCACAGGTTTTCGGGGGACAGTTAACGCTTACTCCGTTAAGCGATACACCTTTTACGGGGACGTCTAATGGCTGTTTTACTTTCCTGAAATAGTTCTTGATGTCGCTGATCTCGTATCCGGCATATTCAAAGAGTCCAATGGACTGGCCCTTGCCGTTGAGGGAGCCGGACCCGTAGTAGGCCGCTCGCATATCGCTGCCGATGAAGTCGCCGCCCGGGCCGGAGCCGGTAGTTTTGCCGACTGACTCTTGGCTTCGCTGCTGACTTCTCTGCTGCGAAGGCCTGATGTTCTTGGCGTGCGGCAGCGTGAAGTTATCGAGACCGGAAATATGGAGCAGGGCCACGTCGAGGTCGACCTCGGGTTCGCGGTCTGGAGCGTAGAACGTGCGGCTCTCGGTGGGATGCTGATAGACGCCGAGCGTTATGTGGAAGGCGTTTTCAATGGTTGCGGCCGGGGCTTCAATGTCCACGACCATGCGGTTGGCGGCGGTGTTGACCACGGACATTCCATTCGCTTGCGCGAAATGGAGAACCGCCGCGTAGTCTGCTTCCGCGGGACCAAATCTATCGGCAAACTCCTGGACGCTGAGGTAGTTGTGATAGCTGGGACTTTGCGGATAGTAGAGCTGCTGCAAGAGATCATCGAGTTCGGCCTGATTGCGCAGCGGCAAAGAGATGGCCAGGCTTAGGCGCTGTACGCTGGGGAGGTGGCCGACTAAGGGCGCGACTCCGGTGGAAACTGCTTCGGGGACGTGGCTGGTGATGAGGGGACGCTGCTCGGCCTGGGCCGCGGCTGCGAAGAAAAGAGCGGAGCCGGACAATGTCAATGTCACAGCGAGCCACTGCGGAACAGGAATTGCCGATGCCTTGTTCATTCTGGTGACCCCCCGATTGCCTTGGTACTTTACCGCGCAACGGGATGGTGGACAAGGTGTCCATAGGCCCTGATCGCGGGTGACCCGCCGGCCAGGGACAAAACCACAGGGCACACAGAGATGGGACAGCGTAGATCTCCTCGGCCTCGGTTGCAGTTTACTCAGCCCTGTCGATCTGGGCTTTTTGCAGCTTGTCCGAGTAGTCGACGTAGACGGACTTCCACTCGGTGTAGAAATCGATTGCGCCGATGCCGCCTTCGCGGTGGCCGTTGCCGGTAGCTTTAGTGCCGCCGAAGGGCAGGTGGACTTCTGCGCCGATGGTGGGCGCGTTGATGTAGGTGATGCCAGCATAGAGGTCGCGAATGGCGGCGAAGGCCTTGTTCACGTCTTTGGTGTAGAGCGCGGAGGAGAGTCCGTACTCGATGCCGTTAGCGATCTCGATGGCGTCTTCGAGGTCGTTGCAAGGGATGATGGAGACGACTGGGCCGAAGATTTCTTCCTGCGCGATGCGCATTTTGGGATCGACGTCGGTGAAGACAGTCGGTTCCATGAACCAGCCGTGCTCGTAATCGCCGTGCTCGAGGCGATTGCCGCCGCACATCAACTTCGCGCCTTCGTTCTTGCCGATCTCGACGTAGCTGAGGTCGGTCTGCAGTTGTTTTTCGTTGATGGCCGGACCCATCTCGGTGGTTTCATCGAGGCCATTGCCGACTTTCAGTTTCCTGGCGCGGGCTACGTAGCGCTCGATGAACTCGCGGTAAACTCCTTTTTGTACGATGATGCGGCTGGTGGCGGTGCAGCGCTGGCCGGTGGTGCCGAATCCGCCCCAGAGGCCGCCTTCGATGGCGAGGTCGAGGTTGGCATCGTCGAGAACGATCATGGGATTCTTTCCACCCAGCTCTAAAGAACAGTGTTTGAAACTCTTGGCGGCGATGCCGCCGATGATGCGGCCTACGGCGGATGATCCGGTGAGCGAGATGGCGCGCACGTCGGCATGCTCGGCGAGCGGCGTGCCTACTTCGGGGCCGAATCCGGCGACGATGTTGATTACGCCTTTGGGCAGGCCGGCGTCGGTTAGGGCGCGGACCAGATTGAAAGTGGAGAGCGGAGTGTCCTGTGCGGGCTTGATGACGCAGGTGTTGCCGCAGACGATGGCGGGCAGCAGCTTCCAGGAAGAGATCGCCATGGGGAAATTCCAGGGCGTGATCATGCCGCAGACGCCGATGGGCTGGCGCACGGCCATGGCGAACTTGTTCGGCATCTCGGAGGGGACGGTCGGGCCGAAGAGGCGGCGTCCTTCGCCGGCGTTGTAGTACGCGGCGTCGATGGCCTCTTGCACGTCGCCGCGAGTTTCGGCGAGCACCTTGCCCATTTCGCGCGTCATTTCACGGGCGTACTCTTCTTTGCGCTCAATGAGAATCTCGGCGGCGCGGAAAACAATCTCGGCGCGGCGCGGCGAGGGGACCAGGCGCCATTTGGCGAAGGCGCGCTTGGCGGCATCCACGGCTGCGTCGACATCGGCCTTGGCTGACTTCTGGAAGATGCCGACCACGTCGCGAGTGTCGGCGGGATTGCGGTCTTCGAAGGTTTCTCCGGTCGAGGATTCGACCCACTCGCCGTCGATGAAGTTCTTGAGGACTTTTGTTGGATTGCCGACGCCGAGAGTGGCGGGGGAAGATAGGGTTTCGGTGGCCACGATTGCTCCTTATGAATGCCTGAATATTGATGCTACAGGGGGCAGGGAAGGTGCGGCAAGGCGGGGGGATCGGGCCGCGGCTTAAATGGTCAGCCCCGGTCCTGAGCGCCGTGATAAATCCGTACGACTTCGATGCTCTGCTCCGTCACCCGATAGACGGCGATGCAGGGAAGGGCGGGAACAAAAGCTCTCGGGTTCCTATTCGCGTCCGGCTCGGCCAAGGTGCGGCCATTCTCGCAGCGACTGGGTGGGTGAAATGTAGTTCCATCGACTTAAGGTTAGCGGAATAACCTCGCCGCAGCAAGTTCTTCCAGTTAGCAGCCAAAGGCGAAAGCAAAGTCAAAAGCGACGGACAGGAGTGTCCGTCCCACACCAGCAAAATCATTGCCCCGCTGACTTCTGGCTTCCCCCACCTCCGTCGAATTCCTCGGACATCCAGTGTTGTAAGGCGGTCATGTTTTGGGGGCGGCCCAGGAAATTCTTTACGAGGTCATTGGCTGACATGGAGCCGCCTGGTTCCAGCACTACTCGTCGATACTTCATGGGGGCATCGCCGGCTAGCAGGTTTTGATGATCGAATTGGAGGAAGAAATCTTCGGCGATCACTTTGTCCCAGAGGTAGGTGTAGTAGGCGCTGGAGTAGCCGCCGAGGTGTCCGAAGGAGGCCCACTGGTGGGTCTCGGGGAGCGGAGTGAAAAGGGTGTAGCGGCGGGTGGCCTCGAGGGTGACGGCGTCGAGGTTTACGTCCTCGGGTTTGGTTTTGTAGATCTTGTAGGAGATGGCGGTTAGGGCGTTCTGGCGGCTGGCCCAGGCGCCGCGTCCGAAGGCGTTGGCGCGGTTCATGCGGGCTACCAGCTCGGCGGGGATGGGCTCGCCGGTTTTGTAGTGATGGGCGAACTTGGCGAGGACTTGCGGGCTGCGAAGCCATTCTTCGAGCATCTGTGAGGGAGCTTCGACGAAGTCGGACTCCATGGAAATGCCGCTGATGCCGGCCCAGGGCTGCTGGCCTCCCAGGATGTGATGCATGAGGTGGCCGAATTCGTGGAAGAAGGTTTCGACGTCGCCGTAGTCCATGAGGCCGGGGTCGGTAGCGGTGGGCACGGGGAAGTTGCAGACGAGGATGGCCTCGGGCAATTGCTTGCCGCGAATGCCGTCGAGCACGGGAGCCATTTCGGCGTGGCTGAACTTGCCGAGGCGGGGATGCATGTCGAGATAGAAACGGCCGATGGGCTTGCCGTTGTCGATGACGATCCAGGTTTCGACGGAGGGATCCCAGGAGGGAACGTTCGGATCCTGCTGGAAGATAACATGGAAAAGATCAGCGGCGGTGTCGAGGATGCCTTGCTTTACCTGCATGAAGGGGAAATAGGGGCGAACGGATTGAGAGTCGAAATCGTAGCGGGAGCGGCGAACTAATTCGGAAAGATAACTTCTTTCGTAGTCCCAGATTTCTTTGGCGCCAGGATTGGTCTTCTGCTTTTCGGCGAGCAGCATCTCGAATTCGCGCTGAGCCAGGGGACGGGAGGCTTCGTCGACTTGCTCGATGAAGTCGGCGATGTTGTGGCCTTTGGCGATCATCTTATCGGCAGCGTTGTAGTCGGCCCAGTTGGAGTAGCCGAGAAGCGTGGCGATTTCGTAGCGCGTCTTCAGCAGGCTGGTGAGGACTTCCTGATTCTTGGGGTAGGCACGGGTGGCAAAGGCGACGGTAAGACGGCGGCGCAAGGAATCGCTTTTGGCGAACCTGAAGACCGGGAGAGCATCGGGGTAATTGGTGGTGATGCGGACCTTGCCGTCGGCTGCGGGCTGGTGGCGGTCGATGTAATCCTGGGGAAGGCCGTCGAGTTCGGAGGGATCGGCCTCGACTGCTTTCTGGCCGTCGGAAATATTGCGATCGAACAGGGACTGCTGTTCCGTGGCCTGGTCATTGAGTTTCTTGAGGCGGGCGCGGGTGGCATCATCTTTGTCGACGCCGGCTAGACGGAACTGGAGAAGTTGGTGCTGGACGTAGTGACGCGTGGCCGCGTCAGCTTGGGAAAGATCGAGGGCGGCTAGAGTTGCATAGACTTCGCGATTAAGCGCGATAGCGGTCTGGGCGGCGCTGGCCTTGGTGAGCATGGCCGTGGCGTGATCGCGAAAGCCGGCATCAGGATGGACCTGCTCCATTAGCCCGGCGAGGTATCCGGCGGAGTTGTTCTGGCGGACGGCCTCGTCGAACGGGATGAGAGTGTTCTCTATGGTGCGCGGGCCTTTGACGGCTAGCAGAGTGTCGATGGCACGCTGGCCGGCGGCGAGGCGGTCGGTCTCGATTTTTTCGAAAGCGGCGATATCAGGCTTGGAGGCCCACATGGTCGGCTGGGAGACGGTGATGTGCTGGGCGGAGAGGACGGCCGCTACAAGGAAAGGAAGACAGAACAAGATTGCCAGGCGTGCGGCGAGCAACATGAAAAAACCTCGTGGAGAACTAGGAGTGGAACGATTTGGAGCCGATTTTGAGGTGCTTGGAAATTGTTGACGAGGGCGTATTGGGATGTCAAGCCGGGCTTTTGCTCGGTCTTGTCTTAAGTTTAAGACAGTACCTTTTGCTCCGAGCGATGGACAAACTTTTAACGCAGGGGGCACTGAGGGACACAGGGTAATTCGAAAAAGAAGGACGCTGCGGTGCGGCTGTCAGCGAAGGCCGGGCTTCGCCTAGCGGAGAGCCGAAGGCGGCCGTCCCCACCTGAATCTTCTAGTGCCAGCGTTTTAGCTGCGGCCAGAGTTGGGTTAGGGTGCCGAATTTTGCACCGCGGCAGATGAAGACGGCGATTTCTTTCTCCAGCGCGTAGGGATTGTCGGCGGATGTGCCTACATATTCGACGTGATCAAAGAGTTGTTCGAGGCGCGCTCTGCGGTCGCCGAGGACGATCAGGCAGTTGCCGGAATAACCGCGCGGTCCCCAGAGAAAATAGGTGCGGTCACCGCTGAGGGCTTGGGGCAGGCCGTAAGCGCGGCCGAGGAAGTCGATGGAGCCGGCCTGGCCGTAATCCTGGGCGAAGATGCCGCAGTTTTCATTCAGCCGTTCCTCGGGCGTCAACTTGTTCCAGGCTTGGGCAGTTTCGTCGACGATTTCTTGCCATCCGAATTGATCGGCATACCACTGCGGCAGCGCGGCGCGGGCGTGGTCGTGTTCCATGACCGGCAGTTTCATAGGCAGAGTTTTCGTGTAGGCGATGAATTTGTCTGGGGAAAGGACTGGAACGACCACGGGGGTCAGGTGGGCGCCGCTGGCGAGCAACACGATTACGATCACGGCCTTCAACCCGGTGCGACGCGGACGGGAGTTCTCCGGTTGGCTTGTTCTTGTTTCCTCGATTGCTGCCTCGATTACGACCGCTCCTGCGGCCATCAGCATGGGATACACAGGAGCGAGATAGTAATTCTTTCCGTGGAGAACGAAGAAAGCAGTGAAGCAAATCAGGTAGCTCCAGCCGAGCACGCGGTAGGGCTTGAGGCGCGCCGAGAACAGGAGACCAAACAAGCCCGTCAGCCAGATGGGCGCTGTGATGGGGTCAACCAGGAATGTCTGCTGAAGGAAAAATTGAGGAAGTGGGAGAACGACGTCGCGGCCTTCGGCGCGGATGTTGCGCATCAGTTCGAGGAAGGGCCAGTGATAGTGCAGGTTCCACAGCAGGTTGGGCAGGAAGATCACCAAGGCGGCGAGGCCACCGAGCCAGATCCAGGGCTTGAGAAAGACGCGCCGTTGCGCGGTCAGGAGAAGGCCGATGACGATACCGAAGCCGAAGATTGCGATGGAGTATTTCTCTTCCATCCCAAGGCCGGCAACGATGCCGAACCAAAGCCAGTAGCGGGGATTGTCCCGTTTGATGGCGAGGATGGCGAAGTAGGCGCAGCCCATCCAGAGATTGGGTTCGAGGCAGTTGGTGCCGAGCAGGCTGCCGTTGGAGAGGTACTGCGGCGCTATGACGACGGTGATGGCGCTTAGGAGCAGGACGAAGTGGCGTCCACCGAATTCGCGGGCCAGGACGGCGGTTTGGAGGACGAGAAGAGAAGAAGCCAGTGCGGGAATGAAGCGAATGCTGCGAAGGGAGTCTCCGAGGACAGCGCGGCAGATGTGGGTGAGAAACGGGATGAGCGGCGGCTGGTCGACGTAACCCCAGGCGAGGTGATCGCCGCAGGAGATGTAGTCGAACTCGTCGCGAAAGTAGCCGTAGCGGTTGTTGAAATAGAAGTGGAACAGGAGTTTGGCTAGAGCGATGACCCAGATGATCGGCATGCCGGAGGCGAGGAAGGATTGGTGATCGCGGCTGTGTGCGGAGAACGTTGTCGGGGCGGCCATCGTGCCGACCATGATAATGGTCGGAAAGGCGAATCAGCAATTGGGCTGGCTACTGGGGGGCTGCAACGAATCCGAAGTCGTAGCCGTTAGCGTTTTGGTAGGTGCCTGCGGCCTGCCCAAAGTCGTTCGTGGAGTACAAGTAGGTCGATATTCCTGTCCCGGGATATTGGAACGACGTGTAGAAAACGCCGTAGAACTGAAAGCCTTCAACGGGGCTGGTCGAAGTCCAGTAGTAGCCAGTCATGACGTTGTCGTTGTTAATCCCATAAGGTAGGTATTGAGCGCCCCTCCAAAATCTTCCTGACTAAAGGTCCCAGTCCATGACGGCGGGATTGCGTATTCGACGAACCCGTCTACCGCATCTGTCGTTGTGTTGAAATATTCACCCGCGATGGTGCCGTCCCCATTTATCCCGCCTGCTAACGTTTGAGCGCCGCCCGGATAACTGATGGAATAGAACGCGCCGCCGTTGCCACGATAGTAGAGGAATCCGTAATTCGAATTGCCGGGGCCGTAGGTTCCAACAATTTGCCCTGCGTCGTTGATGCCGAGCGGCACTGTATCTGTACCTCCGGGGTAGTTGAACGAGCAGTAGTTGCTGCAGGTTCCGTTGTCCAAGTAGAAGCCGTGGAGGTATCCGCTCGAAGTCTCCCCAGTAGCCCACGATCTGGCTGCTGTTGTTGATGCCGGTTGCCACCGTTAGCGTGGCCCCAGGATAGTTGATGGGGGTGTAGCCGACGAGCCCGTCCACGAGCATGCCGTGTTGGACACCGCTGGAGTCGGTGTACTGGCCCACGACCTGACCGACCTGATCCGGGCCGTTGATCATGCTCCCGTCCCAAATGTCGTTAATGCTGTAGACCGACGAGACGATAGCGCCGGGGTAGATGATGCTGCTGCTGTAGTTGTAAGAAGAATATGTCTTAGCCATGGCGTTGGCGTTCGCGATTGTTGCGTTGTCGATGTCATCGTCCATCAGCTCGTTGAGGCTCTGGCCACCGAATGTAGGGCTGGGCTGGTTAATCAGAAACTGGTGAAGTCGTTGGCTCTTCGGCCAAAGCTTGTCCATCAGTCCTAGGTTCCAAGTCGTGACCTGGGGCGGTTTGCCGGCGAGTGGCGTTTTAGCTATCCATACGTCGTCTGGGATGGTGCTTGCTTTTGAGAAATCGTTCTGGGCTGGCGTGGGATTTCCGTAAACTCCCGCAAGATAGCCCTTCAAATGAAGCTCGCTGCCCCACCCACCGACAAAGGCCTGTACCGCAAGGGCAGCGGCTGCCTGCTGTGAGGACGTGCATAAGGCGGTATTGCCGTAGTAGTTCTCGATATCCTTGTAAATGATCGGGGTCGTGATGCCCAGGGACTGAGCGGCTGCGATAGCAGCATCGGCTTCTGCAATGCCATCAGAGTTCGGATTCGAACTGAACAGGTAGGTATACTGCACGCACTGATGACTTACGTACTTACAGGCGCAGGGTGACTGCTCTCCGACCCAAGTAGGAATGAGGCCCCAGCCTTGGCCTAGGACGGCAGATATCCAAGCCGACCCACCAGCTGATCCCAGAATAGGATCCCTGTGTCCGTTCTTCGATCCTTGCAGGTAAACTCCGATGTCATAGTAAGGGCTGGAAGACATCCACGCAGACATGGTAGGAGTTGCGGGAGGAACGTTGTAAGCCTCGAATCCGAGGTGCGTGCTGATCGCGCTCCCCGAGTTAGGTTGCGGGGCTGCATAGTCGAATTCGCTAACTTGTTTTCCCGTTCGGGTAGTATTCGCTTCTTGGTTCTCCAAGGCGGTAGTGTGAGAGACGCCAGGCGTGATGTCTGAATATGTGTTTCCCGAGTCCTTGGTTGCTAGCAACCTGTCTGACATATTTATCCAGCCGTCAGTTCGACTCACGAAACTCAGCTGCATGGCATGTCCAGCGGATGAGACGACAGCGGTACTGGTGGTGACGGTTCGGTCTGGTCCCTCCAAATAAAGGCGGAGCTTCGTTCCCGGGCCAGAGCGGCCCGTAGCATCACTATGGGCCGCAATCCAAACTGATCCGGCAGCAATGGCCGTGAATGTGCCCGGGAGCCGAGGGAGAGCTCGATCCACCTTCCAGCTCTTGCCGCCATCCTCGGTAGCAAATAAGACCAACGTTGTAAGATGTGGGCCTGCGACCGGGCCAACGGAGTATTGCACCGGCAGGAAACCATGATGTGCGCTTTCGAATACCGGCAGTGCGTAGTCTACGCCAAAGTTAGGCTCTGTACCGGGGGCCGCGGGCAGCGGTACGCCTTGCCATGAGTCTCCTGCATCATGCGTGACATAGAGTTCGTGATCTTTGCCTCCCGCGATCCAACCGTCCGCGGCAGTTATGAAGCGGAAATGATCTGATGTCGGTACGTTCTTCGTGGGCGACCAAGTCTTGCCCCCGTCCGTTGTCCGAAGCATCTCGCCAGCACTGGGATTGGCCGAATTGGTGCTTATGTCCAGTATCTCCCACCCGTGTTGCGGGTCAGCAAAATCCAGCCAGGTTCGGCCCGAAAAGCCGTAACCGTCCTCTAGTTGTTGATGAGAGAACGGGACCGCGATCCCTTCGTGCAATATCGACCAGGTTTGGCCCGCGTCCGTGGTGGAGGCAAGTTCGAAGCAGCCATCGTCCACTGTCAAATTTCGGTCATCGCCGCAGCTGAGCAGCGCCCAGCCCGTCGAAGAGTCCAGAAAGAAAACCGACGAGATCATTTGCCGTTTGTGATTGAGCTTGGGGGTGACGTCCTTCCACGCTGCGCCGCCGTCAGCCGTCCAGAAGAGATGGCTCTTTGTCGTTGCCCAGCCTACGTTTGGCGTGAGCAGTTCCATGGATTCGATTCTGCTTCCTTGCTGCGCTAAAGCGCTACAGCACAGACAGAGCGTCAGCAGCAGTGGAAGAATGAGTCTCACTTGCTTAACTTGCATGGGAACCTCCCGATTGAGAAATCCACGAAACCTGGACTAAGCGCATAAATACCGGGGCCTGAAAATCTGTTCAGTCATCTTGGGACTGCCGCGAGGGGAAGGCAAGCGGCGACCGAACGCGCGAACTATCGCAGCATCGTGCCGCCTTGTCAACCCGACCTTTTCCACAGGGCGGGCGAAAAACGTACAACACGGTCGAGCGGCGTGCCGAGATAAGCGGACAAACGAAGGTAACGTTCCCCATTGATTACCTATTCTTGGTGCGGAGAGGCTTGTGGTAACGTTGAAACTACCGCATATTCAATAGGTTTGAATAAGGTTTTTAGTCCACGTGTCTTCGCCGACTCGCAAACCGGGAATCCACATCGCGTGGAAGACGGTCACATACCGCAGCGTGGCCCTGATGATTATTGGGGGCTTCGCGTTGTTGTTGATTGGGATACGACTGACCTTCCCGCAATTCACGGAGAGCAGCATCAAGGCGGCCAGGGAGCATAGCCGGCAAAGCGTTGGAGCGGGTAGCTGGGATGGCGCCGGCGGCGGGCCGTGGCGTGGTCACGGCACAGCAAGCGCACTTTACGGCGCTCGACGGCACGGTGCGGGTGAAGAAAGGCAACGGCAATAGCTGGGTCGGGGCGGACTACAACATTCCCCTGGAAAAAGGCGATGTGGTGCAGACGGGATCGGAAGGTATGGCGAAGGTGGTTTTTAACGACGGCACCAGCTATACCGTGAAACAGGATTCGCTGATTGTGATTGAGGAGAACTCGGCCAACGATCAGCAGCAGACAAACGTGGCCGTGGCGGTGAGCACGGGAACCGTGGATCTTTCGACCGCGACCTACTCCCAGGGATCGAAATCGCAGGTGATCGTGGCTGGGGCTACGGCATCGCTGGCGCCGGAGTCGGCGGCGCGAGTACACAACGATCCCAAGGCGGATGAGCACGAGATCCTCATGAAGAAGGGCGCCGGCGAGGTTACGCGAAATGGGGAAACAGTGCAGCTGGCTAACTGGGAAAGAGTAAGCTTCCAGGCGACGCAGCCGCACATGGAGAAGGACAAAGGGACGGGGCCGCCGACGCCGATTTCTCCGGCGAACATGGCGCCGATCTTCACTTCGGGGGAAACCACCAAGGATGTCGAGTTTTCCTGGACGCCGATGGCGAACGCAACAAGTTACCGGCTGCGGATCTCAAGGAACCCATACTTTTCCTCTACTTTGGTCGACAAGAAGGTGAACACGGCGGATGTAACGGTTACGAGCCTGGGCGAAGGAGCCTATTACTGGGCAGTACAGTCGTATGACGCAGCAGGGAAAGAATCGGTGGAGAGCGAGAAGAACCGCTTCACTATCATTCCCAAGGGAAAGCAATCGGCAGCCATCGAACTGGACCTGGATCCTTTCATCCAGCATGGACACATTATTGAGGTAACGGGTAAGACGCAGGTAGGAGCCCGGGTGATGGTGAACGGGCGGGAGGTCCCGATGTTTTCGGTTGACGGGACGTTCCATTACTTCACACCGCCGCTGACGCCGGGTGAAGCAGTGATCACGGTGACGGCGCAGACGGCGCAGGGCGGAGTGAATACGCAGCAAAAGAAGATCATTATTCAGTAGTTGGCGTCAGTGCGGAATAGTGGTGCGGTTTTGTTAAGGAAGCGAGCCAGACACGCGATTTATGTGTCGCAAGAGGCGCGACACATCGCGCGGCTCGCCTGGGTCCTTCGGCGGGCAAAGAGCGCCCGCCTGAGGATGACAAGAGAGAAGTGGGGTTCCGTCCAAAAGTACGAGGAACCTTCGGTCCCGGCAGGGTTGCGGAACCTCTCATAAACTAGGGGAAGCAGCCACGCCGGATGGCGCAAATCGGGTTCGCCCGGAAACAGTGCGATCAATGTGGATCGCGAGAAGAGTTCGTCCATGTCTAACAACGGATTTCATTCATCACGTTCTCACAACCTCAGGTCGTTGTTCAGCCTGTTCTCAAGCGACCTGGCCATCGATCTTGGCACGGCCAACACTCTAGTCTACGCGCGCGGCAAGGGCATTGTGGTCAACGAGCCCTCGATTGTCGCGATCAACAAGAACACGGGCGAAGTTGAGGCCGTCGGTAAAGAAGCGAAAGAAATGCTGGGCCGCACGCCGGGCAACATCGTGGCCATCAAGCCCATGAAGGACGGTGTGATTGCCGACTTCAAGGTCACCGAAAAGATGCTGAACTATTTCATTCAGAAGGCGCACAACCGGAAGATGCTGGTGCATCCGCGCATCGTGATCGGGGTGCCATCGGAGATCACGCAGGTGGAAAAGCGCGCGGTCATGGACTCGGCGTATCGCGCCAAGGCCAGTGAAGTGCATCTGGTGGAACAAGCGATGGTGGCGGCGATTGGAGCGGGGCTGCCGATCACCGAGCCAAGCGGCAACATGGTGGTCGATATTGGCGGCGGAACGACGGATATTGCTGTGATTTCGTTGAGCGGCATCGTCTACTCGCGTTCGGTGCGGATGGCCGGAAACCAGATGGACGAAGCCATCATGAATTATCTGAAACGGAAATATAACCTGCTGATCGGCGAGCGCACTGCGGAACAGATTAAGATGGAGATTGGCTCGGCGCATCAGCTTGACAAGCCGATGACCATGGAGATCAAGGGGCGCAACCTGATCGAAGGCGTGCCGAAGACGATCACGGTGGATGACGGCGAAATCCGCGAGTCGTTGAGTGAGTGCGTTTCGACGATCATGAATGCGATTCGCGTCGCCCTGGAACGGACGCCGCCCGAGCTTTCGGCGGACATCAGCGACCGTGGCATTGTGCTGACCGGGGGCGGGGCGCTGCTGAAGAATCTGGACAAGCGCATCCGGGAAGAAACCGGGCTGCCGGTGTCGATCGCTGACGATCCGCTGTGCAGCGTGGTGCTGGGCACGGGCAAGATGCTCTCGGACTTCAAGCTGCTGCGGAAGATATCGATTGAATAGCAGTGGTTAGTGGCTTGTGATCAGTGGCCAGTTGCAGGACCCACTGACCACTGGCCACTGATCGCTGACCACCGTCTTATGGAATCCGTACTTGGCCGCTACCGCAACCTGACCATCCTGGTGGGAGTGTTGTTTCTGCAGGTGCTCGGGCTAGCCGTGCAGGTGAAGCGCGGCGCGGACGCTGAGAACACGCGGCTGATCCGCATCTGGGCGGTGGATTTAGTTACTCCTTTCGAGCGCGGGCTGGTCTGGGCGCAAAACGGCAGCGGCAATCTCTGGCACAATTATTTTTTCCTGCGCGGCGTGCGGGCTGAGAACCGCCAGCTCAAAGAGCAGATCGAACAGATGCGGCTGGAGCAGGTGCGGTTGAGCGAAGACGCCACCCAGGCACACCGTTTGCAGTCTTTGCTGGCATTCAAGGAGCAGTTCATCGCTGAAACCGTGCCCGCTCAGGTGATTGGGTCGAGTGGGAGCGATCTCTCCCGGACCATCTATATCGATAAAGGCGACAACGCCGGGCTGAAGCCCGACATGGCGGTGATTACCGCGGGCGGCATCGTGGGCAAGGTGTGGGTCGTGTACCCTTCGACTTCGCTGGTGCTGATGATCAACGATCAGAGCAGCGGCGTGGGAGCGATGCTGGAGAAGTCGCGGCTACAGGGCGTGGTGCGCGGAACTGCGACTGGCGAGTTGATTCTGGAACGAGTCATGAATGACGAACAGGTCATTGCGGGAGAAACTGTACTGAGCAGCGGGGGCGACCAGATCTTTCCCAAAGGCCTTCCGGTGGGCGTAGTGAGCAAGGTAAGTCCTGGGAAAGAAATGTTTCTGAGTATCAAGGTGAAGCCGGCGGCCGACCTGAGCCGACTGGAGGAAGTGCTGGTGGTGACCGAAAAGCAAGAACGGGCGCCAGTAGCGGAGAGCGCGGGCAGGGTGCGGGCGGCGGATATTCTCGCGCAGCGGCTGCCTTCGGTGCCGGAGAAACCTGCCGCGGTTGCGGGAGCGGCTCCGGCGGGAACCGCTGTGAGCGGCGCGGCTGCGTCGAGCACGGGCGAGAAGCCGAAGCCGAATGTTGCGGGCCAGCCTTTCGTTGGAACTGGGACTGGAGCTGGAGCTGGAACGACTGTTGATGTTTTGAAGAAAGTTGTGCAAAAACCGGCTGCCGGCGCCGATACGAATAGCGAGTCCGGGACCCCTGCTGGTTCGAGCGCGGCTTTGAGCACGGTGAGCGCCGGTTCGGACGCCACTCCGAACTCTGCTCCGGGCGCTGCTCTGAATTCTGCTCCGGGCGCTGTTGCGAACTCTGCTGCGAAATCTGCGAATCCTGCGGCGAAGCCAGCAACGGCCCAGCCCAAACCTTCGAGTCCGCAGTCGACTCCTCAACCAGCTGCAACCGAAGACAATCCCCACTAGCGTGCCCATCACTTACACATCGGGCGAGCAGATAGAGGTCTACCGGTTCAGCATTCCGGTGACGGTGGGTGTGCCGCTGCTGGCGCTGTTTCTGCAGGCGTTCCTGCCGAGACGGGTTCCGTTCTTTTCCATCTTCGACTTGCCGTTGCTGGTAACGATTTTCTTTGCCATGGCACGGCGCAATCCGATTTCCGGGCTGCTGACCGGCGCGGCCATCGGGCTGGTGCAGGATATGCTGGGACCTTATCCGATCGGAATCTATGGCATCGCCAAGACGGTGGTGGGCTATGGCGCGTCGTCGCTGGGCGCAAAGATCGACGTGGAGAACGTGGGGGCTAGATTCCTGATCACGATGGCGTTTTACCTGGTTCATGCCGCGGTCTATTTCACAGTGGCGCGAGGCATGGTGAATCTGACGCTGGATTGGAGCTGGACCCGGGGAATCCTGGCCGGACTGGCGAATGCCGCGGTGGGCGTGGGCTTGTATTTCTTGCTGGACAAGCTTAAGCAGAGAACTTGAAAGCAGTGGTCAGTAGTCAGTGTCCAGTGGCCAGTGAGTTTGTGCAGGGTGTGACTTCCGTTACCCGCCTCGACAATCCCTCGGTGTCCGCCCGCAGTACAATGAATCTGAAAGCTCCCATACATTTCAATTCTGCGAGGTTGTGACTTTTTGCGGGCCAGACGAACTCTCGGCGGGCGTTTGACTGGCCACTGCTCACCGGCCACTGGCCACTGATTTATGTTCGGTCGTGACGACAGAGTATCGGGAATCCGCTTGACGGCGGCGCAGTACGTGATCCTGGGCATTTTTCTGGTGCTGGCCTACGGATTGTGGCGGCTGCAGGTCATGCAGAGCGATTTGTATGCCACATTGGCGGAGAAGAACCGCATTCGGAATGTACCGATCCTTGCGCCCCGGGGCAAAATTCTGGACCGTGAAGGGCGCGTCATTGTAGACAACTATCCGTCTTTCTCGGCGCTGCTGCTGCGGGATTCTTCCCGTGACCTCAATGTCGACGCGGAGTTGATTGCGCAGGGCCTGCACCTCGACACGAACGAAGTGCGCACGAGAATTCGCCACTTCGCGTCGATGCCGCAGTACCAGCCGATCTTCCTCAAAGAAGACATCACGCCTGACGAACTGGCGTTCATTGATGCGCATCGCAACGAACTGCCGGAGCTGGATACGATCGTGGCGCACCGGCGGCTTTATCCGCGCAAAGGATTTATGGCGCACCTGATCGGCTATGTGGGCGAAGTGACGGAAGACATGCTCAACCAGCCACAGTTCGAACTTTACAGCCCGGGCGATGTGGTGGGAGTCTCGGGCGTGGAGCGGCAGTACAACAATGCATTGATGGGGACCAACGGAGCGCGGCGCGCGCTGGTGAACAGCCATGGCCGCGAAGTAGGGTTGCTCGGGGAAACGGAAGCGATCGCTGGAAAACAATTAAAGCTGACGGTGGATATTGATTTGCAGATTGCGGCGGAGGAAGCGCTGGAAGGGAAAAATGGCGCCATTGTGGCGATGGATCCAAGGACCGGGGAAATCCTGGCGATGGTGAGCCGGCCTACGTTCGATCCCCAAAGTTTCTCGGTAAGGGTCTCGCGCGATCAATGGAGCAAGCTGGTTAATGACGAAGACCATCCGCTGATGAACAAGGCGATTCAGGCACAACTGGCGCCCGGCTCTACCTTCAAAATCATCATGGCGACCGCGGGATTGCAGGAAGGGATCGCGCAGGACCTGCACGTGAACTGCACCGGCGGCGGAACATTCTACGGGCGTTACTTCAAGTGCTGGATCGCGGCCCGGCATCAGACGCACGGGGCGGTGGACATTGTGAAGGGCATTTACCAGTCCTGCGACGTGTTCTTTTACACGCTGGGAGAAAAGTTGGGGATCGACCGGATCGCCAAATATGCGACGGCGCTGGGGATGGGGCAGAAAACTGGAATTGATTTGCCGCAGGAAGTGAGCGGGGTGATGCCCTCAGAGCAGTGGAAGATCCGGAACTTCAAGCAGAAGTGGTTTGCGGGGGAGACGATTTCGGTGAGCATTGGGCAGGGCGCGGTGGCGGCGACCCCGATCCAGATGGCGCGAGCGTTTGGCGCGATAGCCAGCGGAGGCCGGATGGTGCGACCGCATGTCACGAATCCGACGGATTTGCCGCCGGGCATCTTTCCGGCGCAGAGCGTTCCGGATAATGTGACGATTCCGATTGACCCCAAGAACTGGGAAATCATTACTGATGCGATGGCGCAGGTGGTCAGCCCAGTGGGAACGGCGGGGGCATCGGCTATCAAAGGCGTGGACATGGCCGGGAAAACCGGCAGCGCGCAGACCGTCAGCAACGCGCTGAAGGCTAAGATGAGCGCCAGCGACAAGGAGAAGTACAAGGATAATGGCTGGTTTGTGGGAGTAGAGCCACGGCGCAATCCTGAGATTGTGGTGTGCGCGCTGTTTGAAGAGGGCGAGCACGGATCGTTGGCGGCCCACGTGGTGAGCCAGGTGATTCAGGCTTACGTGGAGAAGCAACGCCGGCAACCTACGAAAATGGCTGCGACGAAGAACGCGGGGAACGCGGAGATTGGGGCAGTGTGGACTGAGCCGGACGCGGATGGCGGCGAGCAGAAGTTACAGGGCGGGCACTTCTTTCTGGATATGGCGAGGCGGCCGCTGGCGGTGGCGACGGCCGCGCCGGGGATGCGGTGAGACGTTTGTCGTGAAGAGGACGCCTTGTCGGGCCCGCGATGGCGTTGAGCTGCTAGGGATCCTTCGACTCCGCATGCTTCGCTTCGCGAGCCAGCATGCTCCGCTCGAAGATGACAACGTGAAAAGGGCACTACAAATGAGAACTGAGAACTGAGAGCCGAGAACTGATGTCACGCTACGTTTCATTTCGCGATTTTGACTGGCTGCTGCTGATCTTTGTGCTCATGATCTGCGGGCTGGGGGTGATGGAGATCCACAGCGCCACAATGCACACCAAGTTTGCCGGGTCGCATATCAGGCAGGTTTACTGGATTCTGGGTGGGCTGGGGGCGATGTTCGTGATCAGCGCGGTGAACTACCAGTTGCTTCTGGACAGGATTCACTGGTTTTACATTGCGGGAGTTACCTCGCTGATGGCCGTATTGATCTTTGGACAGAAATACCTGGGTGCGAAGCGGTGGATCAAGATGCCCGGCGGCAATCACTTCCAGCCTTCCGAATGGGTGAAGCTGATTCTCATATTGGCGATAGCGAAGTTTTTTGCCGATCTACGGCATCGCGAGCTTTCCTGGCCGGATTTTGCGAAAGCCGGAGCTATCGTAATCATTCCAATGCTGCTGGTGTTGAAGCAACCTGACCTGGGGACTGCTCTCACCTATATTCCGATCGCGATCATGGGAGTGTTCCTGGGCGGAATGCAGTGGAAGCAGGGGCTGGTGGTGGTGCTGTTGGCGGCGATCGGAGTGGGAGCGGTGTTTTTCATTCCCCGAGTGCACGTCTTGAAGTCTTACCAGAAGCAGCGGCTCACCAGCTTTATAGATCCGGAAAACGATCCCCAGGGGACGGGGTATCAAGTTGAGCAATCCAAAATTGCCGTGGGATCGGGAGGTCTGTGGGGCGGGAAAGGCTCGCAAACACACGGGGCTTTCTTGCCAGTCCCACAAACGGACTTCATCTTCGCGGCATTCTCCGAGGAGCATGGATTCGTGGGCGCGCTGGGGGTTCTGCTGTTATACTTCATAGTGCTGATGCGTTTGACCCAGAACGCGCAAACAGCGCCCGACCGCGCTGGCACGTTCGTGGTGATGGGTGTGGTGGCTGTGCTTAGCTTCCACATCGTGGTCAACGTTGGCATGGTGGTCGGCTTTATGCCGGTCACCGGAATACCCTTGCCGCTGATGAGTTATGGTGGGTCTTCCGTGTTGTTCATCTTCCTGGCGCTGGGGATGGTAATGAACGTTCGAATGCGCCGCTATGTGAATTAGCTGGCTGACCGGAACCGGGTGACCGGAATAGGAGAACCGGCTGATTCAACAGGATTTAATACCAGGTTCATGATTCTGGAACTGAATTCTTGAACTCGATTCTTGAACTGGGAACGCGGCTGGGAGCAGTTGCTGTGCTGAGGCACAGCCCCAAGAATATCGATCGCCCTCGCGTAAAGGGGGCATTTCACCGGCTGTCGAGCAGTCGAAGGCCGGGCAGGATTGAAGCTATAACGCTGCTGGCAGGGAAACGGCCCCCCGACCGGAAACGGTCTGAGAGTGCGGTCACAAACCCGGCAGACGGAAAGCGAATAGTGCAGAAGATACCCAAGCTTGTGCAACGGATTCGGTCAGGGAGAAACCTCCCAAGCCCCAGCCGTCCCCGATTCGGGGCCAGCCTCGCGACGCTCCATCCTCCCATTTCCTTCCTCGCTCCTCCCCGGTGACGCCCGTCAGGCTTTCTTAAGCCTGCGGGACCGGAGCTTCCATGAATAAAGAGTTGTTTGTTTCTTCCACGCCGCACGAGACTAAAGTCGGGCTGGTGGAAGACGATCTGCTCGCGGAAATCTACCTCGAGCGCGAAAATGAATACACATTAGCCGGGTCTATCTATAAGGGACGCGTGACCCGCGTGCTGCCCGGCATGCAGTCGGCCTTCGTCGACATCGGTCTCGAGCGCGACGCCTTCCTCTACGTTTCCGACTTTATGGAGTTGGAAGAGCACGACGAGGATCTGACCGACGTCGTGCCGGCGAATCGCGGGGTGCAGGATATGCGGCCGCAACCGGAGCGGACGGAATCCGCGCTGGGCGAGGCACCGGCAGTGAATGATGTGGCCGAGCCGGAGAGTTTCGGGAAAGGGTCCGGTCAGGATTTTGTCGAAACCGAACAGCCGGCGGAGTTTCAATCTTCGGCCGCAGCCGCGCCGGACACCGGCGGCGGTGCTTCCCAAGACCGCGACCGGGGAGGTTTCCGGGGACGCCGCCGTCGCCGTGGTGGACGTCGCGACGGACGAGGCGATGGACGCGGCGAAGGGCGTGAACGTGGCTCGGAGCCGCGTTTTGCACGACCTTCGGCGGAGAATGTTCCTGCCCCTGCCGCTTATCCCGCTGCCCATACCACGGTTAGTCCGCGCCCGCAGGATTCAGGCAGAACGCAGCAGTTTGGACCGCCGGCGGGATACCAGCCGATCCTGCTTCCTGGAGAATCGATTTCCAAGTACCGTGGGCTGGCGCAGCCAGCCGCGCCGGATCGAAGTTCGCGGAACACTGCGAACGAGAGGAGCATTGCTCCTGCTCCGATCTCTGCCACGGTCTCAGAGCCGGCCGCACCTGTGGCCGCCACGTTTCCGGACGATGAACCCGTCTTTGCGAGCGCGAGTGCGAGTGCGGCACCGGTTGCCGACACGCCGCGCGAGCAGCAGGAATCAGTACACGCTCAAGAAGATCACGGCAATGCAGCCACGCCTTCGGCGGCGTCCACTTCGGTGGACTGGAACCGCGAATTTCATCGGCGGGATTCGGCGAGCGCCGGCGCTTCCGATGCGGTCGGCGAAGCGGCTCAGACCGTTGCTGCGGAGACCACGGAAGAGGACTTTGTCGAGGAAGAAGACGAGATGGTAGCGGTTCCAGTTCGCGAGCCGGAAGCCCCGGTTTTTGCCGCTCCGGGCACACTGGAAGAAGAGACCATCGACGAGGAAGAAGCCGATACGGTCCGTTATGAAGAATCGTCCGACGAGGGCTATGAAGAATTTGAAGAAGAGACACGGGCGGCCGGTCAGATTGCCGAAGTCCGTGCAACTGTGGATGAGATCCACATGGCGTCTTTAGCGGATGCCGGTGTCGCGCCGACTGCCGACGGCACCGTGGCGGAAAGCGAGGAAGACTCCGAGGAACTGGAACTCGAAGAAGCGCAGGCCGAGGCGGAAGCGCTGCTCGACGCGGAGGCGCGCGGAGCGGGCGCCGTCGATGCCCGGGCCGAGGTTCGTGCTCCGGCGGCGACGGCTGGTTATACGCAGCGGGCGCCGCGTCCGCGGCCTGGTTTCGACCGGCAGCGCGGCGGACGCCGCGGAGGTGGGCGCCGCTTCCCGCGCCGCGAAGCGCACGAGGTTCCGAAGATCAGCGATTTGCTCAAGGAAGGCCAGGAAATTCTGGTGCAGATTGCCAAAGAGCCCATCGGCAAGAAAGGCGCACGTATAACCAGCCACATCGCGCTGCCGGGACGCTTCCTAGTCTACATGCCGACGGTGAACCACACCGGAGTGTCGCGCAAGATCGCGTCGGACGAAGAGCGCCAGCGCCTCAAGCGCATCGTGATGAGCGAGCGCGACAACGGCCATGGAGGTTTCATCGTCCGCACAGCGGCGCAGAATGCGGGCGAAGACGAACTCCGCGCGGACATCCGCTTCCTCAAAGGTTTGTGGAACGACATCAAGAGCCGTGCCGAGGCTTCCAAGCCACCGGCTCTGATCTATCACGATCTCAACGTGGTCGAGCGCGTGCTGCGCGATCAGGTCACGTCTGACTTCTCCGTGATCTGGGTTGACACCGAGCCGGAGTACGAGCGCATTCTGCGCTTCTTCAATCGCTTTCAGCCCGGCCTCGTGAAGCGGGTGAAGCTCTACACCAAGGAAACGCCGCTGTTCGAGCAGTTCGGCTTGGCCGAAGAAATGAACAAGGCGCTCAAGTCAAAGGTGTGGCTGAAGAGCGGTGGCTATATCGTGATCAACCAGACCGAGGCGTTGGTCGCCATCGACATCAACACCGGCAAATACGTGGGCAAAACCTCGCGGTTGGAAGACACGATCGTCAAAACCAACGTGGACGCGATCAAAGAGATCGTTCGGCAGATTCGACTGCGCGACCTGGGCGGTATCATCATCATCGACTTCATCGATATGGATGAACGCCGCAACCGCCAGCGCGTGATGCAGGCCCTCGAAGAAGAACTTCGCCACGACCGTGCCCCGTCAAAGGTGCTTCAGTTCAACGATTTCGGCCTGGTCGCTATCACCCGCAAGCGCGTGAAACAATCGCTCGAACGTACCATTGGCGCGCCCTGTCCCTATTGCCAATCGACGGGCTACGTGAAGTCCGTGACCACGATCTGCAACGAGATTTACGTGGAGATGCGCAAGATCGCCAAGCATCTGGAGCACGAAGACGTAATGCTGCGGGTGAATCCGGATGTGGCCAAGGAATTGAAAGCCAACAACGGCCGCCTGCTGAACGAGATGGAAGAACTAACCAAGCGGACTATCATTGTGAAAAGCGACCCTGCGCTGCACCAGGAGCAGTTCGATATTAACTAGCCGTTGAACTGGCTCGGGACGAGATGGTGCGTGAAAGGCACAGCTTAGCCGTGCCGCTCCGAGCCAATGAAGATGTGGCCTTCTTAGCCCCTGGGTTATACTCGGCGATGTTCTCAAGGGCAAACGGTGGAGGAAAAGGTATGTTTCACCTAATCTGGTATATCCTCATTGGGCTAATCTCCGGGGTTATCGCGAAATCGGTGATGCATGTGCACATGACGATCTTCTGGACGATCGTGCTCGGCATCATCGGATCGATTTTCGGCGGTGGCGTTAGCCATATGTTTTCGCGCCCGACAAACGAACGCTATCATCCCGCCGGCCTCATTTTTTCCACATTGGGCGCAATCCTGATTCTCTTCATTTGCTATAAGCTGAAGATTCATTTTCCCCAAGTCGACCCGTTCTAGCTCATCGGCGACGAGCCTCGCATTCCGGGACAACGGTGACGTCTTTGGCTCATTGAGCCATGATCGCCGTCGTTTGGCCAAGTTGTGAGCGCGATGGCGATTTTGCGACGGGTGGTACAAAAACTGGCCAAGAACGTACGCAATTCGCCCAGCACGTCGACCTCCCTACGAGTGGCAGGAGGTTGAATTGGCGCTTTAGGCAGGAGCGTTGCGTTTCTGGATGCGAGAAGCAAGAATCGGCTCCACGTTAGCTATTCCTGCATCATACTTGTTCGCTAGCTTTGATCGAGTGTCCCATGACGCTACGTTCAGTCTTGTAAGGCAATAGCAATTGCAATCGTGAATATGAATATCGCCAATCGGTAGTTGGTGAAATGAGGTGGTGGGTGTTGAAAAAGTCACGTCGATTAGCAGGATGAAATTCAGCAGAAGCATGTTAGAAGAAAGCATCCGCCATGCTCTGTTTGATTCTGATCGTCGGAGGCCTGCTGATCATGATGGGGCAACACGACCGCTCCGAAGCGCTGTTCTACTACTTCCGCCTGGAAGATCAGGTTCCATCAAACCATCTACTGCGGCTGATCGACAAGCACATCAGCTTCGAGTTCGTCCGGCAGCAACTGAAAGACACCTACAGTGAGAGGGGTCTGCAGTCGATTGATCCTGAGTTGCTGCTACGCATTCTGCTGATCGGCTATTTGTACGGCATCACCAGCGAGCGCAAGCTGGTGGAAGAACTGCGCATGCACCTGGCCTGGCGCTGGTTCACCGGTCTGGGTTTTGATCAAGAGATCCCGCATCACTCGACGTTCTCTAAGAACCGGCACGGGCGATTTCAGGAGTCGAAGCTGTTTGAGCAGTTGTTTGAGCAGATCGTTCGGCAGTGTGTGGAGGAGGGACTGGTACAGGGCCAGCATTTGTCGGTGGATGGCAGCTTCGTGGAAGCCAATGCGGCGAAGGAGAGCCGCATTCCGCGCGAGCAGTTAGCGGAAGCGGCACAAGTCAGTCAGACGGTGCGTCAGTATCTGGTGGACCTGGAACAGCAGAACCCGGTGCAAGAACCCGTGCATGAGCAAGACCAGGTATCGACTACCGATCCCGATTCGACTTACGCTACTAAGGGCGGCACGCCGGCTCGGCTGGGATACTACGACAACTATCTGGTCGACAATCACAGCTGCGTCATCGTGGGCGTTCAGGCGACCGCGGCCCGGATGAGCCAGGAAACGGTAGCCGCGCAAGACATGCTCACCCGTTTCACGCAATGGCAAGGACGAGAGCCAGAATCGGTAGCGGCTGACACGACCTACGGGAACGGGGAGTTTCTGCAATGGTTGGCGGACCGCAGCATCACTCCCTATATGCGAACCCGTGACAGTATCCACCGAAAGAACAGCCCGTTCTACGGTCCCGAGCGGTTCACGTATCAACCCGAAAGCAACCGCTATATCTGTCCCGCAGGCCAGCCCCTCAACTACGGCGGGCGTAACATGCGGAACCGCACTTACGCCTAC
This sequence comes from uncultured Acidobacteriaceae bacterium, assembly GCA_963771895.1. Classification (GTDB taxonomy): domain Bacteria; phylum Acidobacteriota; class Terriglobia; order Terriglobales; family Acidobacteriaceae; genus Sulfotelmatobacter. Next base: position 26,329 of record CAVYVQ010000036.1, on the reverse strand, counting down.
ATCGGGACTCGCAAGCGTTGCGGTGCGTGTGCGCTAAAAGCCCAATGCACCAGTGGAGCGTTTCGCTATCTTGCCATCCACATGGATGAACCAGCCCGGCAACGCGCACGGGAGTTGGCGAACACACCAGAGTTCGCGAAGGCACAGCGGCAAAGAAAGAAGGTGGAAGCCTTGTTCGCGGAACTCAAGAATCAGATCGGACTGCGTCGCTTGCGCCTGCGGAGGCTGAAGTTCGTGCGGGAGCAGTTCTTCCTGGCAGCGGTGGCACAGAACATCAAGCGACTGGTGCGGTTCCTCAGCCATCCAGCAGCACCCCTGCCTGTCGGCAACTAGAAATCAGAGAGGAACCCGCCAGTCCTTACACCACAGCGCAACAGAGCCAGTGCAATCAAAGACTTTTTCAACACCCACAGGTGATTTTCACTCACAACCAACGTCCGGTTGTCGTGCTGAAAGGCAGACGGGGAAGACCGCTACCTACTTTCGTGGACTTGATGTAAGCCCGCCGGTCGTCCAATGCCATAGGTTTCAGACAAGCTCTTTGACACCTTGATCCACCCGCCCTAACTCCTTACGGCTCAAGATTTTGCCCGCAAGTCATTGAACGCCATAGATTAAATCCGATTTTGGCGCTAAGTCGATGATTCCGATAGACCGGGGGGAGCGGGTATATCTCATGGTTATATGATAGTAAATAGGCATTTTCCCAAAGCGGGAGGCGCTGCGGACTACATTTGTCATCCCGAGCGAAGCGAGGGATCTTGGTTATCGCCTGCGTCGGTAGTATTGCAGCTGTAGGCAAACACCAAGATCCCTCGCTTCGCTCGGGATGACAGTCTGTAATGGGATGTGAGAACTGAGAACTTGCTCCTAGCTTCCTGGATGAGCCAAAGCTTTAACGGCCAAGTCAGAGCGGACGCGTAGTTTCTGCACGGTTTCGTGAATGGCGTTGGCGGATCCACCGCTTTCGGCTGCCTTGGCAACGCTGACAGCTTCTTCCGTGGTGGTGCTGGCGATTTCGAGCAGGACTACCAGCGCGTCGGCGTGGAGTTTCCACAGCGAGGACATGCTCTGGCTGCGTTTGAGTTCTTCGAGTTCTGTGTTTACCCTTGCCACGCATGAAACCAGCCGGATCAGCGTGCGGGCGATATCGGCGCGAAGGCTTTTCTCCTCGAGGAAGTCGGCGCTGTAGGCTTCGGCCTCGGGAGTGGTGAGGGTCAGATTGAAGAAGCGCATGGGCACAACCTGGCGAAATTTGGGATCAGCCACGCGGACAAAGACCCTGATCGATTCCTCGACGCGGCGCAGTTTGCCTTCTTCGGCGGAGATTTGCTGCGCGGTGATGGCGGGCGGCTGAAATGCCTGAGCCGGCGCGGGTGCTTTGGCAGCTGCAGCTCGCGCCGCTTTGGCGGCAGCGGCCGCCCCGCCGGATGACTTTGTTGTGCTTCCGGCGGCGGGCGCGAGCAGCGATCTGCGGATGGGCGGACGCCGGTCCAGCTCCTTTTTTAAGCTCGAGACACGGCGAAATTTCTCAAGCGCGCCGCCGTAATCGGCTTGAAGCATTTCTTTCTGCTCAATCGCAGCTACGTGGTCGACTGTGACTTCCACGCCGTCTACGGTGCTGAGAATGCTGCCTCCCATCTCGTCGAGCGCCTGAGCGAATTGTTTGATTTCTCCCAAAGCTTTGGCAAAGAGCATGTCGAAACGGGCGCCGAACGCGGCATTGTGAGAGGCCACCGTGGCCAGCACGCCGGGATGATAGAAGGAAGAATCCAGCCAGCGCTTCAGTTCGCGCACTCGCGAAACTATTCCGGAGTCGATGAGCGAATTGAAGTCGCGATAGTGGGCAATCTCCTCGCGCAAGGGATCGAAGTTGCGAAGCAGCTGCACGTGCTCCTCCGGAAGCGAGGGCACATCGGTATCGGCAAGAATTTCGATCAGCGCGATTTCGAATGGAGAAAGAGGGAGCGATCCGTCCAGTCCGTAGCCGTGCTGCTGCCACTGACCATGGACGCGAGGATGACGGTACAGAAAAGTTGCAATGAGATCGGTTTTATCGCGATTGACTTCGCTGGGTTCGCGGCGCCGCACAAAGTAGCGAAGCAGGGCTTCGGCGACTTCCGAATCCGTGTCGGGAGTAAGCGCCTGGCGCAGCATCGCCGGCGTGATGGCCATGTCGAGCAGATGCAGCCAGCGATACATCCGCGAAAGAGTTTCCGGAAGGTCTTTCTCCGAGTGACGGAGCGACACCTCGTCGAGTCCGCTCGGAATGGGCACATCGTCGCCGAGCGAATCCCGCATCAGCTTCTGGTAAAAACCCTGGACTGTCGCCAGGATTGCTAACTCAAATTTCAGATCCTCGGCCAAGAAACGCTCCCGCGAGCGGGATTCTCCCCGTCGGTTGAGGAATTTTTTGCTGCTGTTCAAGTAAAGACGAAAGTCACCAAGGCCGCAAGTTACCAGTGGAACGGCACGACGCGTTCGCCTTCCGGAAGTACATGGCCTTCCGCGCGGCGAGGGAATGTCCCTCCAGCGGATAGATGTTTCGGGCGCTGGAACCGCGTCCTTTAAAACAGGAGCCGTTTAGAAAACCACCGTTTTGTTGCCATAAAGGAGCACGCGATTCTCGACGTGCCAGCGAACCGCGCGCGAGAGTACCACCTTTTCGAGGTCGCGGCCTTTGCGGATTAGATCTTCGACGATGTCGCGGTGAGAGACGCGGACCACATCCTGCTCGATGATAGGACCGTCGTCGAGGACTTCGGTTACGTAGTGGCTGGTCGCCCCGATCAGCTTGACGCCGCGCTCGAAGGCTTGATGGTAGGGCCGGGCGCCAATGAAGGCGGGCAGAAATGAATGATGAATGTTAATGATGCGCTGTGGATAACGATTGACGAAATCGTTAGAAAGAATCTGCATGTAGCGGGCCAGCACCATGAAATCGGCGTTGTGCTCTTCGATCAGCGACTGGATTTGCTCTTCGGCTTGCTGCTTGTTGTTCTTGGTGATCGAGATGACGGTGTAGGGAATTTTGTAGAAGTCCGCAATGGGTTGGTTTTCGGGGTGGTTGGAGATGATCAGTGGAATCTCGCAGGCGAGTTCGCCGCTCTGGTGGCGGTAGAGGAGATCGACGAGGCAGTGATCGTATTTCGAAACCAGGATGATCATGCGCGGGCGATGCGACGATTGCGCGAGCTGCCAGTTCATATGAAACTTTTCGGCGACGGGAGAGAAATATTTAGCGAAGTCGGCGAGGTCTTTATCGGCCAAGTTAATGTCGAAGTCTTTGGGATCGAACTCGACGCGCATTAGGAAGAGCCCGGATTCTTCGTCGGCGTGTTCGTCGGCGTGGAGGATGTTGCCGCCGTGGCGGTAGACGAAGTCGGCGATGGTGGCGACTTCGCCTTTCGCGTCGGGGCAACTGATGAGGAGGATGGCGGAGTTCTTCATGTAGGCTGCGTGGTCGGGAAGTCCCGAAGGGTCCGAAGAGGTACTTTACCGGAAAGAAGAGGCGCAAGCACTAACTCCGGCAAACTAAAGATCTCGCGCGCTGTTGGTCTCGTGAGGGCCCTAGACGCACGGACTGGAGCAACGAGTGTAGTGGCCTGATTACACGGTTAAGTCCAATTGCCCATAATCTACCCGCGGTTCGATCAACGGCTTCCGGCCGTGACTGGCTATATTAAACTGTGGTGATTGTGACGAAGCCTTTGATCGTTGCTCTCTGTGTTGGGTTTGCGTTTGTCGGTCTGAGCGCGCAGACGCCTGGTTGGCAGCCATCGCCGGGACATACACAAGTGCCAATATGGCCAGGGAGGGTGCCTGATCCGCAACCAGTCGCGGGCCCAGAGGTCGCTAAGACGACGGGGAAGGAGTTCCTGGTTGCCGGCAGGCCGGCAGTGGGGGTGAGCAACGTGTCGCGGCCTACGATGACGGTCTATTCGCCAAATGGAAAGAATACGGGTGCTGCGGTTGTCGTCTTTCCTGGTGGGGGCTATCAGGGTCTGGCCATCGATCTTGAAGGCACGGAGGTCTGTGATTGGCTGACGCCCAAGGGGATCACGTGTGTGCTGTTGAAATACCGTGTGACGGATGTGGGGCTGTATCCGAAATCAGGGCCGTATCCGGAATCACCGATGGCGTTGGAAGACGCGCAGAGGACGGTGGGGCTGGTGCGCTTCCACGCCGCGGAGTGGCATATCGATCCGCACAGGATTGGAGTGCTTGGGTTTTCGTCCGGCGGGCATCTGTCGGCAGCGATGAGCACGCACTTTGATAAGCGCTTGTACGCGGCTGTGGATGCCGCCGACAAAGAGAGCTGCCGCCCGGATTTTGCGGTGGCTATTTATCCGGGGCATCTGTCGCTTTCCGCGGCGGAATGGGATGCTAACCAAGGCGCCAGAAAGTTTGCGATTCGCAAGCCGGAGCATGAGACGATGGCCGATAAACAACTTGGGTTGAATCCCGATATTCCTGTTACCAGCCAGACACCTCCTACGTTCTTGCTCCAGGCGGAGGATGACCACGTGGACAATGTAAACGACTCCCTGGCGTACTACATCGCGCTGAAGAAGGCTGGGGTTCCAGTGGAGATGCACTTGTACGCGCAGGGCGGGCATGCGTTTGGGCTGCGGCGCACGAAATTTCCGGTGACGAGATGGCCTCAGTTGGTGGAGACTTGGTTGGGGACGATCGGAATGATTCCGGAGTGATTCGTATTTGAGGCTGCCTGAGGTTAGCGTTTCAATTCCTTCACAATCTCTCTCGCGGCATTCGCACCCGAGCCACCGGTCAGACCGGCGCCGGGGTGCGTGCCATTGCCACAAAGATACAGGTTTTCGATTGGCGTGCGGTAGCGCGCCCAGTCTAACAGTGGCCGCATGGTGAAGAACTGGTCAAGAGCTAGATCTCCGTGGAAGATTTGGCCGCCGGTCAATCCGTAGACTTCTTCCAGATCCAGCGGCGTGATGATCTGGTGCGTCAGGATCATCTCGGGAAGATTCGGAGCGTATTGCGCGAGGGTCTGCACAACGGTTTGGCCGAGCGCTTTCCGCTGCTGTTCCCAATCGCCTTTCAGTTTGTAGGGCGCGTACTGCATGTAGATCGACATCACGTGCTTGCCTTCGGGCGCCAGCGTGGGATCAGTAAGCGACGGAATGGTGGCTTCGAGATAGGGGTGCGGCGAGAAATTTCCGTACTTAGACGCATCGAAGGCGCGCTCCAAATAGTCGATCTCGTGGCCGATGTGGATGCGTCCCTTGAGCGCGTCGTCGTCTCGGTTTTTCAAGGCGGTGAAAGTCGGCAAGGCTGAGAGCGCCAGGTTGACTTTCGCTACCGTGCCGTTGCCGCGGTAATGCTGCAGCTTTTGCACGAAGTCGGGAGAAAGATGCGTGGGATCGGTGAGCTTGAGCAGCGTACGCTTGGGATCGGCATTGGAGATGACTGCCTTAGCGCCGATTTCTTCGCCGGTGCCGAGCAGCACTCCGGTAGCTGCGCCGTTTTTCACGCGAATCTCAATGACCTCGGCTGCGGTGCGAATCTCGACGCCGGCGCCTTTCGCGGCTGAGGCCATTGCCTGGGTAAGCGCGCCCATTCCGCTGGCAGCGAAAAACGCTGAGCCGGCGGGATGAGAATCGCCGGCGGCGCGGATCAGCAACTGCAAGCTGCTGCCGGCTGACCACGGTCCGAGAAAGGTTCCGAAGATTCCGCGAGCTGCGATTACGGCTCGCAACAATTCGGTTTCGAAATATTCCGCTACAAGATCGGCCACGGCCATCGGTCCCCAGCGCAGGACGCGGTACATATCCCGCTTGCCGAGGTTGCGGAGGGCGCGGCCGGTTTTGAGCATGCTCCACAGATCGCCGCCGCTGGGGTGATCAATGTCAGGAGGCGTCGTAGCCAGCACTTCGGCGATCACGTCGCTGATCTTTCCTAGAGATTTCTCGAACTCGGGATACCTGGTTGCGTCCTTTTGCGAGAAGGCGGCGATTGCCTGTGCGGATTTGTTTTCGTCCAGGTAGAGCGAAAGGGCGCGTCCATCCGGCGAGAGCGCTGTGACGGAGGTTTCAGGGGTGATCAACCTCAGGCCATGTTTTCCCAGCTGCATGTCACGAACAATATCCGGACGGATGGGGCCCGCGCTATGCGACAGCGTGGAGCAACGGAAACCGGGATGAAATTCATCTGTGATCCCGGCGCCGCCGACTTGTGGGCGACGCTCTAGCACTAGAGGCTTGAATCCGGCTTTGGCGAGGTAGAACGCGGTGACGAGCCCATTGTGGCCGCCACCGATGATGACGATGTCGGGGGTTGTGGTGTCAGTCTTCATAGAGTAAATGTTTTAACTGCATGGGGAGAATGCCTTGCGTCGGATGTGTGCGGGATAGGACGTGGGGGTCCTTCGACTGCGGTTGTTCTCCGCGTTCCGCGAAGCACAACTTCCGCTCAGGATGACAGGGCATACGCTTACGCGGCTCCCTTGATATCTTTCAGGATTTCTAGCGCTGCCAGCCGGCCGGGAGCGCCCATGATGCCGCCGCCGGGATGCGTGGACGAGCCGCACATGTAAAGATTCTGGATGGGCGTGCGGAAGCGCGCGTAGCCTGGTGCCGGGCGAAGGAAGAAAAGTTGCTCCAGAGAAAGTTCTCCCTGGAAGATGTTGCCCTCGGTCAGTCCCCATTCACGTTCGAGATCGAGGGGAGTGATGACTTGTTTGTGCAGAATGATCTCCTTGATGTTGGGCGCGTACTCGGCGATGGTGTTAACCACCGTATCGCCGAAGGCTTGTTTCTGATCGTCCCAGTTCAAGCCGGGGCGCAGCTTGTAGGGCGCGTACTGCACGAAGCAGGAAAGCACGTGCTTGCCCGGCGGCGCGACCGACGGATCGGTGAGCGAGGGAATGACCATGTCGATGTAGGGACGGCACGAAAAGTTTCCGTACTTGGCGTCGTCGTAAGCGCGCTCCATGTATTCGACTGACGGTGAGATTGAGATCGCGCCGCGGAGGTGTGCGCCGGGGCCGGGAATGGCCTTGAAGTTTGGCAGCGCGTCGAGCGCCATGTTTACTTTGCCGGACGAGCCGCGGTATTTGAAGCGATTGATGTCTTCAAGAAATTCGGCGGGAAGATGCTCGGCTTCGATGAATTTGTTGAAGGTTAGCCTGGGGTCGACGCTGGAGGAAATTGTGTCGGCGAAGATTTCGTCGCCGTTGGCTAGAACCACGCCTTTGGCTTTGCCATCTTTGACGATGATTTTGGCGATGGCGGCTTGGGTGCGAATCTCGGCGCCGGCTTCGCGAGCGGCGTCGCCGATGGCGTTTGAGATTGCGCCGGTGCCGCCGCGGGCGAATCCCCAGGCGCGGAATGCGCCGTCGATTTCTCCCATGTAGTGGTGCAACAGAACGTAGGCAGTGCCGGGTGAGCGTACGCCCAGGAATGTGCCGATGATGCCGGAGGCTGACATTGTTGCCTTGAGGACGTCGGTCTCGAACCATTGATCCAGGAAATCAATGGCGCTCATGGTCATGAGCTGGACCTGGTTGTACTTGTCGTTGCTCGACATGCTCTGGAAACGGCGGCCGATGAAGAGCAGCTTCATCAGTTCGCGCGGATTGAGCGTGTTGGGATCTGGAGGAACCATGCTGAGAATCGGCTTTACGAAGCGGCACATGGCTTGCATGGCTTTGCCGAATTCGTCGTAGGCTTCGGCGTCGACGCGAGAGTGGCGGGCGATCTCGCGGTGCGTCTTGCCATGGTCGTTCACACGCCAGAGGTAATCGCCGCTGGGCATGGGAGTGAACGTGCCGTCGAGCGGAAGAATTTCGAGGCCGTGCCGCGGGAGGTCGAGGTCGCGAATGATTTCCGGTCGCAACAGCGACACCACGTAAGAACAAACGGAGAATTTGAAGCCGGGGAAAACTTCTTCCGTGCAGGCCGCGCCGCCGAGGACGTGGCGGCGTTCGAGCACCAGAACTTTCTTTCCGGCGCGCGCCAGGTAGGCGGCGTTGACCAGGCCGTTGTGGCCGCCGCCGATTACGATTACGTCGTATGAGTCCATAAGGTCTTAAGCTCTTAGCCTTTAGCTGTCAGGTTGCTGGTTGAGAACGGGGACGGAGAATACTAGCGCAATTTTCGGGTACGCGTGTATTACAGGCCGCTGGGAAGGATGCTCCAGCTGCGGAGGACGTTCGATAGGATTGGCATGAGCGAGCGCATGGTTGGAAGCGAAGGTCATTCTATCGGGAATGGGTGGTTTTGTCTGCAAGATTGCGAGCGAGCGGTGGCTCTTTTGAATCGGCTGCAAACGCTGAACGCGCTGTTTACCACGAGGCTGGACTCGGCGATCACGTTTGGAGTTTAAAGGAATTGATGGGATCATTAGAAGCGAATGTGATTGAGGCCGCAGCATGAAGCAACCATTGCAGATGAACTGGTTTGGGATTGCCAGCGTCGTATTCTGGCTCGCATTTTGGATTTATGCTCATGCTCCGCTGGGCCCGCATTCGATCTACACCGACGTTGGGTTCGTCGGAGTCATGACGTGCGCAATCCCGGCGGCGTTCATCGCCGCCTGGCGAAGCTCGAAATTTTGGCTCCTCTCGCTGCTCGGGCCGTTGTCTGGCTGGATGCTTGTCTTATCAGCTCGCGTGTAAGTCGCGGCAGCCTACCGCCAGTGCGCCCGGGAGATCCTTCGCTCCGCCTGAAGAACGGCTGCTCTCAGGATGACGCATAGTGTTTGACTCCATCAATCGGCCTTCGGTTCCGTCGCGCAGGCGTCATCCCGAAGCCCCGCGTTTTCTCCAGCGGGGCGAGGGATCTCCTTCTGATCTGCTGCGAGTCCGGGCTTGTATGCATTCTCCCAATCCTTTGCCAGGTCATCCCATCGCGGATTCATCGATTCGATGAGCTTTATCTTCTTGCTGCGCCGCCATCCTTTCATTTCCTTTTCACGGGCTATGGCGGCGGCGTCGGGATAGACGAAGCTCTCGTAGTAAACGAGACGGGTCAAGTTGTAACGGCGGGTGAATCCGGGTAAAAGTTTGCTCTTGTGCTGCCAGACGCGGCGCCGGAGATTGCCCGTGATGCCTGCGTATAAGACGGCGGCCTTGGGTCCGTTGGTCATGATGTAGACGAAGAATTGCTTGGGAGGTCGCATGGTTACTCCTTACTACTTTTGACTTTAGTTTATCTGTGACGGATGAACATAGAGTCGATTTGAGGGAGATCCCTCGCCCCGCTGGAGAGAACGCGGGGTTTCGGGATGACGCACTGGAGAAGGCCCCGGCGTATAATCCGTTTTCTAGTTTATTAACTTTCGAGGCCAATCGTTTGCCCATTGGAACCGCCTTTCACGAGAGAACTTTTCCGCTGTGCCACAGCTTGAATTACCGCGAGTGGTCGGGATATTACACGGCCAGCGTATACGAGGTGCATCATGAGCACGAGTACAACGCCATCCGCAATGCGGCGGCTTTGATCGATATCTCGCCGCTTTACAAGTATTTGATCACCGGAAAAGACGCGACCCGGCTAGTGAATCGCGTGATCACGCGCGACATCAAGAAGGTGAAAGTGGCGCAGGTGATTTACTGCTGCTGGTGCGATGAAGAAGGCAAGGTCATCGACGACGGCACGATTTCGCGGCTGGAGGAGAATGTTTACCGCTGGACGGCGGCCGATCCAAGTTTGCGCTGGTTCCGGCAGAACGGCCTGAACATGGATGTGCAGATCGAAGACATTTCCGAGAAGGTTGCGGCGCTGGCGTTGCAAGGGCCGACCTCGGCGAAGTTGCTGAAGACTGTGGCCGATGCCGACATTGCGAACCTGAAATATTTTCGCGTGACGCATGGCAACATTGCGGGCGTGCCTGTGGACATTTCGCGCACTGGATATACGGGCGATCTGGGTTATGAAATCTGGGTTCCACTGAAAGAAGCCAATGATGCGGTGAAGGTGTGGGATGCGCTGGTTGAAAAGGGCAAGCAGTTTGACCTGCACGCGGCAGGGATGCTGGCGCTGGATGTGGCGCGCGTGGAAGCTGGGCTGCTGCTGATCGAAGTGGACTACAGCAGTTCGAAGAAGGCGCTGATTCCATCGCAGAAGTATTCGCCGTATGAGCTAGGCTTCGCCAAGATGGTGCATGTGGAGAAAGAGAATTTCATTGGAAAGCGGGCGCTGGAGCAGGACGCCAAGAATGGAGTGCCGCGGCAACTGGTTGGGGTGGAAGTGGATTGGACCGACGTCGAAGCGCTCTATGAACGGTATGGGCTGACTCCGGCTGCGCCGAGCCAGGCTTCGCGCGTCGCGGTGCCTTTATATTCAGGGGAGAAACAGGTCGGCAAGGCAACAACCACGAGTTGGTCGCCGATCCTGAAAAAGATGATCGCTCTGGCCAGCGTCGAGACCGAGCATTCAAAACTGGGGACGCAGTTGCAGATGGAAATCACGATTGAGGCGATCCGGCTGAAGACGAATGTGAAGGTCACGGGACTGCCGTTCTTCAATCCTCCGCGGAAGACAGCGACGCCAGTTTAATATGTTGTCGGTCGCTGGCTCGGAAGAGACCATCGCCCAAGAACCGGTTTCAATTTGCAATCCATCGTACCGAGCCGGCGGATTGCTCTCGCGGGAGTTCCATCCCTGTGAGTTAGGGCGAAACTCCATGTGCTAGCGAGTTGGTTCGACCATCCGTATGTGCGGTTCCACCAGGGCAAGCAGTGGGTCTTTCAGGAAGGGGCCGCACGCGAGAAGCCCTGACAGAAGGGGATCGCGGCGATTGGCCGCCAGAGTGGTTCTTTCGAGAGTGCTGACGAAGCCGCCGGCGCTCTGCACCAGGGCCGCTCCCGCCACTACGTCCCACTCGTTCTTGGGAGTGAGGGTGAAAGTAATGTCCGCCAGTCCAGCCGAGACCAGCGCAAGTTTATAAGCGACCGAGCCCATGGGCCTGATCTTGAAAGCGGCATTCTCAAACGGTTTCCATTCACCGCGTTTGACCTCACTGCGGCTGGCGAGAACCAGGGCGCCATCCAGAGTCTTGCGCTGGCTGGGCTGGGCGGGCCTGCCGTTGTAGGTGACGCCGGAGTCGATTGAGCCCAGGAAGGTTTCGTCAGTGGCGGGATTGTAGATTCCGCCCGCCACGGGACGGCCGTTTTCGACGAACCCGATTGAAGCGCAAAACTCCGGGATTCCTTTGACGAATTCGCGAGTGCCGTCCAGCGGATCGACTACCCAGACGCGCGAGCGCTGCAGGCGGATGGGGTCATCTACGCTCTCTTCGGATAGCCACCCTTCGCCATCGCGCAGGAGTTCCTTACGCAGAACGGCGTCGAGAGCGCGATCCGCTTCTGTTACCGGATCGTGTCCGATTTTGTATTCCGTTTCAATCGCTCCAGGGGTAAAGCGGGCGAAGACCGCGCGAGAGGCTTCCAGTGCGGAATGGACACGTTTCAAAATGTCGGCGTAGGATTTCGATTCCATAATCTCTCTCAACACGTCGAGTCTGTTCCAAAATGCACTTACTGAGAACTGAGAACTGTCTTCAAGCCATCAACATGCGCGCACCCGTTGCCAGCAGCACCGCGCAAAGAATACGTCGCAGCCACGGCACCGGGACCCGCGTACTCAAGTAAGAACCCAGCAGTCCGCCAGGGACTGAGCCGAGCAGAAGCGCCCCGACCAGGTGGGTATCGACGTTGTGCATCCGAAAATGGAGAAGACTGGTTACGCCGGTGAGCAGCAACGCGTGCACGATGTCCGTGCCGACCATGACCTTTGGCTGAAAGCTGTAGAACAGCAAAAGCATCATCATGACGATGCTGCCGGAGCCTACTGAAGTGATGCCCACCAGAAAGCCCGCCACCAGGCCAATAAGCGACATCCAGGCGAACGACTTCATGGTCGGCGGCTTGGCTGCGGCCCGGTCCTCGATCTTCTTCTGGAAGAACAGGAAAGTCGGAATGCAAATCAGCAGGACTCCGACGCAAACCGTGATGAAGTGATTGACGCCATCGCCGTACACAGCGCGCAAGTGGCGCAAGAGACTTACTCCCAGATAAGAGCCGGGAGCGCTGCCGATGATCAGCGCCACAACTACCTTGCGCCGCACCGTCCCTTTGCGCAGGTGGACAATACTGGCGCCGATCTTGGTCGCGAAGTTGAAGAGCGCGTCAGAGCCAACGGCGCGCATCGCAGGCACGTGCAAACCGAAGATGAGAATCGGGAGCAGCAGAACGCCGCCCCCAACCCCCGTCATTCCAATGAGGGTCCCGACTGCAAAACCGACCAGGCTCTTGATCAGCAGATCCATGACAGTACCGGTCTCAGCCTCTCAAACCGACTCCGAAGTCGTTCCGATGAAACCTTCCCTCTCCAAGTGAAGAACGATCTCCTGAGCTGCCTCTTCGGCAGAAAGCTCGCCAGTGTTGATGGTGACTTCCGCGTCGGTCGGAACTTCGTAAGGATCCGAGATGCCGGTGAATTCCTTCAGAATCCCCGCCCGCGCCTTGGCGTACAGGCCTTTGCGATCGCGCTGTTCGCAGACATCCACCGAGGTGGCGATGTGCACCAGAATGAACCCTCCGTAAGGTTCAATCAGGTGCCGCACATGTTTGCGCGTGGCGTCATAAGGCGCGATGGGCGCGCAAATCGCGATACCGCCGTTCTTGGTGATTTCCGATGCAACATAACCGATGCGCCGGATGTTGATGTCGCGGTGCTCCTTGGAGAAGCCGAGTTCGGAAGATAGATTTTTGCGGACCAGGTCGCCATCGAGCAGCGTGACCGGACGCCCACCGGTTTCGAGAAATTTGGTCAGCAATACATTGGCGATGGTCGACTTGCCGGAACCGGAGAGCCCGGTGAAAAAGATAGTTACGCCTTGCTTGTGACGGGGCGGAAAACTGCGGCGCAATTCCGCAACGACTTCGGGATAAGTGAACCACGCGGGAATCTCGCGGCCTTCGTTCAGGCGTTGGCGAAGTTCCGTGCCCGAGATATTCAGCACGTGATCGCCCTTCTTGACTTCATCGTCAGGAACGTATTTGTCCTGATCTTCGAGGTAGACCATCATGTTGAAAGGCACCATGGTGACGCCGATGTCGGCTTCGTGCTTCTTGAAGACCTCCTGCGCCTCATAGGGGCCGTAGAAGGGTTTGCCATCAGTGTCCTTGCCCGGACCGGCGTGATCGCGGCCCACGATAAAGTGGGTAACGCCGTGATTCTTGCGGATGAGCGCGTGCCAGATGGCCTCGCGCGGTCCGCCCATGCGCATGGCGAGTGGCAGCAAAGAAAGTTTGGCTGTCGACTGGGGGAACTTTGAAAGCAGCAGTTGATAGCAACGCACGCGCGTGTAGTAATCGACGTCGCCGGGCTTGGTCATGCCCACGACGGGATGAATCAACAGGTTGGCTTCGACTTGCTTGGCGGCGCGGAAGGCGAGTTCCACGTGGGCGCGGTGCATGGGATTGCGAGTTTGAAAAGCGACTACTTTCCGCCAGCCGACGCGGGCAAACTCGGCACGCACCTCGGCCGGAGTCAAACGCAGGTTGCGAAAATCATAGTGGGAGGGGATCTGGGTCGCCTCGATCTTTCCTCCGACGTACCAGGGATTCGACTTGTTGATGGCGTAATCGGCGCCGGGATGGGCGGCGCTGGTGCTCGCGAACACGGCCTGGGCTTCCGCTTTGCGGTCGGGCTGCCACAATTCATTCACGTGCAACACCGCTAACATCACGCCTTCCGGATCGCGCAGCGCGACCTTGCTGGTACCAGGCGTCAGCTTCCTGGCAAACTCCTCAGTCACGTCGAGCGTGACGGGCATAGGCCAGAGCGTTCCGTTGGCCAAACGCATGTTGTGGCAGACGCCTTCGTAGTCGGCGCGGGTCATGAAGCCCCGCAGTGGAGAAAAGCCGCCGGTCACCAGCAACTCCAGATCACAAAGCTGGCGGGCGGTGAGGTCCCACGAAGGCCAGTCCTTCGAGTGGGCCTTCAATTCGGCGACTCTTTCTGGTTGAGCGATGAGTTGAATAAGTTCTCCGCCGTGCGGCGGAATGAGATGGCTGGTCGCGGCTGTCAAGTCCTAAGCCTCCTGGAATTCTTACGTTGTCTTGTCTACTACGTTTATTGTCTTTGACTGGATTGTTTCCCAGACTGCATCATGGTCGGGGGAACCGGATTGCAAATTCTTGTGGGAGAGAAAATCCCGAAATGTTACTTCACAGAGTAACACTTCCGAGCAGCGGTAAGAAAGCTAAGTTTTGCGCCGATGAATGACGAAAGTGTGGAGCAATTCGGCCCCGTAAGTAAGTGAAACGAAATGTTTTCGGGAAAGTTGAAGTGGAGCCTTTCCTCTGGGGTCTTGGAGGTGATAAAGAGTTGCGATAAAGATTAGAACGGTTCCGCCGCGCCAAGGAAGCGTTGCCCGGCTGGGGTTCGCCGCGTATTCGAAAGCAGGCAGGGCTACCGGCCCAGGTCGCGCAGGTTTCCGGCCCAGTCGTTCAGCTTCCAACCTTGACCGCGGACGCAGAGGGCAGCGATATGGGCGGGTCCGCCCGGAACTTCTTGAAGAAGCCACCGTCCCGCTTCTGATGCATCAGGCCGCGTTGCCAGCAGCGCGTTCGTGTCCCCAGCCGCAAGGGACACGTCGAATTGGCTCAGGGGAAGCGATAGGCCGTCGCCGGTGGCTTTGATGTAGGCTTCCTTCCGTGTCCAGCAGCGGAAGAAGGCCTCGACCTTTTCTTCAGCAGGCAAGGCCGCAAGCTGGCTCTGCTCGTGCGTGGAAAAGAAGCGGCGTGCAATGCCTTCCAAATCGGAATCGCGATGAACCTGTTCCACATCGACCCCAATTTCTCGTCCTCGCGTAAAGGCTAACAAAGCGATTCCTCCCGAATGGGAGATGTTGAAAGTGATACCGGTATTCGCAAACGCCGCGTCCAGAGAAGGTTTTTCTTTTTTCGAGTAGGAGAAGGTCAAACCGCCAGGATCCGTCGCCAAATAGCCTGACAGGATCGTCCGCAACAGGGCACGCGACGCGACGAAGCGCTTACGGTCACGCGAAAAATGAAAACGGGCCGCGCGCGTCAACTCGTCGGAGGAAAGCACTTGCTGCCAACGGGATTCTGCGGCGCCGATGGCCTCAAGATCGACTCGCCAGAGTTGCACTTCGTCGCCGGGTAGCGGGCGCGGCGACTCGATCTGGAAGCCCGAGTCGGTGATGTTCATGGACTGGCTCATCTGTCTGGTTCAGTTTACCTTTCGGGCACCCAGCGGAGCGGAAACGTCGTGCCAGCGCCCACGCCGTTTTGCCAGGCGTTGCCGTTGTTTCTCGCGGGCAGCCGCGGTTTCCGCGATGCAATTCAACCGGCCAAAGAGTACCGCACGCGGTCCTTCAGGGTGAAAATGTCTGTGGAAATCTGCCTCCGCAAGCGCTAAATTTTCGGGGATTCCGAAAACGCACAGGTGTATGATGATTTGCTAATAGGCCAGCCAAGAGTCCGAATGCGGACGAGCACACGGTAGGTGTCAACCGCATAGTGGTTGCCCGTACCTCAAGCATCTAGGGAGAAAAATGAGAAAGAACCGGCAACGCTTCTTTTGGTTGGGTATCTCAATTCTCACAGCGCTAACCTTGTCTCCGGCTTTGCCGGGTCAGGCTTCCCCGGACTCCAAGGCAACCATCCCGCTAATTACCGACTGGACTCAGCACCATGTTGTCTTCTCTAAACCTGCCACTGCGGAAGAGGCGCGGCGGGTGGAGCGGGATCCGCGCTATCGGCAGCAGCAGTATCGGCAGTCGCCGGCCAGCGTGTGGGAGGTGGAGACTCGTGGTGCGCTTGCTCCCGAGGTATGGTATAGCTCAGAGTTTGCGGTCTCCCGCAAGAGGCATCGAACCCGCGAAAATCCTGGAATCAATAAAGACTGGTCGGAGGACTTGGGCAGCGGCGCGACCGTCGGCGCTACAAACTCTCCTGCAAAGATCTCGTTTCGCGGTACGAACGCCACCTGTGCTGGCGGCGCAGGTCAGCCCGATATCGTGGTCTACCCCACAGGCCTGTTGGGATCCGGGTCACTAGCCAGCATCGTAGCCTTCGATAATCTGTATTCCGGCTGTAGCGGTGACGGGACGGTACCCACGGTCTACTGGGCCTACAAGACCGGCGGCACCGTCACAACCTCTCCGGTGTTTTCGGCCGATGGTACGCAAGTTGCATTTGTGCAAACCGTTGGGGGGGGAAATGGAATCCTGGTGTTGCTGAAATGGGCCGCTTTATCAGGTAACCTTGGCACCCCAATCGCCCCTACCCCGGTACGTAATTCCGATTACCCTGGTTGTACTGCACCCTGCATGACCCTTGTAGTGTTTGAAGATGCGAGCGGCACCCAGCACCCCGACACCAACTCTTCCGTTTTCTACGATTACGGTGGCGACACCGCCTATGTGGGTGATGACGCCGGATGGCTTCACCAAATCAATCCTGTATTCAATGGGGTCCCTGCCGAAGTGGGAACTGCGGGCTGGCCCGTGCAAGTGAACCCTGGCGCCCCGACCGCCCTCACCAGCCCGGTTTATGATTCCGTGTCGGCGCGTGTGTTTGTGACGGACGTTGGCGGCTTCTTGTATCGCGTCGGCCCCATCACGGCAGCCGTTTCCACCTCTTCCGGCTTGTTGGATGCTTCCTTCTCGGAGGATGGCGGCCCAGGCTTCGTACAGGGCCCCATCGTCGATTCCGCGGCTGAACTGGTCTATGTGTTCGCATCCAGCGACGGAAGCGGGAGTTGCACCGGTGGCGCTGACTGCACCGCTGTTTACCAACTGGGTGTCAATTTCGCTGATGGCGATACTGGATCGGAGGCGCTGGTCGGAGCCAGCACCATTTTCGGATCGGCGCCCAATCCCCTGTACCTCGGCGCTTTTGATAGCGCCTACGAAAATTCCGTGAACGCCACGGGAAACCTATATGTTTGCGGCAACACGGGTGGGACTCCAATTTTGTATCAAGTCCCTATTGTGGCGGGTGCCATGAATGGGGTCGGAAACGCTGGTCCAGCTCTTTCGACCAGTACTACGCCCTGCTCTCCGGTGACCGATATCATGAATCCTAATGCTTCCGGGGGCGCAACCGAGTGGGCATTCGCCAGTGCGGAAACCGGCGGAGTCTCCTCGGGGTGCTCCGCTGGTGGATGCATTTTCAATTTCAAGGACACACCCTGGCTGCCGTTGCATGGCTATACCGTGGGCCAGGAGATCTTGGACAGCCACTTTCAGATTCAAGTGGTGAGCATGGCTGGCACCTCAGGTGCCGCGGCTCCCGGATGGAGCGCGATCGTTGGTCACTCCACGACTGATGGCTCAGTGCGCTGGCTGGATCAGGGGGTTCAGTCTGCCGTTACGCTGGCCTCCTGGGCGCCTAGCCACGTGTACGCTTTGCATGCCAAGATCATCGACAACAACAACAACGTTGAGTTTGTAACGAAGACCGGCACTTCCGGTACTACGGTCACGTTTAATCCGACAGCGGGCGGTACCACCACCGATGGCGGCGTGACGTGGACGAACCTGGGCGCGCTCGGAACCGCTGCCATGGCTGCGTCCGGAGGCACCAGCGGCATCATCGTAGACAACACCGTGGGAACGCTGGCGGGGGCTTCTCAAGTGTATTTTTCGATTCTGGGCACTCAGGTTTGCGGAACGTCGGGGACCGGCGGGTGCGCGGTGCAGGCGTCGCAGTCGGCACTAAAGTAGCGAGGGACGTCGCTCCTTGGCGCCATCAAGCTTGGGTGCGGACGTATATTACTGGGCAACGTGGCGGTGGAGGTGTTCGCGTATTCCCACAATCCTCGGAGCCGCCCGAACGAGAAGCTTAGTTTGTGTGGACCTGCGCATTCGAGGAAGGGAACTCCAAAGAGACAGCGTCGCCGACGAAGCTCACCGTGACCCTGGTCTCCCGTTCGGTGAGCCTTTCCACTCCCAGTGAACTGTAGCGCCAGAGGCGCACAGCCTGTTCCGATGCTTCCGCGAGGGCCTGTTTTCCACTGAGCGCGTGAATTTGCTTCACCGCTCCATTCGCCGCGATAATGATTTGCAAGCGGACTTTACCCCGGATACTGTCATCCGGCGCTACGGGATAAACAACGTGTCCTACCGGAGTTTCAGCTACTTGCACACGCGGCGCGGAAGCGCCCAAACTTCTTGTGAGCAAAGCTAACGGGACATATGGCGTGGGTGTAAGGCGGGCCAGATGCGCTGCGCTCGGCGGAGCGGGAACAGGAGCCTGAATTGCCAGACGCCCAGGTTCATATAGAGTCTCGCGACAGCGGGACAAGCCCAGCGCCAAGCCGAGAAGCAGCAAACTCAAGCTCGCCCAACGCACGCTGGAACGAGCTGCCGATCGAATAAATGTGTGGGTTGCGCGCCGGGCAGAAGCCGACACTTTCGGAGCGAACGAAGATGGCGGAAGCTCCACACCCCAAATGTCGCCTCCGTAGTCAAGAGCTTCTATTCCTGCCTGATTTTCGTTGGCCGCAAGACGATTGCTCCATATCACACGGAAAGAAGCTTTCTGCTGTCCTCGTTGTAAGGCAATGATCTGCCCGGGAAAAAGCTCGGTGCGCAATCCGCCCAGCCGGCAGCCGATGTGGCTGATATCAATGGTGTGAGCCAATTGCGTGACCAGGGTTCCGCTGGCCTGCGTGTTTAGCCACACGCGCAGCGGCAAGACCATCCTGGTGCGAGAGCAGCGCTGAAATCCTTCGGGCATGGGGGACAGCTTACTCAAGTTCGAAAGCCACAACCAGTTACCGAAGTTATCGCGAACACTTTTCCTCGATCGGCAAACCGTGTTGGGGGCAGGTTTCTGGCGGCATGCACGTGGCCGAAGACTGTCTCGGTCTTGCGACGCTGACGCGGATTGCCTGGACTACGACGCTTGGAAGGTTTCGGTCTTACGCTCGTAGTAAGTGGGTTGGCCGGGTTCGAGTTTGCGGCCTTGCTCGCTGAAACGGGGAAGGTGAATCACGCCAATCTTCTGCAAAGCGAATTGCAGGGTCGTGGCGAGGACCCCGAAGCCGTACTCCACGCTGCGTCGGAAGTTGATGGATGAGGCCTCTTCGAAGTACTTCGTGGGACAAGATACTTCGCCGATATGAAAGCCGAAGTGCACGCACTGGGCGAGCATCTGGTTGTCGAAGACGAAGTCATCGGAATTCTCCAGCAAGGGAAGTTCGGTGAGAACCTTGCGGCTGAAGGCCCGGTAGCCCGTGTGGTATTCGGAAAGCTTCACACGCAAAAAAAGATTTTCGAATGCGGTCAGCAGCCGGTTGGAAATGTATTTGTAAATTGGCATACCGCCGCGCAGCGCCGTCCCGCCGATAATGCGAGAGCCCAGCACCACGTCGTAAACGCCGTACGCCACCATGCTCGCCATGGCCGTGACCAGCAGCGGAGTGTATTGATAATCGGGGTGGAGCATGATCACGACATCCGCGCCCGCAGCCAGAGCCTCGCGATAGCAGGTCTGTTGATTGCGGCCGTAACCATAGTTGCGGTCGTGCTGAAAGACCTGCAGGCCGAGGCGGTGCGCGAGATCGACGGTGTGGTCGGAGCTGTGATCGTCCACCAGGATGCGGATGTCCACTAGATCCGGCAACTCTCCGACTGTAGCCTCGAGGGTCTTTGCCGCGTTGTAAGCGGGCATGACGATCGCAATGTGTTTACCGTTGATCATTTTCCGATGCTTTGCTTGGATTAAGCTGCCGTTCCATAATACCTGAGTCGGACCGTGATCATGACCGCAGCAGACCACCACATCTATTCGCTTGCCGCCTGGCAGATGCGATATAGAGGCGGAACGCCGGACATCGCTCAGGCTTCGGTGGAGAACATTTTCGGATATTCGATTCAGCGGACTCCAAGCCTTTCGGCTCGGTGGAATCAGCGTTTGATGCATCGAGTTGGTTGTTTCAGTGTTCGTAGGGTAGATCATGTAAATTGTTCAGATCTCCCCCGTAGGCATGGCAATTTTCACCTAGGGCGTTTACCTGAGCGCCGGTTGCATTAAGAACTCCGTGCCGCTCCTTCGGAAATAAATGCATCCGGCCTTCGGGACTGGCTTCGCGCTGCGTTTGCCCAGCGGCCCATCCAAATCGTAACGAGCGTTCTCCGTTGCCATTGCCGAACGGCGGCGGTTAGCCTGACTTTACGCACCCTTCTGGCATCCTCGGCGTCATCCCTGACGGCTTGGGATGGATTGCCAGAATCGTTGGAACGAGGCCGATTCCGCATTCTGGAAGTCCGCTTGTATCTGCAAGTGCCTGTGGAAATGACTGTTCGTTGATCACAGCCATTTTCGTCTCAAAATGGCATTGTGGATGCTATGTAATTTGGAAACATCCAGCTGTCGATTAGGTCTTAGGACTGGGCGAATCCAAATCAGAGGGGGAGTAATGAACGAGCAGTCCGTTCGGCTTGGACCGCGCGAACAGCAAATCGTCGAACTGCTTTTGCAAGGCTGTGACAATGCCGAAATCGCCAGCCAACTCAAGATGGCGCGCAGGACCGTGAAGGCTCATTTCAACCGGCTGTTTCTCCGTTTCGGAATCACAAGCGGAATCAAGCGAGTCAAACTCGCGACCCTTTTGTACCGGAGGCAATTGTGTTCACGAACGAACGTTATGGAACCCGTATCCCCAACGAGCGTGAAAGCCGAGTCATCCAACTTGTGGCCCAGGGCCTGAAGAACCGGGATGTGGCCGACGCCATCGGCACGACCGAACACGTAGTGAAGAATTATCTTCGCGTCATCTACGACAAGCTGGGACTCTGGAACCGGGTGGAACTCGCGTTGTGGTATGAGTCGCGCAGGCACGAGCCAGAACTTCCCGCGTGACTGGCGCAAGGGGAAGCATCTTCGCGTCGAGTTGAGGCGGAGACCTCTTAACGGTTCTCTACTCACAACCGAAGGCTTGCAAGTGACGGAGTCGCTCAGCGGCCGCTCTTCCGCCTTTTCGGGCGCCTGCATCCAGCAGCAAGCGGGCCTGGTCGCAACTCTTGGGCACCCCGTCCCCCCGAAGATACATATCGGACAGCGTTGTTGTTGCCGCAAGATTTCCCTTGCCTACAGCTTTCCATAACCACTGGGCAGCTTCTCTTCGATCGCGCGGCATGCCCTGCCTGCCGTTGAGGTAGGTCTCCGCCAAGGCCAGCTCTTGCGCTCCGCTTGCGTCACTTGCAAGGTCGGAGGAGCTTGCCGCCGCAGTCGCGATCAGGGGCGTAGGGCTTCGCCTGGCAGGTTTGCTCTTTCGCGAACTGGCCGCTTGTTGTTTCTCGCTCCGAACCTCGGAAGCGCGAGGCGTTTCCTCCGGCGAGGCACTCGCGGTCGTTCCGGGCTGTGCTGAAGAGGCTGGCGCTTGTGGGGGCTCAGGTGGAATTGCTCTTGCAGCTGGAGCCTGTGTATCCGCGGCGTTGGAAATTGTTTTTGTGCCGCGCGACGCCATGTAAACGAGGATTCCGAGAAGCATCGCCAGGGCCACGCCTATGTAGAGTCGGTAACCATAAGGACCAGGTTCGTCAGGCTCGGACTGCACGTCGAAGCTCGGAAGAATTCGTTGCGGCCGCGTCCAGGGTGATTCCAACTCGTCTTGACCTCGGCGGGAGGCCACTTGCGGAGGGCGAGCCTCCGATGAGATTTGCAGCGCCGCTCCGCACATTCCACAAAATCTTTCCTCCGCCAAGTTCTTGTGAGCGCACACACCGCAAGTGCGAAAGGCCTCACCCGCAGGATCCCGTAAGGCATTCGCGTCGGACTTGTTGATGAGGTGCGGCAAGGGCATTCTCTGGAGCTGCGGTGATGCTTATATGATTCCACTACCGGCAAAGAGGGTTGTCAAATCAGCTCCTGAAGTTAGTCGCAGGGCTTGCGAGAGGCCGGTTCGAACTGGTCCAACTGCGCTTCGCGCTGCGTGGAGAGCTTGCCTTTCGGAGTCTTGCCATAAAGATCGGTCCCCGGGCAGTAGTAAAGAGCAGTATGCAAGTCGACCCACACCTGCGTGTCCGGGTTGCCCTTGTATTCTGGAGCCTCGTCGGGGGGGTCCGCCAGCCCGAGACCGATGAGGAACTTGTCGAACCAGGAAAGATCAGCGTCATTGGCCGGTGGCTTGCGCCGCGTCGCGCTCCCGGAAACCGCGGTTCCACCGCTGGTGGCACCCACCGAGTGGTTCGACCAGATTCCCCATCGAATCACAACCAGCATCAGAATGACCGCGACCGCGAGATAAAAATCGCCACGGCGGGAACGCCAGAAGCGGGCTAATGCGTTTGGCGACTGCTCCTCGGATAGCGACTCCAGGAATTCCCGGGCTTTCGCCGCGGAACTCCAGACAATTTCTTCATTTTCCTGCCGCGGTCTTACGAGCGCGGTGGTAGGGGACTCCTCAATGTCTTCTTCTTCCGCTTCTTCTCGTTCTTCTTTCGCTTCTTCTTCGAGCTGCGACTCGCGCGAAAGGGATTCCGTCATCGTATCTGCGTCTGCGCTCACGTTGAACGATTCGGGGAATGAAACGTCACTCGCTTCCGACTCCGGCAGGGACAAAGGTTCCTGCCGGTTTGCGCGGCGTTTGTCTACCTCAAAATCGTCTTCGCTCTCATTCGTACTTTCCGCCGCAACCGGGAAAGCCGTGTCCTCAGGAAGTGAAGTTTCGTAGGGAGACTCGCCCTCCAAGCTATCATGGCTGGTCTGTTGCATGTGCCACGCCGATGCCAGCTTGCTCTGCATGGAAGGATCGTCGTCTTCAGTATCGCGCGGAGCGCCGCACTTGCCGCAAAACAGCTCCTCCGCCACCAGCATGCTGCCGCACTTCCAGCAAGGGGATTTTGTCGCAGCGACCGGGCTGATGCCCATATCTGCCCTGGCGGCTGCGGCAGATTGCTCCTCTGCCAAAGCCGCCAGATTCGGTTTGAGCTTTTCGATTGCGGCCAGCATCGTAGATCGTTCGGCGGCCACGGACATCTTCAATTGCGCCTCGGCATCCCGGCCAATCGCTTCGGTCACCAGGCCGGCCATCAATCGGCAAGTGTGGATGTCCTGTTCGGCGTAGCCGTGAATCCTGTCGAAATAGATCTCGAGAGCCCCCACGATATCGCCGTCGTGATAAATCGGCACCGCGACCAGCGACAAGATCCCCCGCTGGCGGCAGGGTTCGGGATCGAACAGTACCTCGGTATTTACATCCTCGCTGCGAATCACCTGTCCGGTGCGCACGCAGGCAGCGCAAATCGCCGCAGCCAGGGGAACCTCGCTTCCCAAAGGCAAAGCCGACGCGCCGGCTCCGGCGCGATAACGCACCGTATTCTCCTCCAGAATTCCAATGGCCGCGCCGGTTGCCCCCGTGATTCGAGCAGCTTTCTCGGCGACCACTGCCAAGGCATTATCCAGTTCGAGATGGCGCGCTTGAATCTGACGCTGCGCTTCGACAATCTCTGCCAAGGTGAGCGTGTAGTCTTCTTCCGACCGCAAACTCTTTTCTGCCGCCGGTTTGCTAACTTGCGCCGTTTGCTTTGCCAACTCTTGCTCTTCTTCTTGCTCTTGCGCCCGGAGTCGCTCGCTGCGCGACTCCATTCTTGCTTCCATCTCCCGCACTTTGCGGTTGTGCTCCTGGATCACATAGGCAGCCTCCAGCAGCTTGTCGAAAGTCCGCTCGTCGAGAACTGGTTTGTTCTGTTTGTCGGTCACGATTTTCCTTGCCGCGGTGGCCAGCCCGGCGTTGAGGGGTGGCCCGCCCCGGAGACCAACCCTATTTTAGTGCAATTCCTCCACCAAAGAACTTATGTTGCGAAGCCACCTCTTTTGCAGGAGATCGGTGGTCGCAATTAAAGAGGATGAAGGGAGAACCACCATAGAATTCAAGAGGTTATGGAAGGCCGAA
This sequence comes from uncultured Acidobacteriaceae bacterium, assembly GCA_963771895.1. Classification (GTDB taxonomy): domain Bacteria; phylum Acidobacteriota; class Terriglobia; order Terriglobales; family Acidobacteriaceae; genus Sulfotelmatobacter. The sequence continues at coordinate 2,417 of CAVYVQ010000036.1, read as the reverse complement.
GGCGGAGAGACATGCCCGGGGCTTTGAACTTGCAGGGCCCTGTGGAAGGTTACTCTCGTAAGCTGCAACGCGATGCACACTGGTGAAGGGTAAAATCGTTCCGTCTCGCAGCGCTTCCCCATGCGATCGATAAGACCTTCATGGTGTTGTGCGTTTCGAGCCCAGCAAAAAAAGGCGGATGTGATGAACGGCGAAAGGAAAACAGAACTAGAGAAAGCTAGGGTCAATCGAATTGTACGACTTCGGGCCAGCAGCAATCGAATGCCGCCACAACCGAGGAAAATAGAACCGATTGTTGCGGGTGGGGTTCGAACCTGGGCCCGGGCCCTCGCATTTGAAACATTTCGCGGGCCTGCCTGTCATCTGCCCTTGTAGATTTCATTCGGTTCCGCAAGGCCGCTGGCGAGCACCAAAATGGACAGCGGCACTGCGCCCGCGTGCCCATTTTGGGACATCCGATTTTCTCATCCCACGAACAGATGTTAGGGGGCTCTCACCGAGCGACCCGCGCCCCCAGGCATCGACCTGACGATGCCATTAAAGGTCTGATGAGAAAGGTTATGTGGACCCATCCCGCGCCCGGGACCGCAGCGCCGATCACCCGGATGCACCTCCCGAGGAACTCTCTGAAAACCATGTTCAGCTTGCGGCGCATGGACTCCCTCCTCTTGCCCAGCCCGATTTGGGACTGAGTGGATTAGCACGAGTTTCCGAACTTCTTCCGAGAGCTGTGGGGTCTTGCCCCTAAGTGCAAGCACACGCTGGTCTTACAATGCGGCGGGCCGCGGAGAAGGTTTGGCGAAGGATGTGCTTAGCCGATAGTGCGGAAACGCAAACTCGGAAGAACGAAAAAAGCAATGGAGGAAAATTACCGTGATGGATCTCGACAGAATGAAAGTTACGCCCCGCGATCAGCAAGTGCTGGACTTGCTTGTCCAGGGTTGCAGCAACAAGGAAATCGCTGGCCAGTTGAGTATCAGCCCACGCACGGTGAAGCAGCACTTACGCACGCTTTTTCTGCGCGCCGGAATTCGGGAGGGCCGCAAACGGGTCCGTCTGGCTACCGCTGCTTTCGAGAAAGCCGAGTTGAAGTCATGACGCCGCGCGAGCGGTTGACCCCAAAGGAAACGCAAGTGGCTACCCTCGTTTGGGAGGGCCTCACCAACCGCGAGATCGGAAAGCTCATGCATACGACGGAGCAGGTCGTCAAGAATCACTTGCGCAGCACCTTCGACAAGCTGGGTGTCTGGAGCCGGCTGGAGCTGGCCATGTACGTGGCCAGCCACGGTGGCAGGAATTGGCTGGAAACTTGTGAGCCGCCCGTTTCCGTACAAACTCGCGCCGCAGCGAGTTAGCGATGAAAGAAGCGCCGGACCCTTGCAAGTTCTTGCGTGCTGCGCGTGGCGACAGCGCAACTTCTGCAAAAGGTTTGCACTCTGGCGCTCAGGGAAGATTCCATAGGTTCGGATAAGACATGACAAAACAACGACTTGTACTTTCCTCCGGTCGGCCTGCAAATTGCACAGTTACACCCGACCCAATAGAGCGGGCTCGCAAGCAGGTTCGAGCCGGCTCCGCAATCCCTGGGCGGGGCGGGAATGTATATAGAAACCTTTTGGATGGCTTGCGACTCTACCGAGCAACTGCGGGCGGAGTATGGCCCGTTTCACACCCGTGCCGAAGCTGAGGCCGAAGCCCGGAAACTGGGATTCGGCTACTTGCTGCGTTACGAACATGTGCTCGATGAAGACGAGGAGATCCGGGAAGTTCGCTGCATCTTCCTCGAACTGCCGGGAGCGGCTGAAGCGGTGGTCCCGGCCGTGCCTGCCACCAGCCTCCACACTCGTTGCGCCACCTGCGGCCAGTCCGCCGCCCACGACAAAGCGTGGCAGGCGGAAGTGTGGGCGGACATCCACGAGTTTGAACACTCCCGCCATCTCGTGCGGCTTTTTGAACACTCCCGCGGCGAGGGCCTCAAGGAAATCGGCGGCTGGCGCGCATAGCTTATCGAGCGCAGCCGGCTTCGCGTGCAACGGAGTCTTCCACAGTCAATCCAGCGGCAGCAGGTATCCGGACGTTCCGCCCAATCGTCCCCCAAAGGCCTGGGCGTCAAGCACAGTCATATCCCACACGGTCCACGAAACGGGCGCCAGTCGTATCGTGACATCGTCAAACGATTCAAACACCGGCCCGACATGGGGATCGGACACCGCCGCTGCGCTCATGTATCGGCGGTGAATGCGCCGGTTTATCTCTCGCGACGGTTCGCCGGAAATCAGTTCCGCTCTTCCTGCCGCGTTCACGCCCCGCTCGGCTCCAGGCTGCCGCACGTCCACCATCAGTGAGGCCTTCGATCGCGCTGCAATATCGCGCCTTTCCGACTTTTGGAGGACGTCGCGACGAATAAGAACCACCTT
>CAVYVQ010000035.1:0-24970 GCA_963771895.1 uncultured Acidobacteriaceae bacterium | reverse complement strand
GTGGGAGGCGGCGAGTCCAACGGTCCGGAGAATGTAAACTGTCTGGCTTGCGACAGAGGGCCAAGAATTTTTGACGTCCGCAACAACGTCGCGGTCAATGCCGTGTACGAGCTTCCCTTCGGACCTGGGAAGCCATACATGAACTCTCACGGGGTAGTTGGCAAGGTGTTCGGAGGCTGGGAATTGAGCAGCATTGGCCTGTGGCACACGGGCCATCCCTTAACCGTATTCATGGATCTCAGCAACTCGATCGACAATACTGTTGCCCCGTACACGAATTCTCCGTTCGCCGGATTTCCCTATACTTACATTCTCCCCGACGGCAATGACCAGACCAACCAACGTCCCGACATCGTACCGGGAGTGCCGTTGACGTTGCCCAGCCAACACCCTGCTGCGGGGAATATTCCAGGCACGCCCTACCTCAACGCCGCTGCATTCCAGGCTCCGCCCAGAGATGCCAACGGAAATTTCACCCGATTTGGCAACGAGCCGAACGGAGTGATTCGGGCCCTGCCTTACTGGCAGATCGATCTCGCACTTACCAAGGAGACCAAGCTCACAGAGCGCGTTACGCTCGCGTTTGCCGTGCAAGCGTTCAATATCTTTAACCATGTGCAATTCGGCGATCCCAACGCCCTAAATATGGTTTTCGACCCCACCGCTTCGACCACTGGCTACCTTACACCTCAGAACGCGTTCGGAATCATCGACACCACCGTGAATTTCAACAACAACAACGACAACGCCGCTTCCCCGAACACGGGCACCGGACTGCCGCGGCAGCTTCAATTCATGGTTCGCTTCAAGTTCTAGATTGAGAATCGTATTCGCTGGAAACAAGAATAATCGCAGAGGTTCAGATTCTTTCCGGTTGGACGGGATAGAATTCATTCAGGCGGGTGCCGTTACTAAACTTTCTGTCCAGGGGGATTTGCAAGGCTATGAGAAACGCATCTTTTCTATCGTTGCGAAAATGCTTGATGGCTGCAGGTTTGGCACTGATGTTGTTCGCGCTTCCGGCGGGGGCCGCTCCGCCTTCAGAAGGCTACAGCATTGTTAAGAAGATCGCGATCCCCGGGCAGGGCAGTTGGGACTATCTCAGCGTAGACGAAGGTGCGCGTCGTTTGTATGTTTCTCACGGCACGCAGGTAGAAGTAGTTGATGTAGATTCACTTGCCATCGTTGGCAATATTCCGAACACACCCGGGGTGCACGGAATTGCGATCGCCCCGGAACTTGGCCGCGGATTCGTGAGCAACGGCCAGTCTTCGACGGTTACGATTTTCGATCTCAAGACGCTGAAGCCCATTGCGGACGTTCCCACCGGCAAGAAGCCTGACGCGATCATTCTCGATCCCGCCACCTCGCGAGTCTTCGCCTTTAACGGCGGCAGCAATAGCGCGACGGCCATCGACGCTGCCACGGGTAAAGTCGCAGGCACGGTTGATCTCGGCGGCGGTCCTGAATTCGCCGCCGCAGACGGCAGGGGCCTGGTCTATGACAACCTGGAAGATGAAAGCCTGGTGCTCAAGATCGATTCGCGCAAGCTGACTGTCGAGAAGCGCTGGCCCACGGCTCCCTGCGCCTCGCCCTCCAGCATGGCGATGGACCGGGCCAACCGCCGTCTGTTCCTGGGCTGCCGCAGTAAAGTGATGGCAGTCATGAACGCCGACACGGGCCAGGTCATTACCACATTGCCGATCGGCGATCATGTGGATGCGACCGCTTTCGATGAAGCGGCGAAGCTGATCTTCAACTCCAACGGCGAAGGGACCATTACCGTTATTCATCAGGACAGCCCAGACAAATACTCCGTAGTCGAGACCGTGAAAACCTTGCCTCGAGCCAAGACCATGGCCCTCGATCCGAAAACGCACCGGCTTTTCCTCGCCACAGTAGAGTCGGGCCAGTTCGAAGTGCTGGTCGTGGGAAAGTAATCTATTCCTGAGTTCAGGGTCTAAGCTTCCATATGCTTTCACGATGCAGATCTATCGCGCATACATTGTCGCTGCTGTGCATTACGGCGGCGGTATTTGGGTTGACTGGCTGCACCAAGAAGTCGACCGCGCAAACTTCGGTCGACCTGCAACAGAAGGTAAGCGTTCCATTTCGCTTCGTGGCCTACGGCGATACTCGCTTTCATGATCCTGCGGATACGAAAGCCGCCAACCCTCCCGTGCGCGTAGCTCTGGTGCAAGCCATCGCGAAAGCCAGCCCGGCGTTCGTGTGCTTCACCGGGGATATCGTCTACAACGGCGATGACGTGAACGATTGGAAAGTCTGGGACACCGAGACCAGCATCTGGCGCGAGAAGAACATCCCGATTTACCCTGCGCTCGGCAACCACGATCTGCACGGGGAGGAGAAGATTGCCTTGAACAATTACTTCCAGCGCTTCCCCGACCTGAAGAATAGCCGCTATTATTCGGTACGAGCTGGAAATGCTCTCCTGCTCGTGCTCGACAGCGCCTTGGACGAAACTTCTGGCCCGGAAGGCCAGTGGCTTTCGAACAAACTGGATAACATCCCGTCGGATGTGGATTTCGTCTTCCTCATGTTTCACCACCCGCCTTATACCAGTTCCTCCGACGAGAAAATGTACGGTGGGGGACACTCGGCGCGTGCCACGGAGCTACACTTGGCAAAGATGCTGGAGGAGCGCCAGGCCCACGCCCGCGCGCGTTTCGTGGTCTTTTCCGGACACGTGCACAACTACGAACGCCACGAACATGGCGGCGTGACCTACATCGTATCCGGCGGAGGTGGGGCGCACGCCTATCCCATCGAGCGTGCCTCTGACGACCCTTTCCAGAGCAAGGAAATCAACTACCACTACCTTCTGGTCGAAGTCGACCATCAGCAGTTGAAGGTTACGATGAACCGGGTGGAGTTGGACAGCGGGAAGGCAGTGTGGACGCAGCCGGATTCATTAAAGATTACGGTTGGAGCCCCGACGCCGGCCACAGCAGCCGCACGCTAATCACTTTGGCGGCCCTACGCAGCAGCCACGCGCCGAATAACGTCTTCCTGCTCGGCTTTACTCTCAGCCCCGATGGTAAAGGCATCGAGCACGCCCAACGACAACGCATACCGCAAAGCTTCTGACTGCCGGCCGCGGAGATCGCCCTGGCCAAGAATCTTCATGCCGATCACTGCCTTGCCGGAGGCTTTCATTTCGCGCAGAACGCTGACCACGGTTTGAGGGTCGGCGTCCATGTGCGAGCCGATCGGATTGATGCGGGCGAGATCGACCTCCACCCACGGCGACTTCGCTGCGGTTCGCAGCGCCTCGATGCTGTGGCAGGAACAGCCGTGGGCCCGAATAACGCCCTTCTGCTTGGCTTCGGAGAGCACGTCCATCACGCCGCTAAAGCGCCCGGTCCAATCCGCTTCAGTGACGCAATGGATCAGGCAAATATCAAGATAGTCGACGCCCAGCTCGCGGCGGAAGCGATCGAGATCGGCCCGGGCGGTCGCGGGATCCCGTGCCCAGGTCTTAGTCAGCACGGTGACTTTATCACGCGGCAGGTGCTTCAACGCTTCCGCAACGTGAGGATGGCTTCCGTAGGAATCGGCGGCATCGAAGAAACGCAAACCGTGATCGTAGCCATTGAGCAGAAGATCAGAGAGTCCTTTGACGCCGAGCGCGGTCTGATTCGAGTGATGCCCCGAGCCGACGGTTCCGGTGCCCATGGCCAGCCGACTGGTTTTAATGCCCGTACTGCCGAGCGTGACGGTGTCGGAAGCGGAAAACTTCGATAACGAAGGCTGGGTTGCAAGAGCAGCGAGCAAGTCCTTGGAGTTGAGCCAGGCAGCTCCCAGGCCCGATGCAGAGCGAATCAGGAATTCGCGGCGATGCATAAAGTCCTCTGCGCGGCAGGATTATTCCATAATACGCGTATTCGGGGTTATTCGAACTGCCTTCGAAACCCTGCCAGCTGTTGCCGCATTTCCGCCAGTTCTTTTCTCAGTTCCGTCACTTCGCTTTCGAGGCTGGCGATGCGGTCGTCATCCGCCGAAGGACTGGCTGGTGGCTGAGCCGGCCCGGTTTCTGCGGGAGCCGCATTACCAGAAAGCAGATGCATGTAGCGCGATTCCTTCGTGCCCGGCTGACGCGGCAGCACGGCAACCAGCGGAGGCTCGCGCTGGCTGAGCCGGTCGAGCGTCGCGTGGACGTCGTCCAGTTCCTCGAATCGATACATCCGTTCAGCCCGGCCTCGGAGTTCTCCCGGAGTCTGCGCACCGCGCAGCAGAAGCACGCAGAGGATCGCGATCTCACGGCGGTCGAAATTAAATACTTCCTGCAGGCGGTGCTCGTATTTTGTGACCCGGCTGTCGGCGCCGCTCGCGGGACCTGCCAGCCGCTGCGCTTGCAGCGAATCCAGCGCGGAGCGCACCGCGACCTCGTCAAGTGTCATCACAGGATCGCGGTTGTTCTTCTGGTTGCATGCGTTTACCAGAGCGTTGAGCGACAAGGGATAGTAATCGGGAGTGGTGATGTCCTTTTCGATCAATGCCCCCAGCGCTCGGACTCCCACGTCACTCAGAAGATCCACACGCACCGCCAATCGAGAAAAGTTTATTGTCAGAAGTTTACTGGAGTTCTCGAGTCGGCGAACAGGGTATGCTTATGGGCTGTGTGACGCGATGAGCATCGTTGGCAGTTTTTCCTAGTACAAATCTGCTATGTGGCGGCGGCACGCAACGGTGTAGCCTTCCCCTGCGAAATTGCAGGAAACTTTGGACGAAGGACAATTGCGTTTATGACGTGGATTCGAACCATACCGATGTCGGAGGCGGATGAGAAGCTGCGCCAGGCGGTCGAGGGGCAGCGGGGGCTGTATCCCAAGGAGTATGGCGATCCGGTACACCCGGATGAATCGGGAGGGTCGTCGATTGTGGGTTCGCACACGCTGATTCCGGAGGCGCTTTATCACTCATTCGCCGCGTTTGGTGCGCTGATGTCGCCGGAGTTGCCGCTGAGCCGGCGGCAGCAGGAAATGATTGCGACCATGGTGTCAGTGACCAATCGGTGCGTGTATTGAATCGAGTCGCACGCAGAGTTTCTGCGCAGAGTGACGCTGGATCGGGAGTTGGTGGAGGCGCTGGAAAAAGACTATACGACCGCGCCCATCACGCCGCAGGAGCGAGTGATGGTGGATTATGTGGTCAAGCTGACGAAGGATGCTACCAAGGTTTGGAAGGATGACATTTCGGGGCTGCGGGGCGTCGGGTTTGACGATCGCGGGATTTTGCAGATCACGCTGATCGCGTCTTGGTTTAATTACATTAATCGGGTGGCGGATGCGCTGGGGGTGGGGCGAGAGTGAGATGCAAACTCACTTGCAGGGCGCCGACACGGTGACTCCCGGTTCACCCCATTCGTAGGCGATGAACCCAGCGCAGCGTAGAGTTGCTGGCGCGTTGTAGATCGGTGTCTTGTCTTTGAAAGGGGCATGGTCGAGGCCAACGTGCCACTTGCCCTTTAGGAAGCCGATGTCCTCGCCGGCAAGCATGAAGCTCCCGCCCGCTGTCTCTACACTTACCCCGAATTTCTTCTGGCTGCGAAACTCTTTCGGAACCACGAAGCCCTGTTTCCTTTCAGATTCCTTGAACCGCGTTGGGGTTACGGTCACGCTGTCCGAGTACAGCCGGAAGGTGAACTTGTCACAAGGAACGGACGAGCCATCGATTTCGCAGCCGGTGAGGAACACGCGCAGCGGCTCTGAGAGGTCGAGTTCGTCGTTCGGGTCGTAACAGGCTCCCCTAGCATTAGCTGTGATTTCAACCTGGGTGGGGAGCATGAGGTGAATCTCACCGTTGCCGGATTTGTCCGTCTCGCACTTTGGTTCCGCACGCAGATGGTAGGCGAACAACGCCGAGAAGGAGGTTGGTTCGTGGGGCTCGAACTTCCAGGTTCTGACGTTTTCCTGAGCGACCTTTGCCAGCATCGGCTGCCCGCTTTCTACAACCACGGACGCGACGCCGGATCCGTCCGTCGTAACTCGAAGGTGAATGTCTCCCTGTATCCGAGCCGCGTTGGCTTGCGGAGGGTAGAACGGCATCTCGCCTGACTTCACCACGGGGAGCTGCTGAGGCCGTTCGGCGACTTGCGCAGTCGACACGGCTGCACAGATGGTAAAGACTCCCGCTAGCCATCTGTTCCGCCGCATGGTCCTCCAAGCCACAAAGTATAGCTCCACACGCTCGTGTATTGCCGCGTCAAAGAGGTACGATCACGGTTGGGCGCATCGATCACAGGAGTGGCAACGGCGGTGGTGGCGCGGGCAAGTTGCATAGGTCCTTCGGCCCGCAAAAAAACGCGGGCCTCAGGATGACAACTCTGAGCCGTTCCGAGTGTACGTCTGATGGCTGAATCTTTAGCAGAGTTTTTTCTGGCGCAGTTTCAGGCGCACTGCGATGAGCGCGCTTACGGGCAGCGGTGTGGATACCGGATGGAGTGGTTCACTTATGGGCAGGTTTTGGAGATGGCGGTTCGGTTCGCCGGTGATTTGGAGGCGCGAGGGATTGGCAAGGGTGAGCGGGTCATGCTTTGGGGTGAGAACTGCGCGCAGTGGGTTGCGGCGTTTTTGGGATGTGCCTTACGCGGGGTTGTGGGTGTTCCGATGGATGATGGGGCTTCCGCGGATTTTGCGGCGCGGGTTGCGGAGCAGGTTGAGGCTCTGATTTGGGTTTGTTCGCGGAAGCATGCGGGGGAGCTGGGCGAAGGTGTGTTGCATTACGTCAGCCTCGAAGATTTGTCGCAAAGAGTCGGCGGGACGCCGGCGCTACTGTCGGATTCGCAGGTGGCGATTGGGCGCGATGACATCCTGCAGATCGTGTTTACTTCAGGGACTACTGCTGAGCCGAAGGGTGTGGTGATTACGCACGGGAATGTGCTGGCCAACATCGCGCCGCTCGAGCGGGAGATGCAGCGGTATTTGAAGTATGAACGGTGGGTGCATCCGGTGCGGTTTTTAAATTTGCTGCCTTTGAGTCACGTCTTTGGACAATTCCTTGGGATGTTTCTGCCTCCGCTGCTGGGCGGGACTGTGATTTTTCAGGAGGAGTTGAAGCCTTCGGAGATTATGCGCACGATTCGGCGGGAGCGGGTTTCGGTCTTGGTGAGTGTGCCGAGAGTTTTGCAGTCTTTGAAACAGAAGATTGAACGCGACCTGGAAGATAGCGGGAAGATCGAGGACTTTCGGCGGCGGTGGCGCGAGTCCAAGGAAAAACACTTCCTGCATCGGTGGTGGATTTTTCGCGCGATTCGGCGGCAGTTTGGTTGGAAGTTCTGGGCATTTATCTGCGGAGGCGCGGCGCTGGATGCGGAGACTGAAGAATTCTGGGGGCGGTTAGGGTACGCCGCGATTCAGGGATACGGGCTGACTGAGACTACCTCGCTGATCAGCGTGAATCATCCGTTCAAGCTGGGGAAAGGGTCGATTGGGAAAGTGTTGCCCGGGCGGGAAGTAAAGCTGGCGGCCGATGGCGAGATTTTGATCCGCGGAAGCGGAGTGGCGGCGGGGTATTGGGATAAGGGTGGGCAGCAGCGAGTTGCTAATGAAGACGGGTGGTACCGCACCGGCGACGCGGGCGCGCTCGATGAGGCTGGGAACCTCTATTTCAAGGGACGCAAGAAAGAAGTGATCGTGACGCCTGGCGGGTTGAATATTTATCCGGAGGATCTGGAGGCGGCGTTGCGGCGGCAGCCGGAAGTGAAAGATTGTGTCGTCGTCGGGATTGAGCGCGGGGGAAATGCGGAGCCTTGCGCGGTGGTGATTTTGCGTGACGATGCGCGGGGCGAGGCTCGCATGGCAAGGGTGGTGGAGCGTGCGAACCAGTCGCTGGCCGAATTCCAGCGGATGCGGATGTGGGTCGAGTGGCCGCAGAAAGACTTCCCGCGCACGAACACCCAGAAGCCGCGGCGGAACGTGATTGCCGAGTTCGCGGCAAGCCAGATTCTGGAAACCGGAGCGAAGGATGATGCGAGTGCGGGTGAAAGTCCGGTGATGGAGTTGATCAGCCGCATTGCGGGGCGCAGTGTGGCTGGGATGAACGCCGACGCGATGCTCGATTCTGATCTAGGACTCAGCTCGTTGGACCGGGTGGAACTGATCAGCGCGCTGGAGGATCGATATCAAGTGGATCTTGGCGAGACTCGTCTGAGTGCTGCTCACACGGTGGGTGATGTGGAAAGGATGTTGAGTGATAATGCGCGGCAACGCGCGGAATATCACTATCCGGGCTGGGTGTTGGGATGGCCGGTGACGTGGTTGCGATGGCTGGCACATTACTTGTTGATGAGGCCGGCCATGATTCTGCTGGGCTGGCCGCGGATCGAAGGGCGGGAGAATCTGAGGGGATTGAGCGGGCCGCTGCTGGTGGTCTGCAATCATGTCGCAGACGTGGATGTGGGGTTCGTACAGACGGCCTTACCCGCGCGGCATCGGCATCGGCTCGCAACGGCGGCCGGGGGAGAAGCATTGGAAGCCCTGTGCACGCCGGCGGCAAGCAGAGGATTCTTCGGAAGAATCTATGATCGTGCGCAATGGCTGCTGGGGGTTTCGCTGCTGAATCTGTTTCCGCTGCCGCGCGAGGCTGGGTTCCGACGGAGTTTCGCTTACGCGGGTGAGGCCGTCGATCGTGGATACAGTGTGCTAGTATTTCCGGAAGGACGGCATACAGTCGATGGCAGGATGAACCCGTTCCGCGCAGGGATCGGACTTCTGGGGACCAATCTGGGCATTCCAGTGTTGCCCATGCGGATTGTGGGATTGTTCGAAGTGAAGCATGCGGGCAGGAAATTTGCTTTGCCGTGGAAAATTTGCGTGCGGATTGGCCTGCCGATGAAGTTTGCGCCAGGCAGCGATCCCGCTCAGATCGCCGCGGACATTCAGCGCGCCGTGGAGGCGTTGTAGAGCCTGGAACTAGAAAGGCTCGGATCGGATGATCCGGGCCTTTCAGGTTTAAGGTTCACCGCACCGACTACGTGATGGTGAGAGTGAATCTGGTGGTTGCGGTCATGCTTCCGCTCGTACCCTTGATAGTGATTGTGTAATTTCCAGCTTTGGCGGCTAACTTTTGTCCCCAGAAGCGCCATCTCCTATTCTTCGTCCATGCCGGCGTCGTCCTGATGCGGGTCTGATTCTATGTGTACTTCCGGCAAGTTTGCGGCGCGGAGTTCGCCATTGAGCGCGGGAAGATCGGAAGCCTTCAGCGCATTCCAACTCTTCATTACATCCAAGGCGTCGTGTTCGGTGGCCGCGATAGCTTCAGACTGTGCTGAGGTGGGTTCGGCATCGGCCTGCCACACCTGGCCGTATAAGACGGCTACTTGCCCGTTCACTCCCGCGAGAGTGATTTGATCAGCGGGCGGTGCAGCGGAGCCGGCTGGCCCTCCAAGAACTGCTGCGAGTTTGCCCTGGAAAGCCTGAATGGAATCGTGGGCCGTGCCGGTGGCTTGCTGGCTGAGTTTCTGCAACGGGTCGCGAATCGATCCGGCTTGCATTACAGCCCTTGAGGTTTGGCTCAAAAGCGACGCCGAGCGCATTTCAAGCTGGAATTTCTTCTCGAGGCCTGCCGCCGAGATTTGTACGCGAGGATCCATCTTCACCGTGAAAGGGGCGGAGTAGGTTTTTCCGTTATAGGTGAGCCGTGCGGTGTAGCCGCCCGGCAAAGCTGCGGCACCGAGCGGGTAACGAGGTGTGCCTTCAGGAATCGCGGCGATGGGATATTCGTGGCGGGGGGAAGCGGGCGCGGGATAATGCAGATCCCATACCCATCGGTGCATGCCGGCATCGGACGGCAGAGCGCGGAAAGGACGCAACCAATAAAGAGGAATGAGTTGTTTCTTCAGGTCAGCTTCCGAGACGTCGGGCTTATCATCACTGGAAAATTTGCGAACGAGCTTGCCGTGAGCATCGAGGATCTCGAGAGTGATGGGAGCAGACGCGTCGCGCGACAAATAGTAGTCGACGATCGCGCCGTTGGGCGGATTGTCGGCAGCAGGCTCGTCGGGCGGAAGCGGCGTATCCGTGTTGCTATCGCGCTGCACGCGGTAGGCCAGGGCTGGAGTGAAAAGATGAGCATCGCCGGCGGAGAACGAAGCACCCACTTCGCGCAGCGGGGTAATGTCATCGAGAATCCAGAACGAGCGCCCGTGGGTGGCTACGATGAGGTCATTGTCGTGAATCCAAAGATCGCGCATCGACGTGTGCGGTAGATTCAGCTGAAGGGATTGCCAGTGATCTCCGTCATCGAACGAGACCCAGACTGAATTCTCCGTGCCGGCAAACAGCAGGCCTTTGCGCTCAGGATCTTCGCGCACCGTGTCCACAGGGCCGAAGGCAGGGAGGCCGGTGGTGATCAGCTTCCAGGTTTTGCCGCCATCGTGAGTGCGGTAAATGTAGGGCTGCTCATCGTTGATGCGGAAGCGGCTTATGGAAGCATAGGCGGAGTTGTCGTCGAAATGCGAGGCGCTAATCTGCGTGACCTTGCTCCAGGGCGTGAGTTCTTTCGGAGTAATGTCGTTCCACTTCTTGCCACCGTCGCGCGTTTGCCAGATTAGGCCGTCGTCGGTGCCGGCCCAGAGCGTGTCGATGTTCTTGAACGAAGGGGCGAGCGCGTAGATCACTCCACGCTTCTTCTCGGCGCCTTTAGCAATGAGATTGCCCACACTGGCCGGGACTCCTGGATTCTGACGAGTAAGATCTTCGCTAATGGTTTGCCATGAAATTCCACCATCGGTGGTCTTGAAGAGCACATTGCTGGCGAAATAAAGTGTGTGCGGGTCGAGAGGCGAGAACATTGTGGGCTCGCTGCGGTCGGTGCGGTATTTCTCGCTGCGAAGCGGGATGGGCGTGATGTTCTGCACCTGGCCAGTGGACCAATGGAACTTCGAGACTTCATTTCTGCCGCCCCCATAGATAATGTCAGGGTCGAGCGGATCGGGAGCGACGTAGCCATACTCGATCACGCCAACGGGATGCCACTCGCGGAACGTGATAGCGCCGTCGTTGCCCCGGCTGGAGATGCAGACCGAACCGCTCTCCTGCTGGCCTCCACAGACACGATAGGGGAAGGTGGGAGTTACTGAGACGTGATAAATCTGCGCCGTGGGCTGGTTGTACCACGAACTCCAGGAGGCTCCGCCATTGACGGTGACGAGGGCGCCCTGGTCGCTGACAAGAAGAATAATGTTGGAGTCGTTGGGATTAATCCACAGATTCTGGTAGTCGTCGCCACCGGGAGCACCGCGGAATCCTGACCATGTCTTCCCGCCATCGATGGATTTCATAGTTACGGTGCTGGCGCTATAAACGACGTCTTCATTCTTGGAATCGACTCGAGGAATGGGAAGGTCGCCGCCACCGATGCGGCCGGAAGGACGGGGATCGTCCGTTATTTTGGCCCAGTTTTCCCCCGCTTCGTCCGAACGATAGACGGCGAGTCCGCCAGAGGCGGTGGCTAGCGTGGCGTAAATGCGCCGGGGATCACTGGGAGCGATTGCGACATAGATTTGCGAGAGATCTTTCGGAAGGCCGTTGGTAAGGCGATGCCACGTGTTCCCGCCGTCAGTAGACTTGAACAATCCGCCGCCGGTTCCGTTGACTTCGTTGCCGTCTTCCCACGGCCCCTCGCGCGCTTCCCACATCGAAGCATAAATCACGTCGGGATTGGAGAGATCAATCTCTACGTCGGAGGCTCCAGTATTCTCGTCTTTGTAGATGACCTTCCGCCAGTTCTGACCGCCATCGGTGGACCGGAAAAGGCCACGTTCTTCGTTTGGGCCGTAGGGATGGCCGAGCACGGCGGCGAAAACTCGATTGGGGTCGCGAGGATCGATGGCGAGCGCGGGAATTTGCAAACCGTCGCGCAATCCTAGATGAGTCCAGTTCCTTCCAGCGTCAGTCGATTTGTAGATTCCATTGCCGACCGAGAGATCGGGGCGGTGCAGGCCTTCGCCGCTGGCTACATAAATGATATTGGGGTTTGAAGGCGCTACTGCGATGGCGCCGATCGACTGAGTGGACTCGTGGTCGAAAATCGGTGTCCAGATGCGGCCGTAATCGTCCGACTTCCATACTCCGCCATTGACCTGGGCCATGTAGAAGACATTTGGCTGGCTCGGGACGCCGGCGGCGGCGCGGGTGCGGCCTCCGCGAAACGGGCCGATCATGCGCCAACGCAAATCCTGATAGGTATTCTCGGGAACCTGCTGTGCGGTGCTCGATCCGGCGCACAGCAAGAGCGAAACGCAGACGAACAGACGAGGTACTAGCTTGGATCTGGTCAATAGCCCCCCTCAAACTCTGAACCGCAAACTAGACAGAATAAACTAAAACCGCAGTGATGGCGGATGGATCGTTGGCTGACGAGTCTAGCCAATCGCGGCCAAGGTTTGTTCCATGCCGCCCACCTTCGGGGCTGGCGTTGCTCCGGACTGACTGGCGACCCACGCACCGACGCGGTTGGCGTTTTCGTTTATTTGGGCGAGCGGTGTCCCCCGCAGATATCCGTGCACCAGTGCCGCGGTGAAGGCATCGCCGGCGCCGACGGTATCAGCGACTTTCACCTGGAAGCCGGGATGTTCGCTGCATTCGTCGGCGGATATCAGCAGGCTGCCGCCATTGCCGCGAGTAATGCAAACCAGCTTCAGATCGTGCACCGACAGCAAACGCTGCGCCGAGTCTTCTTCGCGGTGATGTTCCAGTTCGAACAATCGCATGACTCTTGGAAGTTCTTCATGATTGAGTTTGACGAGGGTTGCGAGCTTCATCGATTCCGCGAGGACTTGTGGGGAAAAGAAGCTCTGCCGGAGGTTGACGTCGAAGACCCGCACGGCGTCTCTCTGGCGTGCAGCCAGCATAAACTTGCGGATGGTAGTGCGACTACGCTCCGAGCGTTGCGCCAGAGATCCAAAGCACACGGCATCGGCCTGTTGTGCCAGCCTTTGCCATTGCGGAGTCCACTCGAGAAAATCCCAGGCGACGGAGTCGGAAATTTCAAAGTGCGGCTGACCGGCGACGTCTACTTCGACCTGAACAGTTCCGGTCGGATGGTCCGCATCTTCCTGAATGAATGCGGTGGGGAGAGCGAGTTCGCGGAGGCGAAGAATCGCCTCTTCACCGAGGGCGTCCTGGCCAAGGCGGCTGGCTGGGATTCCCTCATCGCCGAGTAGTGAGGTGATATAAGCGAAGTTGGCCGGCGCTCCGCCCAGTTGTTTCCCGGCGGGCAACAAGTCCCAAAGCAACTCGCCCAGACCGACCACGATGTATCGCTTGCTCACGGCTGAGCCCTCCACGAGGCGGCTGAGAGTTGCAGGAACGGCCTGACTGGCGGAGAATCGGGAGGCGGAAATCCAGGTTGCCAGAATCTAAGGTCCGAACGTCCCGGGTCCGAAAGTCCAGGGTCCGAAAGTTCAGGTTGAGCCACAGAGCAGGTCTCGCCACAAGATCGGCCAAGCTCGACGGTCACAATCGCCATGATTCAATCCATTCATGCAAAGAGCTGGATAAAGCTGTTCACGCTGCTTCTGGCGCTGGCCTCACAGGATAGCGCAACTTGACCGTTCGGGGCATGGCAGCGTGTTTCCGAGACTCCCGTTATGTCTCCCCAAGGGGACGGATGGGAATCGGCGGGCACCTTTAATCCTGCCGTGGTTCTTCGCGACGGGAAAATCGTCATGCTTTACCGGGCCCAGGATAAGGGTGGCACGTCGCGCCTGGGCTATGCCGAGAGCGCGGACGGCATCCACTTCACGCGGCGGAGCGAGCCAGTACTCTCGCCCGAGAGGGACTACGAAAAAAATGGAGGCGTGGAAGATCCGCGGCTGGTGCAGTTCGGCGATACCTACTATTTGACTTACACAGGCTACAACAAGAAAGACGCGCAACTGTGTCTGGCGACTTCGAAAGATCTCATCCACTGGGAGCGAAGAGGCGTGATTCTTCCTGCCTATAAGGGACGCTGGAACGTTCGCTGGACGAAGTCGGGGGCGATTGTGCCAGAGAAGATTCACGGCAAATATTGGATGTACTTTCTCGGAACGACCGCGGACTACAACGACCAGATGGGGCTGGCCTCTTCGCCGGATCTCTTGCATTGGAAGGACGCGACTGATGCTCCAGTGTTACCTGTGCGAAAGGGAATGTTTGATTCTCGCGTGGCCGAACCGGGGCCGGTGCCGATCGTCACGCCGAAGGGGATTATTCTCATCTACAACGGCGCCGACGACAAACTCGTCTACCGCACCGGTGTGGCGTTGTTCGATCGCAACGACCCGCGCGTGTTGATCTCGCGGACCGAGGCTGGCATCTTCGCTCCGGAGAAGCAATGGGAGAAAGTGGGCCAGGTCCCGAATGTTGTGTTCGTGGAAGGCATGGTGCGGCGCGGAGAACGGTATTTGTTCTACTATGGCGGTGCGGACACTTATGTCGGCGTGGTGGAAGCGCCCACTGTCCGAACCTTCACTAATGTTTCACGGATCTCGGGTTTGCCGGGAACTGCATGGTACGAACGATCCCTTCGCCTTCTTTCACAAAGATCTACTGGTTTGCCGTTACATCCTTGAGCGTGTCTATCTGGCCGCTGGGCGAGCGAATTTCCAGGAGATCGACCTTCTCAACTTTTCCCAATCCGAAATGGATGCGCAAGTCGTTCTGCGAAATGTAGCTGCCTCCGCTGCGGACTTCATCGATCTGCTGGTGAGGCTTGGATTCTCCCGCAGGATGGGTCACGCAGATGAGGCGCGCGCCAATGCCGCTTCGATTGGATTTCGTGCAGATGGTGCGAATCTTGATTCAGTTGTTGCCCGTGCTGGAACTGCAGTGTAGGAGTTGGGGAAAGTCGTTGACGGTATTGACGACCACGTCGATGTTGCCGTCGTTGTCGAAGTCGCCGAAGGCACAACCACGCGCAGGTAAGGGGTCGGAGATGCCCCGTACCCGCCTGCAGAGAAACGTCGGCGAAATGGCGTGAAGAAGACAATAGATCGCTACCTGGCCGGTTCGGCTCGTACGGGAATTTGCCCCTAATTCTTATATGCAGTGAAGCTTCAGTTTGCAAGTTCCAGCGAGGATGAATCGAGTGGCCGGTTTGAGCTACCGCGAGGGCGGGACGTCGGCGCTACACTCGCTCCCAAGATTTGGCGCGGGAGATTGCTTCATTCCAGCGCTCTCGCATGGTGACCACCTGAGACCGCGGTAGGTGTGGTTCAAAGCGCCTTTCCTCCCGCGGTAAATCAGAAATGGCCTGCACCTCCTTCCAGAATCCGGCGCCCAGACCAGCCAGAAATGCGGCGCCAAGCGCGGTTGTTTCCGTCATGGCAGGGCGCACCACGGGCACGCCGAGAATGTCCGCCTGAAATTGCATGAGACTGTTGTTGGCGGATGCGCCGCCATCCACGCGCAACTCCTGGAGAGGAGTGTTAGTGTCGGTCTGAACCGCATCCATCAGATCGGCGACCTGGAGCGCGATGCTTTCCAAGGCTGCTCGCGCGATGTGACCTGCGTTGCTGCCCCGCGTGAGGCCGAAGATTGCGCCGCGTGCGTAGGAATCCCAGTGTGGAGCGCCGAGGCCTACGAAAGCCGGGATGAAGTACACTCCACCATTTTCGGCGACCGAGTTCGCCAGGGCTTCCACTTCCGATGAGTTGCGAATGATACCCAAGCCGTCCCTCAACCATTGAACCACCGCTCCGCCCACGAACACGCTGCCTTCGAGCGCGTAATGAGTGTCATTGCCGATTCTCCAGGCCACGGTTGAGAGCAGGCGATGACTGGATGCGACGGCGCGAGCGCCCGTGCTCTGCAACATAAAGCAGCCCGTGCCGTAAGTATTTTTGGTGAGGCCCGGTCTGATGCATCTTTGCCCAAAGAGTGCAGCCTGCTGATCTCCGGCGATGCCTGCGATTGGAATGCCGTTGAGACCAGGCCCGGAGCTTACTTCCCCATAAACTTCACTGGAGGGCCGGACTGCGGGCAACATCGAGGCGGGAATTCGGAACAGATCGAGAAGATCGCTATCCCAGCGGCCAGAATGAAGATTGAAAAGCATGGTGCGGGAGGCGTTGCTAGCGTCGGTGACGTGCACGCGGCCGCCAGTTAATTTCCACAGCAGCCATGTATCGACGGTGCCAAACGCAAGGCGCCCCGCTTCGGCGAGTTGGCGGGCGTTCGGAACGTGTTCGAGAATCCAGGAAATCTTGCTGCCGGAGAAGTAAGCGTCAATCAGCAACCCAGTGCGCTGCTGTATCAGATTTTCGTGGCCTCGCGTTTTGAGTCGCTCGCAGAAAGCGGCGGTGCGCCGATCCTGCCAGACAATGGCGTTGTAGACGGCCTTGCCGGTTGCGCGGTCCCAGACGAGGGTCGTTTCGCGCTGGTTGGTGATACCGATAGCGGCTACGTCGTTGGGCCGCGCTTCGGCTTTGGCCAAGGCTTCCACAGCAACGGCGATCTGCGAAGCTGCGATCTCTTCGGGATCGTGCTCGACCCATCCGGGCTCGGGAAAAATTTGCGTAAGCTCGCGCTGAGCCACGGATCGGACAGCGCCGTGATCGTCAAATAAAAGACCTCGCGAACTTGTTGTGCCCTGATCGAGAGAGAGAATGTAACGCAAAAGCCCTCCTGTTCCTGCCCTCTTTACTTAAGACCTCCGCCTAGGACGATGGCTGGGACGCGCGCAGGAATCATCGGATGCCGAGGTCGTACATGGCGGCGCCAACCAATTCGCCCAGCATCGGTGCAACCACCGGGGCCCACCACAACCCGAGGACCGTCAGTGAGGCCATTGTTTCTGAAGCCAGCCACGGCGGTGAAAAGGCGCGGGCCAAAATCGCGCGCGGCAATCAACTCGGCACCCAGGGTGGGCTTGTTCATGCGGCGTTGCCCCTGCTGCTCGCGGCGTTTCGAGCCGCGAGTAGTCTAGCAAGGATTTCGGTCCGCTTTCGGTTTCGACAAGCGGCTTCGCTGCAGGCGCGGCGGATGATTCCAGGGAAGGTTACCAAGAATGGGAACGGTACGCCGTTTTTCCTTGACAGGGAGGGTGCGGCCTGTAAGATAGAGAATATTTATTCATGTTACTGAATAAATATTCATCATGAATAAAGCCTTGCGACAGAGAGCTGTTCTGGAAGCGTTGCGGCAGGGACCCGTGGCCAGCCAGGAAAATTTGCAGCGGGCATTGCGCAAACGGGGGTTCAAGGTGGGACAGGCAACGCTCTCGCGGGATATTCGCGATCTGAATTTGAGCAAGACGGCCGCCGGCTACACGCTGCTTCAAGGGGAAGGCGCTGCAGCCCTCGCTTTGCCCCCGGTGCAGCGACTGGTTCGAGAGTTCGTGCTGGATGTGCGCCCGGCGCAAAACCTGCTGGTGGTGAAGACAATCACAGGCAGCGCTCAGCCCGTGGCGGCGGCACTTGATGAACGGGAATGGGAGGAAGTGGTGGGAACGATTGCCGGTGACGACGCGATCCTGATTGTTTGCCCCGACAAGGACGCTGCCAGGAAGGTCGCAGTTCGGATCGAAGAGATGCTGGGCTAATGTCGGCGAAGCTCAAAAGCGCGGTGCTCGGAGCGAGCGGCTACTCAGGACTCGAGTTGACGCGCCTTCTCGAACGCCATCCGCGGCTGGAGAAGCCCCTGCTGTTCCGTCGTGAAAATGGGAGCGACGGGACGACGGACTTGGCGGAGGTGTTTCCGGAGTTGTTGGGCAATGGAGGCTATCCGCTCCGGCCGCTTTCGTGGCCGGAGCTGAAGCGGCAGGGTGTGCAGTTGCTTTTCCTGGCTACTCCGCACGAAGCGTCGCGGTCGCTCGTACCAGAGGCCATCGCTCAAGGTTTGCGCGTCATCGATCTGAGCGGCGCGTGGAGGCTGAAGCAGGCGCAGCATCGTGCCATCTACTCGTTCCGGGATGCGGACGCAATCACCGCCGGGGAATTGACGGCCAAAGCGGTGTATGGCCTGCCGGAGTTGAACGGCGACCGCATTGCGGCGGCTCAGTTAGTGGCGAATCCGGGTTGTTACGCGACCTCGGTAATTTTGGCTTTGGCGCCGCTGCTACAGGCCGGAGTGATCGATCGGGACCGTGGAATTATTTCCGACTCGAAGTCGGGAGTTTCGGGAGCGGGCAAGGCGCCTTCGTCGCGTACTCATTTCGTTTCGGTGGCAGACAATCTCTCCGTCTACTCCGTGTTCAATCACCGGCATTTGGGAGAGATGGTGGAGCAGTTGGGATTGGAAGACGCGGAGCTGACTTTCACTGCTCATCTGCTGCCAATTCCGCGTGGGATTCTGTCGACGATCTACGTCCATCTGAACCGGGCGATGCAGTCGGCGGAGGTTGAATCCTGTCTGCGCGATTTTTATTCGGGCAGACGTTGGGTGCGAGTGTTTGCGACGCCGAAGCTCCCGCAGTTGCAGTTTTCGCTGCACACGAATTACTGCGATCTGGGCTTTTGTCTGGCAGAGGACGGTCGGCGGCTGGTTCTGGTTTCCTGCGTCGACAATCTGTTGAAAGGCGCTGCAGGACAGGCCGTGCAGAACATGAATCTGATGTATCAGTGGGAAGAACGGGAGGGTTTGCAGTGACGATCGTGGTGAAGATTGGCGGAGCGGCCATTGAAGATGCGGCGACGCTTCGCAAGTGCGCGCGGTCCATCGCTGAACTGGCGCAGGACGGTCACCGCGTAGCAGTGGTTCATGGCGGCGGCAGTGCGCTGACCCGCATGCTCGATCGGCTGGGGAAAAAGAGCGAGTTTGTGGACGGGCTGCGCGTCACCGACGCGGAGACGCGGGATACAGCGTTGATGGTATTGGCTGGCATCATAAACAAGAAACTAGTGGCGGCCATTCAGTCAGCGGGCATGCCAGCCATCGGATTCTGCGGGGGTGACGGCATGACGTTCCGCGCCCGGAAGAAGTATGTCCACGGCCGCGACCTGGGATTCGTTGGCGAGATCTGTTTCGCCGAGCCATGCTGGATCGAAGCGCTGTGGCAGCAGGGAGGCATACCGGTTCTGGCCTCACTCGCACTGGGCGCCGACGGTGAATACTACAACGTAAATGCCGACGAAATGGCGGCGTCGTGCGCTGGGGCCTGTCATGCCAACACGCTGATCTTTCTCACCGACGTGCCGGGAGTGAAAGATGCCGCGGGAAGCGTGATGCCGTGGCTAAGCACGAAGCAGGCTGCCGAACTGGCGGCCGGTTCGGTCATCAGCGGTGGCATGTTGCCCAAACTGCAGGCCTGCGGGCAGGCGCTGAAACAAGGCGTGGGACGCGTGAGAATTTTGCCCGCAACCGAAGCGGAGGTCTTGCCGCAGTTCTACCTGACCAAGCTCTTATGCGGGACGGAGGTCACCTATTCGTGAGTCAATCAGTCGCTGCGCAGTACAAATATAAATCGCAACCCGCGAATACGCAGGTCCAGCGCAAGGAGCCAAAGTTGAATAGTCATGTGCAAGGCAGAGTCTCGGCGGCTGCTCCCGAGAGAGTGCCGCAAGTGTTTTGGTGCCCCGATCTGGTCTCGACTCGCGATCTCGGCCCTTCCGGCGTCGATGCAGTTTTGCGTCTGGCTGGAATCATGAAATCGCGTCCATCTGATTTTCAGAGGGCGCTCACAGGCAGACAGATCGTTATGTTCTTCGAGAAGCCCTCGTTGCGGACTCGGCTGACATTCGAGGCTGGCATAGTAAGCTTGGGCGGCACCGCGATGTTTGTCGATCAAACTCACGAACGGCTCGATGCCCGTGAAAAATTGAGCGATGTGGCGCACAACCTCGAGCGCTGGGTGGATCTGATCGTGCTGCGCACGTTTTCGCAGCAGACCATCGAGGGTATGGCGCAGCACTCCTCGATTCCTGTCATTAATGCGCTCAGCGACCTGGAGCACCCGTGCCAGGCGTTGGCCGACTATCTCACGCTGCTCGAGCGGTTCGGAGATTTAAAGGACCGCTGCCTGGCGTATGTAGGGGACGGCAACAATGTGGCGCACTCGTTGCTGCTGACGTGCGCGTGTCTGGGTTCTACGATCCGCGTCGCAACGCCGAAAGGCTACGAGCCGAATTCGCAGATTGTCGCAGCCGCTCGTGAAATCGCTGAGGAGACCGGCGCGGAAATTCGTTTGCTCACCGACCCGCACGAGGCGGTGATTGGAGCCGACGCAATCTATACCGATGCCTGGACGAGCATGGGGCAGGAAAAGGAAGAACGCGAACGAACGAAGATTTTTCCGCCTTATCAAGTCAATTCGGAACTGATGGCGGAAGCCGCGCCCCACGCGGTGTTTATGCACTGCCTGCCGGCCCATCGTGGATTGGAAGTGACGGACGCGGTGATAGACTCGCAGCAGTCAGTGGTCTTCGAGCAGGCGGAGAACCGTCTGCACGCGCAAAAGGCCATTCTTTATTTGCTGCTGGGTGGCGGCGACCGTCTGCCCGCAAGGAGTGCTCATGCCTGAAAAAGTTGTGCTTGCCTACTCCGGAGGACTCGATACCTCCATTATTATTCCGTGGCTCAAGGAGAACTACTCTTACAACGTCATCGCGATGGTCGCCGATGTTGGCCAGGGAGATGACTTCGAGGCCGTAGTTGAAAAGGCCTACGCCACCGGCGCAAGCAAAGTGATCGTGGAAGATCTGCGTCAGGAGTTTCTTACTGGATATGTTTTTCCGGCGTTGCAAGCAGGCGCGGTCTACGAACACAAGTATCTGCTGGGCACGTCGCTGGCGCGCCCTGTGATCGCGAAGCACCAAGTCGAAGTCGCTTTGCGCGAGGGAGCGACAGCTGTGGCGCACGGTTGCACAGGCAAGGGGAACGACCAGGTCCGCTTCGAGTTAACGTATCAGGCGCTCGCTCCCGAGCTGAGAATCATTGCACCGTGGCGCGAATGGTCGCTCAAATCCCGCGAGGACTGCCTCGATTATGCCGAACAGCACGGCATCCCGGTGGCGGCGAGCCGCGAGAAAATCCACAGCCGGGACCGCAATCTGTGGCACCTCAGTCATGAAGGCGGGGAACTGGAAGACGCCGCGAATGCTCCCCTGCCGGCAACATGGCAGATGACCCGCTCCCCCCAGGAGGCGCCCGACAGGAACGAGCAGGTGTCCATCGGCTTCGAGAAAGGAATTCCGGTCACTGTAAACGGCATGAAACTTGATCCGGTGTCGCTGGTCGAGTTGCTGAACGAGGTTGGCGCCCGCAACGCCATTGGCCGGGTGGATCTGGTGGAGAACCGTTTCGTCGGAATAAAGTCGCGCGGCTGTTATGAAACGCCCGGCGGCACGCTGCTGGTTGCGGCGCATCGCGAACTGGAAGCGCTATGCCTGGAGCGTGAGGTCGCGCACTTCAAGCAGCACGTGGGGCTGAAGTATGCGGAGTTGGTCTACTTCGGCTTATGGTTCACACCGCTGCGCGAGGCGCTCGATGCCTTTGTCGCCAGTACACAGACACAGATGACCGGCAGTGTGACGCTGTCTCTATATAAGGGAAATGTTTCGGTCATGAGCCGCGAGTCCGAGCACTCGCTCTATCGCACCGATCTCTCGTCGTTCACCATGGGCGTCAGTTACGACCAGAAAGATGCGGAGGGTTTCATTCGCATCCTCGGACTTCCATCGCGCGTACGCGCGCGCGGCCGCGTGGAGGTTACGCGATGAAGATGTGGTCGGGCCGGTTCCGGCAGCCACTGGACCCGCAATTCGAACGCTGGCAGCGGTCATTCGACTTCGATCGCCGCCTGCTGCGTTACGAACTGGCGGCGAGTGGCGTTCATGCTGGCGCCCTGAAGAACGCCGGTGTTCTCTCCGCCGATGAGCTCATCAGCATTCTTCAAGGGCTGCAGCAGATTGGCGAGATGGCCGCGGGTTCCAAGGACCTTTTGCAAGATGACGAGGCCGAGGACGT
This sequence comes from uncultured Acidobacteriaceae bacterium, assembly GCA_963771895.1. Classification (GTDB taxonomy): domain Bacteria; phylum Acidobacteriota; class Terriglobia; order Terriglobales; family Acidobacteriaceae; genus Sulfotelmatobacter. Next base: position 3,062 of record CAVYVQ010000035.1, on the reverse strand, counting down.
CCATCACTTTGTTGAGAAGCAACTCGTGTCGCGGATCGGCGAGGTGGGCTACAAACTGCACAGCGGGCGCAGCCGCAACGAGCAGATCGCTACCGACCTGCGGCTCTATGTGCGGGCGGCGATTGATGAATTGCGAAGCGAACTAGCCGGCGTGTGTGGCGCTTTTACTGACCGCGCCGAACAGGCCGGTAGCGCCGCGATGCCCGCCTACACCCACTTGCAGCGAGCTGAGCCTGTGCTGCTTGCGCATTGGTTGCTGGCTTACGTCGAAATGTTCTTGCGGGATGCCGACCGCCTTGCCGACTGCCGCAAGCGTTTGAACGTGTGTCCGCTTGGATCGGGCGCGGTGGCCGGCGCGACTCTGCCTCTCGATCGCGCCGTCATGGCGGATGAGCTCGATTTCGCCGCGCCGACGGCAAACAGTATCGACGCCACCAGCGACCGCGATTTCGTCATTGAGTTCGTCAACACGCTCTCGCTCCTAGGCCTGCACTTGAGCCGCTGGGCAGAGGAGATGATCATGTTCTCCACGCAGGAGTTCGGCTTTGTCCAGTTGCCTGAGGCGTATTCCACGGGCAGCAGCGCCATGCCGCAGAAGAAAAATCCCGATCTTCTGGAACTGGTACGGGGCAAGACCGGTCGCATCGTCGGAAGCGCAACCACACTGACGATTGCGTTGAAAGGCTTGCCCCTGGCTTACAACAAAGACTTGCAGGAAACACAGCAGCCGCTGTTCGACGCCACCGACACAGCGCTCGGAGTAGTGCCGCTGGTCGCCGGATGGATGAGAGCGGTCGAGTTCGACCACCAGCGCATGAGCGATTCGGCGCAGTCGGGATTCATGAACGCGTGGGCTGCCGCGACCTACCTGGTCAACCGCAGCGTTCCTTCGCGACTCGCGCACGAGCAGATCGGCAAGGCCGTGAAGCTGTGCCTGGAAAAACATTGCGAGCTTCAGGATCTAACACTAGATGAGTTGCATGCCCTGAATCCTACGTTTGACCTGAGTTTTTATAACTGCTTGAAACCGGCATCGGTTTTGGCGATCCATGATGTTGTCGGCGGCACAGCGCCGGCCCGCGTGCGGCAGGGGCTTCTGGGGGCGAGAAAGAAAATCGACTCTCTGCGCGAGGAGGTCAATTTCCATGCGCACGCGTAAAGCCATTTTGCCCGACGCCAAGCACATCCACGATCTGATCTCGTCCTATTCGGGCGACGGCACATTGCTGCCCCGCACGCTGGCGGAGATTTGCGAGAACGTAAGAGATTTTGTCGTTCTCGAAAATGAAGGCCGCATCATCGGATGCGGCGCCCTGCATCTTTACGGCACGCACCTTGCCGAGATTCGCTCGATCACTGTCGGAGCCCGGGCGCAAGGTCACGGAGGCGGCACTCGCTTGATGAAGGCTTTGATGGCCGAAGCGAAGAGGCATCGGGTGGATTGCATCTGCCTCTTCACGCGCGCTCCTGAATTCTTTGCGCGCCAGGGATTCGAGATGGCGCGGCGAGAGGATCTTCCCGACAAGATTTACAAGGATTGCCACGTCTGTCCCAGGTTTCACCGATGCGATGAAGTCGCCATGGTGCGGGGCAAGCTCCCTACATTCGCGATTCTCCCCGAACCGGCGAACTGGCTGGTGAAGCTCGAAGCCTTAGCGCCCGCTCCTTGACTATGAGCGTAGGCTTTCTTGCGCAGGCGAGGCCGAACCGATCATCCTTACCCATCTCCCAAGAATTGCCGACCCCCCTGTTTCCCGGTCGGCGATGCTATCATGCAACACGTAAGGCTGGCTGAATTCGGGCAAAGGATGATTCAACATGGCAATCGTCATGCCGGGCACTTCCACCTCCACCGCCGCTACCGCGCCTGATAATTCTTCTTCTTACGGGGCGCCCCTTGCAGTAGTGACTACCCTATTTTTTATGTGGGGATTTCTCACCTGCCTGAATGACATTCTTGTCCCGCACCTGAAGCCGATTTTCGACCTGAATTACACCCAGATCATGCTCATTCAGTTTGCCTTCTTTGGAGCATATTTTGTTTTCTCCATACCGTCGGCGAAGATCATTGACTGGATCGGCTATCAGCGCTCGATGGTAGCAGGCTTGCTTACCATGGGCTTGGGTGCATTTCTTTTCGTGCCAGCGGCCAGCGTTCCCTCGTACCCGTTGTTCCTGATAGCGCTCATCGTGCTCGCGGCTGGGATTACGTGTTTGCAGGTCGCAGCGAATCCTTACGTGACGGTGCTGGGCAAGCCCCAGACCGCTTCGAGCCGCTTGAATCTGACACAGGCGTTCAACTCTCTTGGAACGTTTCTTGCGCCTTTTTTTGGCGGTCTCCTGATTCTGAGTGCGGCGCCGAAGACCATGGAAGAGATACGCGCGCTGACTCCCGATGCCCTGCAGGCCTATCGCTTGCACGAAGCAGCCACCGTCAAGGCGCCCTATGTGGGTCTGGGCCTCGCGTTAGTCCTGTTGGCGATCGCGATCGGCAGTTTCAAGTTGCCGAAAATTCCCCACGCTCAGCACCAGATCGGCGAAAAAGTAAACGACTCAATCTGGAACCATCCGAATTTGATCTTTGGCGCCATCGCCATCTTTGTCTATGTGGGAGCGGAAGTTTCGATCGGTAGTTTCTTGGTGAACTATTTCAGCCAGCCTGACATTGGTGGCATGACGGCAAAAATCGCGGCCGATTTCGTTGCCTTTTACTGGGGTGGGGCCATGGTCGGGCGATTCATCGGATCCGGGCTATTGCAGAAGATGAAGACTGGCCACCTTCTTGGCATTTGCGCCGTGTGCGCTGCTGCCCTTGTGACAATTTCCATGATCAGCACCGGACACTTCGCCATGTGGAGCATCGTTCTGGTGGGATTGTTTAATTCCATCATGTTCCCGAGCATCTTCACTCTGGGAGTAGCGGAACTTGGCCCGCTTACGGGGGACGGTTCCGGAATCATGATCATGGCGATCGTTGGCGGTGCGCTTATCCCGCTCGCGCAAGGCGCGGTTGCCGACAGGATCGGAATTCACCACGCCTTCTTTCTTCCTGTGATCTGCTA
>CAVYVQ010000034.1:0-43675 GCA_963771895.1 uncultured Acidobacteriaceae bacterium | reverse complement strand
ACCCGCGAATGTCGATAGCTGGGGCCAGGTGGCGGATCACCAAATCAGCCGCAATCCCTTGTAGAGGCTGAATTTTTCGTCCGAAGTGACAACGGGAAGATCTTCCGAAAATGCCTGAGCGATGATTTGCCGATCAAAAGGGTCACGATGGTGAAGCAGGCAGCTCGAATAGACGGAATGCATGATCGGCGGTGAACGGCAGAATGCGAACATCCATATCCTGGATCGCCTGGCGGGCCATTTCGGCCGAAATATTCAGCCTACCCAAAGTCGTTTTGATGGCGATCTCGGTAAGCGAAATAGAACTCAACTCGCGAACATTTTCCGGATTCCCCAAGGTGGCAGCCGCGCGCTTGCTAAGACGTTCCGGCGACTCGATCAGCAGAAAATCAAGACCGCCGTGTCCAGGAGCACCCGCAAATCACTCGCCCCCGCCAAAAAGATCTTCGACTTCCTTGTCGGTCATCGGCTTCCACCAGTCCGGATCGAAGATTTGAATCTTTCCCCGCAAGGTCCCGAACCTTGGTTTTCTCTTAGCTGGCTTTTTTGTGCGCACAATATCGACTACCGGAACACCACGGCGACAGATGGTCACAGGCTCGCCCTGTTCGGCCGCCTTGATCAGTTCCGGCAGTTTGTTCTTGGCATCCGCGACGCTGATTTGCATGTTTCCATGATAGCTATCTCAGATAGCCATGTCAACACCTCCCTCCCTGAGGAATCCTGGCGCTTGGGCCGGTCCCCCAGGGTGCGATTCTGGGCGCCATCCTGGGTAGGATCCGCGGACCGCATCTCTTCGCCGCTCACCAGCCAGTCCATCGCCTCCTGGCGGGTTTTAAACGTTGGCAGATCGCGTTGCGAGAAACTCTTCATGTGTTCGGAAAACACTTTGGGCAACCTCTCGATTCCTACCCAGGCCGAACGTTTGAGGTGAGGCCGGTCGAAGACTGCACTCTCCTTCATGCGATCGATCGCGATCCGGTCAAACTCCGCGCCCGTGAAATCGGCGAGCAACAGCACCGAATTATGGGGCTCGCTGGTTACATAGGAGGGGACGAACCGCATAATCGTTGCAAGTTCGTTCGGAGTGCAGTTAGACATGTCCACCAGTAGGATTTGCTTGCCCTGATGTTCTACAACGCGGATAAGGACTTCCATGGGCACCTGCCACAGCTAAGCGCTAGCCCCCAGCAGCGACTCTACCACGGTATACACTTCGTTGAGTGCGGAGTCCAGTGCGGCGGCATCTTTGCCTCCAGCTTCCGCGAGATCAGGACGTCCCCCGCCCTTGCCGCCAACTTTTTGCGCGACCGGACCAATGACTTTGCCCGCTTGCACGCGGCTCGTCAAATCCTTGGTGACGCCGACGATCAGCGAAACGTTTCCATTCGATGCCGAGCCCAGCACCACCACGCCCGAGCCAATCTTGTCGCGCAGTTGGTCGACCAGCGTGCGCAACTGCGCCCGCTCGAGATTGTCCACGCGATGCGCCAGCACCTTCACGCCTTTCACTTCTTTGATCTGATCGCCAATGTTCGCCGTGCTGATCGAAGCGAAGCCGACTTCATCCGCGCCTGATCCAGTTCCCGGGCCAGCCGCTTGATCTCGGCATCTTTCTTTTCGAGTTCAGCCTTCAAAGCCTCGGCCGGAGAAGCCGCCTCGGCCTGTGCGTGACCCTCATCCGCGTGGGTGTGACTCTCCTCGGAAGAGGGTGCCCCATTCTTTCGCGGTTTTTGCGCAAGAGTGGGTGCCACGAAGCAGACACCACGTTTTCCAACTCATGATCCCTACGGAAGTGCGCCAGCGATCCCTCACCGGTAACCGCCTCCACGCGCCGCACCCCCGACGACACGCTGCCTTCCTTCAGAATCTTGATCAGCCCAATCTCGCCCGTCGCACCGGTGTGCGTGCCGCCGCAAAGCTCCGTCGAGAAATCCCCGATCCGCACCACGCGCACCTTTCGCCATACTTTTCGCCGAACAGCGCCATGGCGTGATAATCGTTGATCGCTTCATCGATCGGCACGTCAGTGATGGTCTCGACCATCTGGTTGCGCAGCACTTCTTTATTAATGATGTCCTCAATATCCTGCAACTCTTCGTCTTCGACCGCGGTGAAGTGCGAAAAATCAAACCGCAAATGATTCGGCGCCACCAGCGATCCCGCCTGCTTCACATGCTTGCCGAGAACTTCGCGCAGTCCGGCATGAAGCAGATGCGTAGCCGTGTGATTGCGCATCGTCGATTGCCGAATGTCGGCATTCACGACGGCATCCACTTTGTCGCCCACGCGCAGCGTCTGTATCGCGACGACCTGATGCGCCCGCACACCCTGAATCAGCTAATAGCAGCGCATCACCTCTGCAAGGAGATAAGGGGAACTCATGGAATCCAAAATACGGGACCCGAGTCTCGGGGGATGCTGTTGGAAGATAACGCCCGGTTTGCACCAGCCATCCGCGATCGCCCACCTGCCCGCCGGATTCGGCGTAAAAAGGCGTGTGATCAAGAATGATCTCGCCCGATTCGCCAGCTTTAAGTTCCCGCGCGCCCTGCCCGTTGTGAATAATAGCCAGCACTTCGCAGCCGTCAGAGCGGGTCTGGCGATAGCCTTCGAAGATCGATTTCGGAAGCTGCTGATAGGCAGGATTGGCGGTCTGCTTGGCCGCGCCTTTCCAAGAGGCACGAGCACGCTGCCGTTCTTCCTCCATTGCGTCCTCGAACCCCTCCTCGTCAACCCGGACCCCAAGGTCCTGGCAAGTGGCTCTTATGAAATCGAGCTGCAACCCATGTGTTGAATAGAGATCGAACACTACCGAACCCTTGAGCGTGAATGGCGCCGCCGCCCGAATCTCTTGCCCCAGCCTGGTGTACTCGTCGTACTTCCGCCTTTCGTTGACCGACCTGGCTCCGCGATCCTTGTCGGGCTGGCCTGCTTCCACCTCGCTCACAACAGCCTTGACCAAAGGAGCGATAACCAGTTCCTTGTGGAGTTTCTTATCCGCAGCCTGCCTCAGCCGCTCGTAGAGCACATGCAGGCCAAAGTCGGTCGTGCGTGCGAACCGTTTTTCCTCATCCAATACGGCCTTGGAAATCCAATCCACTGATTCTCTGAGTTCGGGATACGCATTCTCCATCAGATCCCGAACCTCATAGACCATTTTGTTGAGAAAAGGCTGTTCCTGTCCGAGCAGTCGACCATGGGTGATGGCACGGCTCATGATTTTGCGCAAAACATAGCCGCGTCCTTCGTTAGAAGGCACCACTCCGTCGGAAATCAAAAACGTCGCCGCGCGCGAGTGGTCTGCGATAACTCGCAGAGAAGCGGCTGACTTCGCCTTGGCTTCCTTCTCCAGCTCCTTTGTGAGCGATGTCCCGGTCAACTCCGCGGCCCGTTTGATCAGCGGCATAAACAAATCCGTCTCGTAGTTCGAGATCACACCCTGCAACACAGCCGTCGTCCGCTCCAACCCCATCCCCGTATCAATCGACGGCTTCGGCAGAGGATTCAAGTTCCCGCTCACATCGCGGTCAAACTGCATGAACACCAGATTCCAGATCTCGACATACCGCCCGCAATCGCAGCGAAACGCGCAATCCGTATGCCCCTGATCCGACGCGATCGGTCCCATGTCGTAGTGAATCTCGCTGCACGGCCCGCAAGGCCCGGTGTTGCCCATCTGCCAGAAATTATCCTTCAGCCCCATTTCAAAGATGATCCTTAGGCACGCCCTCCCCAACCCATAGGTCATATGCCTCGATATCGCTCTCGACGCCACCTTCGCCCTTGAAAATGGTCACGTACAACTTGTCTCTATCGATTCCGAACCACTCCTTCGAAGTGATCAGTTCCCACGCGTAGGCGACGGCGTCTTTCTTGAAATAGTCGCCAAACGAAAAATTCCCCAGCATCTCGAAAAACGTGTGATGCCGGTTGGCGAACCCGACATTTTCCAGATCGTTACGCTTGCCGCCGGCACGTATGCATTTCTGCGAAGTCGTGGCGCGCGAATAGTCGCGCTTCTCCAGTCCTAGAAACACGTCCTTAAACTGATTCATGCCTGCGTTGGTGAACAACAATGTGGGATCGTTCGCCGGCACCAAGGACGACGAATGCACCTCCTTGTGCGGACGCTCCTTCTGCACAAAGTAGTCGAGAAACTTGCGGCGGATTTCAGAGCCAGTCATCATGCCAATAGGAATATCGATGAAAGTGTCGGTGAAAGATCAATTCTAAACTGAAACCACAGAGGGCACAGCGAAACACAGAGAAAGCGTTTCGGAATCCTCTGTGACTCTCTGCGCCCTCTATATTCGATCTTGCGGGCGGCTACTGCGGCTTCGGCTTATCCCCCTCCATTTTTCCGCCGGCCTTCTTCATCTCGTGCCCAGTGGCTTTAGTGCCCTTCTTGACGCCGCTGCCCGTCTTCGTGGCAACTTTCTCGGTGCCCTTAGCAGTGTCTTTCGCTACTACTTTGGTTTCGTGGCCAGTCTTATCGGCGGCCTTTTCCGTGCCCTTGCCAACGGCAGTAGCGCCCTTCTTGGTGGCGTGTCCAGTTGCCTTCGCGCCCTTCTCGGCGGCAACGCCAGTCTTATCGGCTGCCTTCTCGGTGCCCTTCGCGGTGTCTTTGGCAACTACTTTGGTTTCGTGGCCGGTCTTTTCGGCGCCCTTCTTCACGTCCGTGGCCGCGTCCTGAGCCAGCGCAATGGGTACTGCGCTGCACAACATTGCTGCGAGAACCACTTTCAGACGGAACTTCATGGTGCCCTCCTGAGAAACGGTTTGGGATAGTTCAAGGAGTATGCAACATCGAAAAGCCTCTTGCCAAGTGCGCTTTCAAGTTCGGATGCTCAGAATCCCGCCGGGGAGGCCTGCGAGAAACGACTCAATCGTCGGCTCTCACGCGCTTTCGCTCTCCAACTCGGTCAGGGTCTCTTCATCCACGTCCCACTTCTTCAAAATGCTGAAGATGGTCTTCGACCCAAATCCGCCCCGAGCCAATTGCCGGAAGATGCGCGCCGCCTGCTTCTGATCCTTAGGTTTCGCCAGCCGCTTACGGTGCAGATACTCGCGCGCCTGTTTTTCTTCGCTCACGCCCTCATAGGCCGCGTCCACGGCCTTGTCGATCACGTCGCCGTGCATGCCCTTCGCTTTCAAGTCGGTGACCACGCGCATCCGGCCAAACTTCTGATTATCCCGCCGCAGCGAAGAGAAGTACGCCGCATACTGCGAATCGTTCAGGTACCCGCGATCCTTCAATCGCCGGATGATGAGTTCGACCAGAGTCTTTCCGTACTCGGAGTCCGCGTCTTCCACCCGCGCGCGCAGCAACCGCTTCAACTCCGCCACCGTCCGCATGCGCCGCGCCAAGGCTCCCACGGCATATTCGTACAATTCCTCCTCGGAAAAAACCCGTCTCCTGGGACGCGGGAACGCCATGCGCTAACGATAACCCAAAAGCGGGCTTTGGGCTGCGGCTTTCGGGCTTCAGGGTTGAAGAAAAGTGAAGATGGAGTCTGGAAGGGGAAAGCCGAAGCCCGCAAGCCGAAGCCCGCAGCCCGAGGCCGGAAGCCGAGCCCTACCGCCCGCCGTAGCCCGCCGACTGCATCGACTGCCGTGAGATGTCGGCGGTCGAAGCGATGCCCTGCATGCGCAGCTTGAAGTCGTCGGCGTTCGAGGCATTTTCCAAAGCGGTTTCGTAGTTGACCAGCCCCGCCTGAAACAGATCCCACAGCGACTGATCAAAAGTCTGCATGCCGTATTGCGAAGTGCCCGCCGCAATCGCGTCGCGAATCGAGCGCGTCTTTTCCGGCACCAGAATACATTCCCGAATGAAAGCCGTATTGATCATCACTTCGACTGCGGGCACGCGCCCCTCGGCATCGCAGCGCCGCACTAATCTTTGACTAACAATTGCCCGCAGCACCGCCGCCAACTGCAGGCGAATCTGCTTCTGCTCCGGCGGCGGGAAGATGGAGATGATGCGGTTCACCGTTTCCACCGCGTCCAGCGTATGCAGCGTCGAGAAAACCATGTGGCCGGTTTCCGCCGCGTGCAGCGCGGTTGAAATCGTTTCCAGATCGCGCATTTCGCCCACCAGAATCACGTCCGGATCCTGACGCAGCGAAGCCCGCAAGGCCGCGCTGAACGAAGGCGTGTCCACCTGAATTTCGCGCTGGTTCACGTAGCCCTTCTTATCGCGATGCAGAAATTCGATGGGGTCCTCAATCGTAATAATGTGTTCCGCCCGGCTCGAGTTCACTCGATCCACCATGGCGGCCAGCGTGGTCGACTTACCGGAGCCGGTCACGCCCGTCACCAGCACCAGCCCGCGTGGCATCTCGCAAATCTGCTCCACCACCTTGGGCAGGAACAGCTCGTCCAGCGCGCGAATCTTGGTGGGAATCACGCGCAACACCAGCCCAACGTTGCCGCGCTGCTGAAAGATGTTCACACGGAACCGCCCCAGCCCGGCCACGCCGTAGGCCATGTCGATTTCCGTGGTCTCCTTGAACTTTTGTTTTTGTCGCGCCGACATCATGCTGAACGCCATGGTCAGCATGTCTTCCGCCGTCACCCGCGGCTGTTCGGTCAAGGGCGCCAGTTCGCCGTCAATGCGCAGGTGAGGATAGTTCCCCACCTTCAAATGCAAGTCAGAGGCTCGCCGTTCCGTAGCGATCCGCAGCAGATCGTCAATATTCATCGCAGACGTTTCCTGGGAGGCGGTTGCCTCCAAGCTCTGCTTATGATGACTCGAATCGTCACCTTCCCCAAGATGACCTAGGTAACGACCGTACTCCGGCAGGTGGACACCAGCTTAAGTTCGGGGAGGGCCAGCTCCGGGAAAGGGCACGACTCACTCGTACATAAAGTTCAACAGAATCTTGCCAGCGGGCAGAATGCGGGACGGCGGTGGGGCCGTCCCTAAGGCGCGGTTGTGGACGAAGCGGGTAGAGGTTGGTTTAGTGGTGGTCCGAATCGTGGTCATGCTCGTGATCGCGCTGGTGGCAACGCTCTCGGACTTCTTCTAACTGGTGGCGGCGCTGCTCGGCTTGAGGGCTGTGCTCACCGTGCTTGCGGACGGCCTTCTCCAAATTCTCTTCCGCTTTGTGGATGTCACGGCTGCACTTGTCGTCACGGTCGGCGCGGGCGGGCGTCGCCACTCCGGCCAATAATGACGCACCCAGCATCGCGCACAATATCGTCTTGACCAACTTCTTGCTCAGCGACATGTTTACCTCCGGAAAACGAAGAATCTCAGGGCATTGTACACGTTTCAACGTCCCAACCTGCAACAGCATCAGCAGAACCTCATTCGACAGGCACAGCGGATACGTAATTAGCGGCGGCTCTCCACCGGTCCGGTCAGCGCAATTACTTCTGATCAAACTCGGGACCGCTGTTAGAATCTGCGTCATGTCCGCACGCGCTATCAGGACTACATCTCGCATCGTGTTTTTACTCTGTGGACTGACTTCACTTTTCACCGGCGTTCCTTTTCTGATGGTGCGGGGCGAGCTGCCGCTGCCAGTTCAGAGCGAATGGGTCATATTTGTGGCTACCCTGGCACTGGTGGGCCTTTTCAGTGTGACGCTTGCGGTACTGCCCCGCGCGTGGATCGCGAAAGCGTGCAAGAAAGATCGGGACGATGAACAGTTGTTCTTAGCGCCCCTCACATGGCTCGGTGGCTTCGCGGGAATTTCATATCTCCTGGCGCTCGTCGCCTATCTTGCTCCGCACCGCTGGAATCTCAATCCCCAATTGATGTTTTCGCTGTGTCCGTTGTATTTCGTAAAGCTGACGTTCGATCCGTCGCTGGTGACCACCTTTTTCCTGCTTGCCCCCATGAACGCGGCGGTGTACGGCTCACTCGGCCTCACCTTGGCATACGCACGGTTGGCCTTCCGTAAACGAATATCAAGCTGACGGTTGAGAAATCACCCCTTTTACACTCACCCCCCTCAGCCGACGTCAATGAGTGTAACCGCGATTTTGCAAAGGTTACAGCTTCCATTCATAATGAGCGTAATGCCGAGGGAGGTGAATGATGCCGGTCGAAACCGTGACGAGCACGAAAGTAAAGCAGGCGGTGCCGTTTTTCGGCGTGACCAACATGGAAGCTTCGCTGCGATTCTATGTGGACGGGCTTGGGTTCAAAATGAAGCGCTGGTGGATTCCAGATGAGGAAGACGGTCATTACAAGCGCGACGGGAGGATTCGCTGGTGCTGGCTGGAGCTTGGCGAGGCCGCGATTATGCTGCAGGAGTTTCTGCCCGAACGCCAGCCCAAGGAAACGCTGGGAACTGGAGTCAATGTCTGTTTTCAGTGTGAAGACGCGTTGGCGCTCTATCGCGAGTTCAAAGCGCGCGGCATCCAGTCACGGAAACGTCCATTCGTGGGAAACAATTTGTGGGTTGTGCCGATGACTGATCCTGACGGCTATCGCATGGAGTTTTCGAGCCCGACTGACGCGCCAGAAGAGACCGAACTGGAAGACTAGCTTGGCTCGCCAACTGACGCTAACAGGCCATTTCGCGTTTTGAATGCTGGTCAGTGAGTGTTAAGGCGATTTATCGTCAATGGACCAGCAGCGTGCAGTTTTTCGGGTTGCCGACCGTCCGTCCCGGAACCGGACCGCACGCATGACAATGGCTTCGCGCAGCGTCAACCTCATTTGAACAGGGCGCAGCTATTCGTGTCGCAAGGCCTCGATCGGATCCAGCCGCGATGCGCGCAAAGCTGGCACCATCCCGCTGACGAGGCCCACCGCGCCCAGGATGAGAGTGGACGCGATCAACGTTCCCGGCGCAATAATCAGACGGATGTCGCCTGCCTCCCCGTTCTTCGCGAACGCGCTGTAGAAGGTAAGCCTTCCCACTGAAAACGCGACGACGTAGGCCAGAATCATTCCCAGAATACCGCCAATGAATGTAATGGTCAGAGCTTCGGCGAGGAACTGCATCAGAATGTACCACCGTTGCGCGCCCAGCGCTTTTTGCACGCCGATCTCCCGCGTGCGCTGCGTGACCGAAACCAGCATGATATTCATCAGCCCGACTCCGCCAATGCCGAGCGTAAGCGTGCCGATGAATCCCATCAAGATCTTCAGCCCGAGCGTAATGACCTCGAATTGATGCAGCTGAGTCATCAGGTTGAACACCCTCACCGCTTCATGGTCCGCCTGACTGAACTTGTGCTGCGTCGCCAGAATCGTCCGGACCGCGGGCTCGATTCGTTCGTATTCCGGCGTCTGGTAGTTAAACCACACCATGTCCAGGTAATGCGTGTCCTTCAGATCGCTCATCGTAGTGAAGGGGATGTAGACCACGCGGTTGATATCGTCATTCCCCTCCTGCATCTTGGCGCTCAAAACGCCGACCACTTCAAAGCTGAGACCATCCAGCCGGATGTGGTCCCCAAGCGCGTTGCGTCCGGAAAACAGCTTTTCCTTCGCTTCCGAACCGATCACCGCGACCCGGGCCCGCTGCCTCTGGTCTTCCATGTTATAAAAACGGCCTTGCCCCAGCTTGAGCACTCGGATCGAGAGCACATTCGGATCATTCCCGCTCACCGTAAATGTGAAATCTCGATTGTCGTATTGGACGTTCGCCTGTTTCTCGACAGTTGGCGTGATATGAATAATCTGTGGAAGGTTGGTGGCAAGCGCCTCGACATCATCCTGCGTAAATCGGATTTGGACTCCCGATTTCTGACCGCCGGCCTGCGTGGAAGTTTTTCCCGGCACCACAATGACGAGCTTCGTGCCGAAGTTCGCAAAGATGTTCGCACAGGCCCGGCCAAAACCGTCCCCATATGCGAGCAGCATGACCACGGTCGCAATGCCCCAGGCCATCCCCAGCATCGTGAGCGCCGTGCGCCGCCGGTTGTGGCGCATCGCCCCATAGGCTTCCCGGAGCAAATCCCTCAACATCGTATTATTCCTGCCGGAGCGCTTCCACCGGCTGCAGCATCGCCGCCTTCCGCGCGGGATACAACCCTGCCGCCACTCCCGCTACCGTCAGGCTCCCAATCGCAAGCATTGCCGACATCGGCACCAATTTGGGAGGATCAAATCCCTGCGGCCCCTGTATTCCTCCCATCATCGCCATCAATCCGGCCGCCATCACCATGCCGATCAATCCGCTTCCCAGCGTGAGCAGCAGCCCTTCTAGAAAAAAATGAAAGAGTATATTGCGGTTGGTCGCACCCAATGCCTTGCGTAGTCCAATCTCTTGTGTGCGCTCGCTCACTGCCACCAGCATGATATTGACCACGCCTATCGCGCCCAGAGCCAGCGTGACCATTCCCACCGCTCCCAGGAACATGTTCATCACGTCGAAAATGGTTCCCACCATCGTCGATTCCTGAATCGAATCCCACTCGTCAAAGGCGCTTTGATCGCTGGTATCGAATCCGTGATTGCGGCCAACAATCTTGTGAACCTCCTCCTGCGCCAGCAGGTGCTCCGCCGTCACAAGCGGCTGATACTCGATGAAGGAAATGGAGTTCTGATGGTTTTCTCCCTTGATCGGGAAGTTCGCGGCCATCACCTGGAAAGGGATGTAGCCTCGCAAGTTCAGCCACAAGTTGTCGCCCCGCCCAAGATGCGGCATACTGCCTACCACTTCAAATCGAATGCCGTTCAGAAGGATGAACGCGCCAACCGCGGGACGCCCGGGAAACAATGTCTTCAGCAACTCGTTCCCGAGGACGATCACATTCCTCCTCTGCACTCCGTCTAATTCATTGAGCCAGCGCCCTTCCTTCAAGGGAAGATAGCTGATCTCGTTCAGCTGCGGCTCTGTACCAAGAATCTCCCCACTGCCGGTAGCAAATTCGCTTACCTCGTGCAGGTCGCTGCGCGAAATGACCGGGCACGCATTGCGGACGTATCCGGCTTGCCTGATGTCAGCATAATCCTGATACGTGAGCAGGTAGGAACGCGCAGAATTCATATTGCCCTTGACGGCTGGCGCTCGTCCCGGAAACAGAAACATGATGTTCTTGCCGAATTCCGCCAGTTCCCGCTTGTTGCCCGAGCGGAAGCCTTCGCCAACCCCTACCAGCAACAGTAAAGATCCCACTCCCCAGGCGATCCCGAACATAGTGAGAAATGAGCGCAGCTTGTGCGCCCAAAGATTGCGAAGGATTTGCGCGAAGATGTCCAGCAGAGTTCGCATCATCGACTCAGGTTGTACTCTTCAATTTTAGATGCACCAGTTGTTTACGAAAACAGGACATTTCGCACAAAAAGCGAACGATGTTACACAGGGATCTCTAAAGTTTCTGGCAAAACACGCGCTTCGTTTTGGGCTCCGGCGACCCTAAAACGCCGACCACAGAAATAGTACGTCGATCGGTCCTTCAAAGTTCCGCAATAGGGCGAAGCAGTAACCAGCGTGATTACGAAAGGCCAATGCACCACCACTAGACGTGCGTGCCTTGCCCCATTCCCGGCCCGCCCCTACGATGAAATGTGCGACGGGATACGCTCGAACATTTCTCTCAACATGCTGAAACTCACGACACGCAAGAAAACTCAGGGCTTTTCCCTGATCGAAGTAATGATCGTGCTCGCCGTGGTATTGATTTTGGCAGCGATAGCCGTGCCTCACCTGTTGAGTACTGTCAGCGACATCAGTCTGCGATATGCCGCATCGGATTTCAGCGGCTTAGTTCAATCGGCTCGCATCCAGGCGGTCCGAAAAAATACTTTTTACACGATCCAGCAGGGCAACTTGCCTTCGGGTATGGCCGCCTTCTATCTCGATCTGCCCAAGACCGGCGCCTATGCTAATGGTGATCCCACGGACCCCCTTGGTCCCAGCCTGACGATCCATCCCGGAAGCGGCAGCGGCGCACCCGGCGAGGCGGGTTTTATCGCGGGCCTGAATTTTACCGTCAATCCCGGCGGAGATGCCGTCAGTTTCAACGCGCGCGGTCTGCCCTGCATTGCGGCTGTGAACTCCTGCCCCCAGACCCCCGGTCAGGGCTTCGTAGTGTTTATGTCGAAAGCAACCGTATTGGGTGGCGTCCCCTGGGCTGCGGTTGTTATCAACCCGAGCGGCCACGTCCAGATTTGGACCTCCGACATCAACGGGAATTGGGTACAGCGGGATTGAGGAACGAGAGGAACAGAATGTCTGAATCGCTAGACAATCGATCTGGAAGCGCCCGCAAACAAGCGAGACTCGGCGAGAGCGGAATGTCGATGCTCGAACTTCTGATCGGCATGACTGTGCTTGCCGTGGGCATGCTGGGTGCCGTGGGCATGATTCTGGCGGGCGTGCAATCAAACTCTCGAAGCAAAACGGATACCACCGCGGTCGTTCTGGATCAGGAGATCCTCGAGATGTTTGCCACCTACAAAAATTATCCGACGTCGGGCTTCGTCGCCATTAACGACTGCGGCACCGGAGCCGCCAGTGTCCACAATGCCTCAGTAGTTCAGGCGGCGGGTCCGCTGGGAGCGGGCGCCACCCTTTACACCGCCGCCACCGCGCCCCTGCCGGGCAACGTGGGAGATATCGATTGGACGCAACCGTCTCCCGCGCTGGCCACTAGCGCCGTCACCGGATATGCCATGCAGTACCAGGCCTGCAACGGAGATACCTATGAAGTGCGTTGGAATGTCATGGAAGTCAGTCCAAATCCAAGTAGTCGCATCAGCTTGCTGACGGTCTCCTCGCGGCAGACTGCGGCTGGCGCAGCCCACAATGCCACCCTTTTTGCCACCCCCACAACGCTAAAGACCATGATTGAGAACTGAGCGAACTGGGAATGAACATGAAGATATCCCGACAAACGTTGGTTCCAAGGCAAGCTGGCTTCTCCCTGGTTGAACTCATGATCGTGTGCGCAATTCTGGCGATCGTGCTGGCCTCTGTGGTCTCAGGAATCAACACCACCGTCCAGCGCAGTCAGGCGGAACAGACCAAGGTCGATCTTACTCAGGAAGGCCGGGAGTTCGTAGACGAGTTTGAGCGCGACCTGCATCAGGCGGGTTATCCCAACTGCCGCACCGTCGCGGCTCCAGGACTTGGGGCTACACCTAACTGCCCCGCCGACAATTCCAATCCCACCGAAGCGATGAATTCGAATGTGGCGGTTGGCCTGGTTTACGTCTCCAACATCAAGATCATTTTCGAGGGGGCGATCGATGGCAGCGGTACGGTCTACTCGGTTCAGTATCGACTGGTGGATTCCGCGGGCAACTTCCCTCCCTCCACAACCTGCCCCTGCACCATCCAGCGCAGCGAAATGCCGAAGGTGAATGGAACCATGCCCCTCGCCCAACCCACTACGTTCAGTCAGGAATTGCAGAACGTGGTCAACAGCGGAGTGCCCGCAGGCACTGCGGCTTACGGTAACGGATTGGCGATTTCAGGAAATACTGCCTGGGGTGCCACCGATAGCGCTTACTACGCTGCCATCAGCACCTTCAAAGATTACCCCGTATTTCAGGCCTACGATCAGAGTGGCAATATCGTCGCGCTACCCCTGGACATCACTACCCCAGCGGGCACGGCAGCGCTGACGTGCGCCGCCACTTCCACATCTTGCGTCAAGTCAATCCGCCTCACCATCAATCTTCTGGCAAACGCCACCACCGGCTTCGATTTGCAGACTAAGGTGCGGCCGGTAACGACAATGGTAGGAAACGCTCGCCTGGTGAACAACTAAGGAGGACTTTTCTATGATGCACAGAAAAAATTGCCGTAACGGCGAACGCGGGATGGCGCTCATTCTTGCCCTCCTGGCGCTGCTTCTGATCTTGGCCGTCGGCCTCGGGATGATTTATATGTCGAGCACCGAAAGCTCGATCAACACCAACTATAAGGACACTCAGTTGGCGTTCTTCGCCATGCGGGGCGGGCTGGAGGAAATGCGCGACCGCATGCGCAGCAATAGCGTCAATCCCATCACACTCCCGGCGGCCATGCCCGGCACTGCAAATTCCATTCTCTACATCATTAATCCATCTGGGGTAACCGACGTGGTCGACCCCATAACCTTTGGCAACACCTACTTTGACGATGAGTTCTGCCACGAATCCTTCTCGGGCTCCGGCGTGGCCTATGTGGCCCCCGGCACCCCCTGTCCGGCTGCGGGCGCGCCCCCGGCAGGCAGCGTGGCGGCCTACGTCGCCAGCGCTTCGCCCTTTACCAACACGGCTTCTTCTCTGAAATACAAATGGGTTCGGATCACCGAGAAGCAGAATGGAACTTTTCCCAATGCTCTGGTCGATTCTACCCAGCCTGCGTCCTCGCAGGTCTGCTGGAACGCAGGGACCGCCCAGGAAGTTGCGGTGACTTCACTCGGACAGCCCACGTGCGCCGCGGCGGCGGCAGCCGGCCTCTATGTCGAGCCGCTATACCTTGTCACTGCTCTAGCCTTAACCCCGCAGGGCAGCCGGCGCGTCGGCCAGTACGAGACCGCATCACTGAATATTACACCGCCTCCGGGGGGTTTGATGTTGCAAGGGAACAATCCCACCTTTAACACTCCCCACTCGGCCAATGCCGGAATCAACGGCACCGATGGAAGCCCCTCCGCTAAAGGGGTGGTTCCCCCGGCCATGGGGACCTGCGTTCCTACAGGCGCGGCACAACCGGCTATCGGTGTTGGCAACGCCCCTGATGCCGGGACTGTCCCCCCGCAAATCTTCAGACCCGCCAACTTCACCGGGCAAGGAGCGGCGCCCTCGGTTGTCAACGACTCAGCATCGCTGACCCAGTGGTCCACCCCGGCAGAACTCAACAACCTGGTCTCTATGCTGGCCGACGCAGCCGATGCCAGCTACAGCTGCGGCATTGGCGGAGCGGGTTGCAGCGGATCGTATGGCACGGTCGCCGCCCCTCAACTCACTTTCATAAATGGCGATGTCAGCCTTGGCGGCGGCGCCGGCGTGCTGATTGTGACCGGCACGCTAACCATCAGTGGCGTGATGCAATTCGACGGCCTGATCCTGGTCATTGGCCAGGGAAAGGTGGTCGTCAACGGTGGTGGCGATGGTCAAATCTTTGGCGAAATGCTGGTGGCCCAGACCAACAGTTCCGTGGCACCATACGCGCAACTTCCCAACTTCCCGAATCCTTCCCCTTCCTTTACCTGGAATGGCGGCGGCAAAAGCTCGATCGACTACAACAGTTGCTGGGCCAACGTCGGCAACACCCTGCACTACATGGTAGTCGCTTCCCGGGAAGAAATGTACTAAACCGCGACGGCGCTCTTCGGTCCGGAAAATCAAAGTCGCCTCCACCGGTGAGGTGACTCGCGCTTTTCACACCCAAGTAGGCGCAGCGTATATGTTGGCAGAATACGTGAGTGATATTCTTGACTGCCAAATGCAAGAAAACCCCGGACTGCAACCTCACACTTAGAGACATGCGGAAGAAGCACAGACCAGTGAGTCCTCGCAATAGCTTACAACTCTTCGTGTGACGAGGCGCTGCATATCAGTCATTCGTGCGGGGCCTCTGCGGTACTGTCAAAACGAATGGCCAACGGACAGTCAAGAACCGCTTGATGCTTTGGATCTTCTAGATGGAACAGATGCGGCAGCAAACAAGCCTTCAATTGCTGTAAACAGGGGCCCTGGAGTCTCGACGCGCGCCGGAAGTGATCGCAAACGCGTAACTGATTCAGCTCAGCGACGCTACACTCCCACGGGCTGCTTCGTCCGCACTGGCACTGGCGTGAGCCAGCCGTGGCGGTCCGCTTTTTCGCCGCGCACCACGGCGTAGAACTCTTTCTGGATCGCTTTGGTGACCGGGCCGATACCGCCCTTGCCCACTTTGATTTTATCCACCGTGCGGATCGGAGTGATTTCCGCCGCAGTGCCGGTGAAGAAAGCTTCGTCGGCGATGTAGAGCATCTCGCGCGGAATCATCTGCTCGACGATCGGAATGCCAAGGTCGTGCGCAATCTGCAGCGTTGAATCGCGGGTGATGCCGGGGAGCACGGAGTTGCCCAGCGGCGCCGTGATCAGTTTCTCGCGATGCACGATGAATACGTTCTCGCCCGAGCCTTCGCTCACGTACCCATTCACGTCGAGCGCGATCCCCTCGGCGAAACCGTTGACGATGGCTTCCATCTTGATGAGCTGCGAGTTCATGTAATTCGCGCCCGACTTCGCCATGGCCGGCAGAGTGTTCGGGGCAATGCGCGTCCACGAGGAAACGCAGGCATCGCAGCCGTCGTTCTCGCCGCCCAGATATTTTCCCCACGGATAATTGATGATGTAAACCTCGGTGGGCGAGTTGAAGGGATTCACTCCCGCCTCGCCATATCCGCGAAAAATGATGGGCCGCACGTAGCAGGGCCACACGCCGTTGCTGCCCACGGTTTCGAGCATGGCCTTCACGATTTCGTCGCGGGTGTAGTCGACGTCGATGCGGTAGACCTTGGCGGAATCGAGCAGGCGCTGAATGTGCTCGTGCGCGCGGAAGATCGCGGGGCCCGAAGGCGGCGCGTAGCAGCGGATTCCCTCGAACACCGAGGAGCCGTAGTGGATCACGTGCGACATCACGTGAATCGTCGCGTCATCCCAGGGGATGAGCTTGCCATTGTGCCAGATGCTATCCGATTTCTGAATCGCCATGCGGACTCCTTCGGCTGCAGTCTCTATTCGCCGTTCTCGGTTTATAACGAGGCTGAATCCTTGCTCTGGCACTGCAGGGAGCGAGGCGTGAAAACCCAACCCGCGTTACAGAACATTATAGCTGAGGCGCTCTTACCAGACTGTCTCCACAACCTTCGACTGCCGGATGCGCCTATCGGCCGTCACCAGGGGCATGCCTTCGACTATCGCGGTCGCGGCAATCAAGCGGTCCGCTGGATCTTTGGGGAATGCATCTGGCAAGCGCACGGACAAGGCCGCAATCTCCGGCGTGACCGGCCTGAGAATGACCCGCGCTGCCAGCTCACGAACAAAAGATTCCACGCTCACAGCGACCGCGATTCGACCGTTCTGCGCCAGCCACGCCAGCTCCCATAGCGTGATAGTTGCAACCGCTATCCCCGCGCTATGTCGCCCTTGCTCCTGCCTGGCCTCGTGGATGGTCTCCCGTGCGCGCCTCGACAGCCGCTTCGAATCGTTCGCCATCCAGAAAAGGACGTGAGTGTCGAGCAGGATCACTGGTTCACCCTCACTTGTTCTCCCAATCCTCGGGCGGAGTGACGGGTCCAACGATATCGCCAACTGCCTTGGCTTTGCCGGCCATGTAGTCGAAGATGTCGTCGGCCCGATTTTCGGCGGGGACGAGCTTCACCACGGGCTTGCCGTGCTTGGTGATCAGGACGGGCTCTCCGCTTTGCAGTACACGATCCATGATGGCGAGGCACTGGGCTTTGAATTGGCCGGCGGGAATCTGTTTCATAGTATGGTCATATTATTATGACTATGGTAAGAATGCAAGACGAGTTTTCATCTTCATCTTCATCCTGAGCGGCGGCGGGCTGGGTTGCGGATGGCCTGCGCGGGCTTGACTGCGGCGGGCGGTTTGGGACGAGTGGGAGCGGGCGTGGCGGCGACGATGGGAGGCCGGGGGCGAGTGATGCTGACTGGCTTGGGCCGGGGGATTCGCGCTAGCGCGCCGGCCTTACCGAGTGCGGGCGAAAGGGGCTTCGGCGTGGCGGGGGCGGCGGGATAGTCGGGAACTTCGCGGACCATTTCCCTCTCGTGGATGCGGAAGTGGACGCGCGGAGCATTTTTCGTGGCGATATGAAGAGCGCGCAGGATTAGTTGGGCGCGGCGGAAATCGATGGTGTTGCGAATGAGGGCGTTGATGACCTCCATGAGGGAAGCCTGGATGCCTTCCTCGTCCTCGATTAGGGCGATGGGATGAAGGCGCGACTTGGGCGGCGTGGCTACGCCGCGGATCATGCGCTGGTGGAAGTAGCAGAAGACTTCGCCGCGGAGGGCGGGGGAGCCGCACCGGACTCCGTTGACCTTGATGTGGGTGCAGACGCGGATGTTCTTGTTGAGCGACATTGAGTTTGAACCTTTCAGATCTGGATTGAAAAAATTCTCAGATCGAGTTTGTAAGTTATTGATTTGGTTGGAGTTGGCGGCGATGATCTGGAGGCCATCCGCGCAAAATCTTGATAGCCAAGGGTTTGCATGGAAAATACTCAAAAGATGGGACTTCGCTACTGTTTGCAGGGCTGGGGTTAGGGTGGAGATGTATTCCTGGAGGCTTTGGGCTTGGGCGAGCATACTACTAATAGTTTAGGGGAGGGGTGCAAGGTTGGATGTCACATGAAGGTTGTGGAAAAACCCGAATGTGGCGGGGTCGTCGGCTGCGGAAGGACCCACTTCTCGCAAAGAACGCGAGAAATGGGGCGTTCGGTTCTTTAATGTGCACCCCAATCCGATGTAGCTACGCTGGAGGCTATGTCGTACGGTCTGATCCTGGCTTTGTACCGAGCGTGAAAGCGCACCTCTTTTGGTCTTCGCTTTGTAAGGTCTGAAGAGTCTTCGTTGGTAACGGCGACAACCACTTCTACCGCAGTACGTGCTGGAATCTTGGCACAGAGGATACGATAGGGATGTCGCGATGGTCCAAGGGGGAAGTGTATTTGCTCACCGGTGCTGTTGTCCGTTCCCACGATATCGGTGATTCCGCCTTCGCTGACGATTGAGCAAAGCTCGCCGATCTGCTTAACTGCCGCTACTGGTACGCCTACATTGAATTCCACATCTACATCTTTCAAATCAACGTCTCGTTCGTTAACCACGAATACTCTGAGATCAGACCAGCCTTTCTTCCAGACAAGCCCTTGAACATCGGACCCTTCCGCGTAATTTCCAACTGTCCACTGTGCCTTCAATTTCGGTTTCACTCCGCCCCACACTATGAATGTGAATCCGACAACGACCAGGAGGAAATAGACGATTAGTGCATGTCTGAACTTCCCCAAAGAGGCCTCTTTCGCGCAATCCACGACAACAATTGCCAACCCTGTGTAAGACAATGCAACGAACCACCAGAAGTAGTCTTCCATCAGAATCGCTCCAACGGCCAAGGAGAATGAAACGAATCCAGTAGCCCTGAGATAGGCGAGATTTCGATTGTGAGCCGCTTCTGGACGGATGGTCGCGGGCCGGGTCTTCTCAGCTTTTTGTTCCATCTGCGCTTTGAGACTTTTGCTTCTTTGGGTTGTTGCCTTCTGTGTTTCGACCAGCCATCGCGTGCCCCTCCACAAAGCCGACTGTGTATTCTTGGACCCACGAAGGATAGTCTTTTCGGGGGTCGGAGCCAATGAAACGGGGTCGAGGCTCGGCCCGCAGCGGCCCGATACACCTGGGCCGCCTGGACAGCCGAGGGCGGCTGTCCCCACATGCGTTGGGGTGGTTCCGTGGAAATCCCTCAGGGGCTGAAGCCCGCATTCACTATGGCCGTTTACGTGGCGCTGAAGCGCCGCTCTTCCACTATCGTTGTTGCTGGCTTAGAATCTTTTGGCATGGACCATCACATTGTGGCCGCGGTCAGCATTGCGGGGACTTGCCTGGATGTTATCGGGAGTCTTTACCTGGCTTACGATTTGTTGGGCGGGCAACATGGGCCGTTGCGGTTGCTTACTCGGGCGGTGACTTACTCCATTGTGTTTGGAGTTGGCTATGGGTTGGGCCTGGGGCTTTGGTTTGGGCTGGCGGCGGGCTTGGCCAGCGGGGTTACGGTTGCGATCGAACTCCATCGAGCGGCGCGGGGGCTGGAACATTATTCGTTGGGGTGGGAAGGATTGTTCAGCGCGATCCGGGGATTTGCTTTCGGAGCGGCGCTTTACCGGAATCTGGGATGGGAATTTGCCGGCGCGTTTGCCGTGCTGATTACGGTGGGGCAGGTGTTTGGGTACTCGCGCGGAATGCGTCCGGCGATGGATTATGCGGCGACGGGAAAACCGCGGGTCTCGCGGCGGATGGCGTGGGGAATCGTGATGCGAACCGTGGGCTACACGGCGAGCGCGCTGCTGTGCAGCGCGCTGGTGCAGCATGTGGAGCATGCGTGGTGGTTTGCGATTCGCGTCGGGTTGGTGACGGGAGTGGTGACCGGGATCGGCGGAGCAGTTATTCCGATGATCGAGTATTTCGCTGACAATCTTCCGGAGCGGCGGCTGGGAGCTTTTGGGATTGCGCTGATCTTTTGCGGGTTTGCTTTGCAGTCGTTTCAGTACTGGCTGGCGGTGCTGGATGTGCGGGTGAGTTAGGTTTGTGGCAGGGCAGCGGCCCGAGACACTTGGGGGCTTGGACCCTTCGGCTTCGCTCAGGGCAGGCAGCGACGCTTCGCGCGGCTCGCTCGGGTCCTTCGGCGGGTAAAGAACGCCCGCCTCAGGATGACAGCGTGGTCCCTCAGAGGCTAAAGCCCGGACCTCAAGCCAAACCTAATCGCAGCGCTGGAAGCGCTGCGCCACCCAAAGGCGTGGCTTACGCGGCGCTTAAGCGCCGCTCTTCCACGTTACTCCATGAGTTCCGTTGATCCGCTAGGGACTTCAGCGGGCCAGGGTTTGGACCCAGTTGGCGAAGGTGTGCCAGGCGTCGGTGTTGCCGATGGGGACGCGGAGCTGTCCTATGACTACTACGAAGGCGGTGGCCCAGATTGTGGCGCGGTGGACTTTGCGCGTGGACCAGAGGTCGTAGGCTATTAGCAGGAGGAGGAAGGCGTAGACGAAGATGCTGTCCATGAAGGGGCGGGCAGTGATTGCGGCGAAGGGCGGGCGTCCGGTGGGAGCGTCGAGGAGAGCGATGGTGGCGATGAGGATCAGGCGTTTGTGGGCGGCGGGATCGAAGCGCTCGCGGTAGGCGTAGAAGACCAGCGTGGAAAAAATCAGCATGCCGCCCATGGGGACGGCGTAGAAGGTTTGGGCATCGAAGACGGGAACCGGGGAGACTCCGCGGGCCATTAGCTTGGTGGCGGTCAGGACACCCAGGATGACCATTAGACAGGCCAGGCCGAAACCTGCGAGGCCGAGGCGGCGGTGAATGTCGGGGCGGCCGGCGGAGATGAGTGTGCTCTGTGTGATAAGTAAGAGAATCCAGGTCGAGAAGACTGCGCCGTGAATGTGGACCAGCAGGCTGGGTAGCGGGGCGCGAAACATTCCGGCTAGAAAATAAGTGCGGGCGAAGCCGATGAAAACCGTGATGAAGATCAGGACCGCCATTGCGGGGAAAAAGTAATTGTCCGATTGAGGGTTTGTTTGCAGTCTCGGCTTGCTGGTGGGCAGGGCGACCGTGGCCATGGAGTGCCTCCGTGGTTTGGAAATTTCCGCGAGCGAAAAACTAGAGGATTGTATACCCGAAGATAGCGGCCCGATACACCTAGGCCGCCGGACAGCCGAGGGCGGCTGTCCCTACATGAGTTGTGATGGTTCGTCAGGGGCTAAAGCCCGTGCCACTATTGGCTTACGCGGCGCTGAAGCGCCGCTCTTCCACGTTGCTGCCAGCCTTCACCCGGCGATTGTCAGTAAATCGGAGCGATCGCGATTGGGGTTGTTTCCGGCGTCAGGCTTGCTTTCACTGTTGCTCCTGACAGTTCGTCGCCACGGAAGTATTTGTTTTTCTCTTTTAGATTCGCGGCTTTCATTTCGGGCATGGCGGCGTAGGGCTTGCTGTAGTCGTTGGCGGCGTTCCAGAACAAGAATCCTATGCCGCCTTTTTCTTTGGCGGTGGCTACTTGGACCTTGATGTATTCGGGAGAGTAGGTCTTGGTGCGCCAGTGGAAGGCTTGCAGCCAGGGACGGATGACGACGCCACTGGTCTTATTTCCGTCGGGATGGGTGATCAGTTCGAAGCGCTGCATGGATTCGCCGATGAAGTGCTCGGGAGCGTCGCCGGGGTGGGCGATGTTGTCCATGCCGAAGAAGTGCGAGGGGTAGATCATGGGCGAGAGCACGTCGCAATATTTCGCCATGCCGACGATGTCTTGACCGGTGTGGGAGAGATCGACGGAGCGCTGCCAGGCCATCACTCCGAAGACGTCCAGGGAGAGCAGGACGCCGGTGGGGTGGAGTTCAGCGTAGGCCTTTTTCAGGAAGGAGATGATTACGTCGGAACGCTGGTAGCCGCGGTGGGCCTGGCTACACGCGGTCTTTCGCCCCTTCGGGGCTGGTTGGGCCTGATCGCCGACCTTCCCACGGCTTACGCCCCCTTGGCTCGCTCGGGGCAGGCTGTGGGCTGCACTCTTTTGCCGCTTCGGGGCTGGGGCAGAGGCTGCATCCGCGTCTGAGCACTCCGATGATTTCTTCTCCGCGTCTAGCTGCGCAGAATCTTGAACTGGTTCTGGGTGCTCGGTTTGGTAGAGGAAGCTGGCGTCTTTTTGGTCGCCTTCGGCTGGGAAGCGGACGTAGTCGAATTGAATTTCGTCGGCGCCGGATTGGGCTACGAATTTGGCTAGTGCGATGTTGTAATCCTGAACTTTGGGATTGGAAGAGTCGGTCCAGACGAGCTTGCCGTTTTCGCGCCAGGGCTGGCCGGTTTTCTTCGAATGCACGGCGAGCTCGGGATGTTCGACTACCAGGCGCTCGTCGCGGAAGATGGCGATGCGGGCGATGGCGTGCATGTTCTGGGAGTGCAGGAAGTGGACGAACTTCGGCAGGTCGTGGATATAGACCTGATGCTGGCCCAGCAGCGGATGCTCGAAGGGAATGGTTACGCTGCCGTCGGAGTCTTTGATGTCGAAGACTACGGCGTTGCCGCCTACTTCGCGCCAGTGGCGGATGATGCGGACGCCGTGATCGCTCGAGGCCATGATGCCGGTCAGGTAAATGGCGCGGACTTCAAAGTCTTTGGCTACGGGCACCGTTTTTTCGGTGATGGGCGCGGGAAGAATTCCGGGGATGGCGATTTGCTCGCCCGCTTTCAGGATGTTGCCGGAGCGGGCTTCATTGTTGATTCCGTTGGCGTGGCGGATGGCTTCGGCTAGTTCCGAGGAAGTTAGAAAAGAGGTGCGCTTTAGATATTGGCGGGCGATGGTGGGGATGTTTTCGCCTCGCTTGGCGGTATAAATTTCAGCGCCGGGCTTGGGTGAAAGCGGCTGCGGGGAGGGGATCTCCGGCCGCTTCGCCGTGGGCGAGAGTTTCACGGACTTTAGCTGCGCGGCCTGGGGCGCGGCTGCGGGCGGGGCAGGTTGCGCGCTTTGCGGCTCGGCCGCGGAGGCTGAAGAGAGCTGTGGACTCAGCCGCATGGCGGCTGCTGCTAACAAAACACACGAGACGGCGGCAATTGTGAGGACCGATGAGCGGCGCAAAATCCCTCCGGGACCTACCCAAGCCGGATGCTATCCGGCGGTTGGAGGGGCTGCCAGTTACGCACGGTCACATCACCCTTGTCTGGGGGCGGGACTTCAACGGGCAAACCTTAACCACAGGGGCGCGGGGCGCACAGGTACACCTTGAGCCGGAGGTATTTCCTCCTTGCGCAAAGTATTTCTCATCCTCCCACTTAACTTTCCACTGCCGACTGTTCTAATATCGTCGCCGGCCATCTAACTCCAGCCAGGTACAGGGTTTCGGGCCGGCCAATCCATCCTCCACCCGTGGCCAGTCGCTTGCTTAATCCAAGGCAACCCCGGACACTTATGGGGTCGGGCAAGGGACTTGGTCTGAACTGACAGATTTTGTCAGTTTGGCTAGGGAATAAAGCCTGGAGAGTCCGGGAAAACAAGAGAAAGGGCCGAGGATACGGCCTGGGACAGGACAGACGCCACTTTATGAGAACGAATCTTGCTACAGTGCTCGATCCGAAGCGCCGCAGTGCTGATGCTGGAGAGTTTGAGTCAGCGCTGCGCCGCCGCATTGTTGGCCAGGACCAGGCCGTGGAAAAGGTCGCCGAAATTTACCAGATGTTTCTGGCGGGCCTGAACGCTCCGGGGCGTCCGGTGGGCAACCTGCTGTTTCTTGGGCCTACGGGTTCGGGCAAGACGCGGGTAGTGGAAGCCATGGCGGAGGCGCTTTTTGGCGACTCCCATGCCTGCATCAAGATCGACTGCGCCGAGTTCCAGCACTCGCATGAGATTGCGAAGCTGATCGGCTCGCCTCCGGGATATCTGGGGCACCGCGAGACCCATCCCCTGTTGACGCAGGAGGCGCTGAACCAATGGTTTACTGAGAAGCTGAAACTCTCAATTCTGCTGTTTGACGAGATCGAGAAAGCGAGCGACTCGCTGTGGCAACTGCTGCTTGGCATTTTGGACAAAGCCACTCTTACGCTGGGCGACAATCGCCGCGTGGATCTTTCTCAATGCATCATCATCCTGACCTCGAACCTGGGGGCCAGCGAGATGACCAATTTAGTGGACGGTGGATTCGGTTTTGCGCCGAAGGCGGTGGAAGTCGACAACAACTTCGACGACAAGATTCAACGCACCGCAGTTGAGGCAGCGCGGCGGAAGTTTACGCCGGAGTTCATGAACCGCATCGACAAGACGGTGGTGTTCAAGACGCTGCGTGAGGAGCATCTGGAGCAGATCCTCGAGATCGAGCTTGGCATGGTGCAGCAGCGCGTTCTTATGGCTGCCGGCACCAACCAGTTCGTGTTCAATTGCTCGGCCGACGCGAAGCAGTTCCTGCTGCGCGAAGGCACTGACCCGCGTTATGGCGCGCGTCACCTGAAGCGGGCGATCGAGCGGCACCTGGTTTTCCCGCTGGCGAATCTGGTGGCTACCAGCCAGGTGAAGCTGGGAGACTTTGTACGCGTCGATATGGCTTCCGAGAATCAAATGATCTTCGTGAAGGAGGCCGAAAACGCGATGGCGCCGGCTCTGCTGGAGCGTTACGGAGCCGCTGCCGCGAATATGCCTGCCGCACGGGCTGCTCGCACCGCTGTCAACGGCCGCCGCGACGTGGGCGCGAGCCCGATCGCGGAGAGCAAATAAGTTTTCTGGTAGGCAACACCCTCGCCTGACCGCATCTCGCGAGACTTCACAGGCGCCGGAAAATATCCCGGCGCCTTTTTTCATGCGCGAGATCCGTTGATGTTTCTAGTCGCCGAGTTCTGAAATCGCTTTCAGGAAATCCGCTTGCGCGTCTTTTTCAATTGGGCAACGAGCCGCCGATGGTTGTCGCGATCGATCGCTTTTGCATCCTTCTATATGGTTCAGGAGTGGATCTTCGCTGTGATCATTTTCGCTTCTGCAGCCTCGACCTGCTCTATGTTGCTCTTCGATCCCATCCCGGTCAGTTCGGTTTTATTGTAACCGGGCGAGACTAGGGTGTTTCGCCGATTGCTGGCGGCCGTTGAAGGGAGCCTGGCGTCCTTGAGCCTTATGTACCCGTGGCCGGCCGAGAGTCAAAAGCAGGTCCCTCACAGGGCCATCGGCCCGGTTCGGAATGCCACGGGTTGGTTTGAGTGGCTGGACGCGGCGCTGAAGCGCGGCTCTTCCACATCGGCGGTTGTGGGGAAACACGCGAACTCAGTGTGAATCTTTTAGTGCAAGCTTCTTCAACTTTTCTGAAACGCTTTACATCTAATTCTCACATAGGCGCTGAATTGGTTGATAATACAGCTTGTTCGGAGCAATGGCAGTTCAGGTGCAGAGGATGGGTTGGGCAGGTGTGATGTGGAGACCTACGTTGTAGAAAACTCGTTGCCAAGCCAACTTTTCGACCACTTCGGACTGCGGGAAAACCCGTTTGGTGTAACCCCCGACATACGGTTCCTCTATCAGAGCCACACTCATCGAGAAGCGCTGGGCTCACTGGTCAACGGGATCGATTTTGGTTTCGGGTTTCAGGTGCTGATTGGGCAGCCAGGGATGGGCAAGACTTCCCTGCTGTTCAGTCTTCTGGAAAGATTTCGCACCACCGCTCACACGGCATTTCTGTTTCAGCCGCAGAGTGAACCACAGGACCTTTTGCAGTCGGTGCTCTACGAACTGGGCACCACGTCGGCGGAGACGAGCCTGCACAAATTGTTCGAGCAAGTGAACGACGTACTCTACCGCGCGACGCGAGAAGGCAGACGCGTAATCCTGGTGGTGGACGAAGCGCAGAATCTCGATTACGTCGTGCTGGAAGCATTGCGGCAACTTTCGAACTTTGAGACTCCGGATGCCAAGCTGCTGCAGGTGGTGCTTGCAGGACAACCGCAGTTGGCGGAGAAATTGGCGGCTTCGGCGCATGAGCAGCTGCGGCAGAGGGTTTCCGCCATCAGCCGGCTCAGACCCCTGGGATTGGACGAGACTGCGGCGTACATCCATCACCGGCTTACAACGGCGGGATACAGTGGAATCGACCTCTTCACCGAGCACGGAGTGCGCCTCATCTGGACTCGCAGCAAGGGCGTTCCGCGCAACATCAACACGCTGTGCTTCGGCGCCATGGTGTTGGGCTTTGCAGAAGGAGTGAAGTCGATCGACGAGTGCATTCTGGAGGAAGCCGCCCGTGATCTGGATTTCAACAGTGCGCTGGCTGACGTATTTTCGATGGAGCCGCCAGCCGCGGCCGCACGCCGTAACCGCAAAGTTCCGCCCGGCGGGAAAACGACGACGCTGGAAGCGGACCGTGCGACAGCAAAACCGATTGAAAACGAGGAGCCGCTTGCGAGTGCGGGCAGCATCCTGTACGGAGCGGGAACAGTTACCGCGTCCGCTCGCATGGATGATCGAAACACAGCCGGCGCAAGCGAGTACGTTCCGCCGTCGGTTGTCGAAGCGTTGGCACGCATCACCCAGGCGCTGGACGAGCAGAGGCTCCTGTTGACGGCAAAGTCGGCCGCGTTGGCGCAGCCGCTTTTTGCGGCGCCGATGATTCCGTTGCATACCACTGCGGCGGAAGAGGCCAAAACTCCCGCTGCCTTTGGGAGCGGCACTCCGGAGCTAACTGCCACCACGCCGATCGAAAGCGGCACGGCTGCGATTCCGGACGGCCGAACGGCGAAACTGGAAACGAATTCGCCGCTGAAGACTGCTGAAAAGGAAGTTCAAGTCGAGCGTAAATCGGCGTCAGACCTTGTTTCTGAGCTGGAACGAAAAGCCCCGGTAAAGCAGAGTTTTGTCCCGGATTCTCCGGCTACTCCCGGCTTCCCGCCAAGTGCGAAGAAACGCTCCGAAAGCCGGGTTGGAAGAACGAGGGCTTTGTCTTTTGCGGCGTTCGCAGGGATTCTGGCGTTGATGCTCGTCGAGAAATTTCCATTGCATCTGGGGGCGGTGAAAGCAGGGGTGCCGAATCAAGCAGCTGTGGTGCGAGGACGCTCCTCAGCCGGCGGGTTATTCGGAGCCGCTATCGCCTGCGCCGTCGATTGTTGAGCGAAGCTCTGCGGTTGAGCGAAGCTCTGCGGTTGTTGAGCCAAGCTCTGCGGGCACAAACACGGCTGCAAACTTAAACGATCCGCGAACCCACAGTTCGCAGCGGTCCCGGGATGTGGTAGTCCGGACGTATTCAACTGATCTGAGCGTTACGTCGAAGACCTCGGACAACAAGGAAGAACTAAGGCGCGTTTTCTTCGATGAAAACAGCGACAGTATTGACTCGCAGTATCGTCCCTGGTTGCGGCAGTTGGCCGAGGCGCTCGCGGAAGATCCGACGGCCGTTGTTACTCTTGAAGGGCACACCGACGGCCTTGGCGGGGAAAGCTACAACCTGGGCCTCTCCAGCCGCCGCGCTATCGCGGTGCGAAATGCGCTGGCCAACGAACTTCACGTCCCGAAAGCGCGGGTCACCGCGAATGGGGTCGGATCGGAAGCGCCACTGCAGCCTAATTCAACCGCAGAGGGACGCGCTTTCAACCGGCGCGTGGAAGTTCGCCTGACACATTCCCGTAACTAAAACGAAGCGCGAGCCAAACGCGCGAATATTGCGTCGCCAAGAACCCTTCGGCTCAGGGCAGGGAACGACGCATCGCGCGGGCGCGGGCACAGATTCCCTTGGCAAGATCGGGAGAGGCTCTCCGCTGCGCAAAGGAGGCTCGTTCAGGATGACAACCACGGCGCCACTACCGGGCTTCAGCTAGTGTCCTAATAGTGCGTTCGGACACTACCGGGCTTCTCTACGGCTTGACGGCATGGGTGGCAATAACTAACATCGAGCGACAGTTATGACCCAGGATACGTTGATCGGGCAGTCGCTTCTCCACTACAAGATTCTCCGAAAGCTGGGTGCAGGCGGCATGGGCGTCGTGTATGAAGCTGCGGACTCGCAGCTTGGCCGCCACGTGGCGCTGAAATTCCTTCCCGCGGACCACGTGGCGCTGAAATTCCTTCCCGCGGACATGGAACACGACAGCCAGTTGCTGGAACGATTTCAGCGCGAGGCGCGCGCCGCTTCGTCATTGAATCATCCGAACATTTGCACTATTCACTCGATCGAGCAGCACGAGCGCCGGCATTTCATCGTGATGGAGTTGCTGGAGGGGCAGACGCTGGCGCAGAGCATGAGCAGCCAGCCTATGGAAATGGACAAGCTGCTGCCGCTGGGATTGCAGATGGCCGATGCGCTGGAATCGGCGCACGCCAAGGGGATTGTCCACCGGGACATCAAGCCGGCGAATATTTTTTTGAGCGGGCGCGGGCAGGTGAAAATTCTGGACTTTGGACTGGCAAAGGTGAGTGTGGGCGAGAACGCTCACGGAGCTGCGGAGGAGCAGGGGGAGACGCTGGGCTTCGGAGGCGAACTGACTTCGCCGGGCGCAGTCGTGGGTACGGTTTCCTACATGTCGCCGGAGCAGGCGCGGGGGCAGTTCGTGGATGCGCGGACGGACATTTTCTCGACGGGCACGGTGCTGTACCAGATGGCAACCGGAACGCTGCCGTTTCAGGGAGACACGTCGGCTGTGATTTTCGACGCGATCCTGAACCGCGACCCCAGGCCGGCGGGCGAGGTAAATCCTCTGCTGCCCGCCGATTTTGTACGGATCCTCGAGAAGACACTGGAGAAGGACCGGAATCTGCGCTGCCAGACGGCCGGTGAACTAAAGACAGACTTCATCCGGCTCAAGCGTGACCTCGAATCGAGCGCACGGCGCACGAAGGTGAAGACAGATTCGGATTCCGGCGTGCAGAAACAAACGGCGAGAAAATCTGTGGCCGTCCTCTACTTTGAAAACCTGAGCGGCGCCAAGGAGGACGAGTACCTGCGCGACGGAATCACCGAGGATGTGATCACGGAACTATCGAAGATTCGGGGGCTGAACATTTTTTCGCGCCCTACCGTTCTTGCTTTTCGGGATAAACAGGTGACGCCGGGGCAGGTGGGCGCGCAGCTGGGCGCGGCTTACGTGCTTACCGGAACTTTGCGGCGGGCTGGAGCGCGACTGCGGATCAGCGCGCAGTTGGTGGATACGCACACCGACTTTCCGCTGTGGTCGGAGCGTTTCGACCGCGAAATGAAGGACGTTTTCGAAGTGCAGGATGAAATGGCGCGCAGAATCGCCGAGGCGCTACGGGTGACGCTTTCGCCGGAGGAACTAGAAGCGTTAGCCATCAAGCCGACGGAGAATCTGCAAGCCTACGATCTCTACCTGCGCGGCAAACGCTACGCACGGCGACAGACCCGGCAGGACCTTGAGTTTGCATTGCAGATGTTCGAAAACGCGGTGGGCATTGACCCCAGCTTTGCTTTGGCCTACGCCGCGAGCGCCAATGCCTGCGCCATGTTCTTCTGTAACTTCAGCCGCGATCAGGTCTGGGTGGAACGGGCGCGGGACACCTCCGGTAAGGCGGTCGCTCTGCGCTGGGATCTGCCGGAAGTGCAGGTCAGCCAGGCCTGGGTGCTGTACGCCGCCGAACTGCATGATGAATCCGTCCGTATGCTGAAGAAGGCCATTGAACGCAAACGCGATTGCGAAGGCGCCCATTACCTGCTCTGCCGCGCCCTGTTCGCGGCCGGACGCTATCAAGAAGTTCTGGACGTTGCGGAAAGCGCGATCGAAGCCAGTGGCGAGGACTACAACGTTTATGTGCCTATCTTGAACTGTCTGGGCGCGATGGGAAAAGCGGAAGCAGAGCGCAACATGCACCAGCGGAGAATGGCAGCGCTCGAAAACCACTTGAAGCAGGTGCCCGAAGACGCGCGGGCGCGCATCCTGCTGGGCAGTGACTACGCTTATCTGGGTCGGCCAGACGATGCTGTACGCGAACTTAACCTGGCGGTTACGCTGCGCGCCAACGAAGCCTCGATTCTTTACAACGCGGGCTGTCTCTACTGCAAACTGAACCGAAAGGCGGATGCTCTGGATGCGCTGCGAAAGAGCTGGGAGGCGGGGTTCAAGGATGCGGCGTGGGCGCGGCGTGATCCGGACCTCAATCTTCTGCATGACGAGCCAGAGTTTGACCGGCTTTATCCGGAGCACGGGCCGACTGCGCCGGCAGCGCGTTCGCGTTAGATCAAAAGAATAAAAGCCGTGCGTACGACTCTTCGTTTTGCTTTTCACTCCCTTGAAAAACCTTCGTGAATGAACCGCACTTTCTGTTGCCGCGGTTGCGCGGTGCTGCAGAATGCCTCGCTGAGAGCCACATCCGCGCCTTCGTGACGCGTAAGTGGAATTCCAAAATGGGAAGCTACGACCAAATGAAGTGACCGAAGTCCTTGTGTTCATCACCGCCGCAGATTAGCTTGCGAATTAGAGCCGAGTAATCGCGGTAGCAGTGAAGCCGAGAGGAAGAAGGATGAAGGTCATGCGAAGATATAACGATCTTACGATTTGGTTCGCGGCATTTCTATTGGTTTTCAGTGCCGGATGCAGCGACAACGACAAGGCAGGCGTCACCCAGACCGTAACTCCGCCTACAGTAATTTCCGTAACTCCTCTTAGTGCCGCCACAGCATGTTCGAACACGCTAGTTACAGCCACCTTCAGCAAAGCGATGAACCCGGCAACGATCAATGGCGCGACCTTTACATTGACGGGACCGGGGACGACTGCGGTGGGAGGAGCAGTTACTTACGATGCGCCAAGCGACACCGCGACCTTTACATCAACGGTCACGCTCGCGCTCGGCACCGCCTATACGGTCACGATCACGACCGGAGCCACGGACATGTATGGCAACACTCTGGCCGGCAATTTCGTATGGAGCTTCACGACCAAAGCGAACCCTTGCCTGGTCCCGGCTCCGCCCACAGCGGTGACGCCTCCCAACGGGTCCTCCGGAGTATGCCCCGACACAGTGGTCATCGCCACTTTTCCCCAGGCGATGGACCCCACGACCCTCAACGCGACAACTTTTACGGTGAGCCCCGGCGTAACCGGAACTATCACTCCCGATGTGACCAACACAGTTTTCACCTTTACTCCATCGAGCGCTCTCGCCGCTGTGAGCATCTCTATACAGCCACGTTTACCACACCCAGCACACGGATTCATTGGGCGATGCGCTGCCTGTAGTAATTATGTGCTGAGCATATCCTTTGCAGCCGCGACATGTGCGACGGCGCCGCCGCAGCCCACGGTAATTTCCGTAACCCCTACAGTAGTGCGGCGCTTATCTGTCCCAACACAATCGTCACCGGAACATTGAGCGAAGCGATGAACCCTCTAACCATCGATGGCACGACGTTTACGCTCACCGGGACCGGGCATTACGGCCGTAGCCCCAGTGATCGCCTGCCGGAGCGCGTTGAGTAACACTGCGATCTTCACACCGGCAAGCAGTCTGGCCTTGAGCGCCGGTCTATGAGGCCACGACGATTACGACCGGGGCTCCGGACCTGATGGGCAATGCGCTGGCGCGAGATGTTGTGATGACCTTAAACACCGGGGCCAATCCGTGCTTCCCGCCGGCTGCCGCCGTTTTCGTAACCCCTCCCATCGGCTCCACGGGGATATCACCCAACGCGGTGGTTGCCGCCGCCAGCTTCCCCGCAGGCGATGAACCCTGCAACCATCAACACCACAACCTTTACGCTGACGGGGACCGGGCGCGACACCCGTAACAGGAACAGTCACCGCCGACACAACAATTTTTCACTTTTACGCCGCCCATCACCCCCCCCATGAGCACCCTCTTCACCACCAGGCCCGTCTTACTGGGGCGCGGCACGCATTTGGCGATCGCTGGCGAGTGGCTTTGTCTATAGATGAGATTTACTCGGCTCCCGCGTCATGCGCGACGGCACCCGCCGCCCACAGTAATTTCTGTCCCTTGCCGCGGCTGGTGTCTGTCCCAACACGGTAGTGACGGCCACATTCAGTGAAGCGATGGGACACGAGCACGATCGATACGGGAACGCTCACCCTGGCGGGACCGGGCGTGACCCCGGTAACCGGACCGCGGGCGTCGCTCTGGACGGCGCGACTTTGGTGGCGGGCTGTCGCCCCAGCGATCGCGTTCGCACTGAACACCCATATACGGCCACGATAACCACGGAGGCCGGGATCCTTCCGGCGACGGGCTGACCAGCGACTCGTTAGGAGTTCGCCGGACGCGGCTGAGCTGGCGTGTCGAGCGCAGATGCCGTAAGACTGGCGCGGGGGGGGTCGAAATTGTCGATGGCTTGAAGCAGGGTGGCGGACGCAGAACCGTTCGTTTGTCGCCGGTGGAGTGTCGGGCCTCACACCGGGAAGCGCGGTCGCGGGGTTTCCGCCCAGAATGCTGGCGCGCATTTACCAGGCGGTCGTTCACATCACCGATCCAACCGCTGCGCAGGCCCAACTCGATTTGACGACGGCGTACGTCTACTCCGCTGGGCTGTCAAACGCAGCGGGTCTGCCTGGGGATCAGAGCGGGTTGAGCTTCACGCCGGGCCTGTACTGTGCAGAGACCTCAAGGAGCACGGGCGGTGCTAATGTCAGGTGACGTGACTCTCGACGCGCAGGGCAATGCGAATGCTGTTTCTCATCTTCCAGATTGGATCCACGCTCCGCGACAGTAGGAGACCGCCATTCACGGAGGTGATCCTGGCGGGCGGCGCGCAGACAGAGAACGTCTTTTGACAGGTGTCAAGCTTTTCAGCCGCTCTGGGGACGAACTCGATCTTCATGGGAAACATCCTCATCATAGCCTTGCAAGCCGTCGCCGCGCTCCGATGCCGACCCGTCACTTACAGGCAGAGCGCTGGGGGGCAATGCCGCAGTCACGCTGGACAGCGATGCGCGGATTTTCTCACCGTGGGTTTCGGGGCATTGGGAGGTGAACCGCAGCTTCACCTTATGGGTCACTCCCAGTAAGAAGAAAATTTCAAGTCTCGTTCCTGGAGAAATGGTGGTATGTAGTCGCAATCACAGATATCTCGTGAGCTCAGTTTCGTCCTCTGTGATTGACGTAAATTCTTCTGCCTGTGGCTGCGTGGGCGCGCCAGCGGCGGCGCAGGATCAGCCTGCACCAAAAAAAAGAAGAAAATGGAGATGTACGCTGGATACTCCTTTTTCTATCCCGGCACTTTGCGCGCGGAGGGCTTCCCGGGGGTGCTTCCGGTGAGCAGCCTTTTGGAATCGAATACCCGCGGCTTCGGCGCCAGCGTCACCTATGACTTCAACCGCTAGATCGCGACATTCGGCGCGCACGCCAACATCAGCGGAAATTTCACAGCCGTGGTGAGGGCGGGAGAACGCCATGCGGATGAACAACGCCAAATTCTTTTATGTCTCGCTAGAACCGAATATAACATTTCAAAGCCGCAATTTTCGCCGTTTCTGGAAGAAGTTGGCGGGAGGGCATCGGCTATACATTGGAGATCTTAGGGCCTTATAGCCCATTCACGGTTCATGGCGGGAGGCGGTATTTATTAGAATTTGAATGGACACCTCATTGCCTGGCGCATGTTCCGAGCTGACTTCGTGTTTTCGAGCGATCAGTCTTTGCTGGCGGATTTGCTGTCTCGGACGTCAGAGCCGCAAGACTTCCGAACGACGGTGTGGTGTTCCTGTTTTGACCCAGACCGTGCAGACATCCGGTTTCCTGCGAGGGGCGCCCAAGTCCATCCGGGCCAGGTGATGGTGGGCGAGCCCGTAACGGCGACCACTGCCGGCGGCGACTTCCCGGTCAAGCATTCGCTCCAACTACACATCAACGAGCAGCGGCGGCGCGCGATTGGCTGCAAGGGTGTTCCTGTTCGCTTGATACCAATGACAGCGGCGTGCGGCGGGGAGAGGGTTACCACTCCTGTCTCCGTCACCCCCTGCTGAAGGGGGGAGGCAGTGGCGAGCTGCATGGCCGACTGCACCGTGGGGAACAGCCCCAGAAATTCACCAGTGGTTTCCTGTTCTCTACATTCTCTCTCTCTCTATAACCCTAATCAATAATTCCTGAGGCCCGGCTCATGTGTTTCGGGTATCCAGTTTGCATTTGCAACAATGGCGACGCAATGTAGCAATGACAGCACGCGGATCTGATGACGGAGGACAGCGGCATAGTTGTGCGAGCAAGAGGCGTGAGCCATGGGTGCCCTGTGACAATCCTGATTGCCAGCACCTGCACCGGACGATGATCACGGTGATGCAAATTGTAGTGACTCACTTTACCTAACATCAGACCCCCGGTAGTGGTGTAAAACCCGCCACCTTCATATAAATACATAAGATGGAAATATAGATGACTATACATCACGTTTGCTTTCCAACAGCGCAGCCGAGACCCCAATGGCAGCCCGCTGGCCAGCCAGCGTTCTCTACTGCTTATTTCGCTGGCAGAGGATTTGTCGACGTCTCTGAAGTACAAGCCCAACGCTCCCCCGACTCCTGGAGGTGATGCCCGACCCACGTCGACCCCCAGGAAAATAGCCAGGGGTGCGCCGAACGGCGCGTCGCGCGCGTCAGTACGTCCTCTGATCGAGCACCATGTTACCGCGGCGAGCCTGGGAGGACGGCGAGACGACTGGCGAGGAGCGAATCTTCTAACCGAAGCCCAGGTGGCAGGAGCGGTGCGAACAGAACCCGGCTCTGACACCCACCAGAACAGCGGCGGAGTCTGCTCGATTATCTGCTCTGTAGACTGTGTTGCTGGCAGCTCAATAGTCATCTAGACATTCAGCTGCGCCTTGGCGGGACGAATAACGATGCGGCGATCTCCAGTTCAACGCCGAGATACTCAGACGCTGCTGCCGACGGCGGCGACCGGGGAAAAAGCAAGGCCATCGGCGAGAAAGAAGAAAGCAAAGCGAAGGCTCGGCGGCAGTGTCGAAGAGGCCCCGTGCGTTTGTCACTGTCGGTGGTGGGCCGGAGGCGGGTTTGCCCTTGTATTGACTTTAGCCAACTGAGCCACTACCCAGAATCCCCGAAACTAGCAACGGCTTTGGTTTTCCCCGGCGCGGAGTGAAGACCGATAAAGTTATTCATCCGGGCTGGGAATGTCCAGATTGACGACGATGGGCTCCTGACCGTTGCGCACAATCACTCGCTGGCCCGGCTGGTCTTTGCGTGTGCGTTGCGGTTACAGTGAAGAGAGAAAGTAGGAAGAGGGTGGTGCCGACGAAGTCTTACCCGCGGACAGGCTTCGTAGAGCGAACTCGGAATCCCGTCCCCGCGCGGAAGACGGCGCAGCCGCGCGCGATGCAGATCACGGTTTCAAGCTCTCCATGATGATGCGGACCGGTCTTGGCATTGGGATGCACCATTACCGTCCCTGCCCAAGCTTAAGCACGCCCACCCGGGCGTGCAGGAGGTGATGCCTGTTCGCGGGTCATGCCGGGAGCTTGAGGTGTGTTGGCGTGGCGAGCTCGCCGCTGCCGGCGATGATACGCAGGCCGTGGCGATTTCCGGTCGAGAATTACATCTTCCTCCCCATGTAGCTCTTGCTCGTGCTGCAATGCTCATGGTACAATAAATTCAGACTTATGTCAACATAAAGAATTAGACAAAGAAATACAAAAAATCACCAACCGATAAGAGCGACAATGATTGGCGATTCCAGACCGATCACCAAGCGTAAAAACATCCGCGATTGCCAGAGGCTATGCCCCTTTTCTTTTTCAGGCCTGAGCGCTAAAATTCGCCCATTAAGAGATTGGCGTGAAAAAAGAGAAATAATGATAAAACCCACTACGATCACCGCTCTGTAAACATTTTTTGTCATATCGCGTGAATGCAGCAATTCGGCAAAGTGCGGCTGCTTGGGGTTTCCTCTGAATGTGCAGTTCAGACAAAACGTATTCCGCACGCGTTTTTGAGTTCTCGGGCACTGAAGATAGAGGGACAATCCAAGCGATGGGATCTACTGTTCTGTTAAAGCGGAAATGGTTTAGCATCCTGTGTGCAGTGTGTGTGCCCGCTCCGGATTTGACTGCGGGAGAGAACGTCTTGCCGGTATTGCAGGCAGTTCGTGGCAATCTCGTTTTTTTTTTTTCTTGACACGTGGGATGTCGTGGCGGTGGGGGCTGGTGGCGGCGAGGATCGTTTTTCGTTGTCCAGATGAGGCTCGGATGCCGGTGCTGATTTACTTTGCGCTTTTTATTTTGCTATGCTACCGGTAACCATGAGCGTGCGAGCGAACCTGGTGCAACTCGGCATTTGCAGGACGTTCGCCGTTGTACACAAGATTCCCGTGACGCAATCGACTACCTGGTACCGATTTCCGCGTTCTTTTTCTTCAAAGCCGCTGGACTGATCCGACCCCAGGCCACGATACCGCGGGTGACGTGCTGGGAGATCTCTTTGTGAGCGTTCATCAGCTCTGGCGAGGGCCGTCTTCGAGGAGGACGCGTCGCGGGCCGCTTCCCAGATCGCCAATATTTTGATGATCGCGGCTGTAATTGTTGTGGTGGCACGTGGCCGTGAGCAAGAAGGCGGACGATGGCCGTCTGTGGGTTGTGATCCGGCGCGGCGGGCTGATTTTTGTGGCGTTCATTTTTATGGGAGACGTCCGGAGTGTGATGGGCTCCGGCTGATGATCGTCGAGCAGAGATCGGATTCGTGGCGTCTCTGGCGGCTTGTGTGGGCTGAGTGTTGACGCAGCGGACTCCCCAGAGGGACCTGGAGCTCAGTGAAATTCAAAAGGAATTTGAAGTCGCGCAGCGAGAGTGCCGTAGTCGATTCTGCCTGCCGGGTTTCCTAACTCCACCAACTTCCTCGTGTAGGCGCGTTATGTGCCGGGGAGTAGCCTCGGTGGCGGGAGACTTCTACAACTTCATTGTGGCCGACGGGCAAGGCGGACAGCCAGATTGTTGGTTGCCCATGTTTCTGGCCATGTGGCGTGCCCGGCGCGCTGGTCGGATCGATGGTGAAGCTGGCGGCTACTTTCGCGCAGCGCGCCAGACGCTGGCGACGGGCTCGATTGCTGGCAGGGGTGAGTCCGGGGCTGCACGGAAACGCGCCGGAACCGAGCGTCACTGCCGGTTGCGTTTATCTCGATTGCGTTTAGGGGACGATGGCGTGATATCTTCGGCGGCAGGGCATCCGCCGATCTGCGCGTGGGGCGTGGGGAAGTGCCGCGGAGATCGTATCGAGAGCAGGGTGTGTCTCGCGTCTCTTGAGTTCCCGCGTTCCGGGGATGCGGCGCCCCAGCTGGAAGCGGGTGATCAGTTTCTTTTTTACACGGATGGCGTTGTTGAGGCCACTAATGCTCGCAGGGGGATTGGTCGGGGCAGGATTCCTTGTTGGCTTTGCTGCGGGAGACGAGCGCGCTTGCGCCTGACGCGGCTTCGGATCGGATCATCTCACCGGTGCGACTCCGGTCAGCCTCACAGGATGACGATTTGACAGCTCTGATATGCGACTACAGACCGGTAAAGTAGAATTGCCGGCCAAATAGGTGGGTGGAGGTGAGAGGAATTTTTTTCAGCGGCATACTTCTGTTGATTCTGATCTCATTTGCGCATGTCTTTCGCGCAGCGCCGGCCGAGTCGAGCGCAAATTCCGCGCAGTACTTCTTCTGTTCTTGAATCGTCCCGCGAATGCTCCGCAGCTAAGCAAGGAAGCTGGGGAAAAGCTTCAGGAAGAGCACATGGCCAACATCCGGAAGATGGCCGCCGAGCATAAGCTTGTGATTGCCGGGCCTTTTCTGGATGACACCGCGCTGCGTGGGATTTTTGTGTTCAGGCGGAGTCAGCGGCGCAGGCGCAGGCGTGGGCCGAGAGCGATCCGGCGGTCAAGGCTGGCGCTTGCTCCCGAGGTGCATGGGCCGTGGCTGATTGATGCGAGCGCGATTCACGATCCAGCCGAGCCTCCAGGATTCGAGCAGTACACTCTGGTTCTGATGAAGCGTGGCGACAAGTGATTCGGGACGCGCCCGGGTTTATGGATGTGGTGAAGCAGCATCCTGCTTTCGTCAAACAAATGACGGAGCAGGGAATCGGGCATTGCGGGACCGTTTCCGTTGACGATCAGGGGGAAATGCGAGGGGTCGAGATTTTCCGCGTGGGAGCAGAGCAGACTGCCACATTGGTGCAGGACGATCCGACTGTGAAAGCTGGTTTGTTAGAGCCTGAAATGCATCCTTGGGGAACTGGCAAAGGGGTGTGGCGGCGGGACAGCCAATGCAGTAAATATCAATTTACTCCGGGGGTGAAGCCCCATCGATTAATTGGTTTCTGACGGCCGGCTGAAGCCCTGCTCTTCCACTGTCTCTCACGCTAGCCTCCGAAAACGGCGGG
Source organism: uncultured Acidobacteriaceae bacterium (assembly GCA_963771895.1). GTDB lineage: Bacteria > Acidobacteriota > Terriglobia > Terriglobales > Acidobacteriaceae > Sulfotelmatobacter. The sequence continues at coordinate 5,218 of CAVYVQ010000034.1, read as the reverse complement.
AAACTGATAACTGAGAACTGCTTCCCCTATCCGCCGGCCTTGAACTCGTCAGCACCTGCCGGCGATTTCCTTTAGCGTCTCAAACACGCCGACGCCCTGAAACGCGACTGCCTCGACTACGGCCTCATTCTTTTTGCGGAGTTCTTTGTTGAGGGCTTCAAGGGACAGATATTCGGCAGGTCCCGCTTGTTAGCTGCAGCACGTAAGGAATCTTGTTGAAGTCGTGGCCGTGTCTTCAGGTTCGACATGAGGTTTTCGAGCGCTTCACGTTGGCGTCCATGCGCTCCTCCTGCGAGTCGGCGACGAAGACGATGCCATCCACGCCGCGCAGGATCAGCTTCCGGCTGGCGTCGTAGAAACATGCCCGGGAGGTATAGAGATGGATTCGCGTCTGAACCCGCGCACCGAACCGAGATCGAGTGGCAGGAAATCGAAGAACAGGGTGCGCTCGGTTTCGGTGGCGAGGGAGATCATCTTGCCCTTCTGCTGTTCCGCGGTTTTCTGGTAGATCACCTGCAGATTCGTGGTCTTGCCGCCCAACCCGGCACCGTAGTACACGATCTTGCAATTGATTTCGCGGGCTGCGAAGTTGATGAAACTCAAGGCTTTCCTCAAAAAGCGCGGCTTCCGCACACGCGCCTGCCGCGCGCAAAAATATCCCTATGGGGGCTTCGGGCTTTTATATCACAGCGGTCGGTCCCAGGCAGGTTACTCAGGTGACCCCCTCCCCGCGGGGGCGGGGGGGCAGAAAAGGACAAGGATGCCGGGTGCCGGATTGTTGATTGCGGTCTGGAAAAGCTCTGGGGTGGCCCGTGCCGGGAAAGCTCTGCCTCAGCCTTTCAAATTGGCAATCATCAATGACGATTGTTCCTTTACCGCGCCGCCGCCGGTAAGGCATCGTATCCGTCCTTAGCGATAATTTTCAGCCCGGGCCGGTCACGATCACTCGATGTTGCGGTAGATCGACGGTGGCCTGCGTCTTCGGCCGGACCGGCGTGTAGCCCAGCGTGTACTGGCTGCGTGCCTCACTCATGACCTGGGCGTACATATTCTCGATCGAGCTCTGGGTAAGCTCGCGGTATTCCGAGCCGCCCGTTGCTATCGCGTACTTCGGCAGGATGTCTCCATAACCCTGCAGCGGCACGTGGAACTTCTCGATCTTGTCGTAGACCGGAAGCGACGCGCTTCCCACCGACACCGCCTGCACCTGGACCTCGTTCGTTAGCAGCACACGCAAAACATCTCGGTAGCTGGCCTTGCTGCCGTTTTCCCGTCCGTCGCTGATCACGAAGATGATCTTCCGCCGCGTCCGGTCGCGTTTGCGCAGAGCCAGAGCTGCCTGCAGAATGGCGTCGTTCAGAACATGGAATTCTTTCGGCGGCGTATACACCGGCTCGGTCCCGATTTCCCACCGGCATTCCATTGATGATCGGCCCGTCGGCCAGCGGGCCGTTCAGTACCGGCACTCCATTTATTGCGCCCGTTCCGTCTTCATCTGATTCAACAGTGCGGTCAACTTCTTGGTTGCTCCCGCAAAGTCGCTGACCTGGCTCACCGTGCTGCTGTAGGTATAAAGCGCCACTTCGTCATAGGGAGCGAATACCCCATCAGGCCGGAAATGTCTGGTTGACTTTCTGCATTCCGCATCCGACATGCCCAGGTCCAGCACGATCGCCACTGAAAGCCCGAACGGATCGGCGGTGAAAAAGCTTAGCTTCTGCTCGACCCCGTTTTCCTTCACGGTGAAGTCCGAGGAGAGCAGCCGTCCACCCTGCGCCCCGAATGGTCCTTCACCGTAACCGGAACCTGCACGAAGTTGGTATGTACTGTGAGGGTGTAGAGCTGATCCTGCGGACTCAAGCCCGGTTTCGCCGAACTCCCCGGCGGCACTGTCTTCACCGGAGGCATCGGCGGCGGGCGGATGTCCCGTCGTCGCGGCAGTGCGGCAGGCTCGGCCGCTGCGGGCTGGTTAATCGGCTGGTTCGTCCACGGATCCCTTTGCACCGGCTTCTTTTCTTCCGGCCTTGGAATCGGTGATGGCTCCGGCTTCTCTGCAGACGGTTGCACCGTGAGGGCGCATCAGGGATGTGTCTGTGGCGCCTGAGCCTGTCCACTCGGCGTTGCGCTTGTCGAAGAATATCCCTGCATGCCGGAATGCCCGCGCAAAGGCACGCTGGAAGACCAGCGCTGCCGCAAGCCGCTTTGCCTTGCTCCACCGTTTCTGGTTCCCTCATCCCCGCCGGTTCGATGTTCACGAAATACCATCCGTTCTGTTCGGGATCCGCTCTTTCACTGATTCAAGAAATTACAATCTTTAATTTTCGGATGCCATGAAGCTGCCCATTTGGTGCATCCAAGTGCAAGGATTAGACTAACAAAAGCCCCTAGAGGGATTCCCGGCATGTACATATTATCCGCTACCCGAAGGTTCTCCCCGGCCCTGGCCGCTGCCTTCCTACGGTTGGTCGCCGCTCCATCCGCCTCGGCCCAGATCCCTATCGTCCCAAAGGCCCCTGAAGCTCAACCGCAGGCCAGAAGCCCGGCGACGCCCAGAAGCCCGAGGACCAGGCGCCAGCGGAGACCCTGAAAGTCAGCGTCAACGTTGTTGGACTTTTCTTCAACGTCAAAGACAAGCATGGCGCATTCATGCCCAACCTCACTAAAGACGACTTCTCGGTCTTCGAAGATAGCAAGCCGCAGACGATCAAATACTTCGCTGCCGAATCGAACCTGCCGCTCGACCCGGCATGCTCATCGATTCCTCCGGCAGCCAGCGCAACTGCTCGACATGGAGAAAGAAGTCGGCGGAGCATTCCTCCGCCAGATTCTCACCCACAAAGACGAGGCCTACGTAATCGACTTCGATATGGATGCGACGCTGATGCAGGACTTCACCCGGGACGTTCACCGCCTGCAAGCTGCTCTGAACAAAGTTAAAATCAACACCGGCATTTCACGGCCTGGGAGGCGGTCCCGTTCCGACCTCGCACCAGGCAGGCACCGTGCTCTACGACGCTGTTTATCTTTCTGCGCACGACATGCTGGCGAAGGAAGTCGGCCGCAAGGCCATGATCCTCCTCACCGACGGCGAGGACGAAGGCAGCCGGCTGAAGATCAAAGACGCCATCGAAGCCGCGCAGAAGGCCGACGCCATCGTCTACGTCCTGCTCCGCGCCGATCGCGGACTTCTATGGATCTTTCCAGATGGGCTTTCCGCCGAGGGTGAAATGCGCAAGCTTACCGAGGCCACCGGAGGCCGCGTGATCAACGTCGGCAACAAATTCGACAAACTGCGCGAAGCCTTCGACCAGATCGCCGCCGAACTCCGCAGCCAGTACAATCTCGGCCACACTTCCACTAACGCCGCGCAAGACGGCAGCTACCGCAAACTGGAAGTGAAATCCAAACAGAACACATAATCCAGTGCCGCGCCGGATATCGCCATCTCGCGGCAACCCCTGCCGCAATAACGTGGAGATGCTTGTGCAAGGATGCCGGTGGAGGATGCCCTTGGAGCAGCACTCCTGCCCGCTGCCTTTCGCTTGTTTCTGGTCACGCTCTTGGTTCTGGCGCTTTAGAACTTCGCCCCTATCCCTCAACCGCAAAACCATTTAGCCTGTAGACCGCTGGATGAACCGGAGGTTCGCCATGCTATCTCAGATCTCTCACCTGTCTCCCGTCGCTCATTCCTGCAACTCACAGCGGCCGCCGCAGGGCGGCGGCTTCCCAGATCGTTACCGAACCCATGCTCGCGACCGCGCCCGCCGGCCCGCACCGAAGGACGGGGTCATGATCGACTCCAACGAGAATCCCCTTGGACCCAGCCACGCTGCGCGCGACGCTATTTCGGCCATCCTCCCTCTCGGAGGACGCGACCTCCCGATCGCACCGACGACCTGGTCCACACTTTCGCGCGACAGGAAGGCCTCAATCCCGACTATATGCGCGTCTTTCCCGGGTCCACCCCTCCGCTTAGTTTCACGGTCGCCGCTTTCACTTCACCGCAAAGAAGCTACGTCGCCGCCGATCCCGGCTCTGAAGCCGGCCCGCATTGCGGCAACGGCTACCGAGGCCCGCGCCGTCAAAGTTCCGCTCACCAACATTACGCGCACGACGTCAAAGCCATGATTGCCGCCGCTCCTGACGCTGGACTCTTCTACATTTGCAATCCGAATAATCCAACCGGCACACTCACGCCGCACTCCGACCTCGAATACCTTGTCGACAACAAGTCCAAGGACTCCATCGTGACGGTGGATGAGGCCTACATCCATCTTTGCGATGCTCCTTCGACACTCGACTTCGTCAAGGCCGGCAAGGATGTGGTCGTTCTCCGTACCTTCTCGAAAGCCTACGGCATGGCCGGTCTGCGCTGCGGCTTCGCCATCGCCCGCCCCGACCTGCTCGACAAAGTCATGGACCGCTCCGGCTGGAATTTGATGCCGATCACCGCTCTGGTCGCCGCTTCCGCCAGCCTCAAAGATCCCGGCCTGGTCCCCGAACGCAAGCGCATCAACGCTAGCGTCCGGCAGGAAACTTTTCAGCGCCTTGACCGCAACGGATACTCCTCACCCCCTCCGATTGAACTGCTTCCTGCTCGACACTAAACGCCCGGGCAAAGAAGTAATCGACGCCATGTCGAAACAAAATGTTTTTATCGGACGCATCTGGCCCGTCATCCTGACGTGGGTACGCATCACTGTCGGCACGCAAGAAGAAATGCAGCAGTTCCAGCGGCATTTCAGAAAGTAATGCGTGGTGCCACGGCGTTCTCGCTGCAGCCGGCAAGTCCGGCCAGAAATGCGCGGCGGCCCGCAGCTCTGTTGAGCTGATGCGAGCGCTTGCTTGCGTACAAGACAAAAGCCACGTCGATTAAGAACGTGGCCTCCTTCTGCATTCTCGCCGTAGTGTATTCCTTCAAACCGAATTTCCGGCCGGCGTTTGAGCTGGGGTTCGATCCCGACAATTCTGCCCGCTTTCCTTGCAGATTGGATCGGTCTCATCCGGTCCATATTGACCAGTTATCTATGAGCAAGAGGCTGATACTGGAAATATAACTTTCGATCGAACGCGGAAAGTCCGGAGGACAATAAAATGCGGCAATTCAAAAACGTGGCCCCTCGGGCTCACAGGCTCGCAATGCGCAGTCTGCTTCTGGCCGGTGCATCAATCTTGCTCGCGCCTTTGGCTTTGGTGCCAACGGCCAGCGCACAAGTTG
>CAVYVQ010000033.1:0-42111 GCA_963771895.1 uncultured Acidobacteriaceae bacterium | reverse complement strand
CTTCGCTCCGAAAGGGCTCCTCGGTGTTCCTTCGGACGTTGCCGGTCCTGATTTCCGCTTGCAGCTTACGTTGAAGCTGCTTAGTCGATGCCGTGAATGCGCATGCTGACGAGCTGATCGATGCTCAGGTTTTGCATTCCGCGCGAGCGCAGATCGCTGATGTATTCCGGTGTTACGTTGTGGATCCGCATGGCTACCAGTTCATCCGGATCGGGATGGGAATAGCCCAAGCCCTGCAGCTTCTCGATGAATTCCGGAGAAACGCCGTGGATCCTGAAGGCGATCAGCTGTTCGAGGTCCACGTGATCGTAGCCGCGCTTCTTGAGCTGCTCCATCCATTCCGGCGTCGCGCCGTGAATCCTCATGGCAATCAGCGTGTCTTCATCGGGCGTGTAGCCGGCTTGATTGAGAGAGCGAATCATCTCCGGCGTTACGCCGTGGATGCGGAAGGCTACCAGCTTGTCGCTTTCTGAAATCTTGAGGCCGGCGGAGCGCAATTCTTCGATGAAGTTGGAATCCACGCGGAAGATGCGGAATGCGATCAGTTTGTCGGCATCGAGATCGGTGAGATGTTCGGTCCTCATTTGGCGTGCGAATTCGAGGCTGACATCCTGCACCGCCATGCTGTATTGTTTCTCATCGTCGATGACGAAGCCCAGCTTGTGCATTTCGCCGGCATAATTGGAATCAGGCTGGAAATGGAATATGCCCGCACCTTCGCCGTTGCTGAGAAAGCCTTCGCAATCGATTTTGCCGGCGTCGCGCGCGATGATGAAGTGAACGTCTTGCCGGCCGGGCTTGGAGAAGTCGACGCCAGGGAAAGAACTCATGGGCCAGTCGGATTCGTGGTTGGAGTTTCCGCCGCGATGGTGCTCGATCAGCGAGAACTCAACTTTGCCCGCTTCGTCCGAGTGGCGAAGGGTCCAGTCGCCGGTGCGAACGTCTGCCGCGCGATTCTTGACCACAGCGAAAATAAGACAAAAGCCGAATATCAGAAATGCAAAGGTGCGTGTGAATCTCATAAATATCCTTTCTAAATATCGGCCGGCGATTCCAGGATTCCCAGTTGTTTGAGGCGGATCAGTTTGTCGAGATCAAGATCCTTAAAGCCATGCTCGCGCGCCCTCTTGATGAAGTCCTCTGTCACTCCGTGAATCCGGGCCCTGACTATGCCGTCGATGTCGACCTTGAATCCCGCCGCCTGCAGGGCCTTGATATACTCCGGTGTCACATCGTGAATCCGCATGGAGACGAGATCGTCGACTGTGGGCTTGAGCCCAAGAGCGCGAATGTCTCCAACATACTCAGGCGTTACATTGTGAATGCGCATCGCGACGAGATTGTCGGCATCAGCCTGCAAGCCCTGCTCATGAAGGCCGCGGACTTCGCCGGGCGTTGCGCCATGAATCTTTAAGGCCACGAGTTCGTCGACATTCGCGTGAATGCCGGCATCTTTCATGCCCCGCACATAGTCGGCGTCGATCTGATGAATCTTCATGGCGACCAGTTGATCCTGATCAGGGTTGAGGCCCAGTCCGCGCACATCGTGAACGTATTCCGGAGTCACGCCGTGGATACGCATCGCGACCAGATCGTCGGCGTTGGGGTGCAGCCCCTCATCGTGCAGTCCGCGGACATATTCCGGCGTGATGTTATGAATCTTCATGGCAATGAGTTGATCGGCCGTGAGATCGCCGAGACCGGCGGCCTTCATACCGTCGATATACGAGCCTGAGGCGGCAGGCTGAGCTGAGGCCTGAGGGCGTGCCGCAGAAGGTTTGGCGGCGGAGTCGATGCGGGCGCAGGGGTAGACTGCGGGGAAGCTGGCCGAGATCCAACCGAAGCGTGCTAAAGCGATTTGACTGGCGTGCACAATGGGTTTTGGGTAGGCGATACCAAGAAGGGCATTGCCTGCAACGAGCGCGGCGGTCAGGCAGAGCAGGCCGCCAGTGAGTCCGATGCCACGGGTTCCGGCGCCGATGGGCTTCAAGCCCAGTACACGGAAGATGCGCTCAGAGAGCGGACCGCGGTTCGCAGCCATCGCCAGAGCGGGAGCGGTTCTCCATTCTTCCATCAGCGTGAGAGCGCGGGCGTACTCGACGGGATTGCCGCAGAGCGCAACGGCTACATCGTCACAGCAGTGTTCGCGTTCGGCACGGATGGTCTTGTTCAGCCACCATACGGCGGGATGATAGAAGAGCAGAGACTCGACGCAGATTTGGAAAACATTCACGAAGGGATCGAGGCGCTGGATGTGGGCTAGTTCGTGGAGGATAATCGATTGCAGTTGTTCCTCGGAAAGCCCGGTGAGCGCGGTCACGGGCAACAGCACGACGGGGCGGAACCAGCCAATCACAGCCGGCGCCTGCAGCCACGCGCACTCGCAGTAACGGATAGCCCGATCCAGGCCAAGCTGGCGTTGCAGCGTCTGGCACATCGCAAGCAGTCGAGGGCTCACAAGGGTGGACTGTCTGCGGCGTTCGCGCTCGAGCAGCAGGAATCCTCCAGCGGAACGAAGGCTGAAGAATGCAACTCCGAGCAACCACGCTTCCACCAGCCAAGGCGGCGCATCCAGTGAGGGCGAAAAGCGGGAAATTCCCGACGATGTTCTTGCCGCAACGTTGAGCGCGATCGTGGGCTCTGCCTCGGCGGGTGAATCAACCTTTGCGGGAGCCGATGCGCTGGAAGATGTTAGAAAAAAGAACGTAGCGACCGGAGCAGCGAGCATGAGTACCAGCGCGCCAACAGCGATCACATAGCGGGCGGAGGCGCGGCGGCAAATCGTCATCACAACGGCGGCCAGCGCCGCCACCGCCGTGCCTTGCCACAGAAAATGCAGCAGGGCCCAACCCAGCGAATGCATTACGCTCGGGGAAAGCCCATTCGTAAGAGCGGTCATCGCCGGCTCCTTTCGTGTTCGTCCAGCAAACGGCGCAGTTCTTCAATTTCTTCGCGCGAGGCTTTGCGCCCGGCCAGGGCATGCATCATGAGCTGGCTGGCGGAGCCTTCGAAGACGCGCTGCAGTATGTCCCCGGCAAGTTGACGCTTGGTTTGCTCGGCCGGCCGGCACGCTTCATAGACGTGCGCTCTCTGGCTTTCGTTTCGGCGAACCGTGCCCTTTGCGGTCATGATTTGCAGAAATTTCAGCACGCTGGTATAGCCCGTGGCCCGCTTCTCCTTCAGCGAGTCGTGAACTTCCCGGACTGTGGACGGGCCGCGGGTCCAGAGAACGTGGAGGATTTCGAGCTCCGACGCGGTAGGTTTCTGCGGAGGCCGCTTCATGGAAGAAGATCATACTACGAAGCTATTCGTAGTGTCAACGAAAATCTTCGTATGTGCGGGGAGGGAAACCAAACAGCCGGATCTGGCAGAGAAGCAGAGCGCAATTCCCTGACCACCTTTCTTCCAACAATCGCACGCTAACGATTACCATCCTCGCCAGTCGAACTGCATAGCGGCAGAGGTTGATCAGGGGCTAGATTTTCTGTTCTCCCTCGACCGAACTTAGATAGAAATGCGCATGCTGCTGGACATCTTCGGTCAGACCCTACGCACTTTGTGGGCCCACAAGCTCCGTTCGTTCCTCACCATGTTTGGCATCGCCTGGGGTGTGGGTTCGCTGCTACTGCTCGCCGGCGTCGGCGAAGGATTCCGCAACGGCAACCGCCGGCAACTCGAGACCTTCGGCAAGAACATCATCTTCTTTTTCGGTGGCCGCTCGCCCGCCGTCGAAGGCAGCTTCAACTCCATGAAGTGGTTCAACCTCACGTATGACGACTACCTTGCTATCAGGAACGAATCAAAGCTCTCCCTGAATCTCTCGCCCGTAATCGCGCGTGACGACATCCGCGCTGTCAGTGACTACACAAGCACCAACGGCCAGGTCTCTGGCGTTCCTCCTATCTACAGCCGGGTGCGCACCATCCCCTTGCAGACCGGCCGCTGGCTCAATGACGAAGACAACGAACAGCGCCGCCGCGTCTGCGTTCTGGGCCGAGAGATCACGCGCAATCTGTTCCCCGGACGTCCCGCCGTGGGCAATACCATCCTGCTCAACGGCGTTCACTTCGAGGTGATCGGCATGCTTTCCATGATCGGCAACGAAGAGCAAAATTCCACCAACATTCGCCTCTTCGTCCCTTTCAACACCATGCGCGAACTCTTCCCCCTAAAAGGAGACAACTCGCAAGAAGGCAATGCGATTTCGTTCATCAACTATCAACCCCGCAGCTTCGACGAAAATGAAGACGCCAAAGACGAGCTTCACAGGATCGTGGCGCGCAACCATGGCGGCTTCGATCCCAAGGGAAACGACATCTGGGAGGAGTGGGATACGGTCAAGAACCAGAAACTCATGGGTAAGATATTCACCGCCATGGATTGGTTCCTCGGCGGCGTAGGTCTGGTCACACTGGCTCTGGGCGCGATCGGCATCATCAACATCATGCTGGTCGCGGTGACCGAGCGCACCCACGAGATCGGTCTGCGCAAAGCCCTGGGCGCGACCAAGCGCAACATCTTGTTTCAATTCTTCCTGGAGGGCGCATTCCTTACCCTGATGAGCGGCGCGCTCGGAGTAGGCGCCGCGATGCTCGTCGTCCATCTGCTCTCCGGAGTGAATCTCCCCCAAGGTTTCGATACGCCGCGTATCGTGCCGCTGTCCGCCATCGGAGCGGTGCTCTCATTGGCCCTGGCAGGCATCGCCGCCGGCCTCTACCCGGCCCGTAAGGCGGCCCTGCTCGAACCCGTGGAGGCCCTGCGTCAGGAGTAAGTTATGACTCGTGATTTGTTGAAAGAGGCTTTCGGAGCCATGCAGTACAACCGTCGCCGCACCGCGCTAACCATGCTCGGTATGGCCTGGGGTATTGCCACCGTCGTCATCCTGCTAGCTTTTGGCTCGGGCTTCGAGCACGCTATCGGCATCATTTTCAGTTCCTGGGGCACCGACGTCATCGGCGCTTTCCCCGGCCGTACCTCTCTGCAAGCTGGAGGCGCCAAGGCGGGCAGCGAAATCCGCCTCCAGATCGCCGATGTCGACTACATCCGCAACGAAGTACCCATGGTCAAGGGCGTCACGCCCATCTTCGACAAGAATAATGGCGCGACTATCCAGCACGACACTCGTACCTTCACCAATCTGTTCCTCACCGGAGTGTATCCCGTCTACGAGCGCATTCGTGGCTTCTCAATCGCCACGGGGCGAGGTCTCAGCGAAGAGGATCAATTCCAGCGTGCCCGCGTGGCGGTGATAGGCGACGAGGCCAGACGCAGGCTTTTCTCCGGCGAACCGCCGCTGGGGCAAAGCATCCGCATCAATGGTCTGAGTTTTCAGGTCGTGGGTGTTTATCAGCGCAAAGTTCAGGGCGGCGATAACAACGACAACAGCTTCATCGTCATCCCCTTCAGCACCATGGGCGACCTCTATGACACCAGATACATCACAGGGATTTTCATGGACTATGAAGGCGAGAACCACCAGCAACTGGCCCGAGTGGTTCGCGCCGTGCTCGCCGGACACCACAACTTCCGCCCGGACGACCGCCGTGCCGTCTTCATCGCCGATTTCAAGCAGGACTTTGACGAGTTCGCCGTGGTAACCACCGCGCTGAAGATTCTGCTCGCCTTTATCGGAGCGCTTACCTTGGGCATCGGTGGCATCGGCCTCATGAACATCATGCTGGTCTCGGTGCAGCAGCGCACTCGCGAAATCGGCATCGAAAAGGCCCTGGGCGCGCACAGAGCCCACATCCTTTTCCAGTTCTTAGCCGAAGCCCTGGCCATCACTTTCGCTGGAGGCCTCGGCGGGATCGCAATTGCTTATCTAATTTCCTGGGTCGTAGGCGCATTGCCCCTGATGAGCGCATTCGGCGACAACCTCCAGGCCGGCGACATCCGCCTCCACATCAACGTGAGCAGCCTGGTGTTGGCGACCATCATTCTCAGCCTTGTGGGTATCATCAGCGGCATGGTACCCGCAATCCACGCCGCACGTCTTGATCCAATCGAGAGCCTGCGCTACGAATGAGCGCGGGTGTTTGCCTCGTTAGGCGAATGCAATGCGATCAAAAATCGATGATGTGACGAAGGCCGCTTTGACTCTTCTGCGAAGCATGACGGGAATTTGTTCAAACCTCCACCCGGTTGGAAGCGGTTTAGCGTGACATTAGAAATTGGACTTCCTGTTCGATTTCCGAGATAGCGATGGGAGCTAGATTTGCTTCAGACAATTTCTGATTAAGCGGGGGAAGTCTGGTTGTCTTGAAATCGCTCCATTCTGCGATGGCGCCTTTGACACGCTGGTGGGACTCGTTGTAAACGGCAATCGCCTGCGAGGGCACAGGGCGATCCCCAGCTTCGACCACGCGCAGCGCCGATGCCATATTGGCGAAGGCCTCCTGCAGGCCTGCAGTCTGCCCTGGGATAGCTGCGGGCTTGGTTACAATCTTTGAGAGTTCAGTTTGAGCGTCCAGTAATGCCGACTTAATCGCCGAATCTTTCTCACCAACCTTCTGCTCCAGATCGGCAAGTTGTTTCCGTAGCGAAGCGATTTCAGCAAGCACGCGGCGAGCTTCTATGGTTTCGGCAAAAATCTGTTGGCCGAGTTGCAATTGCTGGTGAAGTGTCTCTGGAGTGGCAGGGGAGCGTGGATCCATGAGGACTTTCAAAGGCTGAGTCTGCGGCCTTCCGTCAACAGTGAGTCTGACTGTGTAGATCCCCGGCACAACTCTGGGACCACTGGGATTGCGGTATTCGGATTCTTCATCCATGCCGGGTCCTCCGGAACTGCTCCACGTAAGATTCCAGACGAAACGGTGCATCCCGGGAGTGGTTTGGAGGACCTCCGGTTTGGGAAACCAACGCTCGGCGACGGGAAGTTGTGGATGCTTTTCCGGGTGTCTATCTTCGGAGGAGAATCCGCGCACGAGTTTCTGTTGCGGATCGATAATCTCCAGCGAGACAGTGTTCGCCGAAGACTTGAGGAAATAATCAATGACGGCACCGGCGGGAGGATTCTCGGCGGTTGGTTCCTCCGGAGGAAGCGGAGTGCCCGCGAAGAAGTCGTTATCAATTCGAAATGCTGGCGCAGGACGGCAAAGCCAGAATACGTTAGCCTTCTCGGCATCAGACGCCTGCCGCAGCGGCGTGATGTTGTCCAGAACCCAGAAGGAGCGGCCGTGCGTGGCAACTATCAGGTCTTCGCCGTGAATCGTGAGATCGCGAACGGAAGTGACGGGTAGATTGAGTTGCAAGGGTTGCCAGTTGTCGCCGTCATCGAATGATACGTAAACTCCGAGTTCAGTTCCGGCAAAAAGCAGTGACTTTCTCTCGGTGTCCTGGCGAATGCCGCGCAGGAAAGAGTCGGCCCCAATGCCATTGCTAATCAGTTGCCAGGTCGCACCAAAATTGCGGGTGCGATAGAGATACGGTGCGCGATCATCGAGGCGGCTGCGGTCAACCGCCGCATAGGCAACAGCGGGATCAAAGTGTGAAGCTTCGATAAACGAAATCTTGCTCCAGGCGGTCAAGCCCGGGGGTGTCACATCTTTCCAGGTCTTCCCGCCATCGCGAGTGAGGTGAATTAATCCTGTATCACTTCCTGCCCAGATCGTATCGCGGCTTAGAGCTGATGGCGCGATGGTGAATACTACGCCATAGCCTCTTTGCTTCGCGTTCTCGATCGTCGTTGGTCCTTCAGTTTTTTCTCCGGGCTGTTGTGTCGATCCTGTGAGATCGGGGCTGATAGTCTGCCAATGCAGACCGCCATCAATAGTCTTCATCACATATTGTGTCCCAAGATAGAGCGTTGTGGAGTCAGCCGGGGAAAAAATGAGGACGGGAGTCCAGGGGTCCCTATACTTACGTTGATTGATCTCGGAACCAAATGCCGGCACCGGCCACGGAGTAACATCCTGGCTGAGGCCGGTCCGCCTGTTGTAACGGGAAACCGTGCCGTAGGTCCCACTCAAGTAGATGATGTTGGGATCCCTGGGATCGGGCGCCATGTATCCACTTTCGCTCCCGCCGGCGGGAAACCAATCGCGTGGAGTGATCTGGCCGTGATCGGTGCGGCTTGGAACGGCGGCGCTTCCGCTATCCTGCTGAGCCCCGTACACGACGTAGGGAAACTGGTTGTCGGTAATAACGTGATAGAGCTGTGCGGTGGGCTGGTTGTACCATGTGCTCCACGTCTTGCCACGGTCGAGGCTGACGGTTGTGCCCTGGTCTGTTCCGAGAACCATACTGGAGGAATTCCTGGGATCGATCCAAATCTGATGGTAATCGTCACCGCCGGGCGCGCCACGGACAATCGAAATCGTCTTCCCTCCATCGTCGGATCGGTAGAGAGCGACATTTGGGATATAGATCACATCGGGATTGTGGAGATCGATCGTGATGCTGTTGAAATACCAGGCCCGGCTGGTGAGACGAGGGTCCGCGTTCTCCAAAGTCCAAGTCTCTCCGCCATCGTCGGAGCGATACAGGCCGGCTTTTTTCGCTTGAATTAGCGCGTAGACGCGCTTGCCGTCTGGCGTAACGTCAACCCCAACCCTTCCCCAATCGCCTTCTGGCAATCCGCTGCCGTTGAGATGAGACCATGTCTTCCCGGCATCTTGAGAGCGGTAGAGACCTCCGCCGGGTCCATCGATCGGAGCATAGGCGCTCCATGGAGGGCGATGCGTATTCCATGTGCCGGCAAACAAGAGTTGCGAGTTGCCGGAGCAGATCGCCAGATCAGATACGCCGATTTCAGATCCCACATCCAGAACCTTAATCCAGTGCGTCCCGCCATCATTGGATTTGTAAACCCCACGCTGTTCGTTTGCTCCATAAGCGTGACCGAGAGCACCCACATAGACCACATTCGGGTCTCCCGAATCAACCACGATCCGGCTGATTTGCCGCGTGTCCTCCAAGCCTAAGTGTGCCCACGTGAAGCCGCCGTCCGTGGATTTGTAAACGCCGTTTCCGGAAGACAAGTCGGAACGAATATCCGACTCGCCCGTTCCGGCGTAGATCGTTCTAGGGTCGGACGGTGCCACGGCAATGGCGCCGATTGAGCCGACCGATTGGCTGTCAAAAATCGGTGTCCAGACTGTTCCTCCGTCGGTGGTTTTCCAGATTCCGCCGTTGACCGCGCCGAAGTAAAAAGTCGTCGAGTCGCCCGGCACACCGGCAACGGCAACCACTCGACCTCCACGGAATGGCCCAATGAGTCGCCATTTGAGGCCGCTCATCAATTGGGGAGGAAGCGACTGGGCAACTGCTGAACCCGCAAGTAATAAAAACAAGAGCGCGATGAACCTCTGTTGGAAATACGACCTAAGGTTGTGCATGTGGCAATCCCTCACTGGGTAGCCAGTTTACTGGAAACGCAAGGCTGTTGAAGTGGATGGCACGAATGCCTGCAACTCAGCGAATCTGCGCACAGCGGAGCCTGTCACTGTCCCGGCTTTTTTCTGGAGAGCACATGCGCAGTCTCGTTTCAAGTAGGGCGTTAGGCGAATGCAATGCGATCGCGGACCGATGATTCGACGAAAGTCGCTTGACTTTTTTCAGCATCCAGGCGCTCATTCGGGTCCCGGTTACGGATAGGTTCGGGGTGGTCACCACGTCCTATAAATCCCATGGGTTCAGAAAAGGGGGAAGGGTTATTCTGCTTCAGGGGACGCTCAGTTGTTAGTTCCTGCCCCATGCGGCGGGACTAGGGCACGTTTCAAGTACCTATTCACCCCCTCCCAACAATGACCGCCGCGATGAACTGAGTAGGACGACTTGGGTCCGGAAACCCTGTCCGTCAAATCAGGAATCGCTGGACGCATTACGGGTAGTGCTCGCTTCCAAGGGAAGGCAGTCCCGCGGCGTACTCAAGAACTCAGATGGAATTCCGTCCCCTTCGGCATCGATCGTTGCTATTCGAGGCAACGCATTTCTCCAACCGAGAGGGTGAGCTACGGGTATCCTGTGTCCACTCAAAATCGTCGGCGCGCCCTGCCCCAACTGTCCCGTTACGTGCACTTCAGCGTCGCTGAATTCGCAGAGAGGCCAGCGGAAATCTCCAAAAGCCTGCCGGAGCAGAGGAATCTTAAACGGGTCATACCCTAGGCAGTGGGCAGCCACCCAGTCAACTGCGACCGCATTGTCCCCAGCGAGAACCAGGCCCAAGGGCAGAGGGTCAGGAGCAAGAGGGCCATCTCCTTGGCCTGCGACAACCGCGTCCACAACATGAAAGACGCGGCGCTGCCGTTTATCAGCCATACTTCCGTCCAGCCCTCCGTAGAGCAGAATGCGATTGAGATCCAGACACGTTCGCCAGATCGTGTCGTTGCCGGACCAGGAACCATCCACGCCGAAACGGTCGCCCTGCAGACCCAATGTGCGCGACAACACAGCGTCCAGACAATGCCACAAAAAGCCAGCGGTGAGCGAAGTCGTCAAGTTTTGGCGATCCATCACGTATTCCAGGGCACGTTTGACTTTGCTAGCACCAGGATAACAATCGCCTCCTGTTTCGGATCCGCCTAGACGGTGATGCGGTAAGTATTCCTTGTTTCCATTGATTCCAATCAGATTCTTAAGAGCGCCGGTCAATCCTGCCTTCTTGTGAGTTTTCAGTTTAGGGAGATTGATAATTACTTCGGCATCAAGTACTTCTCTCGCCACCAAGAACTGGTGGTGGCCTGGCCGATGTGTCCGCGCCATAAGTCGGGGATCGTACCAGGTCACACGAAAACGCTGCTCCTCACCGGAAACTGGCTCTAATAGACTGTCTTGCCCGAGATTAAATAATGTGAAGCGATCTTCCGGCAGTAAATCTTCCCTTGCTTTGCGGATACCACCGACAACTACACAAGTGGTGCGCCTGAAGTCACGAATTCCCTTAAATCGCGAATCGGACTTCATCGTTTCGTCGGCCCAGACCTCCAATCCTGTCCGCTCGAGCAGGTCGGAGAAATCACAACTCTGCAAAGGCGCGTCGCCTACGACTACCTCGCTCGCGTCTGCTAGGAGTGCGGCCTCGACAACCGCACGAATGAGGGACGGATGGGTCACTAAAGGCTCCAAGCCCCCCGTTCCCTGATTGTAGTGCAGGACCAAGTTAGGTTTGATCAGTACCCGCTCTCCCGGGTGGATCATTGCGCCGAACGGCCCTCTTGCATCTGACCACTGCAGATCTCTTGCGACACGAGTGAGCGCCTCAAAAATAGCATGGCCTCGACCCGATCCTGGGGCGTATGAGCACGATGGTACCCGGGAGATTGCTACGAGCGACGTAGATCCCTGCTCGGCATTCGTTGCCATCTGATCCTTGCCGGCTGAATTCAGCATTTCCTGCGGATTTTCACTACCTGACAGTCTGCGGGAACGAGAGGTTCGAACGGCACCTCCCGGTAACTCGCGAAGTCGCCTGTCACTTTCACTCCCAAAAGTTAGCGCCTACCGGATACGTGCTGCCGTGCGTCACAATCGAGCCGCTCAAATTGTGAAATAAGCATCGTCAACATCCACAGCCGACAAGCCAAATTTGAGGTTCGGAATGTGAATTACCTTTGCGATGGATTCAGCCAATAGCGACGCGATCAACGACACGGCTGCCGCTACTGACAACATTTGACCTGCAGACAACCTCATGTTACGATGTGCTGCCATTTTCAGCAACGCTTAAGGCACACCTCGTCCGGCGGCTCCCCCATCCCAGGTCCCGAGCCCCTTTTAACTGGCCGATACCTGGGTTACGAGGATCACTGACGGCATCATAGGTGAAATTCTCGCGCGTGATCCAGTATGAGTATTTCGGGAAGGATATTACTCGGCCTTACGCAGCGTGTCCGTGGTTCTCGTTGCTCCCGGATAATGGACGAGATTTCGTTAGTACCATACGCACCACGACCCGAGATCTTGAGCCGACAGTTTCAGCGCCTCTCCACGCTGCTTCAGTTAGCGGAAGCGCGCGTTCCCTACTACAGGGAAATGTTCCGCATGACTGGCATCCGAAGCCGCGATATACGCAGTCTCGATGACTTCGCCTCACTGCCAGTTCTAACTAAGAATATCGTCCAGGAAAGACTTGCCGACCTGGTCAGAGAAGACATACCAAAGGATAAGCTCATTACTGGGAACACGGGTGGGTCAACAGGGATACCGATTACGTTTTATCGCGATCGTTCTGTTCTCGACGCGCAAGATGCAGCGACGTATCGTAACCTGCTTCAGTGTGGGTGGGAACCGGGCGACATGATTGGCTTTTTCTGGGGCGCCGACGATCATTTCCATTCGATGAAGAGTTGGGAATTCGAATTGCGGCAGCGCTTACGACGCCAGTATCAGTTTGATCCATTCCAGTCGGGCACAGCGGAGTTTGAGAGCTGGCTCAAGAAATGGAAAAAAGTTAACCCGTCGATCGCGCTCGGATACGCTTCTACGATCGCGCGCTTCGCTGCCTACATCGAAGACACCGGTCAACGCCTAGGTCCTCTCAAGGGCGCGTACACCACAGCAGAAAAGCTCTATCCATCGCAACGCGAGATTATTTCCCGAGTGTTTGGTTGTCAAGTTTACAGCGTTTATGGCAGTTCCGAAGTTCCGAACATCGCTTCCGAATGTCCCCGCGGCAAGATGCATGTCAATTCTGACTTCGTAATTCTGGAAACCGAACGCAGGCATGAGAATGGACATGAGCCATTGCCTTTCCTGGTGACCGGATTGTGGAACCAGGTAATGCCGTTCATCCGCTATCGCAATGACGATTGCGGAGCTTTGTCGGATCAGACCTGTGACTGTGGGAAGCAATTTCCGCTGATGGATCTGAACATCGCACGTACCAGCGATAATTTTGTTTTCCCGAACGGTCAGGTAGTACACGGGGAATTTTTCACTCATCTGATGTACGGAAGCGAAGGAATCCAGATGTTCCAGTTTCACCAGACGGCACAGGACTCGATTACGTTATGGATCGTTTCTAATCCGGGGCAGCCGAAAAGGTGGCAACAATCAATCCGAGCGGTTCAAGAGAAGATCGAAAACCTCGATTCTACTCGACGACTGAAGGTAGACGTCCGAGAGACCGAGGCCATCCCGGTTTCGCCTGTCGGTAAGCACCGCTTTACACGTTCGGACGTGAAGCTATCCAAGAAGGCGGCCTGAGACATTACTTTCCTTCGAATGGGGATTCTCCTACCATTGGCGACTTGAGTTGTTAGTTCTTAGTGCGCGTAGCGGAAATCAGCAACCCAGCAGTAGATCAAAGTAAGTCCATAGTTGGTGGCGACGATAAGTCAGATATGTTCGTTTCCAGTGGGTGTTTCGCAGAGTGAGTCCATGCGTATGGGATTGTATATGACGTACGTATACCCACCTACCAGTGATTGGAACTAGACGTCCGGGGGGTGGCGAAATATCTTCCTGAGTTCGGGTGGGACGTTGTGGTGGTAACGACGAAGCTTCCCGGACAGACACACTCTGCCGGTAAAGTGATCGAGAGACGGACTTCCGAAATAGATTACCGGATTGGAAGCGCAGGTTTGGACTTGATCCCGATCAAGGCCTTCACGAACAGGTGGGCTTGCCTCTGTCGACCCGGCGGAAAGCGGACCCGCCACACACACGAGTGATTAACCTAGTGAGGACCATCTTGATGTTTCCCGACCCCAAGAACGGGTTGGATCCCATTTGCCACTGAGGCTGTACGGGAGTTCAAGGGCCTCGGAGAGATCGACGCAATCATCACTTCCTCACCCCCTGTGACCTGGGCTTTGGCCCACGCGGATGTTTTGGTCACCGTTCCGGACGAGTGGGCTGCGAGGCTGCATAATGCATAAAAGGTACGGCGACTACCCTGTTTTCTCGACGAAGATAATTTGTCTGCTGCAAGATTGCGGCTGGGCTCCGCTTCTACGGGCTGCTGGAATCATGGCTTCCAAGCGTAGTGCGCGACTACAAATTGGAGGACATTACCGATGTGCACGATTCTGTCCCGCGTGAACAGGCCCTGAAACTCCAGCGGGAGTCGCAGATCTTCCTATTGCTTGGGTGGGATGACACGCGTGAAAGTGGGTGGCACACGGGAAAGCTACATGAATACCTGGGTTCGAAGTGACCCATACTGGCCGTAGGTGGAACACCGGGCGCTTTGACACGGGTGCTCACGCACACCAAAGCCGGGGTGCACGTTCAGTCAGATCGTGAGTTGAGAGATTTCCTGGTGGCCACGTATGCCGAATTTGTTCGCAACGGGCACGTAGGGTACCAAGGGGATGCTGAGAGCTGTTGCTCAATACACACTTCGAGAGATGTCTCGGAAGTTTTCAGCCGTTCTGGACTATGCTGTGACAGCTTGATGTGCGCATTCTCGGGAGGATTAAGTGCCGGCGATACTCTTCGATTTGGGGGGAACACACATCCGATGTGCTGTAGCGCGTACGTGCAGCAATCCTACAAGTGCAACGCTGGAGCGCATGGTGAAGTGTCATATCCCTAATTTTCTTACGCACTCTACCTCAGCGACCGTTTGGGATGAATTGCTTCAGTTAATCCGTGGTTACGTGGCGAGCGTGGCAGATCTTGTCGGGCCTTCAGATCCGGTAATTATTGGATTTCCTGGGCCAATTGATTCGGAGGGAAGAGCCATTGCAGCGCCAACGATTATTGGTCGACAGTTTTCAATCCCCGACTTTCGAGCGAAGGTAAGTAGTGCGACGGCACGACCGGCATTTCTCTTGAACGACATGTCAGCTGCAGCATGGCATTTAAGCCGTGTAACTGACTCCACGAGGTTCATCGCCGTAACGGTAAGTAGTGGTATAGGAAGCAAACTCTTCGATCGCACCTCAAGTGTGGGAGTTATTGATGATGTGCCCTATGCGGGAGAAATCGGCCACGTAACAGTCGACAGCGATCCACTGGCACCGCTTTGCGATTGCGGGTCCAGAGGCCACCTAGGCGCAATTGCGTCTGGCCGAGGCATAGAACGGGCAGCCAGACGAAAAGCTGAGAAAGATGAGCAGGAATTTTCTACCTCGCTGTGTTCAAGTCAGTTTGGCGCAATCAGTACGAAGATCAATAACGAAAATCACCTGGTTCCTGCCGCACTGGCAGGTGATGCATGGGCGTTAGATGTGATCCGTTGCTGTACAAGACCTCTAGGTCAGACTCTGATGTCAATCACCGTGGCAGCGGGATTAGATCGCATCGTGATTGCAGGAGGTTTTGCCCAGAGTTTGGGCTCTGTCTACGTTGAGATCCTCCGAGACACGATGGGCATACGAGATTCATTCCCCGGATTTCCAATATTCGATTCACAGTTGATTCAGCTTTGTAGCCGTGATGATGAAGTCTGCCTGTTGGGTGCGGCCACGTACGCGCACAAACGTCTCGGCGTGATTTAGTGCGTAGAAGCGTGGGTAGACGGTTGTCCGAGCTTGCCATCTGAGGTGTGAGATCATCTATCCGTAGAATCTACTGCGGCTCAACGCTGTTCAAATACGCCGATTGAGTCGTATGACGAGACATTTATATGCAAACCTTTCGGATTCCACGCTACAACTACCGTGCTCAGTTCGGGCCTAATGTCGATGTACTGATCAGCCGGATTCAGAGCATGATCCTTGAGGGTCACTACATATTATCGGCCGAAGTCGAACGGTTTGAAGCTGACTTTGCAAAGACGATCGGCGTGCGCTTTGCCAGGGGCGTTAACACTGGAACGGATGCGCTAGTCCTGGCTATGCGAGTGATAGGGATTGGTCCTGGAGCCGAAGTCATAACCCACGCGAATACCTTCAACGCGACGGTGGCTGCCATAGAGTTGGTGGGTGCACAACCGATTCTGGTCGATGCGGAGGAAGACTCGTTCCTGATGAATCAGGGGCAAGTCGAGGCGGCTATCACGAAAAGAACCCGTGCCATCATACCGGTCCACCTTTATGGCAAGCCGACGCCAATGACACTATTGTCAGACATTGCGCGCGGAGCAGAACTGAGTATCATCGAGGACGCGGCGCAAGCACATGGCGCGCGATGGAAAGGGCGTTGCGTTGGCAGTTTTGGTCGATTAGGCTGCTTCAGCTTTCATCCAAGCAAGAATCTCGCCGCGGCGGGTGATGCGGGTGCGGTAGTCACAGACGATCAAGATCTCGCCTTCGCCCTCTCTTGTCATCGTGCGCTTGGGCAAACCGGTCAGAATGATCATATTCTTCCCGGTCTCAATACAAAATTGGATTCGATTCAGGCTGCTATTCTGTCGTGGAAACTGGACAAACTGGAGGAATGGAATGAGCAGCGAGCCTGTGTAGCCAAATGGTACCGCGAACGCCTGGCTGACTTGCCGGTGTCATTCCAGAGCATCTCCCCGGACGAACTACACGTCTATCATTTATTCCAGGTGAGAACCCTCCGACGCGATGAACTTGTGGCTCATTTGCGCAGCAAAGGGGTCGATGCCGTTATTCGATACCCCGTTCCTATACACCTTCAACCGGCATTTCAGCGCTGGAAATGGAAGCGTGGGCAGTTCCCGGTCGCAGAAATGCTGGCGACTGAACTTGTCGCGTTGCCAATCAGGCCTGACATGGAGGCTGGGGAAGTAGACTATGTGGCAGAGTGTATGCGGGACTTTTTCAAAAGCAAAGGTAGCGATTGATGAATAGCGAGGAGCGGCAGAGCGAGATGGAGATACTGTCGCAAAATCCATATTTTTCAGTGGTGAAGAAGCGATTGAAATTATATGACGGTTCAACCAGCCAATACTACATCATCGACTTTCCTCGCCCTGCCGTAGGTGTTCTCGCCACCCGAGGTACAGACGTACTCCTCATACGACAGTACCGGCCAATTGTGGATGAATACGTGTGGGCAATACCGTCAGGCGGGGTAGGCGTGGATGAGACATTGCCCGAGGCCGCAGCTAGAGAACTGGAGGAAGAAACCGGCTTCCGGGCAACGTCACTTGTGCACTTTCTCAACTGCTATTCATCCTACGGATGTAGTAACCAACGGTTTGAGATTTTTTGGACAAGTGATGCCCTGGAGACCGAGCGAGGATTCGATCGTGCCGAAGTAATCGAAATACGGTGGTTCACCGAGAGTGAGTTACGTGAGTTAATCCAACGCAACGGCGTTGTTGACAATCTGTCGCTATCACCTTTGTTGCTGTTTCTCCTTAAGACTCAGAAATCGTAAAGTCGCGGAAGCGCCGGAGGCAGTTCTGGAGTAGCGCGATCATCGCGAACCCCCGGCGAGTGATCCTAGAAAGCTTCGTCATTGCTCGAATAGAGCCTGGATTGGTTCCCTGTATACCTTTTCGATTGAAAGCAACCAGTGCCGCGCTCCGCGCAACGCTCCTTCGCTGAGCATCCGAATTGTTTCCGCGTGCTCGTGCCCAGCTCTGTTTCTTTCGTATTCGTGCAAGAACAATGTCGGCGGCGGTAATATCGTCGGGCGGGATAGGATCTCTGAAATCCAGTCTTTCTTCGTGACAAGCAACCTGTGTTGTAGGACGAACTGAAGCGACCTTTTGGTGGATTCGGCGTACTCGATAGAACCGCGTAGTCTGTCGATAGTTGAGCGGAGTTCTCTTACCCGATGCTCTGCGTGCGTTGCCAATCGGGCGACCGCTGCTTTGTACAAATGCATTTCCCAGCTGTCGCAAAACGGCATACGGACAAGCTCATAGAACTCACGGAGGGCATGCAGGGTGCCAATCAGTCTTGCAGTCGTAATGCACTTGCGTGATATGTCGCAGTACAGAGCAGGCTCAAAATCCTTCAATCCCGTCTCTTGTTCTGGTGAAGAGGCTCTGAAGAGCTTTCCATTCGGGATATCAGATCGAACCGTCGTACCTGCTGGTATTACAGCTCCGTAACCGACGTGGAGCGGAGCTACTAAGCCGACATTCCCTCCAACAAAAATAGGCGGGGAAGCGAGAAGAAGCCCTGTTGCATTGCCAAGAAGACTCCCAAACTTGTCTCGTCGCGGATCGAAATTAAAATGGACAGTACCTGAACCAATCTCTGTATGATTTTGTCGCGAACTGCCTCCTGTAATGACAATGTCACACAGGTTTATGTTCGACCCCACAACCACACCCAGTCCGAGGAAGGTATTCTTGAGACCGACGTTATGCCCTACTTCAGCTGTCTCCTCAAGCAATGTCCCGGCTCTAAACTCTGCGAACCCACGGGCTTTCGAAGAGGAGAGCAGAGTTGAGGATTCATAAAACCCAGCCCCCAGTTCAACATCATTTCCGATCTGGCTATTGCAAAGGACGGCTGTTCCTGAAGTGCCAATCTCTGCCCCCCGGCCAATCATGGTCTCTGCGCCTGAGATGCTTGCATTCTTGAGGATTGCTCCGGGGCAGAGGTTCTTCAGGCAAACGTCCGCAGAAATATAAACGCGCGCACTTCCCCACACCTCCACTCCCCGCTTGCGCAATAACTCGATGCGGTGGTGGTTGCCGGCTTCGTCGTACTGGCGATAAACGCCGTGCGCATTCATCGGTTGATCAGAAGGCTCCGCAGGATTCATGAACTGTACCTTAGCGCTTCATGTGCCGGGGAACAAGAGCATGAGTTTTCCATACCTAAAGTCTCACATTTGTTGTAACATTCGGACGGTTTTTCGGCTTTGGATTGGCCTTGGTTTCGGCCAGAAACCTGTATTGAGAAGGCCTCCGGAAACGCGATTCCAGAGGTGGCTAGAACAAATGAAGACTGAAGATAAATTTGATCGCTGCAACATCTATGATGTCCAGCAGAATGCTGTGCGGGCGCACGACGGAGAGGGCTATCTCAGTTTTGCACGGCTTGCCACCAGGGCAGCCCTCTCAGGAGCGTGCAACTTCATAGATTTTACATGCATGCCACCGGGTTCAAGCATCGGGTTGCACACGCACCGCTTGGACGAAGAAGAGTTTTACCTGATTTTGGAAGGAGAAGGCACGATGCACCGCGACGGCGTAACCTTTTTGGTTCGGCCTGGCGACTTGGTCCGAAACCGCCCCGGAGGAACCCATTCCTTAGTAAACACTGGTTCCACTGATGTGAGGCTGTTTGTATTTGAAGTTGCGGCAGTTTAAGACAGGATTCCTGCTTGCCCAGGAAAAGCTAGCCTCGGAAAACCATACTGACGGAAGGCGGCGTCGAGAACTTGAAGATAGCAGTTGTCGGAGGAAGCGCTCAAAGCACTCCTCTCCTATTTCTGTACCTGGCAACGCAACCTCTACCTCAGCATCTCCATTTCGTTCTGATTGCCCGCGACCGTTTGAAGGCAGAGGCGGTCGCATCCGCGTCAAGAACCTTGGCGTGCTCCGAGATGGTCACAGTTGAGGTCGCTGGTATGTCGGCGGAAGAAATAGGGGCGGCCCTGGCAGGCGCGGAAGTGGTATTGATACAGGCCAGGTTCGGAGGCTATGCGGGTCGCCATTTCGACGAAACTTTTCCAGTAAAGTTCGGTTTGTGCGGTGACGAGGGGTTGGGGGTGGGTGGACTGTCCGCAGCCTGGAGAGTATGGCCTGCAATGAGAACTCTCCTGGGCTTGATCCGCGACAATTGTGGCGCGGCGAAGATCTTGATGTTGTCCTCACCAGTAAGCATTCTCGTGCGTGCTGCAAGCGTGATCTTCCCTGAACTCTGTGTGCTGGGAGTCTGTGAGTTGCCGTGGACAACGCTGGTGCAAATTTGCGAGCTTCTCAGGGTTGCGCCCGATGCGATTAGCTTCGACTATGCAGGCATAAATCACGTGGGATGGTTTTACGGCATACACTTAGGCTCTCGTGATCTTTTGCTTGAGTACTGTAACGTGTCGGGACATGAGCAAGGCTTTCCTACCGCTGAACGAATCCAGAAATCCTCAGGAGTTCCGCTGAAGTACTTGCGTCTGCACTACGACGCGGCTGAGGTTCTGAAGGAGCAGCAGAATCAGAAGCAGTCGCGCGCGCAAGTGCTTCAGGACCTTAGTGCTCTGGCGTTCGCTTCATACGCCGCGGGAGACCGCAATGCCGTTCTCGATACATTAAAGCGGAGACCTGCACCCTGGTATGAGCATTGCGTCGGACCCTTGATTCGTGCCCTGGCAGGCGAGCGGATAAGCACGCCATTCTTTTTGAGCGCGAGAGGGTCGGAATTCGACAACGAATGGGGGGAGACCGATATCTTCGAAATCCCATGCAGATACGAAGGCGGCTCATGGAGGCGAATCAAACCCGCTGGTCGTGTTCCCCTCCATATTGCGGAGACCTTGAGTTCCTTCGTCGAGTACGAGCGGATCGCTGCCGCTGCCGTACTAGGGAGAGATTCGTCGCTTTTAGAGAAAGCAATTAGAACGCACCCCTGGACGATCGATCATAGCCATAGCGTTGTCGGCCATATCCAGCAAGAAATTGAGGGACAGACCTCCGCCGCTTTCGGTGCCTAAGGACCTCGCATGACGTCTTCCAAAGTGCGTATTCTCTCTCTCCTCACGCATCTTTCGATGGGAGGCGCTACGAGCCGAGTTTTGAGCTTCTCGCGAGCCTTGGATCGTAATCGCTTCAGCCATACAGTCCTCACAATAATTCCACCTGACGACCGGGAGATATCTCTGTACGGTTCCATGAAACCCGACTTCGATCGTTATCAGATACCCGTGGAGCATCTGGGAGAGGAAGCCCGCAGCAGCCGCCGGCGGAGGCAGCATGGCTTGTCGATGCTCTGGGGTGACGCCCAATCCTTCTCTCGCGTGCTGCGCCGTCTGTCCCGTTACCTACGTGACCATGAGATCGATATTGTTGACACCCACCCCTGCTATTCGACACCTTTCGGGCTGCTGGCTGGCCGTATGGCCCGCGTTGCGGCTGTTGTGTCCACTCAATACGCGAACGACCTCGGGCAATCCCCGTTGTGGTACGCGATCGAGCAGGCGATGCTTTCTCAAGTCGATGTTCTCCTTTCAGATTCCCGCTTCGCGATCGATAAAATGCAGCGCTGGCTAATTCGTCCGCATAAGCAGGCTGTCGTTATTCCCAATGGCATCTTTCCTCCAACCATGGAAAGAGGACGGGTTGAGACAAGAGCTTTCTTCAACCTCCCGAGAGACCCGAACGTACGAGTCTTAGGCCAAGTGAGCCGGTTGGTTCCTTATAAGGGGCACGCAGTGCTGCTCAATGCGGCGCGTCAAGTGCTCGAGAAGGAGCCAGCAACTTCTTTCTTGCTGTGCGGTTATGCCGACCCTCCCCAGTACCTGGAGCAGTTGCGGCGTCAGGCTGCTGAACTTGGAATCGCCGACCGGGTTCGGATAGGGGGATATCCGGGTTCGATTGCAGATGTGTGGGCAGCGATAGACGTGCACGTCCATGCGAGTTTGCTCGAATCCTCACCCATTGCGGTATACGAAAGCATGGCGCTCGGCCTGCCTGCTGTCGTCACCGATGTCGGAGGCATCCGCGAATTGGTGCAAGACTCCCAAACGGCGCTGGTAGTGCCGCCTGGCGATGTACCGGCTTTGGTTGACGCGATGCTCAGAGTTCTGCGTAACCCCACTTTGGCGAGGTCGCTAGGAAGCCAGGCGCAAGAACGCTTTAACCGCCATTTCCAGGCCGGTGTGATGACCCGCGCCCTTGAGGATCTTTTCTGTGATCTAGTAAGAAAGTCAGGTCGATCCGCGAAAATGGCGAGCTAGGGTTCGCTCAGGCCGTTTTCGTTCGACCTGGTGTACCATCTTGCTCGAGACGATCGTGGAACAACTGAGAGTCGGAATTGTTGGTTGCGGTAGGATGGGCGCGGAGCGCGCTGCAGCGGCACAGAAGCTCGGTGCGCGGATTGGCTGGTTCCGCGATTCCGATCTCGCCCGTGCGCAGGAACTGGCAAACAGATTTGGTGGCACGGCAACTGCTAGACCCGAAGACCTCGACTGGCATTCCATCGACGGGGTATTTGTGTGCGTCCCACCATCTTATCGCGGTCCCTTTGAGCTGCTATGCGTTGCCAACTCGATTCCGTTGTTTGTTGAGAAGCCGGTTGGACTAAGCGCCAAACATGTCGTTCCTTTGTTAGAGCAGGCGAAGCGGGCTGGGCTAGTCAACGCAGTCGGTTACATGAACCGTTATCGAAATTCTGTCCTTTTAGCAAGGAAGGTTTTATCGAGTCGAAAGGTACTCGGGATCTCTTGTGTATGGGTGGGTAAGAAATATCGCGTTCCGTGGTGGATTGACGCCAACGTATCTGGCGGACCATTCAATGAGCAGGCGACCCACGTCCTGGATCTCTGTCGATTTCTGCTGGGGGAAATTGAATCCGTAAGCGCAATAGCCGCCCCGTCGACCACGGCAGGAGATCCAGAATTTGGGGTGGCAGTAGCGATGCGTTTTGTTGACGGACCGTTAGGGACGCTATTTTATAGCTGTGAGGCGAGAGAAAAGGACATTCATGTCCATGTTTTCTGCGAAGAGGGCTCTCTTGATCTAGAGGGCTGGGACTTCGCGATGACCAGGAACACGATTGATGGGACACTCCCTGAAAAAGAGCACGATGACATCTTTGTTAAGGAGACACGGTGCTTTCTGAATGCGATTCGCTGCCACGATCAACTCCTTATTGAGTGTGACCTGGAGGAAGCGTACCGAACTCAGCTAGTAGTCGATAGAGTAAGAGACTCTTTCCAGGGTAACTGCAGTCTTGGCCGCCCTGAGGTCACAAGTTGATGCTCCAGCGGAGTTATACGAGAACGCTATAACTTGACATCGAGTGCGGAAGTGCGGGGCGGTTTCACTTTCATTGCCATCAGATTGCAAGTTTGTTGTCGAGCACGAAGAATCGGACTGCCTTCCAACTCGGACAAGTTCCCTTCGTTCCAGGTAAAAATGGTGTACCCAAATTCTCTCAGGAATGCAAGAGTCTCCGGCGCCGCATAACCGAATTCTTGCGAGTTTTTGGGACCGTATTCAAAAACGAGAGCCGGGGCCTCTGCTTGCGTCCGTGTCAACAGCGACTTGGCGCCCTGAAAGACTTGGAGTTCAGCTCCTTCAACATCGACCTTAATCAGATTGGGCCTGGTGGTTGAGGAAGAAAAATAATCGTCGAGAGTTGTCGTAGGAACTCGGATCAGCGCACTTCCGTGATTGCTTGAAGGGTTGGGGCGAAGTGCGCTGACCGAGGGCTCTTCAGTCATCTCAAAGTCGCAGGAATCGCGCTTGCACCAAACCGCGTCCGGAACAGCGGTCACATTATGACGATGATTCAATTCGATGCTGCGGGTGAGAACTTCGAAAACGTCAGGACGTGGCTCGAATGCGTGCACATGGCCCGAGTCTTCGACGATCTTTGCAGCCAGCAGCGCGTGCTCACCAAGGTGCGCGCCAACATCCACGAAGACCATGCCCGGCCTTAGAACACGCTTAATGAATTCCGTTACTTCCGGTTCTGAACCTCCGTCGTAGTAAAGCAGAGCTCCGACCCCTCCTCGAACTGTGAGAAGTCGGGTCGAGTCTTTGGAGATCATCAACCAGGGTTCATTGGAAAGCAGCCACCACCGCATGCGCCATAGGATTCGCCGAGAAATCCCCCTAACTGGATGTTTTCTGAGATTCTCGTTTTCGAGGAGCAATCGGATTCTTTGCAGCATCAAAGTCAAAATCCCACTTTGCCAAGACATTGGCTGAGATTTCCGATTTTGGATCTCCCGCTTGCACATCGTATTCTTCTCGTGCCGTGGACACAACGGTCTTCAATAATCGGTTCCGCCATTTAGGAATTACACTCCGAACACGAAGGAAACCCAATACTCTGAAGGCCCGGAAGCGCGAAAGATCTTTGAACGCGGCATGATATGATCTGATACCGTAAGTCGCTTGGATCGGGGCTTATCGCGTTATGTCTGGCATTTCTCCCAGAGCGTCAAAATGTTTTCTATGTGACGATATCTCGGACAAGGTTGTGTGGCGAGAAGCCGGTTACGAAGGTCTGCTCTGCCGCTGTGGAATGGTCTACACCAATCAACATGGTGCGGATGCCTTAGTCGACCCCACGATTGAACACCACGGGCAGGCCTTCTACTCGTTGCCAGCAGAGTTGAAAGCCAGTTGGGTGAACGCCAATTGCCCTCCGGGACGCCTGCTGGAAGTTGGTTGTGGCGATGGGTTTTTCCTGAAGGCAGCGCGCCGGCATGGCTACCAAGTCTGTGGCATTGAGCCCAATCCGCGGCGTTGCAAGCAAGTATCCGAAGAGCTAGGTATCGAAATCGAGCAACGGTTCCTGGAAGACAGCCGGCTTCCGCGGGCGATTTTTGATGTGGTTTATCACTGCGATCTGCTGGTGCATTTTCCTGATCCCATTTCAGCCTTGAATATAATGACAGCATTTCTCAGGCCCGGGGGAGTGCTTTGTTTTGAGGTCGGAATTCTGGGTGGCATATCAACGGCTTGGTACCGAGTGATCGGGGAGATAGGACTCGGTGAACACCTCTGGCTCTACTCAAACCTGGCATTGGAACACCTCTTTGAGAGATCGGATCTCATGATTGAAAAGATCAAGTATTTCGGTTTGGTCCCCGAAGTGGTCGTGGGGAGAGTCACCGATATCTTCAGCAACCGTGTGCTCAAACCTCTGTTGAATTTGGCGCAGCCGCTAAGAATCTTCCCGTCGCCCAAAGCGGCACTGAAGTTGCAGGGCAGCACCCACGCTTTTTTGAGGTACCGAGTCGGACATTTTGCTCCGCGAATCGGGCCGCAAACTGCCTTTGTTGTCGCACGGCCAAAGAGATATGCGGCCGCTTCTTGAAGCTAAGACCGTTGTCGTAACCGGCGCGGGGGGCTTCATCGGTCCGTCTGTCGTCCAAGCAATGCTCAGGTGCGGGGCGACGGTTCGGGCATTGGTTGCTCCTCCGGGCGAGAGTGTCCGCAAACCTCCAGCGGGAGTGCTCACCGCCTTTTGCGATATCACTGACGCAGCCGTTGTCCGTGAGTTGGTGGAAGGCTCAGATGCGGTAGTCCACTTGGCAGGGCCGGCATCAGTGGGTGAATCATTCGAGAAGTCAACTGAATACGCCCGCGTACACGTCTGCGGTACGGCGACCGTGCTGAACGCTTGCCGGGAAGCGGGCGTTAGGCGGCTTGTGTACATATCTTCCGCGGAGGTGTACGGGCAAGCTCCAACCGAGTTGGTTCAGGAGCACCAACGGCTTGAGGCACGATCCCCTTACAGTGCCGCAAAAATCGGCGCCGAACAATTCGTGGAAGCCTTCGTTCATAATACCGGGATGCAGGCCGCAATCTTGCGCCCGTTCTCAATCTACGGACCTGGATTGTCTTGTCAATCTGTGATGGGTACGATCTTGCATCAGGCGCAGAGCAACGATTCTATTCGGCTTCGAGATCTCAAGCCGATCCGCGACTACTGCTACGTGGATGACCTTGCGCAGGCGATCGTTCTCTCTTGTGTGGCCAATCTAGACGGTCGATGCGTTATAAATATCGGCACGGGGATCGGGACGAGCGTGGGTGAACTAGCCCGGCTTGTGCTCAGAGTGCGTGGTCTTAGTCTTCCCATCTACGAGGGCAACGGAGGAGAGCGGCCCGCCGCATCGGAAATATTTCGCCTGGTGGCTGATTGCCGCAACGCCAAAAAGGTGCTTGGCTGGAGTTCACAGACTCCTCTGGCACTGGGCATACAAAAAACAGCGCAGTGCTTTGTAGCATGAAGAACCGTGTGCTCATCACCGGGGCACAGGGTTTTGTGGGACGATACCTGGTTTCCCACTGGCTCGAGGCCGACCCGGAAGTCGAGATTTTCGGTGTCGGCCGCTCGCCGTTCGTTCCGGACCGCTTTACACATAAGATCCACCGCGGAAACGTTGAGATTCAAGCTCCTCTGCCGGCTAACCTGAAAATCGGATCGCGCCGCTATAAATATGTCTCGTCAGATATTCGACAAAAGGCCGAAGTCAGTCGATTGCTTCAGAATTATCGACCCAACATGATCGTGCACCTTGCGTCCTATCTGCGCGGGAACAGCGTCTCGCAATATTTTGAGACGAATGTAGGAGGAACGATTGCCCTGATGGAAGCGGTGGCCGCGTCTGCTCTTGAAATCACCAAATTGGTGATCGGTTCCACAGGTGGCGTTTACGGTGCTCCGTCGCCGAGTGAACTTCCCTTGAAGGAAACAGCCCCCTGCAATCCGGTGGACCTCTACGCCGTCAGCAAGCTTGCCTCAGAGCAGGCTTCACGTATATTGGGGCAGCAGCACAACATCCCGACCGTTTGGGTACGGCCATTCAATCTAATCGGCGCCGGTCAACAGGAGTTGCACGTTTGCGGCAGGTTCGCTGCCCAAGTAGCAGGTGTTGTCTTCGGAGTGTCACCCCGCACAATTCGCGTTGGGCCGTTGGATGCAACCCGGGACTTTGTCGATGTGCGCGATGTTGCGGCCGCTTTAGAGTTCATTGCGAACCAGGGAAACGCTGGCCAGACTTATAACTTGGGCAGCGGGCAAGAGACATCGATAAAGGACGTCCTAAGAACTATTCTCGAAGTCGCGGGCTTGTCACAAATAAAGATTGAGCGCACGGATGAGCATCGTACCGCGATTTTTCGACACTTCGCGTCGATCGAGCGACTCACGCTGCTGGGATTTGAGCCTAAGTATCCACTGAAAGCGAGTGTTGAGAACCTGATGAACTACTATCTTCACGATTAACGCATTACGACGGGGCAACCGCGGATCAAGACGGAGCAAATTCGTTGGGAACCGACCACTCAGGAATCGTCCTTAACCTCGGAACAGTGAGGCAACCGGTAAGTCTTTGGGCTTTATGCGGTTAGCTCCTGTTTTCTTCGTGTGTAGAAGGTAAGCAGGAGGTAAGGAAAAACTCAACGTCCCAGTAGGCCCGCAGAAACAAGCGTGGCGAAGCCAAAGCGAAGTATGACACAAGCAAAATGTCTTGACTCGCTCAAGGACCACGTTGTATGTTCATCCTCCCCTTTTCTTGTCCTCCCTCGCTAGCTTTATACTCGCAGAGTTGCGACGTTGAGAATCTATGAGTTCGCTCTGTAATAGCGGCGGTTGTGGCCCCCAAGCATTGGCCGTCTGCGCAAACCGTCAGCGATACTATCACGTCATTCTCAGTGAAAATCTATTGCAAACCGGCATTCGCCAACTCGCCGAGAACATTGGTTCACGTCAAGCACTCATCGTCACCACACCGACGGTATTTAGACTTTACGGTTCTGAGTTGCAGCGAGGGCTAGAGTCTGTCGGATGTCCCGCTCCTGTGCTCGTGCTTAAGTGCACAGAGCGCTCCAAGACAATGGGCGAAGTCGAGTACATTTCTTCGGAGGCGTACAGACATGGCCTGGGACGGAATGCAGTTTTGATCGGCATGGGTGGAGGCGTCTGCACGGACCTCGTAACCATGTCAGCGTCTCTGGTCCGTAGAGGGATCGGATGCATTCGAGTCCCTACTACCTTGATCGGTCAAATCGACGCGGGCGTCGGTGTCAAGGGAGCAGTTAACATGCCCCAGAAAAAGAGCGCTCTGGGCTGTTTCTGCGCTCCCGATGCGGTATTTATAGAGCCTTCATTTTTGAAGACGCTGTCGCTGCGCCATATTTCTTCAGGAATCGCCGAGATCATCAAAGTCGCCCTCGTTCGTGACAACTCCCTTTTTTGTTTGTTGGAGCGGCACGTATTACAGTTGATCGAGTCGGGATTCTCATCGCCGCACGATGAGTCAAGGATGGTGCTCTGGGGATCGGTGAAACTGATGATCGAGGAACTTAGCCGCAATTTGTATGAGGACCAAGGCTACCAACGGCTAATGGATTTTGGTCATACTCTCAGCCCGCTTCTAGAGGTGCGCTCGAAATTTCGATTGTCCCATGGAGAGGCAGTCGCCATCGATATGGCTTTCACAATCGCACTGGCTAGCCAGTTGGGTGCATTGGCCGATGACGACCGTGATCGCGCATTGTCGGTCATTGCATCCTCGTCGTTACCGCTCCGGTCTGGGCTTTTGACGGAAGCGCTTTGTATGGACTCATTCCGCGAAGCTACAGTCCATCGCGGCGGTGCTCTCAATTTGGTGTTGCCCACGAGCTTGGGTCGGGCTGAGTTCATCAAAGATGCAAATGAGATTCCCTCCTCGCTTCTACGATCCGCACTGAAGTGGCTAGCGTCTGCCGAACGAAATACATTCGCACCCGATCTGCGTGTCTCTGCTGCGCACGGTATTGTAGCGGGATCGCGCCTGAGGCTCTCTTGAGACGGAAAGGCCATCGGGTTTGGTTCTCGCGTGAAACCCCTACGGCATGCGAAATAACGCTGATGGGAGTACAAACTAAGGAAGATAAAGTCTTTCAGAGCATTGGATCGGCATGTGCACAGCGATAATCATGGCGGGTGGCCGTTCGGAACGCATGCGCTCGACAGCTGGTCAGACACACAAAGCGTTGATAAGCGTTTTGGGTGTTCCGATGATTGAACGAAACCTGCTGGCGTTATTCGCGCAAGGGTTTCGCAACGTAATTGTAGCGGTTAGTTCTTGAGAGCGCGATGTACTAGATTACGTGAACAGTCGGGCAACAAAACTCGCGCGCAGGTTTGGCGCTACTCTGAATTGCTACATAGAGGTAGTTCCTTTGGGCACAATAGGGGCGGCGGGTAGCGTACAGTGCGACTCCGATCCCCTGCTTGTCGTTAACGTCGATAATCTGACTACCTTGAACCTCAGAGAGTTCGTAAATCACCACGTGAAGGAGCGGGCGATCCTCTCAATAGCGACACACATTGAACTCTTCAACATTCCCTTTGGCGAAGTTGTCGTGCAAGATGGACTTGTTACAGAGTATCGAGAAAAACCGACGCTTTCGATTCGCCTTTCCAGCGGGACATATGTACTGAGTCAAGAGGCCCGGTCCCACATTGCGAAGGATTGCCGCACGGACCTCCCATCTTTGTTTGCGCTTCTTCGAGCGCGCGGTGAGCGCATCGCTTCCTATGAGCATAGCGCTCCTTGGATCGATGTGAATGACGCGGCTTCCCTGGATAAGGCGGAAAGCCTAATTGAACAACACTCCAACGAGTTTGGGCGTTTACTATCAAGTGCCCCAACGGCGTGAGAGAATCGTTTTTCCGATTTTCCACGGGAGAATGGCCTATCCGCGCATTGAACGGAAGCCCCTATAAGCTCGCCCAAACGCAGACTTGCAGCAGCTCAGGAAGCAGAACCGATCAATTACAATCGTCGGTCGAAGGGGAACGCGGCCTAGGACCTTCGGACTCGGGGGCAGTAGATGATTCCTCCCACCTACAAACCGAAAAAGAAGTTTATGCAGCTTGCGATCGCGGAGGCAAAGCGTGCACGCGACCGGGGCGACTATGCTATCGGTGCGGTCATCACACGTCTGATTGGGAAACGGGAAGTGGTTATCGCCTCTGCCGGCAACCGGGTGAAAACTTCGGGTTCATCCATCAAGCATGTGGAGCTTGAAACATTGAAATATGTTTCCTCCGGCTACGGTCGGTATCTCCGGGATTTCGTGTTGTATTCCACGCACGAACCTTGTGCCATGTGCGCGGGCGCCTGCGTCTGGTCGAAGATCGGAGCGGTGGTGTTTGGCGTTTCCCAAGAAGACATCACCGCCTACGGTAAGAAACACGGTACCGAGGAATTCAAATGGCGTGCCTGTCTCATTTCATGCCAATTCGTCCTTGAAAAGGGCAACCTTCACATTCCCGTCTTCGACAATTTCATGAAACCGGAGTGCCAAAAGTTGTTCGGATATAGGGCCTCCTGACGTGCTCGCTCCGTCATTCCATCGAAGCGTATATTTCCGACATGGGACGCCAATTCTCCCGCCTGCTCGGGACGGTCGGGATGCTGCTGGTTATGCGCCGCTCTGGCTCTCTCTGCTCAATCCGCCAAGGGCTGACCATCTAGTAGACAGTCTTGCGGGGCCACAACACGAATGCAAGATCGTCTTGGGTGCAGCCGTATTGTCTATGGCGTTTTCATTCATTGCCGCGATTCGCGGTTCCAAGTGGTGGCATCTGGGGGTAACTTTGTTGCTGGGAACGTTGGCACAGTCTCTCTTAGGGTTGTAGGCATAAGGATCACATGAAAACTCTAGTCGTCCTAACGCTATTCCTCTGCTCAGCCTGCGCTGTCTTCGCTCAAACCTTTTCTGACGATTTCAGGGCGGGCAAACTCGATACCGGCAAGTGGAAGATTGCCACTTACAAATCGCCTGATTCAAAGCCGGGTCTCAATTCCGGGATCTACGTCCCAGAAAACCTTGATTTTTCACGAGGCATGCTTTGTATCAAGGTCACACAGCAGAAAGGGGGGCCGGATAACATTCTGTCCTACGGCGGAGCGATCGTTTCCAAGGAGCGATTCGGTTTCGGCACCTATGAGTTTGTGATGCGCATGTCCTCGACTTCTGTAACGCCGGATGGGTTGGGTACGGCAAAATCTGGAGCGATTTCGTCCGGCTTCGTTTTTTACAACAACTCAGAAAGCGAAATTGATCTTGAATTCCTGGGCAACGAGGACGCCATTTGGATCACCAACTGGCAGAACGCCAATCCCAAGAACGCTCCATCGGGTGACTCCAGGCAAACCGACAAAATTTCCAACCACTCTCTTGCGCCTGAATTCCACAAGTACACGTTGGTCTGGACACCGACGAGCGTGAAGGTCTACATTGACGGCACGCTGGTCGCTTCACACATCGAGCACATTCCTCAGAGTTCAGCCTACATCATTCTTCAGCACCGGGGCACCAACAGCAACGAATGGGGCGGAATGGCAACGGTCGGTGTTACCCGCTACATGTATGTCAAAAGCGTCAACTTCACTCCGCTAACTGCCCCATCCCCATAGGGACAACCTTTGTTGGCGACGCTTGGAGCTGTTTCACTCCAAAGGAGTCAATGGCGGCATCATACTCTTGCGACGGAGCAAACCAGAACCTCTTGAAATTGTTCTGGATCGGGACTACGGTTGCGTCCTGCCCTCTTCCTAACGCTCCCCAGCACAAAGCGTCCCGGCTCAACTCCGTAGAGGACCGAATTGCGCCAGTAAACAGCACGTCGTATCGGGCCATGCGGACAGCAATTTTCGCTGAGTTTGCCAAGCTCTGGGAAGAGCAGGAGCTGACTCAGTACAAACCGTCAACTCTTCGTAAACCGATGTACCCAATCATCGAAGACCAGTTCGAACTTCATCGGGTTGTTTCGCAAGCGACTGTCGTAAACGACAAACGGCCCGCAGGCAGTTGAACCTACGGGCCGTCCGGTGGACTGTTTGGGATTGACCAAGAGGTGGTCACTCTACGTGGCCTCTCACGGCAACTCCCGGGTCTGGGACTAAGGCTCGAAGGCTGAAGCCCCGAGGATGAAGGCTTTCGCGAGACCGACGCGATGCTTCCATCCGTACTCACCGGCTAGTGTGCGGACTGTAGCTCCGGAGCGAGATCCGATCTTTATTGATGTTGATCCGATCTGCGTCCGAAGCCCCGCTTAGAGCAACCAGCTCTAAGTCTCAGCCACCTCACCTGGTCTTAGACTCCCACAACTGCCACTACAATCAGAACTTGTCATTCGACCACCTCCTTTCCGGTGTAATCGCACATTAGTACGAAATCGCCCTGTGCGTCAACCGGCACGAAAGTGGGTGCCGAGAGTGCTACTCTCTCCATCTGTTAGCTTAGAGGTCTCTGCTGATGGAAGGATCATGGGAACATCCGGAAAGTTGGCAACGGTGCGCGATATTCTTTGCCAGCGT
The DNA here is from genome assembly GCA_963771895.1 of uncultured Acidobacteriaceae bacterium. Classification (GTDB taxonomy): domain Bacteria; phylum Acidobacteriota; class Terriglobia; order Terriglobales; family Acidobacteriaceae; genus Sulfotelmatobacter. The sequence goes on along the minus strand of CAVYVQ010000033.1, from coordinate 10,362 downwards.
TGTCCCCGGTGCCGGGCGGGAAATATTTTTCGCTATTCCATCTTCCGCGGATTCCCGAAGATGCACGACCATTGTCCCGTCTGCGATCTCAGGTTTGATCGCGAACCGGGCTATTTTCTTGGCGCCATGTACGTCAGTTATGCTTTGGCGCTTGGGATCGTCGCGTTGATTGCGGGGCTGCTGTGGCGGGTCACGGGGTGGTGGATCACCAAGGACACAATCTGGGCGGTCGTGCTATTCCTGCCGCTCGCTCCGACGATCACGCTCTTTGCGCGCGTGCTCTGGATCTATCTCGACCAGACCATCGACCCGGAACGGCGACCCTAGCGGACTTTGCCCGCTGCGAGAATTCCGGCAAACGCGCGTAAATCTGCGTATCCGCGGGCAACCCCTGCCGCGCGTCCGCGTTCTTAATTTGATTCATAGATACAATCGGTGGAAAGCATCTGCGAAACACACTTCCGTTCCGGGGACGTGGACCTCCGGATGCGCTATTCTCAGATGCGCTATTCTCACGAGGGAGAACGTGGAATGATTCGCTTGGCCGCCGCGACGATTGCTTTGACCGTTCTGATTGGTTCGTGTTCCTTTGCTCAAGACGCGACGCCGAAGGTGCAGGTATTTGGCGGGTATTCACTGCTGCGTGTGGATCATGGCAAACTGACCGGCGAACTCCTGGACCTGGACCTACAACAGGCTTCCAATCCTTTCGCGCTCAAGAACTATTTTCTCGATGGCTGGGATGCGCAGGCGCAGTACAATATGGACCGTTGGTTCGGGATCGCCGCCGATGTTGGGGGCCGCTACGGCACGCCGATCGTAGCCTCGAGGGACCGCACCCTCGCCGGACTCCCCAAAGAGAGCGCGTATTCATTCCTGGCTGGGCCGGTGATCTCATACCGGACGAAATCAAGATTCACTCCCTTCGCGCATGGGCTGTTCGGCTGGGATCGAACCAGCCTGGGTGCGAGTACCATCACGGGCAGCGTGGCGTCTCCCGTATCTGTCGTCGCCACAAATTGCAACGATTTCGCAATGGCGCTGGGAGGCGGAGTCGATTGGAGGATCACGCGGCACTTGTCCCTTCGAGCAGGCCAATTGGACTGGTACCATACCAGCATTAATCTGAATAAGTTCTACACAAACGCCTTCGGTGGCACCCTGCTCCAAGGCCTCTCGACTCGCCAAGCCAACCTGCGATTCTCCGCAGGAGCCGTTCTGCGATTCTGACGCGGGTAAGGTCCATCGCGCCAGATGCGCACACCCGCACCTTTCGCCCCAATTACTGGGACGGAGTGACAGGCTTGGCTGTCGCCTTATCCTGGTCAGTTCCGGTGGGTTTCATTGCGACTACCTGGTAAGGCCGGGTCTTCCGGTCTCCCTCGGATACTCTGAGATAAAGCCGGTCCTTATCAATATCAATCCGGAATTCTCCTTCCTGGCCTACTGGCAGAATTACCGGGTGCTTCTTGTCCAACGGGCGAATGTGATAATCCATTTCGTCACTGCGAAGCAGATACTGGGGGCACAATTTCTCATCGGAGTTCACATGCTCAATGCCGGCTGACGCGAACACACTCCCAAGGCCCGTAATGCCTTTCTCCTTGGCTCCGCACGGCACGGCTTCCATCTTCTCGATCATGCCCCGCTCGGGATGCTTTTTCTTTCCAGCTCCCGCCGGCACTGCAACTGCGAGAACGAGCGTCGCAACGAGTAAGGCTCCGGTTTTCATAGCGCCTCCCTTTATTAGTTCTCATCGGTCCCCGACTCGGTGTCGTAGTAGACCGAAGAATATCGACATATCTCGTTTCGATTGAACCGGCCGAGAGGCCATTTTAATTTGGCCTCCCAGCCTGCAATTTCACCCCAAATCTACTGCTTTGGCTTCGGGTCCACCATTTGCTGCTTCTTGGTTGCCCCGCTGTTGTCGTATTGCTTCATCGAGTTCATGAAGGCCTGCGGGTTCTGTGCCAACTCTTGCTGAACTCCGGTATGAGCTTTCAAGTACTCTCGCAGTTCCGGGTGGTTCTCCAAGTACTCCTCGTTCTTGGCCAACGATGGATTTTTCGAAAGTTGCCGGGAGATCTCAGGATGGCTGTCCAGGAAGCCGTCAAAGCTGGCCAGCTCCCGCCGGTTGTTATCGTCGTCCCTGCGGTCAAAGCGGTTTTCCTGTCTCATGAAGACGTGCGGATCCTGTGCTAACTGCTCCCGCACTCCGGAGTGCTCCTGCAAGAACTGCTGCAGAGCGGGATGGTTTTGCAGAAACTCTTTGTTGTCCGCCAGAGTGGGGTTCTTGCGTAATTGCTCAGCGGTTTCTGGATGTTTATCCAGGAAGGCGTCAAAGTTGGCCAACTCTCTCCGAGTGGCATCATTGTCCCTGTCCCTGCGATCGTTGTCCCTACGGTCGAAGCGGTCTTCCTGTCTCATGAAGACATGGGGATCCTGGGCCAACTGCTGCCGAACTCCGGGGTGCTGCTGCAAGAACTGCTGCAGAGCGGGATGGTTTTGCAGAAACTCTTTGTTGTCCGCCAGAGTGGGGTTCTTGCGTAATTGCTCAGCGGTTTCTGGATGTTTATCCAGGAAGGCGTCAAAGTTGGCCAACTCTCTCCGAGTGGCATCATTGTCCCTGTCCCTGCGATCAAAGCGGTCTTCCTGTCTCATGAAGACCTGGGGGTCCTGCGCCAACTGCTGCCGAACCCCGGGGTGCTCCTGCATGAACTGCCGCAAAGCAGGATGGTTCTGCAGAAACTCCCTATTGTCTGCCAGACTTGGATTCTTGCGCAGTTGCTCCGCGATCTCAGGATGCTTGTCCAGGAAGCTGTCAAAGTTTGCCAGCTCCCGGCGGTTGGCGTCATCGTCTCTGTCTCTGCGGTCGTAACGATTCTCGTCTCTCATGAAGGTGCGAGGGTTTTCCGTCAATTCCTCCCGGACCCGTGGGTGGTCCTGCAGATATTCCTGCAACTCAGGATGGTTCTTGACGTATTCGCGGTCGTCTACCAAAGACGGATTCTTGCGCAACTGCTCCCCCATCTCGGGATGACCGTCCAGGAAACCATCGAAACTCGCCAGCTCCTGCCGGGTGATATCTGTCGGTTGAGAAGGCGGTGCTGTATGAGGCGGCACCTCCTGAGAATTCACCGACGGAACAATCCAAAGCAAACTTGCGAGCGCCAGCAGTGCTGAATATTGTTTTAAATACACGCATGGCTTTTTCATAAGTTCGTAAACCCTCCTCGACGAAGGTGCGAGGTCAAGGAGAATGGTGCAAACACCTTGCCAAACTTCGATGGCTGGGACGAATCGCCCCCATTTCATAGGCTTGGAGATGGTCTACCTATCCTCGCGCGAAAACCCGGAAGGTAAATTTTTCGGGTCGCATAAAACCCGTGTAGCTAACTGACGCGGGGGTCAATACTTAGGGTCACTGGAAAGAAGTTCACTGCCAGATGCCTGCCGAATTCAAAAGAATTAATGAGAAATACCTAAAGGAAAAACCTGACATAAAGGTTTGGACTTGGCTTCGCAGTTCAATTAGGAACTCGCCCGGTCGTACATGGCCTGCGGGCATCTGGGACCTGCACTTTTGGCTGTCTACACTTGAGATCCCCTCAAAGCTGATTCCGATCTTCCCCTAGGTCGAAGAGTTTTTGAGTGCAGAATGCTAACTCGCTGATAGCTCAGCCCTTCCAGCGGAAGGCGTCGGGTTGTGGCAGGCCAACGTGGGCGAGCAGGCGATAGGCAAATTCGCGGGCCATCGCATCCAAGCTCGCAGGCCGGTAATAGAAGGCCGGAATGAGGGGGAAGATGGTCGCGCCGGCATCGGCGGCCCGGTACATGTTGCGGATGTGAATTTTGTTGAGCGGAGTTTCGCGAACGCACAGCACCACCGGTCGTTTTTCTTTCAGGAAGACGTCGGCCGCGCGCTCGATCAGGTGCGAAGCGATGCCGGTCGCGATGCGAGCCAGGGTGCCTACGCTGCACGGGATCACGATCATGGCGTCGGCGGGATAGGAACCGCTGGCTACGTTCGCTCCGATGTTGGAGTTCGACTGCTCCTTGATCTTGGACGAAACGGGGATCGACGAAACGGCGATTTTGGACGGCACGGCGCGGGCTGAGGTTTTCGTTTTTTCGCCGCGCAGAATCTGGCGGACAAGATTCGAGCGGCCCTGGATGCCGAGTTCTTCCACCAGCACACGGAGGCCGGAGTCGGAAGCGATGAAGTTCACGGTTTGAATGCGGGCGTCACGCTCGACCGCGAGCAGCAATTGCCGAAGAAACACTGACCCGCTGGCGCCAGTGGTGGCGATGGTCAGATTCTGCGGCGAGTGATTCGGCAAGGGCGCCTCCAACGGGGCAATGCGGGGCCCCGAACTCTGGAGCATAGGGAGTAGGCGAACAGGAGTCAAGGCGAAGAAAGAAACAAGAGGCTAGGAGCTAGAAGCTGGCATCATGGCATCCACGGTCAATTTGCGATCCCGCCGCAGCGCCGCGCAACTCCACGCGCTCGCTGGAGTGGAACGCGAAATCCGGGCCCAGGATTCGCACAGCCGCCGCAAATATCTTCGCGAGTTCAGCCAGGCCTTCCGCAGCTACGATTCTGTTCTCGACTTCCAGCAGATTCAGAATGCCCTGCATTCCGCCGACGTCGTCCTGATCGGCGACTATCATGCCCTGCCCGCGGCCCAGCGCTATGCCGCATCTCTGGTGGAGCAGCGCGCGCTGGCCGGTGATCGCCGCGTCGTGCTCGGAGTCGAAACCATCTTCGCCCGCGACCAGCACATTCTTGAAGAGTGGTGGCGCCGTGAGATTGACGAAAGCGAATTGCGCCAGCGCATCCGCTTCGATCTCGACTGGGGGTACGACTGGGCGCCGTTTCACGAACTGCTGGTCGCCGCCCGGGATCACGGCGAGGGCATCTACGGCCTCGACTGCATGCCCCGCGAAAACCTGAGGAAAATCGGAGCGCGCGATCGTCACGCCGCCGCCAAGATTGCCGAGATCCAGGAGCGGCATCCCGATGCGGTGATCTTCGTGTTGTTTGGCGAATCGCATCTTGCTCCGGGACATCTCCCGCGCGCGCTACGCAAGGAAATCCCCAGCGCCACGGTCGTTACCGTGTTGCAGAACGTCGACGCCCTGTATTGGCGCGCCGCGGGCGAACGCGTCGACAAGGTCGACGCTGTGCGCGTGAACGATGACGTTCTTTGCGTCTTCAATGCGACCCCCCTCGAGAAGTACGAAAGCTACCGACTGTTTCTCGATCAGTGGAGCCGCTGCGATAGCGGCCCCGACTTCGCGCCCACCATCTACAATCTCATCGACAGCCTGGCCAGCTTTCTCGAAATCAACCGCTATTCGCCGCACAACGGCACGCAGCCGAAGTTTCTGATCGACATGCTGCCTGAGGTTCATGGCAACTCGTCGGACGCGATGCTGCGCCGCTTGCTATCGCGTAAAGGCATCGGTGGGCAACAACTCGAAACGATGCTGGTGAATGTGGAAGAACGCGGCAGCGCTTATTTGCCCGAAGTCAACGCCTTCCACGTCCGCAGCTTTCAAATGATGCACGCTGCCGAAGATGCGAGTAGCTTTCTGCATCACGCCTGCCGCGGGCTGCCTCAACGCCTGAATGGACAGGGCGCAGATGGTAATCGTGTACAAGGAGACACGAGCGCTACCGCGGCCAGCGACGCTTTCTACATGCGAGTGATCGAACATGCCGTGGCCTACTTCGGTTCGCGAGTGCTTTATCCATCCCGGCCGCCCGTCGGGACCCAAGATTGGCCCGCGTTGTCGCGCGCCGCTATCGAAAAAGCCGCGCAAGCAGCTGTCCGCGCAGATGGGTACAAATTCGAATCGATCGCGCAAGAGTGGGGATACCGAATCGGAAGCCAGATCTACAACGTCTACCTTGCCGGCAAAGTGAAGCCGAGCGGCCTGCGGCGCTTGTTCCTCGCTCATCTCGATGAGCCTGGACTGGCCCGCAAGGTCTGCGCGGCCGTGATTGCCAGGGTCCGTTCTGCCTCAAAGTAGAGCCCGGCGCTACGCTGACGCCGAATGCTAATCTAGAAGCTGCCTGTGAACGCCGAATCCATCCGCAAACTTTTCGAGCAGGTGCGCCGGGGCGACCTTACACCCGACGCCGCCGTCGATCGCCTTCGCCATCTGCCCTTTGAAGACCTCGGCTTTGCCAAAGTCGACCATCATCGCGCGCTGCGTGCGGGCATGCCCGAGGTGATTTTTGGGGAAGGGAAGACTCCGTCGCAGACGGCGCAGATCTTCGCTCGGCTGGCGAAGCATGGGGGAAACATCCTGGCGACGCATGCAGATAAGAAGCAGTTTGCCGCGGTGAAGGGAAAAATACGCGCTGCGGAATATTGCGAACTAGCGCGGGTGATTGTTCTGAAACGCGATCTGCACAAATATGGCAAAGGAACTATCGCGGTCGTTTCGGCAGGAACCAGCGACATCCCGGTAGCGGAAGAAGCCGTCGTGACTGCCGAACTCATGGGCAACGCAGTGGAGCACTTCTACGACGTGGGCGTCGCTGGAATTCATCGCCTGCTGGCAAATCGTGAAGCGTTGATGAAAGCCCGCGTCATAATTGTCTGCGCCGGAATGGAAGGTGCCCTGCCCAGCGTGGTGGGAGGCCTGGTCGGCGTTCCCGTTATTGCCGTGCCTACCAGCGTCGGCTATGGTGCGTCCTTCAAGGGGTTGACCGCGCTGCTCGGCATGCTAAACTCCTGCGCGTCGAACGTAAGTGTGGTGAATATCGATAACGGATTCGGCGCCGGATACGTCGCGTCGCTGATCAACCGGCTGCCATGAACTTCAAGTGGAGGAATATTTATGGGCGTCCCATTGTCGGAAAATGCCAAGAAGCTGATCGATCGTCCAAACTTTGCGCATCTGGCGACTCTTATGCCAGACGGATCACCGCAATCCGTGCCGGTTTGGATCGGACGTGAGGATGACCACATCGTCGTATGTACCGGGGAGGGATCGCTCAAGGGCAAGAACACGCGCCGCGATCCGCGACTTGCCCTGTCCATCGTGGATGTTGACAATCCCTATGAAGAAGTGCAGATCCGCGGCCGAGTGATTGAGCGACGGCCCGATCCGGAGTTGAAAGTGCTGGACCCCATTTCGCGCAAATATACCGGCAAGCCTTTTCCCATGCGCAGTCCCGAAGGACGCGTGGCTTTAATCATCGAGGTGAAGAAAGAGCGCTACACCAAGCTCCCCTTTGAACACACGCCACCGAAGTAAAAAAAGCGCGGCTTGCGCCGCGCCTGTACTAGCCACAACATTGTGCTTACGAACCTCCCTGACCCGTGTCCTTCCCTTCCACCACCAGCTTATTCTCCACGCTGAAAGCGCCAGGAATCTGGCCAGCTCGCAAGCCAGCGACAGTCTTATCCATCGTGCTATCCACGACGCCGTAGAGCGTTACGTGGCCGTTGTCCACGATGATGCGAATCGGACGCGCCGGATCGATCGCGTATCTTCTCAGCACCGGATCGCGATAGATTGCCTGAGCAGCGCGCAGACGCAGTTCGTCGTCGAACGTGGATACTGGTTCGATCGCGATGTTTGCAATCACATCCTTCACTCCGGGCATGTTCGCAATGTCGGCGAGAGCTTCGTCGCGGCCAAGGCCAGTTCTATCCTGCCCCTCCACCGTGACCACGCCATCTTTCACACCGAGCGCGAAGTAATCGAACGTGTTGTCATAGCCGACGCGCACATAAGTCAGCTTCTGGGCCAGTTTCTGCTCCAGTTGCTCATCGGAAACGTTCGGTCCAGCTACCGTGATCAGGTTGCGCACGCCCTCGACGTTCGCAGTTTTTCGTGCGAGTTTGGCGGCGTCCAGCTTGCGCTGATACAGATCGACCGTGCCCGTCAGGGTTACTATGCCGTCTTCCACATTCGATTGCACATCGCGAAACTGCTTTTTCGCCGCCAGCTTGTGCGTGACCGCAGCTTGAATTTGGTTGTCGTTGCGAGCCGCTGCGGGGGGCTGGGCGACCAGCGTCGCACTCAACAATCCCGTGACCAACAGGGCGCCCACCGATTTCAATAGACCCTTTTTCCTTATTGCCGTAGCCATTGTCATAGAGGTCACCTCCGACCCAATTGACGAAACTTTACGATTTAACCACCTGGTTAATTGATTCGATGCCAGGGCTCGGACTTGAGATGCATGTGCGAAGAGCGCGCTGCGCAGAGCACCATCCGCAACTTTTTGATACGGCTGGGGTTGATGGATAACGGGCTCGATTCAGCTCAGCGGCGGCTGTGCGCGGGCGAAGACTTCGCCCGCCTGTGCCCCCTCGCGCTGCTGTTGCTCTGGTTCCCGAAGACCCGGGAAAATATCTTGTCCACGTTTCGCAGTTGGCGTGACAGATCGAAGGCGTGCTCGATCTGCTTGCGTGGAACCCTGCCCGTGATCTCCTTGTCGGCCAGGACAAGTTGATGGAAGTCCAGGCCCTCTTTCCAGGCCCGCATGGCATGCGCTTGCACAACGCGGTATGCATCTTCCCGGGAAACTCCGTGCTCCACCAGGTCGAGCAGCAATTGTCCGCTGAAGATCAGTCCGTGCGTGCTCTCCAGGTTGGCCAGCATGCGCTCGGGATAAACGAACATCGTCTCAATCAGGTTCGCAGTCTTATTCAGCAGATAATCGATCAGCGTGGTCGAATCCGGTAGAATCACTCGCTCTGCCGAAGAGTGCGAGATGTCGCGCTCGTGCCACAGGGCAACGTTTTCAAATCCTGCCTGGGCGTTGCCGCGCACCACCCGCGCCAGACCGTTGATCTGCTCACTGGTCACCGGATTCCGCTTGTGCGGCATCGCAGAAGACCCTTTCTGCTTTTCGCTGAAGAATTCTTCTGCTTCACGCACCTCGGTGCGCTGCAGATGCCGGACTTCGGTTGCGATCTTGTCCAGCGTCGAAGCAATCACGGCCAAGGTCGCCAGATAGTGCGCATGACGATCGCGCTGGATCACCTGCGACGAAACCGACGCTGCCTTCAGGCCCAGGCGCGCGCAAATCTTTTCTTCGATTTCCGGCGTCAGATGAGCGAAGATGCCCACGGCGCCAGAGAACTTTCCCACGCGCATGTCTTCCGCCGCTGCTTTGAATCGCGCGATGTTGCGTTGCGTCTCTGAATACCAGTTGGCCAGCTTGAAGCCGAACGTGATGGGCTCGGCGTGTATGCCATGCGTGCGTCCCACCATCGGCGTATCCTTAAATTCCCACGCGCGTCGTTCGAGGACCTCCGCCAGGCGTTCCAGATCCTCTGCGATCAGCGCCGACGCCTGCTTGATGAGCAGCGCCTGCGCCGTGTCGACCACGTCATTGGACGTTAGGCCGTAGTGAAACCAGCGCGCATCCGGGCCGACGATCTCGGCTACCGCCGTGGTGAAGGCAATCACATCGTGCCGTACCTCGGCCTCGATCTCGTGGATGCGCTCCACGCGAAAATCGGATCGCTCGCGGATCGCCCGGGCCGCCTCCTTCGGCACCATCCCGGCCTCGGCCAAAGTCTCGGTCGCGGCGACTTCCACGGCCAGCCAGGTGCGGAAGCGGTTCTCGTCGCTCCAAATGCGGCCCATTTCCGGGCGGGTATAGCGCGGAATCAAAGTTGTGCTCCTTTTATTGATGCTAATGACAGTGGGACAGAGGATTCTAAATGGAGTGCGGGAGAAGAGGCCAGCGCGGAGAACGCGCAACCAGCGACTCAAAGTTCCGCCTGCCGACGATACCCTGGACTGGCGGGTGTCCTCCGCGATAGACGGTGCGGCGTATTGCGCTCAAAGGCTCTATCGTCAGGCGCGAAACTCGAAGTCCGGTTTCCACATCCCACCCCAGCAATTTTTACCAACAATTCAACTCTCCTTAACACTCCAGCCACACGGCATTTCATACTATTTGTCGCCAGAGGTCACAATGAAAAAAACACTTGCGTTACTTTCCCTAGCAGCCGCCTGTTTGTGGATCACCGCAATCGCCCAGGACAATAACTTCAACCAAGGCCCCATCAAACGAGTCCTGTTGATCAGCATCGACGGAATGCATGCTGTTGATTTTGCGAACTGCGCCAACGGTATTAGCACCGTCAACACTGGCGCACCTTACTGCCCAGCGCTTGCAGCCCTCGGCAAGACCGGCATCAACTACGTCGCCGCCAGTACGTCAAAACCATCTGATTCCTTCCCCGGGCTGACCGCAATCGTCACGGGGGGAAGCCCGGCGTTGACCGGCGTTTACTACGATGTGGCCTATTCGCGGAATTTTGACGCTCCAGCGAAAACCACGGGGAACGGCCTGGCGGGCGGTCCCTGCAAGGCCTATGC
>CAVYVQ010000032.1:0-76461 GCA_963771895.1 uncultured Acidobacteriaceae bacterium | reverse complement strand
ACGGAGAAGATTCCGGGGACGGTGTTGGCTCGCAAGCCGGCGAGGTCCTTGTCAGCTTGGTTGTCGACTACTCCTTCGAGGGTAACGTGGCCCATTTTCACGATGATGCGAATCGGTTTCTGCACTCCGAGGGCGTACTTCTCCAGCGCTGGGAACCCGTAGATCGCGCGGTATAACTCCAGGCGCAGACGATCGTCCATGGGTGAGGGGGGCAGCACCTCGATCTGGTTAGTCACTTTCTCGACGCCTTCGATGCGCTTCACAACATTCTCCGCATCGGACTTGAGCGAAGGCCGTACGACCTGCCCGAGCAGCGTAACGGTGTAGCCGTCTGCCTTAAAGGCGATGTAGTCGAACACACCGAAATACGGAAGCATGAGAAGTTCGTGGCGAACTTCTTTGATGATGCGTTCCTGCGCTTTGGCCGAGGGCTGATCACGATCCTGAGTCAAGCCAAGCGTGGCGAGCGATAACAGAGTCACGACGATAACCAATACCTTGCGCTTCATGGCTGTCTCTCCTTGCTCAAGAATTTCCCAGGCACAACAGTCTACTCCAAGCTCGGATGAAACCCTAGTATGTCGGAAAGTCTTATCAGGGCCCACAGTGTTTGCTGCAGGGCCCCAGTTTGTGTCACAGATGGGATTCTGTAGAATTCAGAATCTACCGCGGCGCGGGGATGCGGATGTTTCATCCGCTCGTCTCCGGGAAGAGGTTTCTGCATGCAGCATTTGAGTCCACATGACGTGATGACCATGTTCACGGCGCTGGCCACGCTGCTGGGCTGCGCCAAGCTGGCGGCGGAGTTGATGCAGAAGATCGGACAGCCTCCGATTCTCGGAGAGATCTCGGTCGGGATCTTGCTGGGGCCGACGGTTCTTGGACACTACCGCCCGCACATTTACGAGACGCTGTTCCCCACGATCGGGCCGATGCCGATCGTCCTCGATACCGTAACTACGCTGGGAGTTGTGTTCTTCCTGCTGACGGCCGGACTTGAGATCGACTTGCGCAGCATCTTCCGCCAGGGCAAGAGCGCGCTGCTGGTGAGTATTTTCGGCGTGGCGTTTCCTTTTGCGGCGGATTCCTCGCAGCCACGGTCTTTCCTAACGAAATGGGCGCGGAAGCGGGAGCGAATTCTCTGATCTTCGCGCTGTTCGTGGGTACCGCGCTGTCGATCTCGGCGCTGCCGGTGATCGCGAAGATCCTGATGGACCTGAATCTTCTGCGCACCGAGATGGGCACCGTCATCATCTCGTCGGCGATGTTTGACGATCTGGTGGGATGGATTCTGTTTTCGTTCGTGCTGGGGATGATGCATCCGCCGCCGGCGGCAGCATCGCCGATGGGGTGAAGCACACCGTCGTTCTGGTGGTGCTGTTCGTTGGTCTTACCCTGACCTTGGGACGCTGGCTGATCGATAAGATCCTGCCAGTGTTGCAGGCGCACACAACCTGGCCGGGTGGCGTGATTGGATTCATCTTCACGCTCACCATGGCGGGAGCGGCTTTCACGGAGTACGCCGGGATTCATGCGGTGTTTGGCGCGTTTGTGATTGGCATCGCGGCTGGAGAGTCGGGACACTTGCGGCAGCGGACGTCCCAGCACATTCACCAGATCGTCAACAACGTGTTCGCGCCGTTTTTCTTTGCCAGCATTGGGTTGCGAACCAATTTTGTCGCGAACTTTCACCTGGGACTGACCCTGACGGTGATCGGCGTGGCTTGCGTGGGTAAGCTGCTGGGAGCGGGCTGGGGCGCGCGCCTGGGTGGGATGGACCGGACTTCGTCACTGGCGGTGGGGCTGGCGATGAATGCGCGGGGCGCCATGGAAATCATTTTGGGGATCCTGGCGCTGCAGGCGGGATTGATCCGGGAGAACATGTTTGTGGCGATGGTGGTGATGGCGTTGTTTACTTCGTTGATGTCGGCGCCGGCCATTCACTTCCTGATCCGCCGCCGGCGGAAGCTGACACTCAAGGACACCGTTACCGCCAAGCTATTCTTGCCCAATCTGACGGCGACAACCCGGCTGGGAGCACTCCGGGAAATGTGTGAAGTAGCGGCGGAGGCGGTGAGCAACGCACCCGAGAGGCTCCTGCGCTTGGTATCGGAACGGGAGAAAGTGGTCCCGAGCGGTTGGGAGGATCAGTTGGCCGTGCCCACTGCGCGCGTGAATGGACTGACGCGGCCGCTGGTGGTGGTGGCGAAATCGGAAGGAATCGATTTCAATGCGCGCGATGGCAAGCCGGCGCGGCTGATTATCATGATTCTGACCGGGGATAACCAGTCACAGCACGATTTGCTGGGAGATGCCAGCGAGTTATTCAGCCGCAAGGAAGCGGTGGAGCGGGCTGTGAACGCGAAAAGTTTCCTGGAACTGGTAGCCGCGCTGAACGCGCCGGTGCAGTAAGCGGGCGGGGAGGGCGTGGTTCCCGCCAACTGCACCGGTGAGTTCCCATCCAAGGGCCATATCGGCTTCGCAAGTGCAAACTTTAGGGTCGTGGTAGCATGTGATCGTTTGTCTGGCGGTTCTTCGACGGAATTGTCGTTACAAAAGAAAGGGGGAAACCGGGAGCGCCCGCACTGCGCACTCGGCCGTGGAGTCTCTTGAAGAAGCGAAAAGAAAGAATAAACTGGCGGAGAGTGCTCTTCTACTGCTTGCCCATCGCCTGCGGACGCAAGCAGATCATCACCTGCGCGGCATCCGCAAGCTTGTAGCAATTCAACTGCGCTGTCGTCGCCTTGAGTTTGGCATCGAGCGCTTTCTGCGCGGCGAGGAACTTCATGGTGTTATCGTCCATCTGGCGCAACTCCACCGCCGCATCGCCTTCTTTGAAGATGTCGTAGACGGAATCGATAATGGACGATGTGGCCTTGATGCCTACGACGTTGCAATCTCCAAATGACTTAAGGTAATCGGCGACCGGCTTGTCGTCCAGCGCGGTCTCGATGGTGTTGTGCATGTCTTCCAGGGTGCTCTCCCAATCACCGTTTTTCTGGATTACCTCTTTTGCGTTCAGCGCAGAGTGTTTTACAGTTAGCGCGGCATGGACTTGGGCCATGCGATCGTTGTAGTCGTTGATCTGGCCCACGTAGGTCTCCAGCCATATTTTCGTTCGATCAAGCGCCTCTTTCTTTTGGTTGAACGAACCCAGAGTGTTAACGTCTTTCGCCGCCGACGCCTCGCGGTAGACCTTTTCAACCTCAGCTGGGATCTTTTCAGCATCCCGTGTGAATTTTCCCACGACGCCGCCATTGGCCACGGGAGCGCATTTGTCCCAGCCCGTTGTCAGGAGGTCCATGGCCATGTCGAGTCCACGCTCTTCGGCATCGCCCATGGCCTCGTCTACGTCCTTGGCAGCTTCGACCCGTGCTTCTCCGCGCTTCTTCTCGTCCTCTGCCAGGCGGCGCAAGGCTTCCTGCAAACCCTCGAGGCGGGCACGAAGTTGGGTCTCGGTGGGGATGGGTTTGAGCAGCGGCGCCGGCACAGAGGGCGCAGCCCTGCGCACCGGAACGTAAACCGGTGTGCCGGTCTTGTCAGGAGTCTTCAGGTTCGCTACCGTCATCTGCCTCGTTCCCCTCAGGTCAACCGTCGAATCGGACGATGCGGGGGCGAGCGCCGACAGTGCAGTCGCCGCGTTGGTGCGGCTCAAAGAGAGTGTGACGTTCGAGTTCTCAAAGATTTTCCGCGCAGTTTCGGCCGCATCTTCGTCGGTCTTGGCTGCGCTGAGCATTTGATTGAATGCCTGCTGCTGTGAGGGCGTGGGGCTGACGGCCTCCATCTTGCTGCGCGCCACATCAATCATTGTTTTGTCGGCGTCAGCACGGGACTGAGCGTCGCTATATTGCTGCTGTGTGGTTTTCACGGTGGCGGCAGCCTGGTCGTATTGCTGCGCCGTTTGCTGGAAGGCTTGGACCTTTGGATCCTGAGAGGGCTGGCTCAGCGCGGGATTCCGCTGCGCTGCCTCGAGTGCGGCATCCTGTGCCACGGTCTTGTCGGGGCCGGTAAGATTATTTGCCGCCTGGGCGAATTCCGCGGCTTGCTCAGGCTTCGGCCCATCGAGGTAAATTCCGGGCAAGCCGGGGATTCCCGGGCCGGTCGTGCCGGCGCCCGGCCCATTCACCAGATTTGGATTCTCGCCTCCAGCAGTAGTTGAGCCGTCCGAACCCGCTGGGCCGCCAACGTAAATTCCTGGCAAACCTTTAATGCCGTAACCGGTCGGGGTGCTGTCACTCAGCTTGAGCGTAAGCGCTCCCGGACCGGAGGCCGACATGCCTTTCAACTGCAGACCCTGCGGGTCGGTCGAGTTCATGCTTTTTAACGACAAACCAAAGGGCACACCCTTGAGCTTCAATTCGCGGTTCAGGCGGGCAAACATGGCGTCGATGCGCTGCTGCTCGGCGATGCGCCGCTGCCGTTCCTGTTCTTGCGCGCGACGAGCAATTTCTTCAGCCATGGCTTGCTGCTGGCGTAGTGCCTCGCTGTTGTCGGCGAACAAGGAGCTGATAAAAGAAGTAGCAGCGCCCTGCATCATGCTGCTCACAATCGGATTCTTGGTATTCATCACGATGGCCAGGTTGACGCTGTTGGTCACCGTGTCCTGTGTGAAGTTGCCGGTGTTGGAGATCATGGCGCCGGAGGTGGAGGCGGTCGAAGAAGAGGATCCCGTCCCACATAGTTGCTCCGCCCCCCCATTGGGGTTTGCGATCGGCGTGCCCACTGGGAAGGTCCTGCCGTCAGCGCAGTGAACAGGCACCCCTATTCTCCACGGCCCGACAGCAACGCCTGTTGGCGTAGGTATATTTTGCTGCGCCCCGGCAAGACCGGCGACGGCTGCCCCGAAAACCGCGGCAATAATCAGTGTGCGCTTTCTCATGTCTCGCCTCGCAGCCGCCATCAAGGTATCGGCCGTATCTATGCACCCGCCGGGGCACACGTGGGGAATTCCGAGTATTGTGCAGCGCCAGAAGGCAAGCAAGTTACCGAAGAGATGAGATTTTGGCGCGACCCGGTCAGTTGGGCTGGGGTCGAGGTCAGGTTACGAAAGGAACGTTTGCGATTCGGTTTTGGTTGCATTCCGGCCAGCATGAGTCAAGACTTGAGGCTCATCAGTGCGACCTTTGTGCCACGGAGATCGATCCATATGCGCCGTTTGAGTCCGTTTGTTCGAAGTGCGACAACAGTGCTGGCCTTGTCGTTGTTGCTCCCATTGAGTTTTGCCAAGAGTCGCGAAAACAACGAAACCCCGGCGGACAAAGCAGAGGCGGAGAAGTGGATTACGAGCTCCATCCGGCCGATGTACGAAATTGATGAGTTGAACTCTCAATACCTAATGCTGTCTTCGAGAAGCCGCAGCGAGCGGTACCACTTTGGCATCGCGCTGGCGCGTATTGCTTCCATTCAGGGCGGGGGTATCCAGGACGGATATTACGTCGCGACCTGGCAGGACTATACGCATAACAACGTTGATTACCTGAAGTTCTTCGGCAGAGGCAGGGCAGAATCATTCGCGGCGGCGCTCAGATATTTGGCCGGCCTGGCCCGCCAAGAGGCACAAGCCCAGCAGGATGCGACCCTCCAGCAGTTTCGGGTTCAGGCTATGGCCTGGCGCGAGGCTGCTTCCAAGCCGGTGATGCCGGAAACGGCGCGCGAGCACCAGGTACTTGCCGAATACGCATTCAAGCAACAGGACACGGAAAAAGCTGTGCGGGAATACAAATCCGCGCTGGATATTTTCCCCACCTGGCCCGAAGGTCAGTTCAATCTGGCAACGCTGGCGGGCGAGCAAAAGGACTATGGCACCGCCGTCCTGCATATGAGGGAGTATCTGGAGTTGGTTCCCGATTCACCCGATACGCAGGCCGCGAAGGACAGCATCATCATTTGGCGCGACCGGCTTTCCAGCTTTCTGGCCGAGCAGAACCACGCTCCGGCGAAGCTGGGAAAGGCTTCCCTCCGGGGTGGGTTTGCGGGAAGGTAACAGCCACGATTTCCGCGCTCAACTGGCCCTTGCAGATCAACCGGCCGCGCCGGGCTTTTCGCCGCGTCGTAATGCTTCCCGTTGACTTCGCCTAGCCGATTTCACATACTCCCATAGACGGGTAGCGAAGCTCCGTGAATAACCCTGGCGTCGTTGCTGCACAAGAATAAGATGACCTTCGCAATGTCCTCCGGCTTGGGCCACTTTGCGAAATCAGTCTTGGGCATGGCGCTGCGATTTGCCTCGGTATCGATGATACTCGGGAGAATCGAATTCACGCGCACGCCTGTGCCTCTCAAGTCTTCCGCCAAGCTGTCCATCATTGCCAGTGCGCCAGCCTTGGAGGCGGCATAGGCGGCGGCACCGGCAGCATGATCGAAAGCGGCCTTCGAGGCGACATTCACGATCGATCCGCCCTTTTGTCTCAGCATGAGTGGCACCACTGCTCGCGACAACACGTAGCCGGAGCGCAGATTCAACGCCAACATTGTTTCGAAGATGCTGGGTTCGATCTCCCACAGTTTCGGCCCGCCGGCATACGCACCCACCGCATTCACCAGGATGTCTAAACGGCCGTGTTCGGCGAGAACCTTTTCGGTTAGCCGGCGCACCGCCGATTCGTCTGTAACGTCGACCTCGTAACCTTCAAGCAGCGACGCATGCTGACCAGCTGCGTCCTTCAGCGCGGAAAACTCCTCCGTCTTGCGGTAGGTAACAATCACGTTCGCCCCTTCTTGCAAGAAGGCGAGGCTGACGGCGCGACCTAATCCGCCCGTGCCGCCGGCGATCAGCGCAAAATTGCTTGAAAATCTCATGGCATCTCCTTTCCCCGCCGAAGGGCGCTCTATTTCGTAATTCAGATGATCCGCGGGTGCAAAACGATGAATTAAGAATGGTAGCCACCTGTAGTAGCCAGGTGACTAAGTGATTGTGATTAAGGTATTGGCGGAGAGAGTGGGATTCGAACCCACGTTACCCTTTCGAGTAAACACGCTTTCCAAGCGTGCGCCTTCAGCCACTCGGCCATCTCTCCGGCGAAACCTGGGAAGGAACGATAGCTTTCCGGATGCTACCGCATCGCGCCGAGTCGGTTGAATCAACACAGACTTGGCTTCGTTTCATTCTATGGGCAGGGGTGAGCTAGCGCAAATCGGCAAGGACATCGGAACGAGGTCGACGACGGAACGAGGTCGACGGGGGAACGAGGCCCTTAGGGCGGAAACAACGAGAGAAGCAAGGACAAATGACTAAGAGAGTTTTTCCGGCGCGGTTGGATTGGACACAACGGGATTGGACACAGATGCACTAGAGGAATTTGGACTGGAAGTAGCTGTGGTCGCCGCACCAGAAGTAGCAGCGCCCGCTGCAGCGCGCGCAGAAGATGCATTGGCATGATCGCCAGACTCGCGAGGGGTGGAAGGAATCGGAGGCGGCTTGACTCCATCGACGACGTGATGGCTCAGGCAATAAAGCGCGAGTTCGAGCCGGTCGGCGACGCCCAGCTTGTCATACACCTTGCGCAGGTAATTCTTCACGACCTGCTCGGTCGTGCCAACGCGAACCGCAATCTCTTTGTTCTTCATGCCTTGGGTGACGCAGGAAACAATCAAGGTTTCCTTGGGCGTGAGTTGGACTTTAGGGCGCGCTCCCGAGGGCCGCAGGTTGTGTCCGCGGTAGGCTTCCATCACCCAATGGATGGCCTGGCTCTCGAGCCAGGGCTCGCCGGAGGCAACTTTGCGAAGGCATTCGACCAATATTTCGGGCTCTACCTCGCGCGACAGGATGCCGTGCGCTCCGCGGCGGAACAGATCGAGCGTGAGTTGTTCGTCCGATCCGGGTGTGACTACTACAATCTTCAGTTGCGGCGACTGGCGCAGCAGTTCCGTCACGGCTTCGACCGGGTTCGGCGCCAGGGCCGACTCGAAAATCAGGATGTCAGCGGAAAACTTCGTCACTGCCGATTGTGTCTGCGACAGCGTCTCGGCCTGGCCGACAACGCGGATGTCGTCTTCGAGGGCGAAGATCTTGCGCAGTCCCGCGCGGAAGATGGCCTGGGTGTCGGCCAGGATCACGCGAATCAACTGGCCGGGGCCGCTGCCCGCGTGAGCGCCGTTATTTTCTCCCGCACTGAACGAAGTGCTTGCCATCAGTTTGCCTGCACCTATGCTCGCTCGAAATGATATTCGTCAATCACTACGCCAACTCCGCGCCGGCCCTTGTCTTCAAAGCTGCGAACCACGCGGCCGTGGCAGTCAATCTGCACATCACAATGCGAACCCACGATGTCTCCGGGAAGCAGGATGGTGAAGTCGACGATCGAGCCCACGGGAACGTCGCGGTCGATCGCGAAGAGCACGCCGTTGGCAGAAATGTTTTGCGTCTCCGCCGCGCATGACCCGTCCTGCGACTGCAACTCCACGGGCAGATGCAAGGGGAACCGCGGAGCACTCTGCATTTCGGCATAGTGCTTGATCGCAGTCTGCGCTTGCGGATCGCCCGCCAGTTGCTCTTCTGCTTCGCCTGACACCGTTTCTAACGAACCTTCCTTCCAGTGCGCGCACGCCATCCGGCGCGTCCGGATTTCTACAGAACTTATGGGCAGCGTACACCCAGGAATCAGGAGTGCAAAGTTACCGAAGTCATGGAACAGATGAGTGCTAACTGCTTGCGGATGAGCGGATTAGAGGGAACTTACGACGGCCCATCGACCCCTTGAGAAGGTGTTTTGCGCTGCTTGTCCGAAGGGGATTTTGCCGAACGGCGAGCCCAAACAATGTTGGGGCGCTTGCCTAAAACTTGGTCACTTCAGTGAAATTAAAGTCGCGGATCTTCATTGCAGGCACCACCATGTCAGACGACTCCTCGCCGCAGGAACGCAGGGGCAGGCTCATGGCTTCGACGTTCGAGAGCATATGCATGAGGCTCTCGTTGAAACGGAAATTGCGGATTCCCTGTTTGACTTTTCCGCTTTCCACGAGGAACGTGCCGTCGCGCGTCATGCCAGTAACGATCTTTTCGTAGGGATCAACTTCGCGGATGTACCACAGCCGGGTGACCAGCACGCCGCGCTCGGTGGAAGCGATCATCTCAGACAGAGCCTGCGGATTCTTCGGCGAAGCAAAAACGACATTGACCGGCATCTCGCCGATTTCGTTGGGCAGAGGGAATCCATGGCCGGTGGCTTCGATGGGCCCAACCTTGTCCTTCTGTTCTGAGCGTTTCATTCTTTCAGCCGTGGCCCGCGCGTAGACAACCCGCTTGACGATTCCGTTCTCGACCAGCGGCACGCTCAGCCGCCGCATGCCTTCGCCATCGAAGGGGCAACCGGTTTGCAGAGGATGCGTGACATCGTCCCAGATCGTGATGTTCTCGCCGAAGAGCTGGCTGCCGATGCGGCCGTTGAGGAACGAGCGCTGGTCGAGAATCGCCATTCCGGAATAATCCCAGAACATGAAGCCGACGATGTCGAGCGCGGCGGAGGGCTCGAAGAATTACCGTGTACTTCCCTGCCGGTATCTCAGCCGGATGCGTGGAGTCGAGTGCCTTCTTCGCCGCAGTCTCGGCCAGACGAAGCGGTTCGAGATTAGCGACGTCGGGCGAGTTTGCCTTCTGCCATCCGGAGGAATCGGCTCCGAGCATGGAGACGGAAACTTCCGCCAGAGTCTGCGTATGCCAGTTCCTGAGGCCGCGTGAATTGACAATGCCTTCGACGGTTTCGGAACTAGAGAAGATTCCCGCGGTAGTGAGCTTGTGCTTCTGCGCAATGTCGACGATCTTCTTCACCCCGTCGGCCCGAAGCTGAGGAGTAAGAGCCGCAGTTTGCGCGAAGTAGCGCGACGGAACCTGTGTGGCGCGGACGCCCTCGTCCGGGCCGCCTGAAGCTTCGATTGAATCCGGCATGGGTAAAAGGTCGCTATCAGGATACTGCACCTTAGCCAGCGCTTCCGAAGACTCAACCACCCGCCGCAAGCTCCCGTCGTCAAACTTGTTGGTAGTGGCGCGAGCCGTACGTCCGCCAAAAGCCGTGCGCACCGAGACGATATGGTTTTCGTCCTCGACATTCTGGTGGATGGTGTTGTTGGCAAAACGCGTGAGGGCAAACCGCCCGCCAGAAAAAAGCACCTCAACTTCGTCGGCGGACGAGAGTTTTCTGATTCGATCGAAGATGTCGGCAGCGCGCTCCCTGGTTAGCATTCGGCTCGTTCTTGCTTTTCTCCGTGCCGGAGCCCGCCCTGAGCAAGCCGAAGGGTGTCTCCGTGGTGAACTAGCTTCCTTTGTAAGCGCTTCCCACCTTGATCCCGCGAAACCGCGACGGCGCCGCCCCGTGCCCCGTGCCCATCACCTGCTGCGGCTGGCCCTTGCCGCAATTTGGCGTGCCCCAGAGTGTCCATTCGTCGCGGGAGCAAATCGCGTCCAGCGAATTCCAGAACTCGGTCGTGATGCCGGAATACGACGGGTTCTTCACCATGCGCACTCGCTTGCCGCGCTTGATCTCCCAGCCGATCTCGCAGCCGAACTGAAAGTTATATCGACGATCATCAATCGACCAGGAACGATTGGTCTGCATCAGGATGCCGTGATCGGTGAAAGCAATCAGTTGCTCAAGGCTTAACGGCTTCTCGCCGGGCAGCAGGCTGATGTTGGTCATACGAATCATTGGCAGGCGGTTCCAGCCCTCCGCGCGCAGCGTTCCGCCGGAACGATTCTCTCCGATGGTGTGCGCGGTCTCCCGCGAGCTGAGATAGCCAGTAAACAATCCATTGGTGATGATCGGCGTGCACTGCGCAGGCACTCCTTCATCGTCGAAACCGAAAGTACCGAGGCCCGGACCATGCTCCTGGCGAGCATCCGCGACCACGTTCACCATCTCGCTGCCGTAGCGGAGCGTGCGCAGCTTGTCGAGTGTCAAGAATGAAGTGCCCGCGAAGTTCGCCTCCATGCCCAGAACGCGATCGAGTTCAATGGGATGTCCGATGGATTCGTGAATCTGCAAGCCAAGCTGAGAACTGTCGAGGATGATGTCGAACGCGCCTTCCGGGCACTGATCCGCGTGATGCAGAGCAACGGCCTCTTCCGCAATGCGCCGAGCATTCTCGACCAGCTTCAAGTCTTCGATCAGTTCATAACCTTTGTTCTGCCATTGCCCCCCGTAAGAATTAGGATACGAACGTTTTTGAATCTCGTTGCCCGCGAAAGCGTACGCCGTGTAGCCGGCGCCCGCAGAATATTTGATTTGGTGAATGTCGCTTCCCTCTGACGAGACGAACCATTGCTCCTCGCGATTGAAGTTGAGGTTGGTTTCGGCCAGTGTGACGCCGGCAACGGCGCGCATCTCGGAGTCAATAGTCAGCAACAACGCAATATTCTGCTCCACCGAAATCGAAAATGGATCGATGGCATGCGGCGTAGTCCACTCGGCAGTCACGGACTTTTCGGGAGCGAGCTGGACGTCGTGCTGCTTCACCTGCGCCGAGGCAAGAGCGATTTCGACCGCGCGGGCAGCGGTAGCTTCAACGCTGGTGCGCGACAAGTCTTCGGAAGCGGCAAATCCCCACGCGCCGTCAGCCAGCACGCGCACGCTCATTCCCTCAGACTCGGCGTCGGACGCGCTGCCAACCTTGCCGTTCTTCGTGGTGAGGGCGCGGCTGCGCTGGCTGACGATGCGCGCATCGGCGTGGCTCGCGCCGCGCATCGACGCGATATTCAATGCCCAGTTGGCGATTTGCTTCATGCGGAAACTCAAATTTACCACGGAGACACGGAGGCACTGAGAACAGCAACACAGAATCTACGGCGTGGCGTGCGCTACATCCAGAGCTTTCCGCACCGCCAGCAATTCCTTCAACAGCTCGCGAAGCTTGGTGGATTCGAGCGCATTCGCTCCGTCAGATTTCGCCACCTTGGGATTGTCGTGCACTTCGAGGAAAACGCCATCCACGCCAGCAGCAACTGCCGCTCGCGCCAACACCGGAATGAACTCGGGCTGACCGCCACTAACGGCGACCGCGGGGCCGCCATCGTCGGCCTGCGCCGAAGGCAGTTGCACGGAATGCGTTGCGTCGAAAACCACGGGTGCGAACTTGCGCATGATAGGGAGCGAGCGCATGTCGACTACGAGATTGTTATAACCGAAACTGCTGCCGCGTTCCGTAAGAAAAACTTGCGAGTTGCCCGCTTCGCGGCATTTTTCCACCGCGTGCCGCATGTCCCAGGGCGAAACGAATTGTCCCTTCTTGATGTTGACGGCGCGTCCGCTGAGCGCGGCCGCAATCACGAGATCGGTTTGGCGGCAAAGAAAAGCTGGAATCTGCAGCACATCGACGACTTCCGCAACTCTTGCGACATCCGCCACCTCGTGAACGTCGGTCAGTATCGGGAGTTGAACCTCATCCTTGATTTTTTTCAGAATGCGCAAACCTTCCTTGATTCCAGGGCCGCGAAAGCTGCGAATCGACGTGCGGTTGGCCTTGTCGTAGCTGGCTTTGAAGATGAAGGGGAATCCCAGCGCCTTAGTGACTCCCTTAATGATCTCGGCCATGCGAATGGCGTGCTCTTCGCTCTCGATCACGCAGGGGCCGGCAATGAGGAAAAGATTCCCCGAGCCGATGCGCACATCCCCGACTTGGAAGGAAGAAATCAAAAGCAAAACCTTTCACCGCCGAGCACGCAGAGAGCGCCGAGCCGATCTCGGCGGTAAATCGTGTTGTTCACCTTCTCGCTACTTTTTCCGGACGGTGAAACATCTCGATGGCTGCGGTCTCTTTCCCAGCCCGCCGCTTCGAGCCATGCTCATACGCGGCCGCAATAAACGTGCTGAACAGCGGATGCGGTTCAAGCGGCTTCGATTTGAATTCAGGATGAAACTGGCATCCGATAAAGTGCGGATGATCCGGCAGTTCAATCATCTCGACGTAAGTCCCGTCGGGCGTTGAACCGGAGAGGCGCAGCCCGGCCGCCACCATCGGCTCTTCGTATTCGCGGTTGAATTCGTAACGATGTCGGTGGCGCTCGCTGATTTCAAGTTTGCCGTAAATCTTGTACGCCAGCGTGTTGGGCTCAATCTTGCAAGTCCATGCGCCCAGACGCATGGTGCCACCCAGTTCTTCGACGCCGCGCAATTCGCGCAGCTTGTAGATCACACGATGCGGCGTCGCGGGATCGAACTCGCTCGAATTTGCATCAGCCAACCCAACCACGTTGCGGGCAAACTCAACGCAAGCGGTTTGCATTCCCAGGCAGATACCGAAGTAAGGAACTTTCTTCTCGCGGGCATAACGAATCGCGATCAGCATCCCCTCAATGCCGCGCTTGCCAAAACCGCCCGGCACCAGCAACCCGTCGTACCCCTCAAGTTGCGCTTCGATGCTGGCCTGGTCGCCAGTTTCCAGTCCCTCGGCTTCGATCCAGTTCAACTGAAGTTTCAGATTGTGCGCCAGCGCGCCATGCACCAGCGCTTCCTTCAGCGACTTGTAAGAATCCTCGTACTCGACGTATTTGCCTACGATCCCGATCGTGACCGTATCTTTCGGGTTGTAGACGCGATGCACAATGTCCTCCCACTTCGAGAGGTCGCGGTCCTTCGCTTCCATGTGCAGATATTTCAGTACCAGCGTATCCACACCTTCGTTTGCGAACACGAGCGGCACTTCATACACCGAAGCCACGTCCTTGGCCGTGATGACTGCCTCTTCCTGCACGTTGCAGAAAAGCGCAATCTTCGATTTAAGCTCCTTCGCCAGGAAGCGATCGGTGCGGCAGAGCAGAATATCAGGTTGAATTCCGATGCTGAGCAGTTCTTTCACCGAGTGTTGCGTGGGCTTGGTCTTCAGTTCCTGCGCCGCGGCGATAAATGGCACCAGCGTCACGTGGACGAACAAAGTATCCTCGCGCCCCAGCTCCTGCCGCATCTGCCGGATCGCTTCCATGAACGGCAGCGACTCGATGTCGCCCACCGTGCCGCCAATTTCCACAATCGCCACGTCCACGTCCTGCGCCACTTTCTTCATTGCGGCCTTGATTTCATTTGTCACATGCGGAATCACCTGCACCGTCTTGCCCAGATAATCGCCGCGGCGCTCTTTGGCGATGATCTGCTCATAGAGCCGGCCCGTGGTCCAGTTGTTGTCGCGAGAAAGTTTGGCATGCGTGAAGCGTTCGTAGTGGCCAAGGTCAAGATCGGTTTCGGCGCCGTCGTCGGTCACAAAAACTTCGCCGTGCTGAAACGGCGACATCGTTCCCGGATCCACGTTGAGATACGGATCGAACTTCATCAGGTTGACCTTCAACCCGCGGCTCTCCAGCAGGCAACCAATCGAAGCCGCGGCCAATCCCTTGCCCAGGGAAGACACAACTCCGCCCGTTACAAAGATGTACTTCGCTGGCATCTCTTCCTCGCTCTAAATTGTGATTGAAAGATTGTGCAGGTGGGGTGCACGATCAATTATGACAGAAGGGGCCTGTGGAAACAAACAGAAGAATCAGCGCGCGTTGACTATCGTGAGGATGTGGGCGAAAATGAATTCAGTACTTCCCCGAATCCCGGTTTATCGGGCGCTGGTTTCTCGTCTGCAATCGTGGGCCTGTGGCGCAGCTGGGAGCGCGCTTCCATGGCATGGAAGAGGTCGCCGGTTCGATCCCGGCCAGGTCCACCAATTCCCCGTCCTTAATTCACGGCCTGATCTCGATTTGGGTTCTGTCGGGCACGGCCTTCCATATCTCGTCGGTCTCTACATTCGTCACGGCGATGCAGCCGTCCGTCCAGTCCTTCAACCGATGAGCGGCGCCGATGGCGCCAAAACCGTTCGGCAGTCCATGGACAAAGATATCGCCTCCGGGGGACACTCCACTCTTGCGGGCAAGGGCGCGGTCACGTTCGCTCGGGTAAGAGATGTGGATCGATTTGTAGAACTGGCTGCGCGCGTTGCGGGAATCCAGAACGTACACGCCTTCGGGCGTTTTGTGGTCTCCCTGCCGGCTCTTGGGCCCAATAGGATCGCCGCCGAGAGCGACCTTATAGGTTTTCATCACTTTGCCTTGGCTGAGGAGTTGGAGCGTCCGCTCCTTCTTCAGCACGACGACGTGATCGGCGCGCAGAGCAGCGTGAGGCGCCGGTTGCGCCATCATCGAGACAGCCATTAGGCCAACAGATATCGCCGTAAACACTCGGGCATGCATACGAGTTTGCTTCCCTCTCAAGCTGTTGCTCGCCGCCGCTTCGCGGGGACAACCTTATCTAGCGCCTGACGCAGATCAGCGATCAGATCCTCAGCATCTTCAATGCCCACCGAATAACGAATCAGCGCTTCGGGGATACCCGCCGCCATCCGTTCCTGCTTGGTGGACTCGACATGGCTCGTGGTGGAAGGCGGACCAGCGACCGTTTCGACGGCACCCAGGTTCGCAGCCAGATGTGCGTAGTGCAGACGCGGCAGGAAAGCTTTCACCGAATCGAAGCCGCCCTTGATGACAAAACTGAGCACTCCTCCAAAACCGCGCATCTGCCGACGGGCGATCTCGTAATGGTCGTGAGACTCCAGCCCGGGATAGAAGACTTTCACCACGCTGGGGTGTGATTCCATGAATCGCGCAATCTTCAGCGCACTCTCGTTCTGGCGTTCGATTCGAAGATGGAGGGTTTTCATTCCTCGAAGCAACAGGTAAGCCGACATAGGCTCGAGGCAGGCTCCCGTGATCTCGCGAAAGTGATAGATCTTCGCCACAAGGTCGGCGGCCCCACTGACGACACCGCCAAGTGCATCCGCGTGCCCGCCGAGAAACTTTGTCGCGCTGTGAATCACGAGATCTGCACCGAGAGTGATGGGTTGCTGATTAATGGGCGTGGCGAACGTGTTGTCGACAATCACCCTGGCCTTGTGGTGATGGGCTACCGCTGCCAGGCGGGCGAGGTCGACAACTTTGACCGTTGGGTTCGTCGGGCTTTCCAGGTACACGGCCTTGCATCCCCGGCCGATTGCCGCCTCGATTGCTTTGTGATCGCTGGTATCACACAACGACACCTCGATGCCGAATCGCGGCAGGAATTCGATGAAGAGTTTATTCGTTCCCCCGTAGCTGTCCTTAATAGAAACGACGCGGTCCCCAGGAGACAGCAATGCAAAAAGCGTGTTGCTGATCGCCGCCATGCCGCTCGAAAAACTTGTAGCAGCTTCCGCCATCTCAAGAGTTCGCACCTTTTCCTCGAAAGCAGCAACGGTTGGATTTGTGTTTCGGCTATAAATGTGTCCGCGCTTATTTCCTTGCGCCACCTGGAGCCATTCGTTCAGATTGTCATAGCCGAACGACACGCTGAGGGCTACGGGTACTTGCGTGGCGCCCTCCCAACGCTTGCCACTCTCGCCCGCCCACACGGCGCGGGTTCCAAGTCCTGCGGTCGCTTTGTTGCCGTTGCCTCGGCCCACTGAAGAGTCCTTTCTCGTGTTCATAGTTGTTCGCCAGTTTAGCAGGCTGTGAAGACTTCGCACGGCCGTCTTCCGGCACTCCGATAGGATCATTGCCGAAGCCGGCGAAAGGAATGTTAGGCTCGTGGGATGAGCGTTCGGCTAAGAACCTGTCTCGGATTCCTTTTTCTCGTCTGGTCGTTGTTCTTCTCCTTCACTACCGCTTCGGCGGCGAACTGGACCGTGCGCGCGCAACCTACGCGGCTGGTCAACGGTGGGCCGGTATTCTTTCAGGTGAAAGCGCCGGCGCGGCTGCAATCACTGACCGGAACCTGGTTAGGGCATGAAGTCTCCTTCAGCTTCGATGCGAAGAGCCAGACATGGATCGCACTAGCGGGCGTCAGCTTCGAGGCCGCTCCCGGAACCTACACGCTCGAACTGACCGGCGAAACGAAGGCAGGCACAGCACCCGGCGAGAGAATTACGTTCACGCGCAAGTTCGCCGTCGCCCGCGGCAAGTATCCAAAAATCCAGGCCAAGCTCAGCGTCGAAAGTAAGTTCACCGAACCTACGCCCGAACAGCAGAAACAAATTGAAGAGAGCCAACAAATCAAGAAGGATTATCTCAACCGCGTCACGCCCGACCGCGAGTGGGCGGGGCAATTTGCCACGCCGGCTGACGCTGCCATTTCGGATGTCTTCGGTTCGCAGCGTATTTTTAACGGCAAGACATCCAGTCCCCACCTGGGCCTCGATTTCCGCGTCCCAAGCGGAACTCCCGTCGAGGCTATGAATGACGGCTCGGTGCTTCTGGCTCGCCCGCTCTATTTCGAAGGCAACTTCGCCGTACTCGATCACGGCCAGGGCCTGCTCACCATCTACATGCATCTTTCCGAATTCAAAGTGAAAGAAGGCGATCAGGTGAAACGCGGGCAGGTAATCGCGCTAAGCGGCGGCACTGGCCGGGCCACGGGCCCGCACCTCCACGTCGGAGTGCGATGGCAAGGTACGTATCTCGATC
Organism: uncultured Acidobacteriaceae bacterium; assembly: GCA_963771895.1. GTDB lineage: Bacteria > Acidobacteriota > Terriglobia > Terriglobales > Acidobacteriaceae > Sulfotelmatobacter. The sequence goes on along the minus strand of CAVYVQ010000032.1, from coordinate 59,060 downwards.
CCGCCGCGCTGATACGTTTGCGGCTGCCCTAGTATCGCAGTCAGTCTCGTCAGTCAGCGTTCCCGCCCGAAAACCTGCTCAGCTCGCGCGATCTCGAAGCGCGTCCTTCAGAACCTCTTTCAACTCGAGGTTACGGATCAGCCGGTGCAGATAGTTGGGATGCACGCCCAGAATCCGCGCGGAGTCGGCATAACTTCCTTGAGCCTGCTCCATGGCATCAAGAATCAGTTCCTTCTTCAATTCCTTCACTGCCGCATGATATTTCGCCTCGGTCATCTCCGGCGGCGGAGTGCGCTCCAGCAGCGACTCCGGCAGATCTTCGGGGAGAATCATGTCCGACGAGCCAAGCACGAGCGCGCGCTCGATTGCGTTTTCCAGCTCACGCACGTTGCCGGGCCAGTCATAGTTCACTAGGCAAGCCAGGGCCTCGCGCGAAACCGGCCGCGGCTTCACTTTGCAGCGTTTCGCGTGTTTCTGCACAAAATGCCGCACCAGCATCGGGATGTCGTCGCGGCGCTCCCGCAACGTCGGCATCGTGATCTTCAACACCGCCAACCGGTAGTACAAATCCTGGCGAAACTTCCCCTCGCGTACGGCCTGCTCCAGGTTGGAGTTGGTAGCGGCAATGAGGCGGACATCCACCTTGATGGGATGAATCCCGCCGACGCGTTCGAACTCACGTTCCTGCAGCACACGCAGCAGTTTGACTTGCAGCACCAGAGCCAGTTCCCCGATTTCATCGAGAAAAACTACGCCTCCATCGGCCGCTTCGAGCCGCCCTTTCTTCAGCGACGCGGCGCCGGTGAAGGCTCCACGCTCGTGCCCGAACAGATCGCTTTCCAAAAGCGTTTCCGGAATCGCTGAACAATTGATCGCCACAAACGGCTTACCCGCCCGCGGACTGTTACGGTGCAGGGCCCGCGCCGCCAGTTCTTTGCCGGTACCGCTCTCGCCCTCAATCAGCACCGTCGAATCGGTGGGCGCTACGCGCTTCAGGAATTGATAGACATCCTTCATGCGCGCGCCTTCGCCCACCAGACTCCGCTCCTGGGTGATCTCCACCGTAAGGCGCTCATTCTCCTGCTCCAGCCAGTGCAGGCGGCGGGCGTTCTCCAGTGCCACCGCCGAGATGCCTGCAATCGCAGTCACCAGCTGCAGATGCTCTTCGTTAAGACGGCTGCTGAGACTGTCACTGTCGAGATAAATGCACCCAATCACCCGCTGAAACACGGTCAACGGCACGCATAGCAACGACCGCACATGCGATGCCGCGAGGCTCTCGACCTCGCGCAACTCACTGCTGCCGGGCACATCGCTGCCCAGCATTGCAATGCCCTGCTCCAAAACCTGGCGCGCGACCGTGCGGCTCACCTTGACCAACTGGGCTTGCCCTGCCTGCCGCATCCGGGCAAACATGGAATTGAATTCATGACTCTCCCTGTCGGCCAGCAAGATGGCGCCCCGGCCAGCGGGAGCAACCTCAAATATCAGGTCCAGCAACTGCCCTTGCAGGTCGTTAAGATCGCGAATCGCGTGGACGATCCGGCTGATCTTGAGCAGCGCATTCAGGTTACGGGCCACGCGCGAGGTTGCAGGCAACTCGCGCAACAAACGGTCGGGATGCAGATAGACTACGTCCTTGGGATGGAGGATGGTAGTTTCCGCCGTGGCCTGGGCGTCTTCGAATTCCACGCGGCTCGCAGCGGCGGTAATATCTTCATCTTCCAGCAGAAACAAAAAGGAGGAATCTCCGGCGGCGATCTCGTCTCCATGTTGCAGCCAGTGTTCGTCGACTTGGGAGCCGTTTACCAGGGTTCCATTGCGGCTGTCGAGGTCCCGCACCCGGAATCGTCCGTCCTGCCAGTTCACCAGACAATGCTTCCGCGAAACCGAAGGGTCGACGACCGCGATCCCATTCGATGCCTCCCGCCCAATAGTGACTTCTCCCTCAGTCAGGAGAATCGTCGATTCTTTCAAGGGCCCGGAAAGCACCAGGAGTCTGGGACGCAAGCTTCCTCACCTCGCGGTCTTCATTATCACACTTCGACCCTAGATTCATTCCCGAAATGAAGTTGTTCCATTATCCGAACAGATAGGGTTGCTATCCGATCAGATAGCGGACAGGGCCGGCAGCCGTTTTGAAGAACGTGGCAGCCCGGTGAAGTCACTGGATAACTACTTTGCCGAGAGTGAGTTGGCAGAATAGCGGCATTTCTTGCCAGGTCCGCCCCGACTGGCATACCGCATGCATTATGTTCAGCGCGCAGGCTCGGTAAAAAGGCGATAGGGGAAGCGCTTTTGAATCCGTTCCTGCCGAGTTCGCGCAAATCAGGGATCCGAGGGGCCCCCTCATCGGATCCCCGGTTTTTTTGCCCGTTCTTTAGCTCGGCCACGAGCAACAGAGACGTCCGAAACTCAGTTTCTCTCCCGACACCGCCAGCGATCTCTCGCCTACGTGATTCTTCCTCAGAGACTTAGCTGGTGACTCATTCTTGATGAGCGCTTGACTTTCCGTGCATTGTCTTTCGGTTCAGTATCGGCCAGATTTGTCTCCGCGAGGAGGCACTTCATGTCGAACGCTTTCACAGTTCCTGGAAATCCCGCCAAAACATTTGCCCCAGCCACGCGCATTCAGCAAAGCCTGATCGCCGCCGCGGAGAAACGAACGCTGATTTGGCTGGCCACCCAGACCCCCGCCTGGATCAACTCCGACCACCTGACCGCAGTCGGCTTCATTTCTCAATGTTCAGCCGGGCTTTGCTATGCCCTATCCCGGCTGCATCCTCACATCCTCGTCGTCGGTATCCTCTGTCTTGCCCTGAACTGGCTGGGCGACAGTCTGGATGGGACCCTCGCCCGGGTCCGAAACCGCCAGCGTCCCCGGTATGGATTCTACGTAGACCACATCGCCGACACGATTGCCGCCTTCTTCCTCATGGGTGGTCTGGCTGTCTCAGGATACGTTCATCCGGCGATCGCGTTCGGCATGCTCATCGCCTTTCTGATGCTTTCCATCGAGGCCTACCTCGCGACCTACACGCTCGGCAAGTTTCAACTCTCCTATTGGAAATTCGGTCCAACGGAAATCCGCATCCTCCTCGCCATCGGCAACGTTGCTCTGCTGTGGAACCCGGTGATCAAGATCTTCAGCCGGCAAGTCCTGCTCTTCGATTTTGGAGGCTTGGTGGCTATCGCCGGCATGACCTGCATGCTGATCGTTTCCACGATCCGCCATACGGCGCAACTTTATAACGAGGAGAGAATCGCGTGAGCTATCTCCGAGTCCTGAAGTTCGCGCTCGTCGGCGCAATGGGCGTCGGAGTTCAACTGGCCGCGCTCGCCGCGCTCACCGCGATCAAGATGAATTATCTGCTGGCGACGGCGCTGGCGGTCGAAGCCGCCGTGCTCCACAATTTTCTGTGGCACCGGCGCTTTACCTGGGCCGATCGAGCAAGAAGAGGAATGCATGCTTCTCTTGCGCCCCTATTTCGCTTCCATCTCAGCAACGGTCTGATCTCGGTTGTTGGGAACCTGTTGCTAATGCGACTTCTCGTGCCCGGCTTCGGATTGCAGGTGTTGCGCGCGAACATGGCAGCCATCGCCGTATGCTTCGTCGCGAACTTTCTAGCCAGCGATCGCTGGGTATTTTCGTCATTTTCAGCGGACTATTCTCATGGCTTGCGAATCGGGGTGATGAGGTCGCAGGCGAAGCTAGTCCTAATTCGGCGGCGCAAGGGTACGCTGCCGCATCAGCACTAATGTCCGCTGCGCGAATGGGACATAAATCAAAGCCGCGGTAATGCCCAACGCAAGACCCATTCCGATCCGCGGCGCCAACAAGAATGGCGAGAGCGCCCACAGTTCATCGATTACGAGTATCCCCGGGAAGAGTTTGAGAAACTTGCGACTCAGATCTTTCAGGTCGAACGCCGCCGCCGAAAACAAATACAAACGCACAGGAATGCCAACAGCCGCCGTGACGATCAGCACGACAGTTGCCGCCGGATGGCCAAGCACACGGTCAAGCAGATCTTGGGTCGCCGACATCCGCCCCAAAGCCGCGATGTAGAAACTCAGATACATGATCTGGATCAACAGAAACAGAACCCGCACATAGCCACTGGAGACAGCGGGCAACTCTTCCAGATCCGTAAGCCCGAAAGTCGACGGCGCGACGATTGTCTTCTTTGTGTCTTCCTCGCGCGCATGGCTTGCCGCTAATTGAACAGGCACCAGGAAACGGTAGCCACGTTTCGCCAATGTCTCGACGAATCGCGGATTCGCAGCCGAGTCGCCCAGTACCTCGCGGATTTTATTGATGATGGTGTTCAGGCTGTGATCGAAATCGACGAACGTATCCGACGGCCAGAGTTTCTGCTGCAGCTCTTCCCTGCTCACAACCTCTCCAGGACGTGCCAGCAGCAGCACCAGAACCTGAAACGCCTGGTCCTGCAATCGCAGCCGCATCCCGGCCTTGCGCAGTTCCCCGCTGCTGGCGTCCGCTTCGAACACGCCGAATCGAAATATTCGTTTTTCGACACCAGCCATTGCCCGACATCATAACGTAACGGAACATTCGGCATGGTCAGAAAGCAGCTCACTCCCGCGTTCTCCAGGACTTTAATTATGGATGGTGTCTTGATCTTGCGAGACCAGGCAACAAGTGAAGTTAACTCGCGACGGCTTCATGGCCCGACGGCGCACCGACCACACTCAGCGCAACTGCGATCCCGTCGCGGAAACTAACGCTATTGCCGGAGATCGCCGGCACGCGCTCGCCCGGAACCAGAATCCCCACCAGGTTCAGCGGATCGGCCGCCGACAACGTGATCGTTCCCGTAGCGGAGTCGAGCTTGCGCATCGCGCGCACGGATTCTACCGCGACCGGCAGCGCAAACTGTTCGCCCAGAAATCCATCGATAAAACGCCCGCCACGAATCTCGCCCCGATCCTCAAGCCGCCGGAATCCCCCGAGCAGTTCGCGCCACGGCGGCAGGTTCGCCTCCCGCGCCAGCACATCCCGGACAACAATGCCGTAACGCCGCAGCAGCATCCAGCAGGCCGCTTCCACGGCCCGGGGCCTCTCGACAACTTCATCAGCGTGCAGCAGAGCCCAGCGTCCAGCGTTATGCCGCGGACGCGTCGTGCGCCCGCTGCCTTGCCCAGCGCGCCGCTTGGGATCGATCAGCGAGCGCAGATTGTCGAAGCCGTCAGCCGTCACCAGGCCGGCCGCCACCAGCTCCCAAAGCGCAGTCTCGATTTCCGCCTTCAGCTTTTCCGTGCCGCGCACAATGTCCGCAAAGAACGACGCGCCCCGCTGCCGCAGAAAGTCGAGCACCTTCTGCGCCCCATGGCTCAGACCATTATTCTCCGCCAGTTCCGCGCCCGGATGCCGCGGCGTCATCCAGTCGGCATCTTCCCGAACAAAGAATGTAATCGGCGCAACGCTGGTAGGAATCACACGCCGCTGGCGCGCAGGTGTTCCCGTTTGTGTCTCGCTCCCACGGCTCACATTTGAGTCCAGCGTCGCCGGATGCGGCGACAACCTTCCCCAGCCCACCGCCCCGGTCAAACAAAGCTGATCGAGCCATTTGGGATGGTAGTCCACAATGCGTCGAGCCAGCACCTGCCGCTCCCACGCATTTGCAGGAATCTCGAACCCTTGCAGTTGCCGCAGAACTTCAAGCGTGCCCCGCTCGCCGGAAACCTGCGTCCCCGCAGCAACATGCTGCCAGCGCAGCAGCCATTGCATGAACTGCGCCGCAGTCACAGGTTCGATCTGCTTGCGCAGAGTAGCAACCGTAAGCCGATGAATCCGCGCCAGCAACTTCCGCTCGCACCATTCCGGTTCATGTGGCGCGAGCGCCCCCGCCAGCGAGGCAGCGCCACTGAAGTTTCCACGAAGAACAGTCCCGCTCGACTCCATGCGAAGAAGAGCATTCGAAATCTCGGACGATGGAATCCCTACTGTCTCGCCAAGCTGTGCGGCGGTGATCGGCCCAACATGCGGCATCCATCCCGTAACCAACTTCAGCAAAGCGGCATCGCGGGTAGGAACCGAGGTCTCCACTTCGGCTAACTCCTGCTCCGATCGTGCCCCAGGAAACAACACTGAAAAAATCTTAGCGCGCTCAGCCGCAAGCCAGTAAATCCTTCCGCCGAACATCCCCGATGCCGCCCGCCCTTCGCCAAGCAATCGCTCGAAGTGCAGCCGCCAGTTGTTCCCGGCACTGCCTATGTGGGGAGAGCCGCCCTCGGCTGTCCGGTCGAGCGAAGCTCGACCCTCCGGCAGCGCCACCAGCGTATGCAGCACATCGTGCAACTCATCCGCATCGCGCACATCCGGCCAAGCTTCTTCCCGCACCTGCGCAATCGCCGTCGGATCGAGCCCTCCTATTTCTTCAAGCACAGATTCCGGCAGCATCCGGCGCATTTGCACCGCGCGCGCCCGCCGCTCCTCGAGCGGCGCATCGTCGAGAAACGCATAAGGATTCGCATTCAGAATTTCGTGCGAAAACTGCGAGGGAACCGGCGTGTCGACCGCGAGACAGCGAATGCGTCCGTCCGCCAGCCCGTTCAGCACAAGTTTCAATCCATCAATATCCATCGCCTCGGTGAGCACATCTTTCATCACTTCGCCCACCAGCGGATGATCCGGAATCTGGCGTTCACCCTGAATATTTTCGAAGCAGGCAGCGGCGTCGGGAAAAACCGAAGCCAGCAGATCGTCGGAGCGCATCCGCTGAATCTGCGCCGGAACTTTCTTGCCGTTTTGAAAACGCAATAGCGCCAGGGCCCGGTTCGCATCCCATCGCCAGCGCGTGGCGAAGATCGGCGAGTCAAGCGCCGCCTGTTCCAGAATCGGTTGTACTGTAGCTGCCTGTAAAAAGTTGAAGACATCGGCCAATGGAAAACTGTGCTGCTCCGCCAGAGCAATATTCAAACCGTTGTCGGTAGCAGCAGCCTGCAACTCGAAGTTGAACCCGACGCAGAAACGCTTGCGCAGAGCCAGTCCCCAGGCCTTGTTGATGCGTCCCCCAAACGGCGCATGGATCACCAACTGCATCCCGCCGCCTTCGTCGAAGAAGCGCTCCGCAATCACGGTCGTCTGTGTGGGTACCGCGCCCAGCACGGCGCGTCCTTGCAAAATGTATTCAATCGCCTGCTCCGCGCCGGAATCATCCAGTCCGCATTCATCCTTAAGCCAGCTCACGGCCGCGGCAACTTCCGGCTGGGTCGCGGAAAACCCCACCGGCGAAGTATGCGGCAGCATCGCGCTGATTTTTTCCCGTAGCGTTCCAACGTGCGCCGAAAGTTCTTCCGTCCGCGCCGGAGCTTCGCCCCGCCAGAAAGGAACGCTCGGCGGCGCTCCGTGCGCATCCTGCACCAGCACGCGTCCGGCATTGGTCTCGATGCGGCGAATCATCCACGAAGTATTTCCCAATAGCATGATGTCGCCGCGGTTGCTTTCCACGGCAAAATCTTCATCCACTGTGCCCACCACAACGCCGTCGGGTTCGGCCACCACGGCGTAAAGCGAGTTATCAGGGATGGCTCCGCCGCTCGTGATCGCCGCCAGTCGCGCGCCGCGCCGCGCCCGCAGTTTGCCGTTCACTCGATCCCGATGCAGATACGCGCCATAACGCCCGCGCTTGGCGGCAATGCCCTCGGCCAGCATTTCGAGAATCGAATTGAAAACCTCACGGGAAAGATTTCGATAAGGATGCGCGCGCCGCACCAGCGCAAACATCGCATCCTCGCTCCATTCTTCGGCGGCACACGCCGCCACAATCTGCTGCGCCAGCACATCCAGCGGCGCCTCTGGAATCATCAGCCGGTCGAGATCCCCCTGTCGGATCGCCCGCACTAAAGCCGCGCACTCCAGCAAATCGTCGCGCGTGGTGCAGAAAAGACGTCCCTTGGGAACCGCTCCACGCCAGTGCCCCGACCGTCCCACGCGTTGCAGCGCAACTGCAATCGCACGACAAGAATTGATCTGCACAACCAGGTCCACCGTACCGACATCAATGCCCAGTTCGAGCGACGCGGTCGCCACCAGCACCCGCACCTGGCCTTCTTTCAGTTTCTTCTCCGCCGCCAGACGCAGCTTGCGCGAGAGACTGCCGTGGTGCGCCGCCACATTGTCTTCTCCAATACGCTCGCCCAGTTGATGCGCTACACGCTCCGCCATGCGTCGCGTGTTCACAAACACCAGCGTCGACCGGTGCTGCTCCACCAGCGTCACCAGTCGGTTGTAGACCTCGTCCCACATTTCGTTCGAGGCCACCGGTCCCAGCGGCATGGGCGGGACTTCAACCGCGAGGTCGAGCTTCCGCTTGTGCCCGATGTTGACAATGACGGGATCGGGGCTTTGAAAGGGCGCGGCTTCAGCCGTTGAGGTCCCCGTGAGAAAATGCGCGACTTCTTCAATCGGCTTCTGCGTAGCTGAAAGCCCGATACGCACCGGTGGTTTGTAGGTCAGCGCTTCCAACCGTTCGAGCGACAGCGTCAAGTGCGCGCCACGCTTGTCGTCGGCCACCGCGTGGATTTCATCCACAATCACTGTCTCGACATCGCGCAGAATCGCCCGGCTCTTATCTGCAGTGAGCAAAATGTAGAGCGATTCCGGCGTGGTCACCAGAATGTGCGGCGGCCGCTTCAACATGGCTCGCCGCTCATGCATCAGCGTGTCGCCCGTGCGAACGGCGGTGCGAATCTCCGGCATCAGCAGCCCGCGCTCCCCAGCCATCGCCAGAATTTCGCCCAGAGGAATTTCCAGGTTTTTCTGAATGTCGTTCCCCAGCGCCTTCAGTGGCGACACGTAGAGAACTTCGGTTCGATCGGCGAGATCGCCGGCCAGCGCCTTGCGAACCAGGCGATCAATGCAGGCAAGAAATGCCGCCAGCGTCTTACCCGAGCCAGTAGGCGCAGAAATCAAAGTGGTGCGCCCGGCAAGAATGTGCGGCCACCCCTGCTCCTGCGGCTCAGTAGGCGTACCAAAGCGCTGCACGAACCACTCCGCTACGAGAGGGTGTGCCCAAGCTAGGGAGTCAGGAAGGGACGGCATCCGAATATTGTAGCCGGAGAATAAAGTTTCGTAAAATCTTCGCTTTTCGCGGGCTGCTCAGCAAGGATTGTAGCTGACGCCGGATGTTAGAATTCCCGCGATGCCAAACCTCTCCGCTCAAGCTCGCGCCCGCAAAATCAAGCTTCTCCTGTTCGACGTAGACGGAGTTCTCACTGACGGCAAGCTGTTCTTCTTGCCCGCTCCCGCTGGTTCACAGAAGGGCCAGATTGAATTCAAAGGCTTTCACGCCCATGACGGCGCATCGATTTCTCTGGCTCGGCTCGGCGGGATAAAAACCGGGCTCATCACTAAGCGTAGCTCGGACACGGTCGCTCTCCGGGCACGCGACCTGAAACTCGAATTCGTCTATCAAGGGGTGAACGATAAGCGCACCTGCTTCGAAGAGGTCGTGAAGCAGGCAGGGTTGAAGCCGGAAGAAGCGGCCTTCGTCGGTGACGACGTGATCGATCTTCCCGCCATGCGCGCCGGCGGACTCGCCATCGCGGTGAAAAATGCCCGCGCCGAAGTGAAGAAAGAAGCTCACTACATCACTCCTCATGCGGGCGGCGACGGCGCGTTGCGCGATGCCGTCGAGTTTATCCTCAGAGCCCAAGGCAAATGGAAACGGGTGGTGGAGGATTACATCGGCGGAAGGAGTCGGAAGGACAGTTTCTAGCTGCTAGCTAAAGCAAAAAACCCACCGGATGCTTGCTTGGGGCGTGCTCGGGTCAGCATCCGATGGGCTACCGTTTCTCCTTACTCACCCTGTTGTTTTCAGGAGTATTTCAATGATTAAACAGCAGAACTCCACGAAGTTCCGTCTAATTTTGTAAAACTTTGTAATTAATTACGCACTAATCCGAAATCACCGTTGTCTTCGTCGCCGAGGCCATCAACTCCGTGAAGCGCGGGTTCTTCCGCAGTTCGGTGAACTCCACGTCTTTGTAAACGTTCTTCAGATCTTTATACCCAGCCTCCATAGCTTTCTTCAAATACTCGAGCGACTGTTCCGAGAAGCCCATTTTGGCGTATAACTTCGCGACGGTGTAGTCGTAGCGCGCGCGATCCTGGGGACTGGGCAGTTGTGCCTGCACGCCGGCGCGCGAACTCCGGGTAAACACTTCGGGGTCTAATTCCAGCGCGTGCTGGTAAGCTACCACCGCCAGCTCAAAATCCCGCTTGGAGAAATACGCAGCCCCCAGATTGCTGTAGAACGACGCCGAGCCTTGGTCTCTCGCAATCGCCTTCTCATACTGCTTGACCGCGGCTCCGTATTTCTTGCTCTCGTACAAGACCACGCCCAGATTGTTATAGGCGTTGGCAAACTCATGATCGGACTTGATGGCGCGCTCGAAGGATTTCTTGGCCTCTTTGTAGCGCTGCATCATGAGTTCGGTAATGCCAACCTTGTTCAGCAGCGACGCGTCATTCGGCTTCTTGGCCAGCGCCGCGTGGTAATAGTCGAGGGCATCCAGAAACAGCTTGTCCGCCCGGAAGCGGTCGGCTTGCAGCTCCAGATCGGTGGCGGTTGCGTCTTGCGCTGGAGGCTCAACCGCGCGCACCAAGGGCGGCGCGATCTGCACCTGCTCGGAATGAGAAACCTGAGCGAACGCAGCGGTTGAAGAAATTACTACGAGAAGAATCAGGCAGGCCTTTCGGTAGGACATACACACCCCCAAGCGACCATTCCAACAAGCCCATTCTGCCATAGTTTTGGCCTGGCGGCGCGAAATTCTGGTTCAGTGCGCCAGTGGTAATCGGACCGTGGATTCTCATCGAAAATAAACTTAGCGCGACGTTGGAGGAACACGATGAGTTCGGGATTGCACCCGGGAAAATCAGGGGTATCCCCTCTCCCCCTCTCCCCCTCCCCCCTCAATCTCTGGAATCACCAACTTAGCGCGAAAATGTCTGCAAAATCTTGATGTCAAAGAGCTTAGGGGTCAAAATCTTGAGAACAAAGGGCTTAGGAGGACGTTTTGCGCGCTGTGCGCACCGTCGCGGCCTCCACCATGATCGCGCAAGTTTTGGTGGGCGGCACAAGGTCAGATGTCACATGCGGGGTGTGGATTTCTTCTGGGTGCATCGCAGAATTCACCTCACACGGCGTCGCCGCCCACCCTTCGACAAGCTCAGGGCAGGCTCTTTCAAAATCGAGGAAGGCAGGGCATCCTTGGTTATGATGACGCCGCCAAGGACGGGACGGCCCCGTCATGCGTGACAAATACAAGGCAAGCGTTAACAGAGTTAAGCCCTTTGGCGGGTCACGGTTCTTCTGGTTCGTGGATCGTTTCTTTGGTTTCAACCGCGAAGATTTGGAAATCGGCAAAGCTGTGACCAAGGATGATTCGATGGGCGTCAAAATCCCAGTAAGCAAGGATGCGATTTGGCAGCCATAGCCCGAGATTTCCGGACTGAGTTCCAACGACCTTGTAGTCGACCGAGAACGCAAGTTCCTGTAACCCGATCTCCGGACGACCACCCATGAGATTTGCCTCTAAGTGGATGACCTGAAAGTTCTCCTTCGAGATCCATGCCCGGCCCTTCAACATACCCGGATATGCAACATCGTCAACCCAAACCTTTACTGTGCGGCTGGGCCTGTCCTTACGCTGTTGGAAATGGACGACCCACTTGAGTTGGCCATTCCGGCTGTCAATGCCTTCGCATTTCATTTCATAGTCAGTCTGTAAGTCCCGGTTAAAGATCAGTGCGGCTGCCGCCTGTCCAACACCCAGTCCAGTCTCACGAAACGTGTGGCTGCCCTTAACCGGGGTTCGGTACTCCCGGCCGGCGCTTCCGCCCTTCTGTTGTTCTATCGCATAGACATAATCGAAGGAACCGGAATCGAAGTTCTCTACCATCCCGCTACGGTCGAGCATGACGTATTCAATGCGTTCTTGCGCAGTAAACTTTTCCAAATTCGAAGCCAAGACCAGTGAGTTCGCTGCAACGCGATCGAGTATCTCGGAGAGATCACAAGGTGGAACCATGGATAGCGATTTCAGTTGTGCATCCGTCTTTGGGGGCGCCCACTGCAGGGTTTGGACGCTTGCATTCTTGACGCTCTCATTCGGTTGTTTGCCGGGGATAACCGCCGTCAAATTCCGTGCCGTCAGTTGGTCCCCCTCCGATCCTCGCACCACGCTTCGCACCCTGTACGTCCCAGGCCTCACCGTAAAGACAGTCTTGATGGTGAATCCCGTTTGGCTCATGCTCTCCACTGTGGAATCCTTCAGCTTCAGCACGATCTCTTTCCTCTCACCATCCACAAACTGCCCGTTCGCGTCGAACACCGCGGTTTCGGAAGTCACATCATTGCAACTTAGTCCGTCCGCCTTCCGAAATCGAACCCCCTTGATATCCAACTGCGTCAGCACTGTCAATTCTGCCGACGTCGCTTTCACCTTAAGAAATTCTGCCGTCACCTTCACCGGTATGCTCACTATCTCGTCCTGCGAATACAGAGCTTCCTTCACTTCCTGCTTCGTCATGTCTTCCGCGTCGCCTACGGGTTTCTTCGACGCATAATATCCATTCCTGGCCTGAAGCTGATACTTCTTCCCGGCCGCTACCATCACTTTCAGCTTATGAAACTTTCCATCCAGCTTTAGATTCTGCGGCCGGAATCCCAACAAATAGCTCACGCCTGGCGCCTCCAGAGCCTGACTCATTGCCATATCCAAATCGTTCCGGTTATGAAAATACCTTCCGCCCGTGTTCGCCGCCATGGCCGCCAGCACTTGTCCCGACTCGAACTGGGCTTGCATGCGGAGCGCACCTTCCATTGCTTGGTAGTCCACTGTGGAGCTCTTATAAGGGGCGGCCTGGGGGGGAGCGGCGATGTCTGGCATCACGTCCGCGGTGTACAAACCTCTCGCATCGATCGTATTCACCACCACTCCAGCCCGCATTGCTCGCTCGATCAATTCCCAACTGCCCGGCGATACCGTGTCTGCCAAAACAAATCCCGGCGAAACGTAAACCAGCACTCGCTGTCCAGTCATACCGGCTAAACGCCTTACAATATAGTTCAAGGATTGATAGCCCTCGCGCGTCAGCGAGTCTCCTGCCTGCAACATCCGGTTCGCAGTGGCCGGTATGTCGGTAGGGCAGTCGTTTGCCTCCGCATCCAACGCCGCGGTCATGATCGCATCCCGATCGTGTTTATTCACGATCAGGTCTGCCTGGTAGTACGTGATATTTGGGCATTCGTACTGCCCTTCGCCCTTGGTAGCACGAGGAACAATCGCCGCCAGCGTCTTCTGCAATGTCTCCGCATCCCCAGAGAAATCCTGCTGCACGTCCCCGTGTGTCGAGTAAATCGCCACACGATCCGACGGTGTCAAGCTCGCGAACAGCTTCTTCGTCGCCGCACGCACCGCCATCGCGTCCGCGGCCTTCATATGCGAATCGTCAAACACCAGCGCCACAAAACGCTTGGGCATCGCCGGAGCTTTCACCACGCCAACTCCCGCATCGCCTTCTACGGCTTTCCCTGTTTCCGTTGCCGCGGCTTTTCCCTCTGCCGTCGCCGCCTCGCTTTTTCCTTCCGTCTCGACCGTATCCACGCTAAACGTCGAAATATTCTGTTTTTTCCCGTTATCCAGCAATTGAAAATCTTCCTGCCTCAGCCCTTTAACCACCTTTCCGCCAGAATCTCTCACCACCACGCGCACCTGCACCAGATTCACCTGCACCTTAATCGCGGTATCAGTAGTCCGCGTCGATATCTCTGCGCTGTCAGTCGCCGTGGGCGCTCCTGCCTGCCCCTGCTGCTGTGCCTGTGCTCCACTTACGCACACACTCGACGCGATCCCCAGCACGGTAATCCAACGCCACGGCATCCACCACCTCCGCCCAACGCCTCGACACTACCATTATTCCAAACTAGACCCAAGATCACGCAGGCAACCGACGGTGTCGAACATGAGGATTCGCGTCCGCTTAGAAGCCCCATCCTTCGGCCCCGCTCAGGCCAAGCTTTCTCGCAAGAGAAGCGAAATGGGACCCGCCGTGAGAATGCCTCTATGCGTTCGTACTATGGGCGCAATGGGGATCCCCTCGGCTTCGGCGGGGGCAGGCTCTTCGACTCCATTTGTCGTGCGCTTCGCGCGCGACAAATTCCGCCCAGGATGCCAGTCGTACAGCGCGAGTGAAGGACGTGAGGGCAGTCTATACCCTATTGGACGAACTCCCCTGCCCCTCCTTGTTCCCACGGGTTATAGGTTAGGGAGAAGCTCACGCGGTCGGAAATCGGCGGATGGCTGTAATAGAGGAAGACATCGACCGGGTTCGGATCGGGATCGGACAGATCCACCTCGCCCAAGATCTGAAACGCTTGCGCTGCCACCTGCCCTGAGTTGGGCGTAAGTCCGTGGGTAACTTCCAGTCCAAACTGATCAGCCTGATGCTCGAGGTGTCTGCTGAACGCGCTCGCAACAGGATTCGTCGCGAAGAACAACAACGACAGCAAGAACAAAAGTGCGGGTAAAGATGCCCAATCGTCCAATCCGCGCACTCCCCAGGCCGCTCCCCAGCGCGCAAGCACCCATCCAATCAGACGATGGACGAGATAGAAGAAAAGCAACAGCAGTGCGGCAAAGAATGCGAGCCCCTTGGGAATGTGCTGCAACACATAGTGTCCCGTTTCATGCCCCGCCACGTAGACAATCTGAGGATTGTTCATCTTGGCGATGGTCGTGTCAAAGACCACCATTCTCTTGGAGGCGCCGATGCCGGTGACGTATGCGTTCAAGGCCGTGGTTTTTTCGCCGGCGCCCATCCAGAACATTCGCTCCGGAGGAATGTTTTCACCGGCCCGTTGGACCATCCGCTCCAGACTCGCCGTGAGTGCCGGGTCCTTCTGTTGCAAGGGCTCGAACTTGTGAAACAGCGGATCGATCACCCAGGGTCCGAGGAAAAAGAGAAACACCCCGATGGGCATCGCGATCAGCCAGAAATAAAACCACGCGCGGCGCGGGCTGCGCCGGATCACCATGTAGAGCAGCCAGATCAGGATGGTCCCGATCACCAGTCCGATCAGCTCCGCCTTGATCCAGTCCCAGCTCCACGAGCCCCATCCCTGAACCGAGATCCCATAGCGTTTCTCGACTATTTCTCCGTAGATATCGAAGGGCAGGCTGAACACTGCGATAGTCAGCAGCAGCAAGGGGGAGAACACAAGGCTTTGTAGAAAACGCCGGGAACTGGAGCGCTCGGCCCAGTCGTGGTATTTTGCCGCCAGCTTCCAGCGCAAGATCAGCCACAGGACCACGAGACCATAAACAAAACCGATCACGGCCAGACGAAAATTGATGCGGCTGCGGTCATGGGCTTTTTTGTAAAGGTCAGGCGGCAGCGTGTAAGCGGTGATTTGTTTCTCGGATGTTGCCGGTCGTGTATCCGTTGCGCCAGCGGCGGCAGAAGGCTGGGGAGTTGAAGCCGCAGGCAGCTGAAACTCACCCAGCAACCTTGGCAACACGCAGACTGTGAAGACTACGGTCAAAAGTGCAATCCGGAATCTCTTCATGCCCGGCTCCTGTTCATGCTCGGTTCCTGTTCACGCTCGGCTCCTTGGAGTGAACCGGCCAGTCTGCTCCCGCACACGCAGTTCGTCAACTGGGGCTGGGCCTACCAGGTGTCGCTGCATAACTTAAAACCTGGGTAAATGCTGTGAGAGCCCGGCGATTTCACTCTACGGAGGTTGTACCGAAGGCCGGGTTCGGAGCGTGACTGATAGTTTGCGTCGCGATCTGTCCGATTCCGCGAACAACGACCTGTGGCCGATCGATCATCACGTGATGCCCGCTTCCTCGCGCGATGATTCTGCGGTTGCGAGGTGAAAGAGATTTGAGGCGCTCCTGCAGCGAGTTCCAGATCGGCCGGATTGAGAGAGGTTGAGTGCTGTGAGGATTGTCCGGATCCTGCGAGATGATCAGCAGTGGCAGGTCACCGCAACAGCGGGCATGGGAGGCTTCTTCGGCGGAGTGCCAAAACTCGTCGGCTTCTCCGCGCCAACTGGTCGGATAGGACGGCCGGCACGCTTCGGCGCGAGCCAAGTGCCTGTACTGTTCCAATCCTGGCTCGACCTCGGCATTGCAGTCGCCGGCCAGCAATGCCCATCCACTTGCCTCTTTCCACCATTCGAGCATGACTTCACGATGCTTCTGCCGGATCAGGTTCGCCGAATAGGCTGAACCGGGAATGGCCTCGATCTGCTCAGGGGTGCTTGAGTCAACGAAGACCAGACCGGCGACCTCGGACGGGTAGGTTGCAACAAACTGGCGGATGTAGAATCCGCCGACCGAGGCTCCGACCAGCACAAACGGCCCTTTCTCTCCGGCTTGCTGCAACAGTAGACGGAGTTGGCCGGCGATATGGTTTGCGTCTCGGATGCCGGGCTGCAGCTCGCTCCAACCGGTCCCGGCGCGGTCGTAGGAGCAAACCCGCGTCGTTGTTGCAACCTCCGGCTGCACTCTTTGCCAGATCAACCAGTCGTCGCCTCCACCGGCTTCGAGCACTACTGTGGGGGAGCCATGGCCTGTGCAGTACAAGTGCATTGAGCGGCCGTTGACCTGATAAAACGCGCCCGGAACTGGAAAACGTGCCCGCAGAACCGCGCTAATTGCAAGATTGAGAAGTGCAGGGGCGAGAACAAGTAAGGCGGCCGCAACCCCAACGATGATCCAGTAAAGATTCGGCGGGCGGCCCATCCTTTGAGCTTTGCGCGCGACACGGTCAGGATTACAGTCTTGCATCAGTGAGGCGCGGGCTGGCTGTTATCGGCTGGCTTGGGAGGTGGGGCGGATTTGTCGTCCTTGAAAATTCCGGCAATCTTGCCGAAGAAACCCTTTTTCTTTTTGGGATCCTGCGCATCCTGCCCGTTGGCCAGGGTGGGTGGGAGTGGCTTTTCTCCTCCGCCGCCGAAGAGACGATTAAAGAATCCTGCTACTGCGCCCTGCTGATCGCAGGTTTCGCGCGGCTCGGTGCCAGCTACAAAGGCTGCCTCGTAATCGTCCGGACATGTTGGTGTCGCCAGGCGGTTCGTTGCCTTGTCGAGTTGCACGTCGACCACGCCTGTCGGCTGGGTGAAAGCTTTCATGTCGGAATACTGCGCCAGCGCGGAGGCCTTCTTCATGAACTCGGTCCAGATGGGCGCGGCCGTCATCGCTCCACTGAGACGGAGATCGCTGTAGTCGTCGTAACCTACCCAGACCACGCACAACAGGTTGGAGGTGTACCCCGCGAACCAGCCATCGTGCGAGCTGCCGGTCTTCCCCGCAGCCGGCGAAGTAAATCCGCGCAGACGAACCGCCGTGTATCCCAAGCCGTTGTTGATCACGCCTTCCATCATCCTGGTCATGACGTAGGCAATGCGCGGATCGAGGACTTGCCGCTGGTCGGTCTTGTAGTTCGCGACCACATCGCCGTTGGCGTTGCGCACAGAGTTCACCAGGATCGGCGAAAGCCGGGTGCCGTTGTTGGCGAATGACGTGTACGCTGCCGCCATGTCGATCGGAGGAGCGTCATAGGAACCGAGCGCCATGGCCGGCGTCGCCTTCACCGAAACGATTCCCGCCGACTTCGCCAGGTCCGATACTTTGTCGTAGCCCACTTCTTCAGCGACCTTCACGGTGGCGTTGTTAAGCGACATGGCCAGCGCGTAGCGCAGAGTCACATCGCCGTGGTACTCCTCTTTGTAGTTGCGCGGCTCGTAGATCTGATCTCCATAGGCGAAGCTCGTCGGCGCATCGTTCACCGTGGAGGCCGGCGTAATCACCGTGGCGGAACCGTCGAGCGCCGTATTCATCGCTGCGGCGTAAACGAACGGCTTGAAAATGGAACCCGTCGGCCGCTTCGATACGGCGTGATTCAACTGGCTCCAGCCATAATCCCTTCCGCCCACTAGCGCCAGTACCGCTCCGGTGTGCGGGTCGAGCGCGACCAACGCCACCTGCGCTTGCGGGCCCGGCGCCACTCGCGTTTCCACTTTCTTGCCCACCTTGACCTTCTTAGTGCGCATCTTGGTGACCTGATCGTCCACCAGCTTGATGCCCATCTCGACCGCCTGTGCCGCCGCTTTCTGCAGATCAGGATCGAGCGTGGTGTAAATCCGGTAGGACTGGTCGTTCAGATCATGTTCGCTGAACTTGTTGATCAGCGTGTCGCGGACCATGTCGACGAAATACGGAGCGTCGCTGGCCTCCACATTCGGGGGTGCGAGTTTCAGCGGCGCGGCTTTGGCCTTCTCCGCCTGCTCCCGCGTGATGGCGTGGGTTTCCACCATCGAATCCAGCACCAGGTTGCGCCGCTCCAAAACGCGCTCCGGATGCCGGTAAGGAGAAAGATAGCTCGGCCGCTGGATGATTCCCGCCAGCAATGCGGCTTCCGGCAGGGTGATGTCTTTGAGATCCTTGTTGAAATACGCGCGCGAGGCCTCGGCAAAACCGCTGATGGCGAACGATCCGCGCTGCCCCAGGTTTACCCAGTTGCCGTAGAACTCGAAAATCTGCTGCTTGCTGAACTTCTGTTCCAGTTCCTCGGCAATCAGCATCTCCTTGAGTTTGCGCGGGACCGTTTTTTCGGGAGTCAGGAAAAAACCGCGGGCCAACTGCTGGGTAAGAGTGGAACCGCCCTGCTCCCGGCGCTGATGAATCAGATCGCCAACAGCGGCTTCCACCGTGCGCACAAAGTTCACACCGCTGTGCTCGAAGAAACGCCGGTCTTCGATCGCCAGCACCGCATCGATCATGATCTTGGGAATGTCGCTGTACTTCACCACCTGACGTTTGGAACGCTGCTCCGAGTCGAACAGCGCGGTCACCAGTTGCGGCTCCAACTCGTAGGCGAATAGATCATTGCCGCGGCTGGTGATCTGGCTGACCTGCCCACCCTGAATGACGATGTGCGCCTCTTCCGGACTGTGGTAGCTCTGCGGCCCTGGCGTGATCTCGATGCCGTCTTTTACCACGTGAAAGCTGCCGAGTTCCGACTGGCCATCCTTATCGGAATATCCGGCGCGGCGCAGCAGTGCTGCGATTTCTTTGGCGTCCGCCTTGTCGCCGGCGTGCACCGTCCGGGGCAAGGCGTAGATTTTGGCGGAATTGCTGAAGACCGGCGACCGAAAGCGTTGCTCGATAATGCGATCGTACTTGATGTAGAAATAACAAAGGAATCCGCCGACGCCGATGGCGACCGTGAGGAAGACAACTAGGGCGGCTCGAATGACGGGATCGCGAGGCAGGCCGCGGCGTCTCTTGCCGCCTGCGCCTTCGCTCTTCGGGATTTTGATCTTAATGGCCACGTCTAAAATCGCACGTCCGCCGAAAAGGCTTCCTCACGGTCAGACGATGAGCTGCATCAAAAGGTTTGAAATCCTGCTGCTTTTGATGGTCCAGCTGCCTGCGCCCTCAAGAATACCCGGTGTCAGGATGCGATGCCTTCCATTGTACCGCCCCGAGCGCAAACAGAAAGAGACCCGCAGTTCATGCGGGTCTCTAAGCTGTAAACAACGTTAAGCCGCCGACTTTCGCGGAAGGAACATCGGACTACGGTGCGTCGTTCAAGTCGCTCACGGCAAAACTACCGCCCGGAAATCCGCCAAGTTGGTATGTCAGCAGTGAGATAGCTCCCGTGCTGAGGTCAGCCCCGTAGGGACCGAAGTCAATCGCGGTCGACCCTTGCGCAACGCCAAACAGGAACTTACCGCTTTGATCGAATTCGCCGGCCTCCAGGTTCACACCGGTAAACGGAGAATCCGTCAAGACCGTCAAAGCGCCCGTGGTGAGATTGAGTTCATAGCCCTCCATGGCAGTGCTGAGTCCGTCAAACGCATATACGAAGGTCCCGTTCGGATGCACCACAAGGTTCGTCGGAGTAGACGCGGTAGCGAAGGGCGAACCCGCGCTGGTTGCTTCCGCAATCGCGCCGGTTGAATCGATGTTAAACACGTGGATGTGATCATCAAACCCGCTAATTCCCAGCAAATAGTTGCCCGAGTTCTCTCCCAGAACTTTCGACATAGGGAAATTGAAGGTGCCCGGTATTGTGGACAGTGCGCCAGTGGATCCGATGGCCATCGCCGCAACCAGCGCGCTTCCGGAACCCGACGTCGCATAGAGATATTTGCCCTGACCATCGGTGGTCATTTGCCGTGCTGCGATTCCTGACGGGAAAGGCGATCCGACTGCGGTTAAGGAGCCATCCGTCGCGCTGATGCTGAACGCGGAGATATTCCCGGTAGCGGAATCGCTCACGAAAAGAAAGGTTCCGGCAGGGGTGCTCGCGATGGAGTTTCCGCCAATTGCACTGTACGGACTGCGCGGCACTTGGGTCAGCGCGCCGGTTGTGCCGTCAATGGCGTAACCGTAAACCGTGCCGTTGGTGAACGCAATGTAGACATACTTCTGATTCGGCAGATTCACCACCACGGTCCCGCCATCGGAAACTAATCCTGCAGGAAGCGGCGGAGCGACGAAAGCGGTTGCCTCCTGGAAAGTATTCGTACTGAGGTTCAGCGTGTCGGCCGCCATGCCATCCGACGCCCCAACATCAGACAGGAGATATGCGAAAACGATCCCATTGCCATTGGTGCCTCCGCCTCCCGAACCCGTGCATGTCGAAGCGCCAAAATTGGCGCCTTCGCTGCAAATGTAATGGCCGCAACTGGCCAGGCCCATCATAGCCAGCGCCGCCGTCAGCATCAAACCTGCTCGAACTCGCATCGTCATGAACTGCCTCCGCCTGAGCTTTACTTCTCGTTCACGTTGTTGGAAAGGCGCAAATCTGGATTCTGATTGAACTCCCCGGAACCCGAACTCCTGGAACCAGCCACCTTGCGAGGCCCGCTGGCTGCGCGGCCCTGAGAAAACTCTCACCTGTGGGCGATCTTAGGAGGAAAGGTAACGCGACGGCAAGGTTACGAATGTCACTGGCAGAATCGGCCGTGCAGAACAGGACCAAGTGGTCAGGGGTCAGTGTCCAGTGGTCAGTAACCCGCGCAGCCGCAGTTTCACTAGGCGCTGATCACTGACCACTGGTTATTTGTTTCCACTGTTGGGAGTGAAGTGCATGTCGAAGGAATAGAAAGGCAGATTGATAGGCACGGAATAGTCGGCCGCGACGTAAATCGCCGACATGCCAGGCGTATTGATGCGCTGCACCGTTATCTGCTTGGGCTCGATTGGCAGGTTCTGGTCCTTGACCTTCCGCATCACGTCGTTGCGGACGTCCTCTTCCGTCTTCTGGAAGTTGCCGCTGTCCATCAGTGCAACATTCCTGAGATCGTCCTGAAAACTGTAATTCGCCATCATGGGCGGAGCCACTTCAAAGCAGCCCACCACCACGAAGAGGATCGCGAGAAATCCGGTCAGTGCCTTAATAGTTCCCATAGACTCGAAACTACGCCGCCCGCCAGCGGCGCGATTTCAGGCCCCGCAGGCAGCACTCCTTGAAAATATTCCACTACCGCTGCGATCGTAACATCGCGCACTTCCCGAGTCGAGCGTAGAACCACTTCCACAGTACCTTCGGTAACCTTGTTTCCCACCGTGATTCTAAAGGGGATACCGACCAGGTCGGCATCCTTGAACTTGACTCCGGGGCGCTCGTTGCGATCATCGAGGATCACGTCAAACCCCGCCGCCTCCAAACGCTTTGCAATGTCAACTGAGGTCGTCAGCAGACTCTCGTCCTTCACATTCGTAGGAGTCACCACGATCTGAAACGGCGCAATCGAAGGCGGCAGCCAGAATCCATTCTCGTCGTTGCTCTGCTCGACCGCCGCCGTCAGAATGCGCTCAATCCCAATGCCATAACTGCCCATGATCGGCGTAACTTCCTTGCCGTTCTTGTCGAGCACGCGCGCCCCCATCGACTCTGAATACCGGTAACCGAGCTTGAAGATGTGTCCAATCTCGACGGCTGTGTCGATGCGCAGCGTGTTCCCGCAATTCGGACAACCTTCGCCCGCCGTCACCGCGCGCAGGTCGGCATAAGCCGTAGGAGGAAAGTCCTTTCCTGGCGTGAGATTCTTCAGGTGATAGTCTTCTTTATTCGCGCCCGCGATCAAGTTGCTGCGGCCTTCGAGAGCCTTGTCGACCAGAAGCACCGGCCTAGCCCCAAATGTCTGCAGATTCGGAGCCCACTGAACGCCTATCGGACCCAGATAACCCGCCGGCGAGTGAAACAGGCGCTCGATCTCCTGCTCAACCATTGGACGAATCGCCCATCCAGTCGCCACCGCTAACTTCGCCTCGTTCAGTTGATGGTCTCCGCGCATCAGAACGACCACCTCCTGCGATACCCTGACCTTGCCTCCCGCGTCCTTCTGCTCCGCCATCAGCGCCAGCGTCTTGATCTTGTTCTTCGGCGAAACGCCGAGAAACCGCGCTACATCTTCAATCGTCTTCTGCCCTGGAGTGTGCACCTCCAGCGGCTTGCCATCGCCTTCCGCTGCGAGATCATCCACCAGTCCCAGCTTCGACGTAGCTTTCTCCATGTTCGCGGCGTAATTGCACCCATCGCAGCTCACAATCTGATCTTCTCCGGCCGGCGTGCGCACCATGAACTCGTGCGACTCCTTGCCGCCCATCGCCCCCGAATCCGCCTCCACGACCATGTACTTCAACCCGCAGCGGTCAAAGATGCGGCAATACGTGTCGTAGTGCTTTTTGTAGGAAACATCCAGCCCGGCGGCGTCGATGTCGAACGAGTAAGCGTCCTTCATCATGAACTGCCGCACCCGCAGCAAGCCGGACTTCGGCCGCGGCTCGTCGCGGAACTTGGGAGCGATCTGGTACCAGATCTGCGGCAACTGCTTGTAGCTCCGCAACTCCTTCAGGGCAATCGAGGTCATCACTTCTTCAGCGGTAAAACCGAGCGCTAGGTCGGCGCCCTTGCGATCTTTCACCCGAAACAGGTTGTCGCCCATCAGAGCCCAGCGCCCGCTGGCTTCCCAAATCTCGCGCGGATGCAGCAACGGCAAGAAAAACTCCTGCCCGATCCGGTCCATCTCCTCGCGCACGATGCCCATGATCTTGTTGAACGAGCGGTTGCCGAGAAAGAGATACGAATAAATTCCCGCCGCCAGTTGCCGAATGTAGCCAGCCCGCACCAGAAACTTGTGGCTGGCTACTTCGGCGTCGGCAGGGGCCTCGCGCAGGGTAGGAATAAACAGTTCTGACCATCGATGCATAGAGTTTTGAGTACCGTGTACCGAGTTGCGAGTGTCGAGTGAAGGACACTCGCTCATTGCTTAAGGGAATTAGTTATTGTAAATGATGGCGCGAAGAACCAGGCTGCGCGTAAGCAGCAACTCTCCCAGGGTTAGCTCGGTACTCGTTACTCGCGACTCGGTACTAAGAAGTCAGCTGCCGCAGAATCTCTTTTCCCAGCTTCTGCGTTTCGCCGAAAAACTTCTGATACTCGACGAACAGCCGGTTCAGCTCCAGCGACTTGTCCGCCGTGAGCTTCTTGCGCAGAATCATGTCGCGCACATGCACCGGGTTCGGCAAAGTTGCGTCTTCGGTCAATTCTTCCAGCGCGGTATTGGGATCGTAGTGATACATGGAACCCTCGATTGAGTAATTTGGCAATCGGGCAATTGTGTAATTGAAAACCGCAACGATACGATCTTCAATTACCAGATTACCCGATTACTCAATTACGCAATTCTCATACTAACTCCGTGCTCCACAGATCGTGCAGGTGCACAATCCCTTGAAGCTTCCCGCTGCCGCTCACCACCATCAGCGAAGTAATCTTCTTCTCTTCCATCAACGCTAGCGCGGTCGCGGCGAACTCCCCAGCCGTGATCGTCCTCGGAGTCTTCGTCATAGCCTCGCCCGCCGATAGATCCATCACGTCTTTCCCGCGCTTCTCCAGCAGCCGCCGCAAATCTCCATCGCTGATGACGCCCACCAGCCTTTCACCCTCGACCACCGCCGTCACGCCCAGCTTCTTGCGTGACATTTCATAAATCACGTCAGGCATCTTCGTCTGCGGCGTCACGCGCGGCAGCGCATCGCCCGAGTGCATCAGCGATTCCACCCGCGCCAGTCTCTTTCCTAGCTTTCCTCCGGGATGCAGGTTGGCAAAATCCTCTTCCTTGAAGCCACGCTTCTCGCTGAGCGTAACCGCCAGCGCGTCGCCCAGCGCCAGCATCGTCGTCGTCGAAGCCGTAGGCGCCAGCCCCAGCGAACAAGCTTCCTCCGCAATCGAACAATCCAAAGCAACGTCAGCAGCTGCAGCCAAGGTAGACGCGTGTGTGGAGGATGCTCGTATGGGCCGGGCACTCTTGCCCGTTGCTTTTGACTTTTCTTTCCCGAAGGATGCGGTCGTCCCAGACATCTCATCTCCGGTCATCGCAATCAGCGGCACCCGCAGCCGCTTGATCGTCGCCAATAACGCCAGAATCTCCTCCGTCTCCCCGGAAGCCGAAAGCGCCACCACGACATCTCCGCGCACGACCATCCCTAAATCTCCGTGCAGCGCCTCCACCGGATGCAAATACAACGCCGGAGTCCCCGTTGAACTCAGCGTTGCCGCAATCTTGCGCGCAATCAGCCCGCTCTTTCCCATCCCGGTGACCACCACGCGTCCCGCAGAGGAGAACATCAAGTCCACGGCACGCTGAAACGCTGCTGCCATGGGCCCGGCAATGCGGTCGGCCAGCGCGCGCAGCGCCTCGGCTTCAATGCGCACCACGTTCTCGCCAACATTTTTCATGAAAACGCGATCCTACCAGCGATTGAGTAACCTGGTAATTTAGTAATCGGGTAATTTGAAAACCAAAAGCCCACCCACGCGCCGTCGGTTTTCAAATTAACCAATTACACAAATTACTCAATTATTCAATTCGCTAGAAATGATCTTCGTTACTTCGCGGCTGCAACGGCTTCTGCCCCAGCACCGCCAGCCCCTTGGCCTGGATGATCCTGTCCCATGGCCCCGCCTGCCAGTTGTCTTTCGTCTTTGCCGGATGCTTCCACGGCGGCAGCGATAGCATCAGATTCTTCCCCATCGAGTGCAGGTAAGGTTCATACATCGATCGCAGCTTGTCCAGCTTTTGCCGCGCTTCATCTCCGGTTCGCAGCTTCAATCCCGCGGCCGCCAGGGCCTCTCGCAGTGCGTCGAGATCGGCTTCCGTCAGCCGTTCCGCTGCCGCCGGGTCGTAGCGCGCATTCACCACCTGTGCCAGATCCACGGCCGCATGCCGCGCCATGGCAAAGGTCAGCCGCGCCTGTCCGGGATGAATCCCCTCAATCCCGGTCATCACCAGCGAAGTCACGTCCAGCATGGTCATCAGCGCTCCCAGCCACGACTGGTTGCTGTGCTGCGAACGAAAAAAACTTAACACCGGATAAGAAATGTGGCTCTCGAGCAGTTCCGCCGCCCAGCGCTCCCAATCGCGCAGACATCCATCGAGAACCAACTGGTCGATGGAAGGATTCTCCGTTGTTCCTGCCAGCCGCACCAGCAACTCGGCCGCCGTCGGCGGCGATCCGGCGCGCGCGTCCAGCATCGAGATCTGAATCTCGCGCCGTGAAAACGAGGCGTACACCACCGGAAGGTAGCCGATCACAACTCCGAGAAATGCGAAGCCCATCCCCGCTTCGACTACCGACAATGCGCGCGCCAGAGTCGACGTCGGCAGGATGTCGCCGTAGCCCAGCGTAAAGAATGTCTGGCCGCTGTGGTAGATGATGCGGCCAAATGTCAGCGGCTCATGGCTGAGTTGTTCGTGCCCGCCGAGGCCGTACTGCAGCAGTGCGAATCCCAGGATCAGGCTCGCGGCCCAGAACTCCAGCAGCATGATCAGCGAAAGCGGCCCGAAGTATCCCAGAAAATTTTGCTGTCGCGAAGATGTCCGGATGCGCCCGGCAATCTTTCGCCACGGAATCCAGGTGCGCCGGTAAAACCACGCCGTCAGCCGGAAGTGCCGCGTCACGCGCCGGGGCAGCACCACGGTTTCGAAGGCATCCAACAGCACCACGAAGATGATGACGATACCGAAGATAACCGCGGGGATGCTGCCGTTAGGGCTCATGCCACATTCTCAGCTTGCATGGATGCGGAAAAGGGTAACAGATTCGGCGTCCGGCTTCCGGCTCTCGGTTTCCGGACTTTGGACCCGCAGCGACTCACTGGGAAATTCCGGACGCCGGAAGCCCGACGCCGGGGTTCTCCTACTGTGGCTTGGACTGTGCTGGCGCGGGCTGTGCCGGCGTAGCTGCCGGGGTCGTCGTGGCCGCCGGCTTCTTCGCCGCCGGCTTCTTTTTCACCGGCGGCTTCTTTGCCGGCTCGTTATCATCCACCACAATTTTCTTCGGAGGCTCGACCGGAACCGCAGCTTGTGCCGTCTTCAAGTCCGCGCGCAGACGCACAATCTCCTGCTCCTTCGACGCCGCTAGATTTTCCAGACGCTCGGCTATCTGCTTCAGCGTGCCCTCAAAGGTGTTTAGATCAGTCGACAGCGTCTGCAGATCGTCCTTCGACCCGAACGCTCCCGTCGATTCCACCACACTGCCCAGCACGTCGTACAAGGCGTCCAAGTTCCGGTACAGCTTGAAGGTTGCGGTCATGTCTTCCGGCGCACTGCGCAACTGAGCGATGATCGCGGGCAAAGCATTCTGCAGATTGCGCTGGATCGAATCCACATTGCCCAGAGCCTGCTTCTTCGAACCGCCGTCGGTCTTCCAGCGGTCAATGCGCAGTTTCATCAGGTCGGCCTGCGTGGTCTTCGACGTAGCCTCCAACTCCGCCAGCAACCCGTTCAGTTGCGTCACCGACGCGTAAGAAACCGCCGCCTGCGGCGAAGGCGCTGCGGAAGCAACGCTTCCCTGCGCCGCATATTGCGGACTCGCGGGCGCGGCAGCCGCAGCGAACTGGCCGAACGCAGCTCCGGTCCAAAGCAGTAAAGGCAGCCCAACGGAACAGTAGAGGATGAGTTTGGAATTCATTAGTTTGTGGACGGCGGCGTGCAACAGAATATCGGACAAGCCGAGGATACTACAAACCGCTGCATTCTTTCCCTGCGTTCCTCAGGATCCCCGTACCAAGTGGGTCGATGAGTGGAGAGGTGATGTTTCGACAGTTACCGATGTCCGCTCGTCAGGGCATTAGGCCTCACGCCACATCTTGCCGCGTTTTGCTCTTGTGCGTTGAAACTGGTGTCTTCAATGGGAGAGTCGCGTAAACCCTCGTACCGGAACCGTTCGATTCGATAACCAATTCCCCGCGAAAGTGGCGCACGCGCTCGCGCATTCCGCTGATTCCCACTCCAGTGCCTTGCGACTGAATCTCAGCCAGTCGTTCCGGGGACATTCCCCCTCCCTGGTCTTCAACCTTTACGTGGACATTGTTTTCTGCGCGCTCAATTCGAATCAGCGCGGTTTTGCTTCCCGAGTGACGATGAATGTTCGTCAGGCATTCCTGAACAAGCCGGAATATAACGAGTTCCATTTCGGACGGAAGTCTTCCCAAGTTATCGGAGACCTGCAGGTCAATCGCTAAACCGCTGCGCTCCAGAAGACCTTGCACGTACCAACTCAGTGCTGACGATATACCGCTTTCATCCAGGAGCGGTGGGTGCAGAAGATAGGAGGTGGTGCGTATTTCTTGAGTCAAATGCTGGACCAACTCTTCGGCGTACTGCACGTCCTTGGGAAACTGAGCAGGATCGTTCTTTGAATCTTCGCTGATTAGTGCAAGCTGCATGTTCAGCGCGGCCAATGTCTGTCCCGCACTATCGTGTAGTTCCCGTGCTATGTGCCGCCGCTCCACATCCTGAGACTCCAGGAGCCGCCCCGAGAGGTCACGCAGTTCCGAGTTTCTCTTCTCAAGTTCCCGGGTACGGAACTCCACTTGCGTGTCCAATGCATCGGCCAATGTTCTATATCGTTCTTCGCTTTCACGCAACGCTCGCTCAATTTGTTTACGTTCGGTGATGTCACGCGCAATTTTCGAAGCTCCGACAATCTTCCCGTTGGCGTCCCGGACGGGCGAAATTGTGAGCGAAATATCGAGCAGTGTCTTGTCTTTACGGATACGAACGGTGTCGAAGTGTTCGATTCGATCGCCTTGCTTGATTCGTTCGATGATGACCGTTTCTTCGTCCCTGCGATCGGCCGGGATGATCAACGTAATGTGCTGGCCTACAGCTTCGCTGGCGGTGTAGCCAAACAACCGCTCTGCACTTGCGTTCCAACTGGTTATAACGCCTTCCAACGTTTTGCTGACGATGGCGTCTTCAGAGGAATCCACGATTGCCGCGAGTAAGCCAATCGCCCTATCCGCTTTCAGGCGCAAGGCTGGCAACTCGTTCAAGAGCGACTGGCTGACGCTATCCCTAGCCTCCGGGTCATTGAGGATGCAATCCGCCAGTGCTTCGTGTGTCGCCAACAGTTTGTTGATGTCATCTTCAAAGTCAATCTCAGGATGTGTTTCAGTCCAATAGTGCGCTGCCCTGACAAACGCCAGGAACAACAGCAAGTATTGAAGGCGAACCGGACCCACTAGCCGTGCCAGTGCATCCAGACACAATAAATAGTCAGGAGTCTTCAGGAAGACATGACCTGCCAACACAAAGATGGCATCTTCCATCGGCGTGTCCGCCATTGGCATTTCAACAAGGGGTGCGGGGCAGGATGCGCACAGTGAGAGACGAGACTGAAGATCCTGTCCCCGTGGAAAAGGCCGGCCAAGCAGCTTAACGACGTCTGTAACACTTTGAGGACGCACAGTCGCATCGCCAGCGGGATGGCCAAGTCCCACCAAGAAACCAACATGACGGGCAATGCAGTAGCGGACGGCGCAAAAGCGCGACAGGTGGACGAAAAGACGTTCCTTAAAAACGGAGGGTAGAGGATTATCGAGGTAGGCCGCTTGTGCGAAGCCCCACAGTTTGTCGGTGATCTCGGGAGTCTCAGAGGCGAGGCGGAAAAAATTGGGAAGAACCCCGAATCGCCCCTCCACGCGATTTTCCAACTCGTGCACGTTACTAGCAGCCGATTCCGCTTCTTTGGAAGCCATGCGGCACACTCCGGGTTGATGGCGCAATTTATCCGCCAAAAGTATAGCCCAGGCCAGCGAAGGCTCAGACAAAGAAAAAAGCTAACAGACTTCGGGAGGAGGTATGAACCGTGCCGTATCCTCCTTGAGGTCGCACCGGGGGCAAACAGGCAAGGGAACGATCCAGAATTTGCCGCCTGGTCCCGGCGAGAAAAATGTGGAGTCTACATGCATCATTTTGGCACCGCATTGAGGACATACTACCTGGGACGGCCTCGCAGACAGATTATCGAAGAGGTGATCGAGGGCGACATTTGCATTTTCTTCCGACATCGCCCAACGTTACACTTAAGCGCAAAAGAGAACTGAGCAATATTGGTCAGCCTTGCTGAAGAGTGGTAGCCATCGCTCTCTGCTGCGTCGCACCGTGAGCGCAAAAATGCGGCCGCACCTTGAACCACGAATCGACGATAATACTAACGACAGTGAACACACAAGCATCCAATAGAAGTATGTCCCGCACAACCACTACATCGCCGCACACGCGCAGCGCGCTGCTACTGTTTGCCGCGATGGCTCTGGCAATGGTCTGTCTCGCTCTCAACTCCCCGGCCCAGGATTTCGCCCGCCGGCTCATCCTCAAAGACGGCTCGTATCAACTGGTCACCAGATATGAGGTGAAAGGCGACCGCGTGCGCTACAAGAGCGCCGAGCGCAACGAATGGGAAGAGCTTCCCGCCTCGCTCGTGGATTGGCCGGCCACCGAAAAATACGAGAAAGACCGCGCCACCTCCGCCATTCCTGAAGCCGCCGCCCTCGACAAAGAGAAAGACAATGAGACCGAAGCCGAGCGATCTCACCTTCCGCAAGTCGCTCCCGGACTTCGCCTCCCGGAAGATTCCGGCGTCTTCCTTCTGGATAATTTTCAAGGCCAGCCGCAACTCGACGAGATGCAACAAACCGAGGGTGACGTCAATCGCAACGTCCGGGGCAACATTTTTCGCGGACCTCTCAGCCCCATCGCCAACAACAAACAGTCCGTGGAACTCGAAGGCGAACACGCCGCCCTGCACGCCCACGTGGCCGTGCCCTCGATCTACATCAATGTCGACGACGAAAACCGCAGGCTGCCGCCAAGCGGCGAAACCGCGTCTGCCCAGCTCAATCAGCCCAGCCTCGACGCCCCACGCGCCCAGCCCCAACAACCCCAGCAGCCGCAGCAACCCGAGGGAGCCATCGTCCCTTTCAATCGCTTCCGCATCGTCCGCGTAAAAATAAAAAGCGGCAAGCGCGTCGTAAGCGATCTCAAGCGCAACGCCGCTGGCAAGGTCAGCCAGGACCAGGATTTCGTAACCACCACCATCGACCGCATAAGCGGAGGATGGTTCAAGCTAACTCCCACCCACGATCTAGCCCCCGGCGAATACGCCCTGGTTGAAATCCAGGGCAATGAAGGTATGAACCTCTATCTCTGGGACTTCGCCGTAAACCCGGACGCCCCAGCCAACGCTAACCCCTGGAAGCCGGAAGCGAAGCCAGCCGAACCGCAGAAGCCCATCGAGAATCTGTAATTGAGTAATCAGGCAATTTGGTAATTTGAAAGACGAGAAGCGAGCATTATTAGTAAGGGCAAAGCAGAGGCAGGTTTTAAATTACCCAATCACAAAATTACAAAATTACCAAATTCACTTCATAACTCCCCGCTGCGCGATCCCAATATTATCCCGCGTGGTGTTCTTCACCAGATACATCATCTCGTCGGCCTGCCGGATAATGTCGTGTGCGTCGCGCGCATCGTGCGGATACGTTGCCAGGCCGATGGAAGCGCTCACATTCAAATTCATCCCTTCGTCGTGGCAGAACCCGGTGGCGCGCAGCGCCTCGCGCAACCGCTTGGCCACCACCACCGCCTGATCTTTCCCTGTCTGCGGCAACAGCACCACGAACTCGTCTCCGCCGTAGCGGAAGGCATAGTCAATCAACCGCAGTTGCGCCTTTACCAGATTGCCAATTTCCGCCAGCAGCCTGCTGCCCACCAGATGCCCGTGCGTATCGTTGACCACCTTGAAGCGGTCGATGTCGATGAACAGCACGCTGAACTCATAGCCGAAACGCGACGAGCGGTAGACCTCGGTCTCCAGCGTCTTATATAAGTGCCGCGCGTTGTAGAGTCCGGTGCAGTCGTCGGTGATCGTCAATTCCTGGATCTTCTCCACCCAGCGAGCGTTCTCGATGGCAATCGCGGCATAGTCGCAAAGCGCCCGCAGGAAGAAAATTTCCTGCTCGTGGAATTGCGCCATGTCCACATTCACCAGTTGGATTACGCCCAGCACCCGCAGCCTCGACCGCAGCGGCACGCAGATCACCGAGCGCGTCTCCCACTGCGTGGTTTCGTCGATGCGCTTGGCAAAGCGCGGATCATGGTCCACATCGGTTGAAACTACCTGTTCGCCGTGCTTCGCCACCCACCCCGCGATGCCTTCGCCCATCTTCAACCGGACATTCTTGAGCGCCTCCGCCGCCTCGCCCACCGCAATCGCAAAATAGAGTTCGTCCCGCTGCTCATCCACCATCAGCAGCGACCACGTGTCCGGACGGAAATACTCCGCCATCTTCTCCATGATGGTCTGCAGAATGGAGTCAAGATCCAGCGACGACGTGAGCGCCTTGGCCACGTCGTGGAAGATGGTCAGCTCCTGGCTCTGGCGGGTCAACTGCGTGCCTGTGGCCTCGGACATAGCTGGTTCCCTGATCTCTGCTGGACGGAGTGACGGTTCTAAAAAAAGTATATGGCTGCATCGCCACTGGAGCAATCAACCTTGGTAACCAGAACCCCTAAAGCCAATGGGACGCGAGCCTTACGCGGGGCGCCACTCGGTGAGTTCGTGTGGGGACGGTCGCCTCGCCTGCCCTGAGCGAAGCCGAAGGGGCCGTCCAGCCAAGCGCAGCGAGGGCGTCCCACCACGGCCGAAGCTCTGCGATCCGGCACCATCCACGCAATTCCCAGAAACATCTCTCACCCCTGGCGTATCCTTAAGTACCTATGAGAATCGCCGTCGCCACCGCCGCCCTGATAGCAACAACGCTTTCCGCGCCACTCCTGCAAAGCCAGAACGCCCCACCTGTCGACCCCAAAACAATCCCCGTCATCGACGGCGGCATCGGCCCCTGCTCCGTCGATTTCACGGTCACCGATGCCGCTGGCGCTCCGGTCTACGACGCCAAAGTCCGCGTCCACATCGCCTACGGATTGATGAGCTTCCACAAGTTGGACCTTGAAGTCGGCACCAACGCCGCCGGCAAAGCCCGCTTCACCGGACTGCCCGACAAGACCAAGCAAGGATTGTTTTTCCGCGCCTCGCAAGCCGGCCGCGAAGGCACAGCCTTCGACGACCCAGCCAAGACATGCAAAGCTGAACTAACCATCGCGCTGGGGAAAAATCCCCAGTAACACTTTCGGAGAATTCATCGCGCACCAGCCGCGAAGCGGCGTCAGAATGCAGCCCACAGCCTGCCCTCAGCTTGCAGAAGGGGCGTAAGCCATGGGTAATGAAGCAGGAAATAACCGAGCCCCTGACGGGCGAAAGAGAAGCAAATTTTCTTCGGTCGAGCAGACAGGTATTCACATCCACCCACAGGTAACTTCCATCCCTCAACCCTTCTGGCATCCGCCCACGCCATCGCCTATGATAATTGCGGGCGGAAACTTAACTGGAGTGGGACGTGGGCGCCTTCGGGGAAAAACTTCGCAAGCAGCGTGAGCTGCGCGGCATCGAACTCGATGCCATCTCCAATACCACGAAAATCAGCACCCGCCTGTTGCGGGCCCTGGAAGACGAACGCTTCGATCAGCTCCCCGGCGGCGTCTTCAATAAAGGTTTCGTCCGCGCCTACGCCCGCCAGGTCGGCCTTGACGAAGAAGAAGCGGTGGCCGGCTATCTCGCAGCGGTCCGCGAGAGTCAGCTCGAGCAGCGGCCCAATTCCGATGTGGCGGATTCCCGCGCCCCAGCCGCAAAACGCACCCCGGTCGCCGCACCCGAGCCTCGCGACAACGCTCGTCGCGACGACGCTCTTCCCACCCCTGACCTTCCGGCCAACAAGCCCGCCAACAACGAGGGCGGCAATGATCGCAACAATGAGGTTCGCACAGAAGACCGCCGAAAACAGGGTCGCGATCGTCGCAATGAAGATCGCCGCATCAAAGCTCGTCGCGCCGAAGCTCTACGCAACGAAACTCGCCGTGATGAGGATCGTCCCGACAAAGATCACCCCGACGAAGCTCGCCTTAACGAAGCTCGCCACAACGAAGCTCGCCTTCCTCCGAGTCAGAATAAAGATATTCCCGCGTTGCCCGATTCCGTGCCCCGCGCTCCCGCAGCCAATCCTCGCGCCGATCGCTTCCGCCAGAAATATCCCGCCGGAGACCCGGCGTCCGCCGATGAATCTTCCGTCCCCATCCCGTGGGGCAAGCTGGCCTTGGCGTTATTGCTGGTAACGTTGTTTCTTGCCTTCTGGAATTTTCGCCGCAGCGCCCAGCCAACGGCCGCATCGCGGAATGCATCCTCCTCCCATCCATCTCCGGCTCCCGTTTCCGCCCCGGCGTCAGCGCCAACTCAGCCCGCCACTTCTACCGGCGCGCCGACCGCGCCACCAGCCACGCATGCATTAACTCCGTCGGCGGGAACCGCATCTCCACCAACCATCACCGCGGCCACTCCTGCGCGCATGAACCCTGCGCCGCCAACCCTGCCTGCGCCCGCCGCACCCGCACCTGCCGCAAGCTCCCTATCCCCCATAACATCTGGCACCGGCTCCGCAGCTAAGCCAGCCGCCCACATGCCCCAATCAGACGCCAAGCCGCCGACCCCACACACCACTGCTCGCGCCGCCACCGCAAAGCCGCCCAGTAGCTTCACCTTGCAAATCCGAGCCGACGAGACCACTTGGATCACCCTCATAGCCGATGGCAAACCCGTCATCGCCAACGAAACGCTGATCGCGCCCGCGCAGACGTCAGTCCGCGCCACCCGCGAGATCGTAGTGAAAACGGGGAACGCCGCCGGCATCAGCTTCCTGCTGAACGGCAAGACCATCCCCCCTCAAGGCAACGAAGGCGAAATAGGAACCTACGTCTTCGACGCCACCGGCCTGCAGACATCGCCGCAAACCCAACCCCCCACGAATTGATATGGAGCGATGGAGCGATGGAGCGACGGAACACCTGGGGACAGCGGCCTCTCTTCTCGCTCCCCGTCTTTGACGTCGCGCTCGGCGTGGCCCTGATCGCAGCCACGGCAGGCCCTACCTTAAGCGACTGGAGAAACGAAACCCGGTGACCGGGGCCCGGATCACTTCACGGGTTCCCAGCCCTCCGGCAGCATATCGAACGCGAGCGTGTCACGGTAGGCGTACTGATTCCCTTTCAGCACTGCCACCGGCGTCAACATATGCCAGACGCGGTCATCGTCGAAGACATAACACTCACCCGTTTCGCGCATTGTGAAGCGATCCATCTCGCGTTTGTCATTGTCGGTGATGATCACTTCGCCCCCGTGAGCGCCGCATCGCCCCAGTAGATGCGTGGCGATGTACTTTTCCCCGTCTTTATGCAAGCCCGGTGGGCTCGTGTCGCACGGCCGGCCTGGCGTAGCCGTGAACCTTATTAGATGGACGTTGACTAAATATCTCGTACCCACCGCCGAGAGCGGCAGGTAGTGAAGGTGGTAAGCGATCATCTTGCGAACACCTATGGAACCGGCGATTGCCCGCGGCAGCGGAGCGTACTCTCGTGGCTGGCCGCCGATTGTCGTATTGTATTTTTTCAGTTGCACATAGGGCGTGCTCTCCTCGCTCAACCAAACCTTTACCCCACCCTCAACAATCTCGGCCCGCACACGATTTAAGGACCGATACCGGTCGCCCCCGTCGTAGTACTTGTCCCTGGGGATGGACCGGGCTGCATGGGCGAGTTCCTCCATCGCGCGCGCTGTCTCTACATCAACTCTGAGCGGCTGACGGCTAAACCCGCGCTCGACCAGGTCGTTCCGCGATCTGGCATTAGTTGCCACCGGAATAAAACTATCTTGGCCCATGACTGCTCCTGACAAATGCTTGACGATTGCATGACCACGCAGATTCCCCCTAAGCTCTCGCTGGCAGCAAATCGGTACGCTCAAGAACGCTGGCGATCATACACCCATGTCGCCGTTGACGATAAACGTGAAACATGTTTCAGGCGATGGAAATCAGAACCCGGTCAACGAGCGTTGTGACGATATTTCGCCAACAATCCCTTTGAACCGCGCGCCAATCCCCGCTTTACGACTGCAACTATTTGCAGATTGACAGGGCAACGACAATCGAACATAATCTTGCGCACGTTTTGGGCAAGCCTGCCCTTTCCCCGCCGCCCAGAACCTAATTTCCGTACCGGATTTTTATTTAAAGCATTCGGCCCCTCTTTTGGAAATAAGGTTCGATTCTCTCGATGGAGACACCTCCCATGAAGCTCCGCGTCGCTTGCGTGGTAGTTGGATTCTTGTCGCTGTCCCTGTCACTGGCTCAACTGGCGGTTGCACAGACAACCACTGAAACAGCATCTGCCCTGCCCCGTCTGGTCCGCTTCGGCGGTACAGTCAAGGACCTCAACGGCACTCCCCTGACCGGCGTGGTCGGCATTACGTTTGCCCTCTATTCCGAACAAACCGGCGGAGCCGCCCTGTGGCTGGAGACGCAGAACATAACTGCCGACAGCAACGGCCACTACACAGTTCTGCTGGGATCGACCAAGCCCGATGGGTTGCCAACGGATTTGTTCACAACGGAGCAGGCGCGCTGGGTTGGGGTGCAAGTCTCGGGTCAGGCCGAGCAGCCGCGAGTGCTGCTGGTCAGCGCGCCCTACGCACTGAAAGCCGGCGATGCGGAAACTGTCGGCGGGCTACCAGCATTGGCCTTTGTGCTGGCGGCGCCGGCGGTGGCGGCGAGTGGCAACGCGGAAGCGAACGCAACGGGCAACGTGGCAGCAAGTTCGGCGGCGGCGGCACAGGCGCTGACTTCGTCCGACGTGACCACGACCGGAGGAACGGTGAATACGATTCCGCTGTTCACCACGGCCACCAACATTCAGAACTCGATTCTGACGCAGACGAGCACCACGGCGATCAATGTACGCGGCAAGCTGAATCTGCCGGGCACGGGGACAGCGACTTCGTCCAAGGGGTACAACTCGCAGCCTGCGGATTTTGTGGCCTCGGTGTTCAACAGTAGTACGTCTGCGGCGGTGCCGCAGACCTTTCAGTGGCAGGCCGAGCCGGTGAACAATGACAAGTCCACGGCCTCGGGCACGCTGAATCTGTTGTTCGGCCAGGGAACCAGCAAGCCATCGGAAACGGGATTGAACATCGCCAGCAATGGGCAGATCACATTCGCCAAGGGACAGGCATTTCCGGGAACCGGCGACGGCACGGTGACCAGCGTGGCCAGCGGGACGGGACTGACGGGCGGCCCCATCACCGGAAGCGGAACGTTGAGCCTCGCGTCCAACGCCTGTGCTTCGGGCAACGCGCTGAGTGCGCTGCCATTCACCTGCTCGCCTTTCGCCACGCTGGGGGCAAACACCTTCTCGGGCAATCAGACGGTGAGCGGGAACCTGAGCGCGACCGGGGTGGTGACGGGCAGCAGCTACCAGATTGGAAGCAACCTCTTCGCCTTCGGCTCTTACGCGAATCAAAACGCGTTTCTCGGCTTCGCGGGGAACCCCACGACGACTGGCTTCTACAACACCGCCAACGGCTACCAGGCGCTCTCCTCCAATACCACGGGCAACGGCAACATCGCCAGCGGCTTAGTTGCGCTCGTAAATAACACCACGGGCAACTACAACACCGCCATCGGGGCCGAGGCGCTCTACCGCAACACCACCGGGAGCTACAACACCGCCAGCGGCAATGATGCGCTCTTCTCCAACACAACCGGCAGTTTGAACACTGGTTTGGGCCTTAACGCGAACGTGGGTTCCGGCAACCTGACTAACGCTACGGCGATCGGTGCCGGTGCGTGGGTGACGGAGAGCAATGCCATGGTGCTGGGCAGCATAAACGGGGTGAACGGTGCCACCGCCAGCACCAACGTCGGCATCGGCACGACCGCTCCTACCCACACTCTGGAAGTCTATTCTGAGAAGGCGACCACGGCACAGATGGCAATGATCACCGACGGCACCGACGCCGCTTTCTCCTTGAACAACACAGCGACCGGCGGTCACGAGTACTGGATTGACTCGGGAAGCGGCGCCGCCGGGGTGGGCGCGGGGAACTTTGCCATCTATGATCGCAGCGCCAGCTCGACCCGGCTCGTCGTAGACACAGCAGGCCAGGTGGGCATCGGCACCATCTCGCCCACTGAACTCCTTAGCGTGAACGGGAGTGCCAACAAGATCGGTGGCGGTTCGTGGGATGTCTTCTCCGATGGCCGGCTCAAGAACCTGAACGGCAGCTTCAGTTCTGGCCTGAGCCAGGTGCTGAAGATTCACCCGGTTCGCTATCGCTACAAGGCGGACAATCCCCTGGGCATTCGCGATACGGACGAACACATAGGAGTGGTCGCGCAGGAGGTGCGGCAAGTCATCCCGGAAGCAGTTACGGAGAACAGCAAAGGCTACCTGCTGGTGAACAACGATCCCATAATCTGGTCGATGCTGAACGCGATCAAGGAACAGCAGGGAGAGTTCCGGCAACAACAGGCTGAGCTAGCCAAGGCTCTGCGCCAGGTTCGACAGCAGGAGAGCCTGCTTCGTGCACAGACCTCAGCTATGCGGCGTCTGGGGGCTGAGGTCCGCGAGACTCGCGAAACCTTACGGAAGGTGAAAGCACAAATCGCCGCCGCTCAGCCTGCGTTGGTTGCGGCGAAGTGAACGCCGCGAGTCAACCAGCAGAGAATTGGGGCCGGGTGCCCCATCCTTGACGTTCTTTGTCACGGGTGGGATTCCACGGCCCCAATCCCCTAAGGATTTCCTTGTCATGCTGAGTGAGCTGCGTAGGATCGTCCAAAGGTACGCAGCCGAATGCCTGCCCTGAGCGAAGCCGAAGGGCACCCCATACCCGCCGGCACAAACCACAAGCCCGCAAAGGAGTTTCCATGCGCGCAGCCGCTAGTACGCCACCCGCCCCGGCTGCAATTTCTTGCAGCTTGACAAGACCCCAGCCAGCGAACATAATCCTCCGCAAGTTTTGGGGTCCCTGCGTTTTTTCTGTGCGCGGAACGTAAATTCATTTCCCTATCGGCCTTTTGTTTAATTGTTTGGCCCGCTGAATCCTAGGTTCGATTCTCTCGATGGAGAAATCTCCCATGAAGCTCCGCGCCGCTTGCGTGGTAGTTGGATTCTTGTCGCTGTCCCTGTCACTGGCTCAACTGGCGGTTGCACAGACAACCACTGAAACAGCATCCGCCCTGCCTCGCCTGGTCCGCTTCGGCGGTACAGTCAAGGACCTCAACAGCAATCTTCTGACCGGCGTGGTTGGCATTACGTTTGCCCTCTACTCTGAGCAAACCGGCGGCAGCGCCCTCTGGCTGGAGACGCAGAACGTGACTGCCGATAGCAACGGCCGCTACGTCGCTCTGCTGGGATCGACCAAGCCCGATGGGTTGCCAACTGACCTGTTCACGACCGAGCAGGCGCGCTGGGTGGGAGTGCAAGTCTCGGGGCAGGCCGAGCAGCCGCGTGTGCTGCTGGTCAGCGCGCCCTATGCATTAAAGGCCGGGGACGCGGAAACTTTGGGAGGCAAACCGGCTTCGGCATACGCCCTGGCAACACCGCAGACAGCAACGTCGGCTCCGACAAGCGAAAGCGCCAAACCGAGTGGGGCGTTCAACGCCTCCACCAATAATCAAAACTCGATCCAGGCAGCCATTAGTGGAAGCGGCACCACGAACTACATCCCACGTTGGACCAGCAGCACCGCTCTGGGTAATTCCAACATTTTCCAGAACGCTACGAACAAGGATATCGGTATTGGCACAACCACGCCGACCGCTACGCTCGATGTGAAGGGCAATGTAGTCTTTACCGGCAATCTGAGCGACACGGGCAACATCACTTCAACTGGCGCGATTACCGGAAAAACTGGCAGCTTCAGCGGAAACAATTCGTCCCAGATCGTAAATATCACGCAAAGCGGCGGAGGCAATGGGATCAACGCAAGGTCGACCAGTGGAATAGGCCTTTCCGGCGTTGGACTCTATGGCGTCGAAGGGCAAACGAGTACTGCCAACGCCCCCGCCATCCTGGGCTACGCAACTGGAGCGAATGGCGAAGGGGTGTTTGGCCAGGAGTATGCGTCGACGGGCACAAACTACGGAGTCTATGGTTTCGCCGCGAACGGCTACGGCGCAGCCGGTGCGGGCTCGACGGGCGGCGTCTATGGTATCGGTGCCTCGGGCAACGGCTTCGAGGGGTCGGGAGGCGTCTTCCAGGGCGGTACTGGCACCGCTACTGGCGACGGAGTGGTCGGAGTCGCCGGCAGCGGCTACGCCGGGAACTTCACCGGCGACCTCAACGTCACCGGCTCAATCATCGCGGGGACCAAGGACTTCAAGATCGACCACCCCCTGGATCCCGCGAACAAATACCTGGTTCATGCCTCTGTAGAGTCCTCCGAGATGATGAATATCTACACCGGCAATATCACCACCGATGCCCAGGACCAAGCGACGGTGCAACTGCCGGAGTGGTTTGAAGTCCTCAACACCGACTTCCGTTACCAGTTAACGGTGATCGGGCAATTTGCCCAAGCCATCGTCGCACGCAAGATCGAGAATAACCGGTTCGAGATCAGGACGAGCGCGCCCAACGTTGAGGTGTCATGGCAGGTCACGGGTGTGCGGCAGGACGCTTACGCTAAAGCAAAACCGCTGGTGGTCGAGCAGGAAAAGGAAGCCCGGCTGCGCGGCTTCTATATCCATCCCGAGTTCTACGGCGCGCCGCCCGAGAAGCAGATTGAATGGGCGCGCCATCCGCAAATGATGAAGAACATTCAGGAAACACGGGCCAAGCGGTTGGCCGCATCGCAGAAGCAGGCAGTGCCGCGGAATTAACGCTGTGGGCGGGCAGGTAGGTTTCCAAGCATAGACTTGCCGCTCGTCTCGGGCGACTTTCCTTCTGCATCATGCGAAAGGGGGACGGTAGCTGTTTTTAATGGTAGCGTTCGCCGGATTGATCTCGCCGACGCCAGCACGGACGGGCCGCCCCACTTCTCGCGCTTTCGCGAGAAAGCCTGCCCTGAGCGAAGCCGAAGGGTGGGCACGATACTGCTTGCAGCGGGCCCTTCCCGCCGGACACTCGAATCCCCCCATCCACCACGCCAATTCCGCAATTGAATTCACCACGCTGCATTCAAAGCCAAAACCATTGCGCGCCCCGCAGCCGTCTGTTAGCCTTTTAATGTCATCGTTCTGGAGTTCGATCGTTGCCACCGCGTGCCGCTGCCTGCCCTGAGCAAGCGAAGCGCGCCGAAGGGTCCCCCGCGGGCTCGCCATGAAATAAAGTCCAAAGCAGTTTTCTAAGGAGAGCAAATTTTGTCCTCAACCTCGAAGAATCGCATTCTGTTTACCTCCGAATCCGTAACCGAAGGCCATCCCGATAAGATCGCCGACCAGATTTCCGACGCCATCCTCGACGCCTGCCTCGCCGAAGATTCCTCCAGCCGCGTGGCCTGCGAAACCCTCACCGCCACCGGCCTCGTAGTCATCGCCGGAGAAATCACGACCAAAGCCTACGTCGATTTCCAGAACGTAGTCCGCGGCACCGTCGGCGCCATCGGTTACGACAACGCCGTCTACGGCTTCGACTGCAACACCTGCGCCGTAATCTCCAGCATCAACAAACAGTCCGGCGACATAGCCATGGGCGTAGACACCGGCGGCGCCGGCGATCAGGGAATGATGTTTGGTTATGCTTGTAACGAGAATGAGGAGTTGATGCCTACTCCCATCTCTTTGGCGCACAAGCTTACGATGCGACTCTCGCAGGTGCGCAAGAATGGAACGCTTCCCTTCCTTCGTCCGGATGGAAAATCCCAGGTTACAGTTGAATATGATGCGAACGGCAAAGTGCTGCGGGTGGATGCGGTTGTGATTTCCACCCAGCATGCTGAGACGGTTGGCAATGAGGAGTTGCGCTCTTCGACGCTGAAGCACGTCATTCAGGCCGTCATTCCGGCGCACCTGCTCGATGAAGATACCAAGTACCACATCAATCCCACGGGACGGTTCGTGATTGGCGGCCCTATGGGCGACACGGGCCTCACAGGGCGCAAGATCATTGTCGACACCTACGGAGGCATGGGGCGTCACGGGGGCGGAGCGTTCAGCGGCAAGGATCCGACCAAGGTCGACCGCTCGGCAGCTTACATGGCTCGGCACATCGCGAAAAACATTGTAGCGGCGAAATTGGCGGACCGGTGCGAAGTGCAACTGGCTTACGCCATTGGCGTGGCTGATCCGGTGAGCGTGCGGGTGGAGACGTTTGGCACGGAGAAAGTGGATCCGGCGATCATTCCGGATTTAATTCGCGCGCACTTCAAGCTAACGCCGCGGGGGATCATTGATTCGCTGAACTTGCGCCGGCCGATCTACAAGAAGACGGCGGCTTACGGGCATTTCGGGCGCAGCGATCCGGATTTCACCTGGGAAGCGATCGATAAGGCTGCGAAGTTGGCAAGTGACGCCGGGGTGCGCGAGCCCCTGCATGCTGGGCGCAAGTAGGCGGCGGTCAAAACCTTTACCACAGAGGACACGGGGTTTCACGGGGTAAACCTGGTGGGCATCGGCTTTCATTTTGGGGACTCGCTTATTAGGGCCTCACCAAGGTGAAACTCTGGATGGGCCTAAGGTGCCACTCCCTAAAGAGCCAATTGGGCATGCTGAACTTTCTGTTGATTCGTGTATTCTGAGTAAGCAGGATCGAACTAATCCCCCTAATCACGCAAGGTAATCAGGTAACCAAAACAATTTCCGCAGGTGAAAGCGCCACAGGAGGCGTATGTCGACAGCAGCACAGAACAACGATATCAAGAGCCTGGAACTGGCCGAACTCGGCAAGAAGCGCATCGAGTGGGCGAACCAGTCCATGAAGGTGTTGCAGATTATCCGTAAGGAATTCATCAAGAACCAGCCGCTGAAGGGCATCCGCATCTCGGCGTGCCTGCACGTTACGGCGGAGACGGCGAACCTGGCCATTTGCCTGCGCGACGGAGGCGCCGACGTGGTCCTCTGCGCCTCGAATCCGCTCTCTACTCAGGACGATGTTTCCGCCAGCCTGGTGCGCGATCAGGGAATTTCGGTCTTCGCCATCAAGGGCGAGGACAACGATACTTATTACAACCATATCCTGGCGGCGATCGATCACAAACCGCACATCACGATGGATGATGGCGCCGACCTGGTCACGATTCTGCACACTAAGCGCATCGACGCGCTCGAAGGCGTGATCGGCGGAACCGAAGAAACGACTACGGGCGTGATCCGGCTGCGCGCCATGGCGAAGGAAGGCGTACTGAAGTTCCCCATCGTGGCGGTGAATGACGCCGACACCAAGCATCTGTTCGATAATCGCTACGGCACCGGGCAGTCGACTATCGACGGCATCATCCGGGCGACGAACTTTCTGCTGGCCGGGTCGAAGTTTATCGTGGCGGGCTACGGCTGGTGCGGCCGCGGACTGGCGAGCCGGGCGCGCGGCAATGGCGCGGAAGTGATTATCACCGAGGTCGATCCCACCAAGGCGCTTGAAGCAACGATGGATGGCTTCCGCGTGATGTCGATGACCGAAGCGGCGAGGCTCGGCGACGTGTTCTGCACGGTCACGGGCAACAAGAGCGTGCTGACCAAGGAACACTTCGACTTGATGAAGGATGGCGCGATCATTTCGAACTCCGGGCACTTCAACGTGGAGATCGATATTCCTGCGCTCGAGAAAATGTCATCGTCGAAGCGCACCACGCGCGCCTTCGTCGACGAATACTCCTTGAAAGACGGGCGCAAGATTAATCTGCTGGGCGAGGGACGGCTGATCAACCTGGCTGCGGCCGAGGGGCATCCCGCTTCGGTGATGGATATGAGCTTTGCCGACCAGGCGCTTTCGGTCGAATACATGGTGAAGAATTTCAAGACGCTGGAGAAGAAGGTTTACCGCGTCCCTGACGAACTCGACAAACGTGTCGCCAAGCTGAAGCTGGAGTCGATGGGAATTAAGATCGACCGGCTGACTCCGGAGCAGGAGGAGTATTTGGCGGGGTGGAGCGAGGGAACGTAGGGCAGTGGTCAGTGGTCAGTGGTTAGTGGTCAGTTTTTCCGCGGGGCGGCGTTGGCCGCCCCGTTTTGTTTTTCCCCCGGCCGCCGCCATCGGAAGTAGATACTAAGGGCCCCTCGGCGAGGGTCAATGAATGTAATCGCGATTTTTCGCCAACCATCATCTTGAGCAACCACCAACCCCATGACTTTCATTGACTTGCCCTCGCATCATGCCTACCATTGTGCGATTCCATGATCGGCCAAACAATATCGCACTACCGCATCGTCGAAAAACTCGGCGGCGGCGGCATGGGCGTGGTGTACAAGGCCGAAGATGTCAAGCTGCACCGCTTTGTCGCCCTGAAGTTCCTGCCCGACGAGATCTCTAAAGATGCGCAAGCTCTGGCGCGCTTCGAACGCGAAGCCCAGGCCGCGTCGGCCCTGAACCACCCGAACATCTGTACCATCTACGAAATTGACGACCAGCACGGCGAAGCCTTCATCGCCATGGAGTTCCTCGACGGCCTGACGCTGAAGCACAAGATCGGCAATCGCCCGCTGGATACCGAGCTGATTCTTTCCCTCGCCATCGAGATGGCAGACGCGCTCGATGCTGCACACTCCAAAGGAATTGTTCATCGCGACATCAAGCCCGCCAACATTTTCGTCACCAAGCGCGGACACGCCAAAGTTCTGGATTTCGGTTTGGCCAAAGTAACCACCACAGATGCCTCCGCTAGCGGCGACATCAAGACGATGACGGCCTCAGACCACCTGACCAGCCCCGGCGCAATGCTCGGCACGGTGGCCTACA
Source organism: uncultured Acidobacteriaceae bacterium (assembly GCA_963771895.1). Classification (GTDB taxonomy): domain Bacteria; phylum Acidobacteriota; class Terriglobia; order Terriglobales; family Acidobacteriaceae; genus Sulfotelmatobacter. The sequence goes on along the minus strand of CAVYVQ010000032.1, from coordinate 14,880 downwards.
TGTCACCCGAGCAGGTCAAAGCCAAAGAACTTGACGCCCGCACGGACCTGTTTTCGTTCGGGTGCGTGCTTTATGAAATGGCGACCGGCAAGCTGCCATTCGACGGATCGAGCACCGGGGACATTTGCGGTTTGATCGTCCATCAGGAACCGGCGACGCCTTCGCACATCAACCCGCAGGTTCCCGCCGGACTGGAGATGGTGTCCGAAAAGCGCTCGAAGAAGGATCGTGAACTGCGTTATCAAAGTGCCAGGGACATGCGCTCGGACCTGCAGCGCCTGAAACGCGACGAAACAGGGCGTACCGTTGCGGTAGACGAGCAAGGAATCGAGCTAGTCTCGACCGGACAGCCCCTTCGACTCCGCTCAGGGCAGGTTCCCGGCCGTTCAGAGCGAGCGAAGCTCGGCTATTTTGCAGCCGCATTAATCGCCGTCGTGCTCATTGCAAGCGGCCTCTACAACCGCTCTCATCGCCCCCAACCTCTCACCGACAAAGACACACTTGTCCTGGCTGACTTCGCCAACACCACCGGCGATCCCGTCTTTGACGGCACATTGCGGCAAGGGCTTGCGGCGCAACTGGAGCAATCGCCATTTCTTAGTCTTGTTTCCGACCAGCGCATAGCGCAAACGCTTGAGCTGATGAGCCAGCCAAAAGCGCGGCTCACGCCAGAGCTGGCGCGCGAAGTTTGCCAGCGCACGGCGGGGGCGGCGACTATTGAGGGCTCCATATCCAGTTTGGGCAGCCAGTATGTCTTAGGCCTGAAGGCGGTGAACTGCCGAAATGGCGACGTCTTGTCGCAAGAGCAGGTGACCGCGACCGGCAAGGAACGGGTCCTGGAAGCTATGGGGAACGCGGCGACCACACTGCGCGGGCGACTGGGAGAATCGCTAGCCTCGCTACAGAAGTATGATGCGCCGCTGGAGAGCGTGACCACGCCGTCGCTGGAGGCGCTGCAAGCGTATGGGCTTGGCATGCAAGCCTACGACGTGACCAATGATTTTACCGCCGCGATCCCTTTGTTCAAAAGGGCTGTCAGCCTCGATCCGAATTTCGCCATGGCCTATTTGCGGATGGGGCAAAGCTATCAGCCCCTGGGCGAACTCGCCCGTGCTGCCGAAAGTACTCGCAAAGCTTACGAATTGCGCGAGCGGACGAGTGAAAGGGAGAAATTGGAGATTGCCTCGTTCTACGAATACGTTGTCACCGGAAATCTGGAGGCAGCCCGCACGTCCTACGAGTTATATGGGCAGACCTACCCTCGGGATGAGGATCCACAGGCTTTCCTGTGGCTCATTTATCTTGCGTTAGGAGATTACGAAAAGTCTCATTCGGCGGCGCAGCAAGCGGTGAACCTTAACCCGGCCAGTTCGAACAACTATGTAAATCTTGTTTACGCGGACCAATGGATCGATCACCTGGATGCGGCCAAAGCGACCACGCAGGAAGCGCACGGGAAGCATGTGGACTCGCCCTGGTTTCCGCTAGTTCTTTACAACGTGGATTTTCTTGCACACGACAGCGCGGGGATGGAGCGGGAAGCCGCCAATGCGATCGCGAAACCGGGAGTTGACGATCAGATACTTTTCCTCGAATCCGAAACTGCGGCAGATGGCGGGGAGTTTAGCAAGAGCAGGGAGTTGAGCCGGCGCGCTTCCGATTCAGCCCAACGAATCGGTGAGCAAGAAACCGCGGCGGAATATCTGGGGCACGCCTCTGTGCGCGAAGCTCTGGTAGGCCAGATGGACTGGGCGAAGCAGGACGCCAAGGCCGCAATGGTGCGAGGCAATGGCAGGCAGGGAAATGGATTCTCGGCGATTGCGCTTGCGCTGGGGGGCGATTCCGCACAGGCAACACGGCTCTCTGACGATCTCCGCAAAAACTTCCCTGCGGATACGATTGTGCAGTTTGAGTACTTGCCCATGATTAGGGCCGCTGCGGCGCTTCGGAGCGGCGACGCAGGACGAGCCGTCGAAGCGTTAGCGGCGGCTGAACCTTATGAATTGGGCTTTACGAACGACAATTTCACCTTTGCCCTCTATCCTGTTTACTTGCAGGGCATGGCTTATCTGGCGGAGAAGCAGGGCGTTGCAGCGGCGCGCGAGTTTCAGAAGATTGTGGACCATGCGGGAATAGTTGGAAACCAACCGATTGGCGCCCTAGCTCGCCTCGGACTCGGACGGGCCTATGCCCTTTCAGGGACAGGGCGAAATCCAAGACTGCGTACCAGGACTTTTTCGCGCTATGGAAAAGCGCGGATTCTGACGTTCCTATCCTGAAGGAAGCCAAGGCGGAGTACGCGAAGCTGCGGTAGCTGGAAAACTTCTTCCTCGTCGCTTACTGTTTAGCGATAGTTTACGTAACTAGGCCATAACACTCATTGACCTGTTCATCGGCCGGGAGCCCGACCCTTCGTCTTTGAAGGTTGGGATTCGACGGTCGTGTCCCGCTTGCGTTTCCTCGACGGCTCTTACTGACGGGCGATTGCGGGAGAACTCCCTGAGACGGCTGAGGCACCAAGAGCGCCGTAGGGATCCCTTCGGCTTCGCTCAGGGCAGGCTCTTCGACTGCGCATAGGATGACAGTGCGGTTGGGGCGTACCTCAGCGGCTGAAGCCGCGTTTCTTGTTGGGCGCTGATGTGGCACGAGTGGAAACTCGTGCCCTGGAGTGCGATCCCTTTTATTTTTGCGCTGACACGGTGCTGGACGCATCCTCCGAACTCTTGTGCGCCGCCTCCAAACGACGAACGACGTTTCCCTCCCAGTCGTTCTCGGGTCCGAATCCTATGGCCGTTGATACCCACATACCCTTCGGATCGACAATCCAGTTTTGAGGTATCCCAATCCTGTCCAGCATGGCGTTAAGGAAACTGTGCGCCAGGAGGACCGGAAAGTTGTACTGATGTTCCTTCAAGAAGGGTTGAACCAATCCTGAATTCTCGTCCAGATTAAAGGTCACCACCTGGATGTCTTTTCGTTCCTTGGTCATCTGGTAGAGCCTTTCGATATGTGGAAGTTCTGCCTCGCACGGTCCACACCAGGTCGCCCATACATTAATCAGAGTGGCACGTCCAGCCAGATCCTTCAGGCTCCAGGTCTTTCCCGCCATGTCAGCGAGCGCAAACTCGGGCAGTTCCTTGTTTGGTTTCGTCCAGAAACCTTCCGCGGCCTGTTGGCCGGAGTCCGCCTGTTTTCTCCACACCTGCCATGCTTCGTCGGTTCCACCCATCTCCTTCCACAAAGCTCTCATCTCATCCCCCTCATCGTCCCGGAACTTGCCGCGTAGCATCTGTGGCTTTATGGGATTCGTCTGGTTCGCCAGGTAGTAGTAGGCCAGCGCGTCGGCGTTGTGGCCATCCAGGATGGCAAGGCGCGCCCGGCAGATCCAGTACATCCACACGAACTGGTTGCTTGTCAGGGGTGTAGTGATCTCAGTTCGCATCTTTTCCACCAGTTCTGGACGTTTCTGCTGTCGCGCTGCGGTGAGCATTTCGGCAACAATGTAGCGCTCTATCCAGTCGAAGCGGGTCTCGGCATCGGCGATGTCATCCGCGCTTCGATTCGTGTCTCTCCCGTCTCTCATGCGCTCCTGCTCCTGAAGTTTCCTGGCTTTTTCGAGCGTTGCCATAGCCAGTTCCGGCCGGACTTTGCGTTTCAAGAGAGATTGCGCCCCCCGTACTGAGAGCAGGCTCGTATACTCCGCTTCTTCCGCCTCCCTCACATCCGATTCGAACAGCGTGAGCACTTCCTTCTGCGACAGGGCACCGTCGCGATCGACCAGCTCCTTCCACCCGTAATGAGAAAGGTAATAGTCGTCCGTAAACTGCTGGATCCGTCCCTTCACGGCTTCCTGATACTGGCGGTTGTACCTCTCCCATGCCGCCGTGTCGGTCTGGTCTTCTGGCTCCTTGTGCGAGCTATCCCAACGCTCTTCGGTCACGCGCAGTGCTTCGCTCGACTTCGGAAATTCCTTGAGCAGGCGATCTTCCTTCGCTCGTATCGTCCCGGCCGATGCACCGCTCTGCTTGTACCCGCCAATCAGGAATCTCTGGAATTCGGCGTCAGGCGCAGGCACGACCGTCTCAAGGCGTTTCAAATCGTCGGACACCCGCTGTCGGACCGCCTCGTGCTCCGCCGGCGAACGCGTTCGGAACTCAAGCCCCCACAGGGTTTCGTACGACCGCAGGACGGCTGGATCGGTTTCGTCGCGAAGTCGTGCGCGTATGGCCGTCGCGACCTTTGCCATTCGATCCTGGTTTCCCTCCGTCGCCAGCAAGCTTTGCGCTTCGGCATCGGTCGAAGTGGGACATAAATTGAAGAAGGCTGCGACATTTTCACTCAGCGCCTTAGTATCTCGCGTCTTTCCCCTCCCGTAGAGTTCTGCGAGCCCAAGATATGGCCATGGAGAGTCTGGGGCCAGTTCCCGCGCTCGCTCGAATTTTCGAATCGCCTCTGGTGGGTCGTCCCGGAAACGGGAGTATCCGGACCAGTAGACCACCACCGGGTCATTTGGGTTTGCCTCTTCGCGCGCTTTGAAACTCTGCTGTAGCGCTGGTAACAGGTCGAGGTCGCCATACCATGCGTACCTGATCAGATCGTGCGCGCCATACACTTCCCTCGGAAACTTTTCCATTAGTGCCTGAATGATCTCCACCCGTCGCGCCATTCGTTCGTACGTCTTCATCCCCTCAAATTTCTTGGGATCGAGCTGCTCGCGCATGGCGATGCGTAGTTCGCGAGGCGGCTCGCATCCCGGGAGCGACTTGTCGGATTGTGCGTTTGCAGCAGAGAAAGCGAGGAGTGTAACTAAGAACCCAAGTACTCGACCCGGTGACGTGAACATAGACAACTCCTTGGATCGCGTTTTAAGTGCTTGGTCCGTTACATCCTACCTCAAGAAGCCTGGAGGCCAGCGGTGAGTGGTCAGTTTTTGGCGGGGCGGGGTTAGCCGTCCCGCTTTGTTTTTCCTGCCCGCTGCCAGCGGAAGTAAATGCTGAGGGCCCGCCACAGCCGAGGTTAATGAGCTCTATTCGATGTTACGTTCAATCGAGAGTTGCTCCCAGCTTTAGCGACGGAAGCGTAAACTCTCAGCGCGGCGCTGCTGATTGCAGGAGCACACGCGTTTGCTGAAGTTTCTCTGACAGTTCCTGCTTCTGTTCCTGGACCCGCTTGGGATTCGGAATCAAATTTGCGAGTTCCGGTGGAGCATGATTGATCGCATCCGTGAGGCTTGGCAGATTGGACTCATCCTTCAAGAACGCGGCATACGAGGAAGTTATACGACTCAGGGCCGCAGAAACCGGCGATTCGCCGGAATAATGCGCTCCGAGCGCCTCCAGGTCCCTTTTGGAGGCAGCCGACCACTCGAGACCATCGCCCAGTGCTGCCACCGCGTTCTGCAGCCGCGATCGCTGCGTTGTGGAAAGCTGCCCCATCCGGAGTCCGGCGCTGACCGCCATAAGATGAGTGACAAGAAGGTCTTTGGCAACGAGAGTTGCAAAAAACGACCCGCCATTGGCGACATCGTGTGAAAACCGCAAGCCCGCCGCGAGCGCCTCAATCGCGCCGTCCGGGTTGCCGCTGTGATAGAGCTGCATTGCATACAGGATGTTCAGCCGTCCCAGAACTAATGCTTTTCTGGCATAGTCAACGGGAACGTCTCCTCCCAGGCCATAGTCCAATCCCCAATCACAGGTCGGCAGCGAGCTCCCACGCGCCATGATTTCAAGTGCCAGCGTGTTCTTCTGAATCAAAGCGGTGTACCTTGAAATGTCGTACGATGCCATTGTGTTGAGGACGGAGTCCAGTTCCTTAGCTTCCTGGTCCGTTATCGCAGCGTCTTGGAGTTGCGAGAATGCCGCCCAGTAGCGCAGGGCTGCATTATCGGCGAGCGAGACTGCCCGTTGAGCCATTGCGGCCCCGACCGCTAAGAGCAGCGCTACCGCTGTTGATGCAATCATATTGATGCGTCTCATAGTTTGATTTTCTCCTTGCCGAGTATCGCTAGTGCGCTTTGTTTGTCATTTGGAACAGTTGAACTCTTGGGAGGAAACGCCAACTCGTTCATAACAGCCTTATACGACGGAGCTGTTGCGAGTAGGGCGTCCGCGCGTCGCATAGTAAGTGGCGTTGGCGCAAGCAACGTAACCTTAGCGGAATGGTTGGACTCCCCGGTAACCCGATGATTCAGAACTTGGACAGTAGCCACTCCCAAGATCGCCGTCGCCACAACACCCCCCACCGCCCAGATCGTGAGATCCGAGTGGGGACGTGGTGCCGGCTTAATTTGACTTACAGGAAATTTGTCCGGCATCAGCGGACGGAATTGCTTCAAATAGGTTTCGAATCGCTCATCATCTGGATCCAGCACAGGAATTCTCCTTCGGTAGCATTGAGTCTCTTAGCTTGCCGAGCGCATATCGGTACCGCGATGCGACGGTGTTCGAGCTGGCATGTAGCAGATCGCCAATTTGCGAGAATGTGAGTTCGCCCCATACGTGCAAAAGGATGACTTCCCGTTGATCATCCGGAAGGGCATTGAGCGCACGTCTCAGATTCTGCTCTGCCGCATAGTCCCTGTCTGGAGGACTAAACCATACTGAATCGGGCTCAATGGCTATGTTTCGTCTCTGAAGGTTGGAGTCGTTGAGAACGGCGTTGCGCACACAAGCGAAAAGATACGCCTTCTTGTCTGCCGCTTGGTTGAGGCTACCGTTTTCCACTAGCTTCAGAAACACTTGGTGAAGCGCATCTTGAGCACGATCCCGGTCGCCCGACATCGTGGACGCGAACAGCAGCAGAGCCGCCCCGTGCTGGCGGTACAAAGCCTCAATCTCGTCGATGTTTCGGTTTGCCCTGGCCACGTTTCGGTCTCAATGTTAAGACAATCGGCACGGATCAATTTGTCTAAGTAAGCAGAGTTTTTGTGATTCCTCAATTGACGCTATATCGCGGGGTTCCGTGCTTGCACCTTGCGAAGTCAAGATCAAAGTCAAAAGCAGCGGACAGGAGTGATCCGCTCCACACGAGCAGGGGTGGTACGGCACGAGTGGAACTCGTGCCCTTCCCGGTCTTGCGACAGGGGAGAACTCCCTGAGGCGGTTGGGTCGGGGATTAGAGTGCCGGGGTCCTTCGACTGCGCATGCGGATTCATGAAGCGAATCCGCATGCTCCGCTCAGGATGACAGAGCGGTTGAGTGTACCTCGGCGGCTGAAGCCGCACTCGTAAGTTCCGCGCTTTACGCGGCGCTGAAGCGCCGCTCTTCTCCGGCATAGCGAGGCTACGCGTTTCGCGGTCTTTGCGAAACGTGGGATTCCACGGTCGCATCCGTTTAACGATTCGAAAACAGTCGAACTTTTCCGAATCAGTGGGGACAGCCGCCTCGGGCTGTCCAGCAAGCGAAGCGAGCAACTTAGCAAAGATTGTTGGGGAATTTCTATCGCGAGGAAAAAATCAAGCCGACCCACTGTGCCGTGTGACGGGCCGAGAATGAACCGTCAGGTAGACGTTGGGAACCCGCCGAGACCCTTTAGGCATCTCCGCATGGCGGAGCGTTGCACACCGGATCCTAGTTCGAGTCGAGTCCCCGTTCATTCAGCATTGGTTCAAAAATCGGTTACCGCCATCACCAACCCCGCAGGCCGGCTTTCATCTGTGATGCTAGGAGAACTCCCCATGAATTAGCAATAGCCCAACCCCAAATAGTTGGCAGACCACTTGCAACCAAAGTAATCACACCCTCAAATTTAGGGCTTGCGTAGAGCGGGCGCCCTCGTCCGCTGTTTTTGACCTTGCTCTCGTCGCTGTTCTTGCCTTCAGAGCCTGCCCTGAGCGAAGCCGAAGCGGGCGGTATTCATCACCCCTGGACGTAAGTCCGGGGTGCCGGTAAGAAATGGAAGGAACTGGTTCTCGCGCACACTTAGCTCTAGTGCGCTCCGACCGCCCAATACCTGCTCCGAGCCAGCACCACCCGATCCCCCGGATTCCGCAACCGCACTCGAATCCGGTGCAACCCCGCACGCGGACTCTTCGGCTCAATGCTCAGCAAATAACGGCTGTGCACATGATTGGTGAAGTCAACCATCCGCGCCTCAAAACCTTTCCCAGTCGCGAACGTCTCGTACTCGCCTCCGGTCATGGAGGCGACCGTCTCCGGCGTGTTCTTCCTGAAAGCCTGCACTGCCCTGTACCCAAAATCCAGAAGATTCAGGTCCTCCTTCATCTCCTGGCGATTATTCCCCCGCATCGTGTCCAGCACATTCGACCGCGACGGCGAAAACGCGAGCGCATACACCGCCGTGTTGCTCTGCCCGATCTCAGCCACCACGTCGTCCACCTTGGCCTCGTGGCTGCCGTGGTCGCGCGTTTCGCTGATCAGCAACAGCACACGCTGCCGTTCCCTGGGAGCTTTCTCCAGGAGTTTCACCGAATAATCCACGGCATCCACAATCGCCGCACCTCCATCCCCGGCCTGCAATCCCCTGAGTGTTTCCGCAATGCGCTCAGAATTGCCGCTGAAATCCTGAATCAACTGCACCTGGCTGTCGAACTCCACAATCGCGACTCTTCCCAGTCCCGCTTCCACCATCGGATCCAGCACCGCGCTCAACCCGCGAATCCGCGGAAACTCGTAGTTCGCCCGCCGCCCGCGCTGAATTGCAACCACCAGCGAAACTTGCGATCCCTCCGCCGCCTCATCCAGCCGCACCGGCTGTTCGATTCCATCGTCCTCAACCACGAAATCCTTCGCCTCCAGCCCATACACAATCTCGCCCTTCGCGCTTTTCACCAGCGCGGGAATCACCACCACATTTGTTTGGCTATGGAAGGTTGTTTCTTGAGATACCGCGCCGGACAGCAGCGCCAAAAGAAGAAGATTTACCCAGGCCCGTCCCAGGCTGCCCTGGGTAAAGCCGAGGGGGCTATCCCGCCTTGCGGTTTTCCCCCAACACTTCATCCAACGCATTTGCTAATAGATGCGCCCGCTTCTGGTAATCGGTTGCCCCGCTGTCCTGCTTCCGCTTCAAGAGATGATACTCATCCGCGATATTCAGCGCCGCCAGCACCGCCAGCCGCACCGTATCGATCGTGTTCGTCGCCTCGGCCACCGCGCGCATCTTCGCGTCCACATACTCCGCCAGCGTCAAAATATATTCCGGATCCGACCCTCGCAGGTTATAAGCCTGATCGAAGATCTCCACCCGCACGCTGCTATTCTGCGTGTCCTTTATGGTCGAATCTTTAGCAGCCGTAGCCATAACCGTAACCTTCGTCAAGCGCGAGTTCTTGTTATTCCGAACGAAGCGAGGAATCTAGCTGCCGCGGCCGGAAACGAAGCCGGAAGCTGGAGCCCGAAGCGCTAACTAGCCCGCTCCTCCGCAATCGATTCAATCTGCGCCAGCATCTTCTCCACCCGCCCGCGAATCTCTTCCCGCTCTTTCCGCAACTGTACCGCCTCGCGCCGCAAGGCGGCTAACTGCTCCTCGCGCTCCTCCAGTTGCTGCCGCACACGCTGCGCATCGCGCTCCGCCGCCGCCTGCGCCTGCCGCGCCGCCTTGTACATCTCGATAGTGCGATAAATTTTCTCTTCCAGCGCCTGAAAATTGTCCGCCGGAACCTGCTCCGTCACCTGTTCCACTGCATTCAACGCCATGATTGCACTTTCCCTAAAAAAATTACAACTTCCCCCGCAGTATACTCCACCTCCCTGTGGATCAAGCACAGTCCGTTAGCGCCCGCGTCGCCCCAAAATTAGCTATAATCTCCCGCATGAAACACTTTGGATTCTCCCTCATCGCCCTCGCCGCGGTTCTAAGCTTCGCCACACTCTCCAGCGCTGCCAAAACCACAGTCGAACTCAAGGACGCCCAGGGCAAACCCGTCGGCACCATCATCCTGTCGCAGCAAGGATCGGGTGTCGCTCTCCAGCTTCATCTTCACGGCCTTCCCCCCGGCGAGCACGCCATACACTTCCATCAGAATCCCAAATGCGATGCCCCCGACTTTAAATCCGCGGGCCCGCATTTCAATCCCGACGCCAAGAAGCACGGCCTCGAGAATCCCGAAGGCCATCACGCCGGGGACATGCTGAACTTCACTATCGACGCCAAAGGCAAAGCCGCCGCCAAATTGGAGAACAAAGACGTAACTCTCGGCGACGGCCCCCACTCAATCTTCAGCAACGGCGGCACCAGCATCGTAATTCACGCCAAAGCCGACGACATGAAAACCGATCCCTCGGGCAACTCCGGCGACCGCATAGCCTGCGGCACAGTCACGAAGTAAAACTTTCATGCGCGTGCCGTCAGCGTGGATTCTCCCTGGTGGTCATTGGATATTCGTCAGACATCGAGGCGGATTTTCTGACCACTGACTACTGACCACTAGCCACTGACCACTGCATTTAACGCGCCCGCAACTTCTCCAGCTTCTCCGCCGCCGCATCCAGCGTCTCCAACTTCTTGCAAAACGCAAACCGCACCTGCCGCGCCCCATCCCGCGCATCCCGATAGAAACTGGACCCAGGCACAGCCGCCACTCCAATCTCTTTCACCAGATACTTCGTAAACGAAACATCATCGTCAAACCCAAACTCCGAAATATCCGTCATCACGTAATAAGCTCCCCGCGGAAGAAAACACCGGAACCCCGCCGCCTCCAGCGCCGGAATCAAATGATCCCGCCGCGCCCGGTATCCCTTCGCCAGCTTCGCATAATATTCCGCCGGCAAACTCAGCGCTGCCGCGCCCGCTTCCTGCAGCGGCGCGGGCGCTCCCACCGTCAAAAAATCATGCACCTTCCGGATCGCATTCGTAATCTTCTCCGGACCGACCGCCCATCCCACGCGCCATCCCGTCACACTGTATGTCTTCGACATGCCGTTGATCGTCACCGTCCGCGCCTTCATCCCCTCCAGCGACGCCATCGAAATATGCTCGGTCCCGTCGTACAAAATATGCTCGTAAATCTCATCGGTAATCGTCAGCACATCGAACTCCACGCAAAGATCGCGAATCAATTCCAACTCCGCCCGCGTAAAAACCTTCCCAGTTGGGTTGTTGGGGGTGTTGAGAATGACGGCCTTCGTGTTCTTATCGAACGCCGCCCGTAATTCCTTCTCATCGAAAGTCCATTCTCCTCCGCCCATCGCCGGCGGCCTCAACTTCACAAACCGCTGCGGCGCCCCACTCAGCACCGAATCCGGACCGTAATTTTCATAGAACGGTTCGAAAATCACCACCTCATCGCCCGCGTTGCACACCGCCAGCAAAGTCGAAATCATCGCCTCCGTCGACCCGCAACAAACCGTAACCTCTTTCTCCGGATCAACCGCAATCCCCTGCCACACGCCCATCTTCCGCGCAATCGCATTGCGCAAATTCTTGGCGCCCCAGGTAATCGCGTACTGATTCACATCGCCATCAATCGCCGCGCGCGCGGCTTCCTTGATCTCCGCCGGGGCAGCAAAATCAGGGAATCCTTGCGCCAGATTCACCGCGCCATAAAGCATCGCCTGCCGGGTCATCTCCCGGATAACCGACTCGGTAAACTGCGAAACCTTGTCGCTAAGAACTTGTTTCGTTGGATTCGATAGAGAAGAAATAACATCCGCCATAGCTCGCAGATTAGCACAAGAGGTCAAGCATGATTTGTCATCCTGAGCGGAGAATTTGCTATCGCGAAGCGAGAGCAAATGCGCAGTCGAAGGACCACTTCGCCGTTTGCACCATTACAACCCAGCAAGGAGTTTCCACCACGTCTGCCAGCCTTACACCCGCTGCACCCCACCCAACCCCTGTAGCGCCACGACGATCTGCGCCGACCACGCCGCAATCTGATCATCGCGGAGCGTCCCCTCATCCGACTGTAGCTTAACCCGCAACAGAATCGAATACTTTCCCGTCCCAATCGACGCGCCCCGAAAAATTTCGACGGGCTTGAATTCACGCAGCTCAGGAATACCCAGTCCCATCACCCTGCGCCGCATCGCCTCAAACTCCACGTCATCGCCAAACACAAACGAAAAATCCCGCTCCACCGCCGGATACTTCCCCAGCGGCGCAAACCGAACCGTCCGCAATCCCAGCGTACGCAGCCGCTCGACATCGATCTCCGCCAGAAAAACATCCTGCCGCAACTTCCGCTGCGCCTTCACGCTATCGGCAATCTGCCCGAACTGCCCCACCACCGCTCCATCCATCAAAGCCCGCGCCGATCGCCCCGGATGAAAATACTCCGATGTCTCCCGGTCGAAGCTCAACTCGCGATAAGCAAACGGCGTGAGCAGGTTCTTCACATCCCCCTTGAACGAGCGAAACGCCTCCGCCGCCGCTGCCTGTTCACTCTTGCTGACGTCCAGCATACCGGCCACCGGCAACGACGCCTTCACCGCCCCCGAAGTTGCGCCCAGGCACAAGCACGCCGGCTCAACCCGCTCTCCGCCCCTCATCTCATAGACTCGCCCCGTCTCGAACAGCCTCACGTTTTCAGAATTGCGATTAAGATTCCACGCCAGCATGTCCAACATCCCCGGAGCCATCGAAGTCCGCATCACCGAAGCCTCTTCACTCAGCGGATTCTCCAGCTCGAGCACGGAAGCAGAGGAGAACTTTTCCGCGTCGGCATGGGAAATAAATGTCAGCGAAACCGCCTCGTTGTACCCGAGCGCCAAAGCCCGCCCCCGCAAGGTGGCGTCCATAGCCGCATTCGGCAGTTCCACCACCGCGCCGCTGTAAGCCGGCAATGTATTCTCGAACTGATCGTAGCCATGCAGCCGCGCGATTTCTTCGATTATGTCAATCTCGCGCTCCACATCCAGCCGCCAGCTGGGAATATGCACGCGAAACTGCGCATCCCCCTGCCCTTCAGGGATCAGCGTGAATCCTAGCTTCTTCAGGATGCGGAAAATCTGTGCCGTATTCAGATTCCCGCCGAGGATCCGATGTACCTCGGAAAGCCGCAGTAGCACCGGTGCCTGGTCAATCTGTCTCGATACGACATCAATCACACCGCCAGCCAATTCTCCGCCGCCCGATTCCAGAATCAGCGCCGCCACCAGATCGCAGGACAAAACCGTCGACTCAAAATCCGCTCCGCGCTCAAACCGGTGCGAAGCGTCCGTGTGCAGGCCATGCCGCCGCGAAGTCTTGCGTACGGTCACCGGATCCCACCAGGCCGACTCGATCAAAACATTCCGAGTCTTATCGGTGATCATGGTGTCGAACCCGCCCATCACCCCGGCAAGCCCGACCGGCCGCTTGGCGTCGGCAACAACCAGATCTTCGGAAGTGAGCGTCCGCTCCACCCCGTCCAGAGTCTTCAGCTTCTCGCCATTCTTCGCCTTGCGAATGACTAGCTTGCCGCCCTTGAGCAAATCCATGTCAAAAACGTGCGTAGGCTTGCCCATTTCCCAGAGGACATAGTTGGTGGCATCAACGGCATTGCTGATAGGACGCTGGTCGAGCAGTTGCAAGCGGTGAGCAATCTTTTGTGGAGAAGGTTTGATGCTGGTGCCACGTATGACTCGCGCCGAGAAGCGAGGACAAAGCTGCGGTTCTTCCACGACTATCGGGAAGGGAACGACTTCAGTTGTGGCGTGAACGCGTTTTGAAAGGGCGCGGCTTCCAGCCGCGCCGCTCGAGCCCGCGGCGTAAGCCGCGGCTTTAGCCGCTGAGGTTCCGCCGCGAACTGAGAACTGAGAGCTGAGAACTGAAAGCGGCCGGTCATAAATAGCCGCCGCCTCCCGCGCCACCCCATAGTGATTCATCGCATCGGGGCGATTCGTCCCAATCTCCATCTCAAACACCGTATCCGCGCCCGACCCGCTGATCCCCTCCACAGCAATCCCAACCCCGGTCAGATCTTCAGCCAGCTGCCGGTCATCGACAGTGAGATCAACAAACTCGCGAATCCATTGTGAAGAGAGTTTCATGTGTAGAGATTGGCGAACAACCAACGACCAACGACCAACGACGCCTATGCAAACTGCTCCAAGAACCTGACGTCTCCGTTGAAGAACAACTGCAAATCATCCACCCCATACTTCAGCAAGGCGATCCGGTCTGACCCCATGCCAAACGCAAACCCAGAAACTTTTCGAGGGTCATAGCCGTTGTCCTTCACAAACTCAAACACATTCGGATCGACCATGCCGCAACCAAGAATCTCAATCCACCCCGTCTGCTTGCACGGACGGCACGGCGCGTTATCCGGCCCGCGCCTTCCGCTCCCGCCGCAAATGAAACAAGAAACAAACATCTCCGCGCTAGGCTCGGTAAACGGAAAAAACGAAGCACGGAAACTGGTCTTAACGCTCGATCCAAAAAATTCCTTCATCGCATGATCGAGCGTGCCCTTCAAATCGCCGAACGTGATGTTGCTATCGACCGCCAATCCTTCGATCTGATGAAACATCGGCGAGTGGCTCGCATCCGGAGGATCGTTGCGATGCACCGTGCCGGGAATCACGATGCGAATCGGCGGCCGCATCGTCTCCATTGTCCGAATCTGCACCGGAGACGTATGCGTGCGCAGCAGCAACCGCTCGCGCTGCGGCTTCCCCTCCTGCCCCGCAATAAATAAAGTATCCTGCGTATCCCGCGCCGGATGATTCGGAGGAAAATTCAAAGCCTCGAAGTTGTAATAGTCAGTCTCGACGACAGGCCCCTCGGCAACGGAATAGCCCAGCTTCTGAAAAACGCGAACCATCTCGTTCGTCGTCTTGATAACCGGATGCTCCGCTCCGATGGGACGACGAATGCCGGGGAGGGAAATGTCGACGCGACCGACTCTTTCGGGTGCGCGATTAAGGGCATTCAGAACCTGCTCCACTTTCTGCTCAACCTGCTCTTTGATAAGGTTCACGTGGCGGCCGGCGTCAC
>CAVYVQ010000031.1:0-18865 GCA_963771895.1 uncultured Acidobacteriaceae bacterium | reverse complement strand
TGGTTTGTCGACGCCCAGCATCCCGAGCATGGTCGGCGAAATGTCCCGCAGCGAGCCATTGGGCTTCAGCGCGTACTGCTTCGCATCTTCCGCGACCACGATGAACGGCACCGGATTCGTAGTATGCGCCGTGTGTGGACCTCCGGTCGCGGGATCGATCATCATCTCGGCGTTGCCGTGATCGGCCGTGATGAGCATCGCGCCGCCTTTGGCGCGAACAACGGCTTCAATGCGGCCCAGGCAGGCATCCACAGTTTCGACGGCTTTCACCGTGGGTTCAATTTTCCCTGAGTGCCCGACCATGTCCGCGTTGGCGAAGTTGACGATGATTACGTCGAAGGTCCCTTCTTCCGTGGCCTTCACGACGGCATCGGCGATGCCCGCGGCGCTCATCTCGGGCTTCAGATCGTAGGTCGCTACTTTCGGCGACTGCACCATCACGCGCTCTTCGCCGGGGAAGGGCTGCTCCACGCCGCCGTTGAAGAAGTACGTCACGTGGGCATACTTCTCGGTTTCGGCGACGCGCAAGTTGCGCATGTTGAGACCGCCCATCACGTTGGCCAGGATGTTCGCCATGGATTCTGGCGGAATCACGACGGGCAGGCTGAAGGTCTTATCATATTGGGTCAGACAAACGTAGTGCAGATTCTTCGGCACTCGGTCGCGCGGAATCGTGACATCGAGATCGGCCGCGCCGGGAAGACCGCTGCCGCCTTTCGCATTCAGCCTGCTGTTGCGCGCCAGAGCGCGCGTGATCTGGCGCACGCGGTCGGCACGAAAATTAAAGCAGATGCAGGCATCGCCGTCGCGAATGGCCGCCAGCGGCTGACCGCTTTTGTCGGTGCAGACAAACGGCACCACGAACTCATCGGTGACGCCTCTATTGTAAGAATCCTTCATTCCCTGCACCGGGTCGGTGCACTTTCCGCCTTCCGCGTCGGCGAAGACCATCGCGTTGTACGCCTTCAGAATGCGCTCCCAGCGCCGGTCTCGATCCATCGCGTAGTAGCGGCCATTCACCGTGGCAATCTTGCCGGAGTTATATTCGCGCATCTTCTGCTGCAGTTGTTCGAGATAGCCAGCGCCGTTGGTGGGAAGAGTGTCGCGGCCATCCATGAAGGCGTGCACGAAGACGTGGTCCACGCTATTCTGCTTCGCCATCTTCAGCAGGGCGTAGAGATGAGCCTCCTGCGAGTGCACGCCACCGTCGGAAACAAGTCCGAATAGATGCAGTCTCCGCTCGCCCACGCGCGCGTGCTTCATGGCCGCGAGCAGCACGGGATGCGAAAAAAACTCGCCATTCTGAATCATCAGGTCGATGCGCGTGATGTCCATGTGAACGATGCGCCCCGCGCCAATGTTGAGATGCCCGACCTCGCTGTTGCCCATTTGTCCTTCCGGCAGCCCAACGAACGGTCCGCTGGTGTGAATCAGCGTGTTCGGATACTCACGGAGCAGGCGATCGTAAGTAGGCTTGCGCGCCAGAGCGATGGCGTTGGCCTTTGTTTCGGCGCGGTATCCCCAGCCGTCGAGGATGACGAGGATTAAAGGCCTCGGGCGAGTCATTTGTCGAAGAGTTCCTGTTCCAGTTTCGAGCGTTCGATGTTCAAGTAGTCTGCAACGTCGGAGAGGATTGCGCTCACGTCCCAAGTCGCAGGGTTTTGTGGTCGGGAACTGTCACATGATGTACATAACCGCGAAGACGCGACTGCAGGCGGATATGGCTGCCTAGTTGCCGAGTGCGTTCGTAACCGTATCGCCGGAGCAACTGGATGAGTTCGTGACCGGAAAGATCAGGGGGCAACCTCAAGTTGAAATAACCTCGTCCTTTACCGTGTGCAAACGAATCACCGGGGGAGCCGTTCCTTCATCAAAATGGCACTGGACGGCTTCCCTCACATTCCGCTTCAATTCCTCGAAGGTATCCGCCTGCGTGAATATCGACTGTCCTAGGGCGCGCGCCTCGTATCCGCCCTCGGGCGATTCTTGAACCGAAAAAACAATTTCACTATCTGGCATGCGTAAGATTATATCGCTCCGTTTGAGGGTATACCCCTCTACCCCTCTCTACCCCTCCCCCTCGGTCTATTGGAATCAACGTGTTAGCGGGGTACTAAATCACTAGACGCACATGTCAAAATGGTTTAACCTCGCTGATTCAACGACTTGGGGTATATTCCAAGCGCAGCGGGAGTGTCTGGAATGTTGTATTTCATTCTCGAAATATTGGCTAGGGCTTGGCAGTCGTTTCTGGGCGCGATTGGAACGACTGGTCTCGGTTTTTTCGCCTCTAGTATTTTGCAACTCTTTGTCATGGAGGTCGCAACACACTTGGTTCTGTGGGCATTCCGTGGAGTGGAACGGATGAGAAGCCACAGAAAGGAAAACTTCCTCATCGGTGCGCTGGCATACCTCATTGCAGTTGTGACCATCTACACGCCGATTTATGTGCGTCAGGTGTGGAAAGTTAACAGTGAAATACGTAGCGAGGCTGAAACCCAAGCGCCCGCTCCGAGCAACCGTCACATGGCACCCCCGCCTTTTGCGTATGAATTGAGCGCACCTTCGATAGCAATATCGTTGGTTCCCCAAAATGGATTCACGTTTGACCTATCTGGGGAGTACTCGTTGGAATATAAGAAGCAGTACTTATTGACGTTCACAAATTCCGCTCACAAATTGCGGTCGCTAGATGTAGAGATAGAGTTTCCCTATCCAGTGGAAGCGCAAAAGATCGTGAAAGTCAGCATGATGGACGGGGTTACGTTTAGCCCGACTCTCCCGATAATGAACATTCTTGGAGCGAAGATAGAAATCAACGGCTGTATCGGTCGATGGACGTATCATCTACATGCGGGCAGCGTTGCCAGACAAGGCAATGCTGCAATTTCTCTTATCTTGAATGGTTGGTCTGCTGCCCACCCAGCGACAGGGCCGCCGCTTGGCAATGGCTACATCGGCGGTTCGTTTATGTACAGCTACCGAGGAAAAGCGATGTCATCCGGCTACTATGCGGTACTTGAACCCAGTGAAGATATGGTGATTAAGGTTTCCGAGCCGCAACGTGAAAAGGCAGCAGGGTTTCATAGATTGATCGGTTTTACGGTCTTAGCTGGGCCTTGCATTCCAGACAGTTCGTTGCTGTCTCCATATCAGGGGGATTTATGAAACCTGAATACAAAGAAGGGCCGGAAGTCGCGGAGAAATTCGAGGAAGCAATGAAGCTTCTTTTCCGCACTCCAAAACCCAAGAAGAAGCAACCGAAGGCTGCTACTTCGCGCAAGTTGAAAAACCGCGACAAGGACTAAGCCTGCGTCGTTTGCCCCGTCCCTGTCGTGGGCGAGTGTAGCGCGTCGGCGTCCTTCCCGGTCAGTTCGGCGTAGGTAAGACGCTTGCCGCCGATCTGAGACATTGCGAGCGCGAAGCGTTGGGCATCGGTCATGTTCTTGCGGTTGTTATAACGGAACACTTGTTCGTCAACGTAGCGGAACAAATGAAAAGGCTCGACAGCAACGTAAGTGCCGCGAAGGCCCCGCTTCAGGAGCGACCAGAAGTTCTCCAGCCCATTCGTGTGAATGCGGCCATTTACGTACCGCTCCGCATGGTTCACGACACCATGGACAAAGTTGTAGCTTACTTTGTCATAGCCGATGGCATCATCGGTATAGACCTTGGAGCCGTACTTGACGTTTTTGAGAAGAACATTTTGCAACGTCTCACGGGTCACATTGGGAACGACTTCGGCGCGGACCTGACGGAGATTCCGGTCAAGGATTCCCTGCACCACTGTCTTGCCGCCATGTACGCCGCCCTTTTGAACCAGAGTCAACTTGCGGTCCTTGTGCATGTTCTTTGTGAGTCCGCCCACGAACGTTTCGTCGGCCTCAAGTTCCGTGTCAGGGCCGCCCATCTTCGTCGTGTTCCCGAACGATCCGCGATGCAGGGCTTTGCGAATCCGCTGGTTCATAAACCATGCCGTGCGCTGCGTCACACCGATAGCTTTGCCAAGTTCATAGCTGCTGATTCCGTTCTTGCAACTTACGAGCATCCACACGGCAATCATCCACTTGCCAAGGTCGATGGCAGAATCCTCGAACACCGTCTTGACTTTCACAGTGAACTGCTTTTTGCAGTCGTAGCAGTACCAGATTTTGCGAGTCTTAATGAACGAATGCTTGAAGCCGCTGCAACGCGGACAGAACACTTTCCCGTCCGGCCAGCGCCACGATACGGCATAGTCGAAAGCGTTCTCACGGTCCGAGAAGTAGGTCATTGCTTCTTGAAGGGTGCGAGGTGTTTTGAGTGCCATGCAGACATACTATACTAAGAGCACATGTGTGTCAAGTGATTTCATGCCGTTAGCGGAAAAACCGGAGTTAATCTCTTGGAATCAATAGTTTGCGGGCAAAATCTTAGTAACAAAGGATTTAGCGCTGTCGCCGTCGGGTTTGCCACACTTGCCCCGCGACCATCATCCGCTGTTGAGGCTGTGGAAGGCTAGGTTAGATGTCACAAAGCTGTGGGCGCTTCCTACGTCAGTCACGAAAGGTTCGATTCGGGCGTTGTGCCGAAGCGGGAGGTTGGCGAAAAGAATGGGACAAAGGCGGAAATTTCATGAGGGCTGAGGGCGATTGGACTTGATCTTCTCGCGCCGAATGATCTTAGCCTTCACTTCTTTCCCGTCATCCCATTTAACGAATAGGTCTTCACCATCGACTCGCGCAGGAATGCCAACGTTTTCCCTGAGGTTTGAAAATTTATGATCTCGTTTCAGCGGCGGATCGTAAACCACGGTGTACAACATGCCATCGAGGATCACTGAAATTTCACGGATCGCCGGAGGAGATTGCCAGTAATTGTTCTCCCCGCCAACAACACTGGCAATGTCGATACCATTTGGCAGGGGCGGTTCAACATCGAAAAGTATCGCGCAAGCAAAGTCTTTGGGAACCCCGCCAATGCATTTGACCTTGGACCCATGGAGAAGCCCGGCGTCGTCTAACTGGACTTCGACCGGGTATTCCCGCTGGGCAAATGCCAGCCCGAGCAAAAAGAATGTGAGTGCCGTTTGCTTCAGCATATCGCTCCTTTGAGATCCTCCTACTTGCCGAGAGGCAAGTCAAAACTACGTGCCCTTCGCCAAGCCCCCAAAAGCCAAGCAAGAGTTCTCGCCGATTGTTGTTGTAACATCGCCATAGCACTCATTGACCTTTCAATCGGGGTTTTGAGGGAATCCCCTGCCATAACATGCCGGATTAGCGACGCAATACTGGAAACCCGGGTCGCGCCTCTTAGTGGCTCCCGACGACGACGATCATAAAGGTCCCTGGCTTGGCCACCGGACGACCGCTTGCTCCCGGTTTCTGTTCCTCAAATTCGGCCGTAGCCAAATACACTCTATGCGTCTCAGGATCAATGTCCATCGTCTTGGCGCCAACCGGAGTAGTCACTGTTTGCACGATCTCGAACTTGCCGGACGCACTCTCGCCTGCAACGTTAAGCTTGCCGTCTCGGCAACTCGCGAACGCCAGGTGACCGTCGAACTTCGTAGCATCCACGCCTGCCCCGATCGGCAGATCCGCGAGCACCTTGCCGTCGACAGTGCTCATCACAATCAGCTTCTGCGGATTTCGACATCCAATAAAAAGTCGCCGCTTCGCTGTGTCGATTGATAGCCCCACGGGTGAGCCCCCGGGAGCGACAGGCCAGTGCGCTAATACTTTTCTCACCTTGATGTCGACGACTGCGACTTGGTTTTTATCCACCAAATTCACATAGACCTTGCCGGCGCCGTCGGAGGCAAGAAACTCGGGTTTGCCACCCAAGTCAATTGGCGGGTCGATGGATGTCGTCTTTGGATCCGCGTCGGGCTTGAGTGTCATCAGGATTCCGTTGTCGCCGGAAACGACCAGTACAAGCCCGCTGGCTTTATCGAAAATGATGCCGTCAGCATCGGGTTGCGCTGCGACCGTTCCCAGAACAGCATTCGTCTTCAGATCGAAGATGACGACTGCACCGCTGCCGTCGCTGATGAATCCTCGTCCGACCTCGCGAACCAGAGCAACCCCATGGTTGTGCTTCTGGCCGGGAATGTCCGCGATCGTCTTCCCCGAATCGGCATCGATCACCATCGTGTGCGTGCTTCTCGGAACATATAGGCGGTGATTCTCGGCATCCAGTGTGACGTAGTCCCAGCCGCCGTCACCACCAATGTGAAGTGTCTTTTCGACCGCCCAATTGCCCTGCGCGACAACGCGGGCGCTAAGCGTGAACCAGATCACTGCGATCAGAAAGCCAGCAGATATATTCCGGGAGTGCATTCAATCCTCCAGTAGACACGCTGGGCAATTATAACGATAGCGATGGGAGTTGAAATAAAACTACCTGAAGGAAGAAGAGTAGGGCCGTCACAGTTGGCGCAAAATCCCGATTACGCTCGTTGACCGTGTTCTGCCCGCAGCAAAAGAACCTGGGGCGGGATGACTGAAGTCGTGCCCTTCCCGAGAAATATTTCCGTCCCCGTTAGTGTATGGTTCGTTCCCCCTTGCGAACTGCCGGAGAGCTGGCCGAGCCTTCGAACTTGGCGTCGCCGAGTTTCGTGATCCACAGGCCCGAGTGGATGTCGTTGAAATAGATAAGGCTGTTGAGCAGAGGGCTGTCGCACGTCACCGAGCAGGGTTGTCCTCCCCACACGAACGGCAGATTCGGACGGAAGCCTTTCGCATCTCCGGTCCAGAAGCGGGCAATTTCGCGGCCCTCGCGGTAGAGATCGCCGCGCAGCTCGCCGGAAATATCGAGCACGCGCGCGCCGCCGCTGTAGTAGCCCTCATAGAGCATGTCGTTCGCGGCCCAGAAATTATGCGACCCGCCTTCCGGCACTTCATACTGCGCGACTTCCCGCGGATGCTTGATGTCGGAAACATCCATGACGTGGCAGATGGCGCGTACTGGAATGCGGTCCCGATCATCGAGTTCGAAAATCGCGGGGAAGACCTCGTCGCCTACAAATAAATAATTCTTGTAGCGGAAGACGCTGTGAGAACCCGCCAGCCAGCCGTCCCCGTAAAGTTCGTAGTGGTTGAAGTGGTATTGGCTGACCAGCTTGGGGCTCTCCGGGCTGCCTCCGGCCATGCCGTTGCCTACATCGAGGATGATCAATCCATCGCGCCAGTAGGCGAGATAGGCCAGGCCATCCTTCACCTGCAGGTCGTGCAGATAACGGCCGCTGGTCACCGTTCCGTACTTGGTGTTAATGCTGGCGGCGGTCGGATTCTGCGCTTCCCAGCGCGCCACTTCCTTGGGATGTTTCACATCCTTAAAATCGATGATGCGGAGCGATCCTGTGGCGTCGTCGGTAAGGTAGACGTAGTGGGTATCGATGTAAGCGCTGTGCACGCCGCCACTGACGGTCGACGTGTATTCGGAAAGAACTTTCAAGTGCGAGGCATCGGAGGTGTCGAGGAAGACGATTCCGTTCTTGCGGTTGGAAGCGCCTTCCCGCGTGAATACTCCGATTTTTTCGTCGGGCGTGGTGCTGATGTCGTTGATGATGCGCGCGTCCACCTTGAGGGTATCGAGCAGTTTGGGATTCGCGGGATCGGCGATGTCGTAGACGAAAACTTTATCCGCGATGGTGGCAAGGTAGGCGTGGTGGCCGATGATCCACTCTTCCGACATTTGCAGATCCGGCATGGGGACGTGGGCCACGACTTCAACCTCGCGCTCCACGTTGCGCGGGCGAACGACGACCGACGCCGCAGCGCTGTGCTGGCCGCTGCTGGCGGTGACCACGTAGGTGCCAGCCTTTTCCGCGACGAACGCTCCGTCCGGATAAACGGTTGCGCCTTCGCCGCTCATCGCCCAACGCACCGGCGGATCCTTCAAATGGCCGCCTGCGCCGTCGGTCGCCGTCGCGCTAAAGTGGACGACATCGCCGGTGCGCGCCTCGGCGGAAGCGGGCTTGACGGTTAACTTACGAACCGAGTCCCGCACAACCTGAAAAGTAACCGTTCCGCTGACGCCTTCCGACGTAGCTTTGATGGTGGCGCTCCCCGGCGCAAGACCGGTCACCAACCCGGCCGCGTCCACGCTGGCTATAGCCGGTTTTTCCGATGTCCACGTGACTACCGCGTCGCTTCGGGAATTGCCGTTCGATGTGCGCGCGATGACCACAAGCTTCTCCGCGGCGCCGGCGATGATTGGGTGAGGCGGCTCGATTTCAACGCTCGCGATCTTCGAGTTCCCCACGTTCACCGTGGCATAGCCAGTCTTTCCTGCAATCACCGCGCCTACCGTCACCACTCCGGGTGCGTGGAATGTGACTTCGCCGGATTCATCCGCGCCCGCCAGGTCGAAGGGAGCGGCGAACCAGACCGAAGGCTTTTCGTCGATGGGATTGCCCGCGGCGTCTTTGGCAGAAGCGCTGAATTTAATCTTTTCTCCGACGTGAGCGTCGAGGGTTTTGGGAGTGACCTCCACGCTCGCGGGAGCCACGGAAGTGCTGGGCGGCTCTTGCTTGGTCTCTTGCTTGGCGGCATCGGCAGCCGCGTCCTGCGACCGCGCAGTGGTTCCCGCCGAGAGAATCGTAACCGCAACAGCCAATATCAATGCACTGTGCCTGAACATTCGCCCTCCGGTGTGAATCGTCGTTCTACTACTTGCCTGGTTCCATCTTCCAGAAATCAATGCCTGCCGCTTGTGGTCCGACGTCGACCGTTGCTACGGTTTTCAAACTGCCAAGGTCAATCACTTCGACGGTGCCCGGTTCGGAGCCAACTCCTTCGACCGAGATAAAAGCGTAGCGGTCATCGGGGGAAACCACCGCTCCGTGCACAACCTTTCTCAGTGTCGGAATTTTCGCCAGTTCGCGACCGGTGACGGGATCGAAGACGGAGACCGACTGTCCGCGCTTATTGGTTGCGATCAGCCGTCCGTCCTTCGTCATCGCCAGATTGTAGACGCCGGTTCCGGCGGGAAAGCGGCGCGCCAGGGTCCATGTATCAGTCTTGACCGCAACAATCTCGTTCGACTGATTGCAGGCCACGTAGACGATCGATCCGTCATTCGATGGCTGCGCCCACGTCGGCGTGCATGTGGCGCTCTTATGGTCAGGCATCGCGTGGGGATCTGGAGCGCCGCTCATGCCCATTTCTTTCCCTTTCGACAGCGTGAAGTAACGGTCCACGGCAAACTTTCTGGTATCGATCTCGACGAGCATGTCGTCCATCATGCAAGCCGAGTAATGTTTGGTGCCTTCGCGGTTGATGCGCGACCCGTGAGGCATGGTGCACGTGGGAATACGTTTGACCTCAATCATCTGGTCAGTGGCCACAACCGAAATCGACGACGGAACCATGTCGCCGTGAAAATTGGCATTGGCCACGTAGATGAAATTGCCGTCAGGAGTGATGTCGGTGGTGGCCGGGAATAGGCCTAGGCTGGTGTACTTGATCACCGTATCAGTGCCGGCGCGGTACTTCCAGACGGAACCCTCGGGCCGGCCGTGGCCTTCGGAAACATAGAAATATTGTTTGTCGGGAGACACGGCGATGCCGTGCGGCCCATTGACGTCCATGGGCATTAGCCCGGTGCGCATCTGGCTTTCAATGCGCGCGCCGCCGGGGCCAAAACGAATGAGCACAATCTTGTCCGCGGATTCACAGACGACGTAAACCAGATAGTCCTGCGTTGGCTGTCCCGGGGCCGGAGCGGGAGACGTCTGCGCTCGGCCGCTGAAGCCGAGCGCCATGAAAAGCAGCAGGCGCGGTGCGAACGGACAGAGAAGAGGTCGAACCCCCCCCCGATCATTTTTTCGATAAGAAACGCCGGTAGCCTTCTTCATTGGTCTCAGATGGTCGAAGAAGTATATCCAACAAACTGAGGACGTACTAGAGGCCACAGCTGGAAATACGGCCTACCAGATCAGATGAACATCGTAACGGGCAAACAATGGATCCGAAGTAACGATGGGAAGGTTCTCCTCCAGGCTCTGCGCAATCAACATGCGATCGAACGGATCGCAGTGATGCATCGGGAGACGATCGAGAGCGAGCAAATGGTCAATGCTGATGGGCAGAATCTCGATCCCGTTCTCCGCCAATTTTCTGAGTACATACGGACCAGCAGGCCGAGGAAGATTCAGCTTGCCCGACTGTACCTTGATGAGAATCTCCCAGAAGCTTGCGATGCTTAGCGAAAGACCGGCGGGTCCGGCAAAAGTGTCGCGGGCCAGACGCGACATCCTTTCATCCCCAGCAAGCGCCCACAAGAATGCGTGCGTGTCGAGCAGGGCCTTCATTTCGGTAGAAGGGGTCCGTTATAGAACAGCTCCTCAATTTCAGGATCGGGATCATTGAAATCGTCCGGAACCGTGAACTCGCCTTTGGCGCTGCCGAAGACCCTCTTCTTGGGCGTCTTTTTCAGGGGAACCAGCTTAGCGACCGGAGTCCCCGCCTTGGCGATGATGATCTCCTCTCCCAAGGCTACTCGTTCGAGCAGGCGGGAAAGGTGGGTTTTGGCCTCGTGGATGTTGACTTCCACAGGACTCTATCGTGAACTAAGTCATGGACTAAGTCAACACGCGAGTGGCCCAAATCAGCAACGCCGTTGCAAGCAATAGAAACAGAACTTTCAAGGACTTTCTCAGGATTTCGGTCCCCGAATAGCCTCTCCACTCCCACTCGGAACTAAGCCGCCTCCGCATTGCGCCGACACACGCAATCACGGCCACGAGCTGCTTATAGTCCGGCTTCGTCAGTGTATGGAGAACACCAACCCCAAGTCCCGCCCAGCCTATTGGACCTATAGCGATTGAGATTGCCTTCGACATTCCCATATATAGGAGGAATGGCAATTTCAGGCCGGCTGCAGCGGTGAGAGCGCCGACCACAGTGCTAGACATTTGGTAGATGCCAAACCCGGATGCCTGCGCCAAGACGATGCCGCCTGCCCCCACGGCGTGCGGAATCATCGCCCGCACATATGTTTGGCGCTGCTCGTGGTTCATTTCGGACAACGCCTTGTTGGAGACTGACCGGATGAGTCTGCGCTCAAGATCTTCATCCGTTTCGAAGAGGACTCGCCGGATGCCATGCTTCCCGGCAACTTGGATGAGTATCTCTTCGTATGTCCGAGTAGCGTTGTTGAGCCACTGAAAAATGTTCAGGCTTCGCCTTTCCAAGGTTCGAACTAGCGCATCGGGCTAACATGACCAACTACCTAGTATCTCCGCGAGGGCCTGACCTTCTTCCATACTGGCGCAATTTAGGATTACCTCAATCGACAAATCCATTTGTTTCTTTCACAGCTTGAGCTGAGCGCCTTTGCCCTCTTAGGCTTTCATACATTTCGTACTAGCCCTTGTAATTCAGCGCCTTCAATCCCAAAAACCGCGCCGAATCCCCCAACTCCTCCTCAACCCTCAGCAGTTGGTTGTACTTGCAAATGCGGTCGGTTCGCGAGGCGGACCCGGTTTTGATCTGCCCCGCACCGGTGGCGACCGCCAGGTCTGCGATGAACGTGTCTTCTGTCTCGCCTGAGCGGTGCGAGATCACCGACGTGTAACCGTTGCGGCGCGCGAGGTCGATCGCGTCGAGCGTCTCACTGACCGTACCGATCTGGTTGACCTTGATCAGAATCGAGTTGGCTACGCCCTTGTCGATTCCTTCCTGCAAAAACTGAACATTCGTCACGAACAAGTCATCCCCCACGAGTTGAATCTTGCCGCCGAGTTCTTTGGTCAGGTTCTGCCACCCGTCCCAGTCGGTTTCAGCTAGTCCATCTTCCAGAGAAACGATAGGATAATCGTTCACCCACTTCGCCCAGAACCTCACCATGTCGTCGGAACTCTTGGCCGACTTGTCTGACTTCTTGAAGACGTACTTGCCGTCCTGATAGAACTCGCTGGCCGCGGGATCGAGCGCGATTGCGATTTCTTCTCCCGGCTTGTAACCGGCTTGCTGAATCGCTTCCAGCACCATTTCGATGGCCTCGACGTTCGACTTCACCGAAGGCGCAAAGCCTCCTTCATCGCCGACCGCGGTGTTGTACCCGCGTTTCTTCAGCACTCCCTTGAGCGTATGAAAAACTTCCACGCCCCAGCGCAACGCCTCTGAAAACGAAGGCGCGCCCACCGGCATCACCATGAATTCCTGAAAGTCCACATTGTTGTCGGCATGCGCCCCGCCGTTGAGGATGTTCATCATGGGCGTTGGCAAAGTGTTTACGCCGACGCCGCCGAGATAACGATAGAGCGGCATACCATATTCCGCCGCCGCCGCCCGCGACGCCGCCATGGAGACCGCAAGAATCGCGTTCGCCCCCAGCCGGCTCTTGTTCTCGGTGCCATCCAGTTCGATCATCTTGCGGTCAAGTCCGCGCTGGTCATAGGCGTCCCAGTTTGCCAGCGCATCGGCGATCTCGCCATTGACGTTCTCTACCGCCTTGAGGACTCCCTTGCCGAGAAAACGCGTATTGTCTCCGTCACGCAGTTCGACGGCCTCATGCTCGCCGGTCGATGCACCGCTTGGCACAATGGCCCGGCCAATCGCTCCGTCCACGAGTTGCACTTCGGCTTCCACCGTAGGATTGCCGCGCGAATCCAGCACCTCGCGTCCGATGATTGCCGCAATATTCGTCATTCAGCGCCACCATCCTTCATCTCAGTATAAGTACGCGAAGCCCACGATTATAGCGGATGGATGACTCCGGCAATGCGGCTGCTTCTAGGGCCTTGCGGCTCTCACCGCCGGGAGCGGACTTGGCCCATCTCTCACTCTTATCTTCGCTGGTTCCTCAAGCCGTGACTCTGTTGTTCCTGGCACTCTCCTGGTCTAGAGTCAAAGCAACAAGCGGGAGAGTTTGGGGTTGTAACTCCTGAGGAGGAGGCATGAAGAAGCGGACGGTTCTAACTTGCATATTGCTGCTGGCATGCTCTTGCATGAGCACGATGGCCGCAGCGCAATCCAGTTCGCCGGTACCGGCGGGCACAGCCCTGATGGCCAGGCTCGAGACAACTCTCGCCACCTTCAGCAACAAAGCGGGTGACCCTTTCCGCGCGCGCCTGACGCAGGCCGTGGTGCTCAACGGCAGGACGGTCATTCCCGCCGGGGCGACGATCGAAGGCCGAGTCACCAGGGTGAGCGAGCCGCGCCGCATCTCAGGCAAGCCGACCATCGGAATTATGCCCGAAGCCTTGATCCTCCCCACCGGCGAACGACTCTTCCTCGACGCGTCTCTGGTCGATACCAATGCCGGACGCGACACTGACGTCAACCAGGAAGGCGAGTTCAAGGGAGCCGGTCACGACCGCCACGATCAGTTGGAAGCTGGAGGCGGCACTGCCGGTGGTATGTTGGTCGGCGGGCTCATCGGAGGTCCGCCGGGAATCCTCATCGGCGGAGTCGTCGGCGCAGGCTCAACCGGGGTTCATTGGCTCAGTAAGCACCGCTCGGCCACGCTGATGGCAGGCACCGAACTCACGCTCGAACTCAACCGTCCGCTGGCGATGACCACCGCGGTTGCCAGCGCGGGTCAGTAAAGAAGTCTGAACTCTGCAACGAAGCCGGAGGCATTTGCCTCCGGCTTTTCTTACAGCAGCACGATTCTTTTCTCACATCCCCGCCCCCAACTCAGCTTCGCTCAGCAACTGAAGGTCGATCCAGCCCTCTACCGGCAGCGCGTCCACGGGTAGACGATTTTGCCAGAGGCTGAAGCGCAATCGCAGCAGACTGATCGCCGCAATCGCCACAGCGCCGGGCGTGTGGTCGGCCGCCGTATGATTCGCAGCCGAATTCGGCACCGCCAGCAGCCAGCTCAAAGGCAAGCGGAATTCAAAGTTGCGCCCCAACACCGCCTTCGCACTCTCCTCACCACTGGACGAAGAAGCTGACGCTGATTCTTCGAAGCCATCGACGTTCCATCCCGTCACCCTACGGTCTTCGACCCTGGCATCAAGCCGCAATGCTCGCCGCGGGCGCGTTTCTCCGCTCGCCCACGATTCCAGGTTCACCACCAGATCAAACTCCATATCTGGAACCGGACCGGCAAAATCCAATCGTCCGTAGACGAACGCGCTGTCGATCCCAGCATACACAGAATCCAGAATGAATTGTTTTCCGTGCATCGCGCCGGCACGCTGGTCTGCCGTAAAAATGGCGGCGCCCATCCACTCGAAGTAGCGAATCTTATCGCCCGTCACGCGGGGATGAATGTAATGGGTTTGCGGCGTGAAGGCCTGCCGCGCCTCGCCTCCGGAGATGGGCTGTGACAGATAATCCGGCGGCGTGGCGCCCAATGCCTGATAAATGTTCGAAAGATGTTTGCGGTAAAGCTCGTCAAAGTCGCGATCATTGGCCGAATGATGCTCTGGTCCATACCACCAGTTCCAGTCGCTGCCCTCGGCAATCAGGATTTCTTCGAACGCTACCTTGCGTTGCGCTTCGCTGGCCCGAGCCGCATTCTGCGCATAGAATTCGCGGGCGTGGTGAAGATAGTCCCAGGCGCGGTTATCTTCAGGAGCGCCAATCCAGACATTGAAATTCGCGTTGATCCACGAGCCCGGCACCAGCGACCTTAAAGGCGAGAAGTCACGATGGCGGGCAATCGCCTCTGAAACCGTGACTGCCTCCAGACCTCCTTCGCGCTGTAGCGCATCATAGAATCTCCGCAGAAATTCGCGGCCCGACTCCGGATAATATTCCCAGGCATTCTCTCCATCGAGGATCACCGACACCACGGCGTCGCGCCCTTGCGCGAGCACTGGCTGCGCCGCGTCTTTGATGTTGCGCAGCAGATGCCGCGCAGCATCCCCTGAATCCATCCCCGAGTAGACGAAGCCGATCAGATCCGAAATCGTGTGGTCACGAAAGACCATGTGCATCGCAGTCTGGCCATTTTCATAGCGGTGAATATTGTAGAGCCGCTCGGGCAGGTGCGCCGGTAGGCGGCCGTTGCCGTCGCGCTGAAAGAACACGCTGGTGCTGCGCCCGAGCACACCTTCGTCTGTAGCCATCCAATTGACACCCAGACTGTGCGCAATGGCCAGCACCTCTTCCGATACGCTGCCTTCAGACGGCCATACGCCCTGCGGCCGCACTCCAAACACCTCCTGATGAAGATCGAGAGCGCGCACCAGTTGTTCGCGCGCGTCCTCAGGATGCCGAAACCGGTTCTGTGGCAAGGGCAGGCCCGGCGAAGAAACCGCTCCCGCGTTGGTATCGCAGACCAGCGGAAGAATCGGATGATAGAAAGGCGTGGCTGAAATCTCGATCGAACCTTTCTTCGCCGCGTCGGCATACTCGGGCAGAACCTTGGCCAGCAGTTCCCTTTCGCTCGCAATCACGAACTTCTGATCCTCGAGTGAGTAGTTGCGCTCCTTCTTGATCAGCTCCGCAATGTCCTTGTCTTCCAGAAAGAATTCGTCGAACCATGCGATCTGCGACAGCACCTGCAAGTCGGTGAAGTGTTGCGGCTCGAAATATTTTTCCGCTTTCTCGGCAGAATACCCATGCTCGCGCAACCGCTCGAGCAATTCCCGGTAGCGCGGATACCGCCCAATCACATTCGCGTGATTCGCCTGAAAAAGATATTGCAGCGCGAATCGCCGCTCTTTCTGCGTTAAATCCTTGGCGGGCTTGGCCGCGACGTTCAGAAACGGATCCTGCGCCGTCCCCGCAACGTAATCCTGAATTTGCCTGATCAGCGACGGCACCAGATTGAAATTCTGGTGGACATTGGGAAACTCATCCAGCAGCTTCACCATTCCGTAATAGTCTTTCAGCGCGTGCAGGCGCACCCAAGGCAGGCGATATTGGCCGGTCACCAGATCTTTGTAGAAAGGCTGGTGCTGATGCCAGAGAAATATTAGACGCAAGGCGGGCATGGCTGGAAAGTCAGTCTAGCATGGGGATTCCTGCTGACCGGTGGCGCAGAACAGACGCGGCCTGTTTCGCCCGGAGTCGTTCAACCATCGCTTCGCTGCCGACACCTGCGTCTTCCGGTACACTAGGGACGCGCAAAATGACAGACACGACCACGCCCGCCGCTTCTGACCGCATGTCGCTGCTCTCCGATCAGGATCTCTACCTGTTCAACGAGGGCAGCAACTATCGCATGCACGAGACCATGGGCGCGCATCTGATTTCGCGCGACGGCAAACAGGGAGCGGTCTTCAGCGTGTGGGCCCCGAATGCTCGCCTGGTCTCGGTAATTGGCAGTTTCAACGCGTGGGGCGCGCGCACGAACGTGCTCACGCCGCGCGGAAACTCCGGCATCTGGGAAGGCTTCGTCCCCGGAGTCACCAAGGGAGCGCTCTACAAATTCCACATCGAGTCGCGCACTCATGGCTACCAGGTCGACAAGGCCGATCCACTAGGAATCCTGCACGAGAAGCCTCCCCGCACCGCCTCGGTTGTATGGAATCTCGACTATCAGTGGGGTGACCGTGAGTGGATGGAGAAGCGTGCCCCCCGCAATTCTCTGCGAGCGCCACAATCCGTCTACGAAGTTCATCTCGGCTCTTGGATGCGCGTTCCCGAGGAACACAATCGTCCGCTAACTTATCGCGAGACCGCGCCGCGTCTCGCCGAGTACGTTGGTCGCATGGGCTTCACGCACGTGGAATTCCTGCCGGTGATGGAGCATCCCTTCTACGGCTCCTGGGGATACCAGACCACCGGCTATTTTGCCCCCACCTCGCGGTACGGCACGCCGCAGGATTTCATGTATCTGGTGGATTACCTGCACCAGCACGGCATCGCCGTAATCCTCGACTGGGTGCCCTCGCACTTCCCTTCCGACGCACATGGCCTCGCGTATTTCGACGGCACGCACTTGTACGAGCATGCGGATTCGCGCCAGGGCTTTCATCCCGACTGGAAAACGCACATCTTCAACTACGGACGCACCGAAGTCCGCAGCTTCCTGATGTCGAGCGCCATGTTCTGGCTCGACAAATACCACATCGATGGCCTCCGCGTGGATGCGGTCGCTTCGATGCTCTACCTCGATTATTCACGCAAGGGGGGCGAGTGGATTCCCAACAAATTCGGCGGGCGTGAAAACCTCGAAGCCATCGACTTCCTGCGCCGCTTCAATCAGGAAGTCTACAAAGAGCATCCCGACATCCAGACCACCGCGGAAGAGTCCACGTCCTGGCCCATGGTTTCGCGTCCGGTCTACCTTGGTGGCCTGGGCTTTGGCCTCAAGTGGGACATGGGATGGATGCACGACACGCTCGAGTACTTCAAACAAGATCCTATTCACCGCAAGTACCACCACAGCAAGCTGACTTTCCGCATGCTGTATTCCTTCCAGGAAAACTTCGTGCTGCCGCTTTCCCACGATGAGGTCGTCCATGGCAAGGGGTCGCTGATCGGCAAAATGCCTGGCAGCGAACGCGACCGCTTCGCCAACCTGCGGCTCTTGTTCGCCTACATGTACGCGCAGCCCGGCAAGAAACTGATGTTCATGGGTGACGAGTTCGGGCAGGTTCGCGAGTGGGCGCACGATACCAGCCTGGAGTGGCATGTGCTGCAGTATCCCGTTCACAGCGGTTTGCAGAACTGGGTTGGACAGTTGAACCGCGTCTATCGCACTGAGCCCGCCCTGCACCTGCTCGATACCAATCCCGGGGGCTTCGAGTGGGTGGATTGCAACGACAATCTGACCAGCACGATTTCGTTGCTGCGCAAGAGCGAATCTCCCAAAGACACGGTTCTCATCGTTTGTAACTTCACGCCCATTCCGCGCCTCGGCTACCGTGTCGGCGTGCCGGAAGGCGGCTATTGGCGCGAACTGCTCAACAGCGACGCCCTGGAATACAACGGCACCGGCGTCGGCAACCTCGGCGGAGTTCATGCCGAAGAAGAACCGGCCCACGGCCGCCCCCATTCGCTGAAGCTAACGCTACCGCCGCTGGGGGCGTTATTCCTGAAAGCCGGATAGCAGCGTAATGTGTAGATTTTGGGTGGCGCAGCGCTTTCAGCGCTGCGATAAATGCCCCCCGAAGGGTGAGGCTTTAGCCTCTGAGGTGCTTTTTTCGACGACTCAGCAACCAAGTTCATCGATGAAAAACAGCTTGCTCGCTTTCGCGCTCTTCGCACTTGCATTCTCCCCCGCGACCCTTGCTCAGGAGCAACCTCCGCCGCCGGATAACCCCCAACACATCTTTCACAATGAACTGCTCGACAAGATGACGGGCCGATGGAAGCTAACCGGCACGATCCGCCGCAAGAGTGTGGAACATCTGGTCGAGGCCCAATGGGTGCTCAACCACCAATTCTTGCAAGTTCACGAGAAGGACGTTACAACGCCTCCAGGCTACGAAGCCAACGTCATGATCGGCTACGACAACACCAGCGAACGCTACGTAGCTCACTGGCTCGACATCTACGGCGGACGCGTCTCCGAAACTCTGGGCTACGGCACACGTGCCGGCGACCAGATCGAGTTTGTTTTCGAATACCCCGACGGTCCTTTCCGCACCACCTTCAGTTGGATCGCCGACAAGAAACAATGGCAGTGGAAGATGCGAACCAAGAACAGCGCGGGAAAGTGGGTAGACTTCGCGGACTTGACGCTCACGCCCAGCCTCGCCCGCTGAAGCTTACTCCCCATCACCCGGAGCGCCGTACCATATAAAGTACGAGACGCGGGTGTCAAGTCTACTTTAGTAGGCATCCGACCCCCTCGAAAGTGGACATCTCTTCCACAGCCTAACCCCTTGATTCCATTGACCCACCAAGAATCCCAGGCGTGGAATCAGCGACTTACCCGGAGAATTCTCTGCAAAGTGACATGTTCCAGTTGGAACATTAGAGCGGTTTCCGCACTCCCAAGGCAGATTGCAGCCAACGGCACTGGCCAC
>CAVYVQ010000030.1:0-37405 GCA_963771895.1 uncultured Acidobacteriaceae bacterium | reverse complement strand
CGATAGGTTTTGAAAATGTTGTCCGTGCCCCAGACGATTTCGGAGCAGCGCTCGCTTTCTTCAATCGTGAATATGGCGGGAAGAGGATCGTATTCAATCGAAACGGCTTCAACCGCTTTCCAGAGAGCGTGTCGATCCGGGTGGCCCAGCAACAGAATGGGCTCCTCGGGATGGTTCACGAACTCACTGGCCAGGCACGGTTGATCGTCTCCGATAAGCGCGATGCAATTCTTCCCGGGAATATCTTTCGCAGACACGATCACAAATTCGTCCCAGGCCACGCCGGGGTTGAACGTAATTTTCTTGATTCTGCCGCGGGGAATCTGGCTGCGAACCGTCGCGCCATGGAGCATATTCGGCAAGAACATGTCGTCGACGTACAGAGCTTTTCCGGTTACCTTCTCGCGCCCTTCCTTGCGCGGAACCGCCGTGCCGACGATGCGCTCATGGTTCATGTCAACGTTGTTCGGAGCCTTGGTCCTTTTTACATGCGCAGATGGGATAGTGTATACGACAATCCAAACGCGTTGACTCGATCCAGCAAACCAGAAATCGAACAACCTATAAACTCGATTGCCCCTGCGCTTTAGCGGTCCGTCGCCCGGAACTCCCGCCCCACGGGCTCTCCCGGAAACTCGCCTTCCAAGAACACAGGCTTCCCTCTCATGTAAGTGGACTTCACGACTCCACGGAGCGTCTCTCCCATGTACGCCGAAAGAGGATGGCGATAGTGCAATCGCTCTTCCGTAACCACGAACTCACCCTCGGGATCGAATATGACGAAGTCGGCATCGAACCCCGGCGCAATGCGCCCCTTGCGCATTTGGCAACCGGCGAGACGCGCTGGCCCCTCGGCCATCCAACGCGCGAGATCCGTCAGGGTAAATCCTCGATTGCTGGATTCGGTCCACATCACCGGCAACGCAACCGAAAGACTCGATATCCCGCCCCATGCGGTTTTGAAGTTGCCTTCGTCAAGCTTCTTCAGTGCGGGCGGGCACGGAGAATGGTCCGTGGCAACAAGATCGATCACGCCGTCCCTCAGCCCCTGCCACAGTCGCTCGCAATTTTCCCGGCCGCGAATTGGCGGCGCACACTTGCACAGCGTTGCTCCATTATTGATTGTCTCGGAGGTCAGATGCAGATAGTGCGGACAGGTTTCCACGGTCACTGCAAGTCCCTGGGAACGCCCGACTTTCAACTCCGGCAACGCTGCGCTGGCCGACAGATGGACGATGTGCAAGCGAAACCGGTGTTGACGGCACAACGTTAAGAGCAGCCGGATCGCCGCCAGTTCCGCTTCCTCCGGACGCGATTGAAGATAGGTCGCATAGTGTCGCCAATCAGCGTTGGCCAGATTCTCAGTTGCCGCGTCGATGGGCCCGGACAGTTCCGCATGCACCAGCAGTGGCAAACCGGTGCGCGCGACTGCCGGCAGGGACGCTCGAAGTTGCTGCTCTGTAACCATCGTGAAACCGTCGATGCCGGGATGAATAAGAAAGCATTTGAAGCCCGGCACGCCCGCAGCCGCGAGGGGTTCGATATCTGGGCGATTATCCTCGACGACTCCGCCCCAGGCCGCCCAGTCCACGCGGCATCGGCCCTTCGCAGCGGCGCGCTTCGCCTCGAGAGAGGCGACGGTGGTCGTCGCCGGCAGGCAGTTTAGCGGCATATCTACCAGAAACGTATAGCCTCCGGCGGCGGCTGCGCGCGTCGCCGTATCGAACCCCTCCCATTCCGCACGCCCGGGATCATTGATGTGCACATGGGAGTCCACCAGCCCGGGAAGAATTGCCGCGTCGCCGAAATCGCGCGTGTCGAAATTCTTGGGCAGTTGATCAGGAGAAACAACAGCTTGGATTCTCTCTCCTTCAACAACAATGGCCACCGGCCGAATTCCTTCCGGGGTCACGACCCGACGCGATAGAAAAGCTTGCAACTCCAAGACGTTCGCTCCTGACAGAAGCCTAAAATGAAACCATCAAAAGAACATTTTACGAACTCACGCCTCACAGCTTATACTCCCTTTTTTAGCAAAGCGGCTGCGAAAGAGTCCATGTCGACTAACATGCTCGCGGATTCAGGGATTACAGGCGTGGGCGCACTGTCGCCGATCACGCGATAACGAAGCAACCACATGGACAACCCTTTCCTGTCGCGCGCCATTCAGCTTTCGATTGAGAACGTCCACTCCGGACGCGGCGGCCCCTTCGGCGCCGTGGTCGTGAAAGACAGCAACATTCTTGCCGAAGGCGCGAACCAGGTTACCTCGTACAAAGATCCGACGGCACACGCCGAAATACTAGCCATCCGCGCGGCCTGCACGAAGCTCGGCGCCTTCGACCTGCAGGGCTGCGAGATTTACACTTCCTGCGAACCGTGTCCCATGTGTCTCGGCGCTATTTATTGGGCCCGGCTCTCTCGCGTCTATTTTGCCAACGCCGCTGCGGACGCAGCCAGCATTGGCTTTGACGATTCGCTGATCTATCGCGAGATCGCTGTGCCACTCGGGCAGCGCGCGATCCCGATGATTCAGATGATGCGGGAGCAGGCGCTCGCGGCGTTTCAGGCCTGGCAAGAGAAACCCAACAAGATCGTCTACTGAGAAACGAACTTGCTCGACCGCTACTTCAAGCTCGCCGAGAACCATACCTCCGTGAAGCAGGAGATGCTCGGCGGACTCACTACGTTCGTCACCATGGCCTACATCGTCGTGGTGAATCCCCAGATTCTCGCACAAGCCGGAATGCCCCCGGAGGGCGTGGTCTTTGCGACCTGTATCTCCGCCGCCGTCGGCAACCCTCGTCATGGGACTCTACGCCAATTATCCCATCGCCCTTGCGCCGGGGATGTCCCTCAACGCCTACTTCACTTACTCCGTTTGCATGGCCATGCACGTTCCGTGGCGAACAGCGCTCGCTGTGGTCTTTTGTTCGGGCTGCCTGTTCCTGGTGCTCACCGTAACTCGGGTTCGCGAGCAGATTGTGAACGGCATGCCCGATTGCCTGAAACATTCGACCGC
The DNA here is from genome assembly GCA_963771895.1 of uncultured Acidobacteriaceae bacterium. Taxonomy (GTDB): domain Bacteria; phylum Acidobacteriota; class Terriglobia; order Terriglobales; family Acidobacteriaceae; genus Sulfotelmatobacter. Next base: position 34,383 of record CAVYVQ010000030.1, on the reverse strand, counting down.
CGCTGGAATCGGAATGTTCATCGCGTTCGTCGGCCTCCGGAATGCAAAGCTGGTGGTCGCCAATTCCGCCACCTTCGTCGGCCTCGGCAGCTTCTCCGACAAGGAAGTGCAGACGGCCTGTTTCGGGCTCGGCCTCACGTTGATCCTGATGTCGCGAAGGTTCCACGGCGCAATTCTGCTTGGAATCTTCGGCACCGCCCTTCTCGGAATCTTTCGCGGCATCACGAGTTGGCCCGCGGCAATCTTCTCCATGCCGCACCCGTCGTCAACGTTTCTGCAACTGGACTTTCGCGGCTTGGCACATCTCGGCCTGCTCGAAATCGCGTTCGCATTTCTCTTCGTGGATTTATTCGACAACGTTGGCACACTCGTGGGAGTTTGCGAGCAAGGCGGGTTCATCAAGGACGGCAAGATTCCGCGCGTCGGACGAGTGCTGCTGGCGGATGCCGTTGGCACCGTGTTCGGCGCATTAACGGGCACGTCGACCGTCACGAGCTATATCGAAAGCGCAGCCGGAGTTGCTGCCGGAGCCCGCACTGGTCTGAGCAATGTCCCCGTCGCTGCATTGTTTCTGCTCGCCGCGTTTTGCTCACCGCTGGCCACCGCGATCCCGGTTATGCCACCGCCCCGGCTCTAATTCTGGTGGGCGTATTGATGTCGGAATCCATCGCGCAAATCCAGTGGCGGGAATTCAGCGAAGCGGTTCCCGCTTTCATCACGATTTTGGCCACGCCGCTCACGTTCAGCATCGCCACCGGCCTTAGCCTCGGTCTGATCTCCTACACAGTCGTGAAGGTCGCAGCGGGAAAATTTCGCGAAATCAACACCCTGGTGTGGATTCTCACAGCCCTGTTCATCCTGCGCTATGTCTATCTTGCGGTCGCCTAGCTAAACGGCGGACGCAGATTTCTTCTCTCTTTCCGCTTCGAGTCGGCGGATTGTCGTCCGAAGCCAACTGCCGAGCACTTCCTCCATCTCTTGTTGCGTCGCAGTGCGGTACAAATTCTCGATAGTCTCTCCACCGAAAGACAACGGAATATGGATGCAAGGAGTTTGTTCCTTGCGTGCCTCCTCCGGGACGAATTGCATCAAGAGGCACTCACTGCACGGTTTGCGCTCCGTGGAGTTAAAGTTCATGCAAGTCGGAGAATCTTCGAAAATAAACCGTGGGCGCCAGGATTCGCGCGGCAATCGCCCATAGCCGCCTTGCTCAAGAAATTCCAGTTCGAACTTCACCACATCCAGCAAGTTTCTATTATCGCTCGGCATAAGATCACTCCTAACCATAAGGCTAGTTTGCCCCAGGTTCGCAGGCGCTGCCGTGATTGGCATCACAGGGTGGAGTGAGGGAGATCACGCGGGACTTGACCTTAGCTATCCCGCTCAATAAGTTACTTGAGACTCTCCACGTAGGCGATCAAGGCCTTCAAGTCGTCCGGAGGAAGATCGACGGGCGGCATGCCGCCGGCGCTCATTTTCGCAGTGGGATGTTTGAAAAGCTCGGCCAGTTGGTCTGCCGAGAACTTTGCATTTACTCCGACAAGCGCTGGGGCTGCAGCGGTGCCCACTCCGCCATCTCCATGGCAGGCGTTGCACGATTGCCCTTCGAAGATGGTTTTGCCTTTCGCGGCCAAGGGGTCGGCGAGCGACACATTTGCCGCAGCCAGGGACGCGGAAGAAAGCTCCGGCTCAAACGGCTTTTTCGCGTACTCGTCTTCTTCGGCCCTCTGCTTTGCCAGTTGCTGAGCCACTCCAGGATCGCGCCGGTCCAAATACTCGCTCCGGAGGCCGAGGCCCACCAGCGAGAACACGACGAAAGCATACGCTCCCATCGCTGCAGGCCGTTTCCACGGGCGCCGCTCGACACTGCGATCCAGGAAAGGAAGCGCCAGTACGGCAAGGGCGAGGAGCGTTGGAATGACAAGCACGCCGACGATCGCGGCCGACCCGTGCCAGTACTTCAGCCATTGAAATATGGGCAGGTAGTACCACTCTGGCCGCGGCACGTATTGCGTATCCGCCGGATTGGCCGGTGGCCCCAGTTGCATCGGGACGAAAAAGCACAGCAAGCCGAGCCCCGCAATCAGCAACGCAGTCAGCGACAGATCCATCAGCACCTGGCGCGGGTAGAACAGTTCCGCATTCTGCTTTGGTTGGTAAGGATCTTCGTCGACCGGTCCGGCCGCTCCCGCTTTGCGGAACAGAAAAATATGAGAGGCTACAAGTGCGAAGATGCACGCGGGAACAAAAAAAACATGAGCTACGAAAAACCTTGAGATTGTGAGTGTGCCCATCTCCGTGCCACCGCGCATCAAGCGCTTGAGGCTCTCTCCCATCAGGGGAACTTCACTGACGGCGTTGGTTCCTACAGCGGTGGCAAAATAAGCCCTCTGGTCCCAGGGGAGCAAGTATCCAGTGAACGCCATAGCCAGGACTAGCCCGAAGAGAGCGCATCCAGAAAGCCACAGAAGCTCGCGCCGCCCTTTGTACGATCCATAGATGTAGGTTTGCGACAGATGCAGGAACGACACGATGACCATCGCGCTGGCCCCATAGGCGTGGAGGCTGCGGAGAAACGATCCAGCCGTGACCGCTTTCGTAATGTAGGCGACAGTAGTGTGCGCGTGGTCGGCGGATGGAACGTAGTACAGCGCAAGAAAGATTCCAGTAATAACTTGCGAAAGGAAAATGAATAAAAGTCCCGATCCGAATATGTAAGCGAAGCGCGCGCCGCCGGGAATGGGCTCATCGAGAGCGCTGCGAAGCAAATCATCCAGGCCGGTGCGGCGGTTCAGCCACGCCCATAGCCCTGACTCGCGCCGCGGGGAAGATCCGCTTCCGCTGGTCTGCGTCGAATCCATTCTTTTCTAACCTATGACTTCCTTGTCCGAGACGAGTTGCCGGAAATATTGGAATCGCACCAGCAGTTGGCCATCCTGAACCGACGTTTCCAGCGCATCCATCCCCCGCAACGAAGGCCCGCTGACGCGAGTTCCGTCCGCCGCGAAAGTGGCGCCGTGGCATGGGCAGACAAACTGCTTCTTTTCCTTGTTCCAGGGGACTGTACAACCCAGGTGCGGACAGATGGAGGTGAGAACGCGAAGCTGACCCTGGCTGTCTTTCGTCACATAGACGGCCTTTTCTGATACCGCTTTGCGCCAGCCATCCACTTGTTCGATCTGAACCGTCCGCATGACGGGCTCGGTCAGGGGCGAGAACTCGCTGAGCTCTCCCACTGGCGAACTCTTCAGCTGAGTGGTCCGGCGCAGCAACGGGAAGAGTGCAAAGCGTATGAGCGGCACGGCAAGCAGCGCGCCTACGAAGACAGAGCCGAGTCCCAGCAATACGCCGAGAAACGAGCGCCTGCTTTCAGCGGAGATGCCGGATGGTGAAGACTTAAGAGTCGCGGATTTTGAATCTGCTTCGCCTTCGCACATGCAATGCCTCAATTGCCCTGATGCGTGGGCATAGCGCCCGATCGAGCCAGTTATGACATCCCAAACGTTGCAGTGCTGATTATTTCTTCGCCAGGCTTCGGATGTAAGCCACCAGCTTCGTTACATCGTCGGGCTTGATCTTCGCGCCAAACGGCGGCATTTTTCCTCGGCCTTTCGTGATGACTTCGGCGAGTTCTGCATCCGTTTGGCTCTGCACTTCGCTGGATCTCAGGTCCTTGGCTTTCATGGCCTTGCCCGTAGGCGAACTACCACTGCCATCCTCCGCGTGACACAGCGTGCAGTTCGTCTTGAAAAACTTGGCGGGATCGCTTTGGGCCTGAAGGCCAGACGAGAGGGCCAGCATCGCGAGACACATCAACATGCCGTGTGCAATACGCAAAATGTTTCCTTGCATGTGTTCTCCTTTTACTTGCGCCCCAGCGTCGTTCGGAAATCCATTAAAACAGGAACCTGCCTGCCGCATACGCCTGCGCACAGGCAGCAGTGTACCGCAAAGCCGGGGGCGGAGTGGCTTTCGGCCCATTCCGCCCCGAACGAATCACCGGCAGCAAAAACGCCATCCTCTTTTCAGAAAACAAATCGCACCAGCAGATAGGTGGAGTTATTTGCCGAAGCACTGCGGCCGGCACCGTCATAGTTCGTGCCAGCTCCATTAAACCTCAGATAGTCCGTGTACTGGACCGCGAGATCTATGTTCTGCTGAGGCCACCAGGAGGCATTCAACAAGAACCCGTTGCTCGCGGGACTTCCATTCGCGCTGCCCGAAACCGGTGCTTGCGCAAAAAGTAGAGGGTCCCCCGTTCCAGTGACGTCGAAGTAGCCTGCCGTAGCAGAGAAACGTGTACCGAAATGATATTCGACGTTTCCCTGCACGGTGTTGAGATGGTGGCCCACGCCTGCCGCTGCCCCGCCTGCGAGGCCTGCCACCAGAGAAGAGTTCTCGCGAATATAAGTCCCGCGGAACGACAGAACGTCTCCCTTGAGTTTCGGCAGTGTCCTGTCGTACTGGAAATCGACAGCCCAGTCCGTGTACCCGTCTTCCAGCCCGGTAATCGCGCCGGGAGAAGTTTTCAGATGCATTCCGTAAGTGCCGATTTCAAGGTTGTTGTTCTGTGTGGAGGTTTGCCACGCCAGACGCCAATAGGGAGCCATTCCGCGGATATTGATCCCGAAGCCGGTGCCAGGATTAGGCTGCGATCCGCCAATGTGCTCGGAACGGTAGAGCGTACCCGCAAGATACAAATGATCGTTCCACATGCCATAGCCGCCGAACCCGGCAACGTCCTGGGCCAACCCTCCGTTGATGATAGCTCCCGCGGAGGGTGAAGGTGCAACGTTGTTCGAAACGAACGGATATCCCCAGGCTGGTGTACTGTTCCAGAGGTCTTCGACCGTCGGGTTGTTGTTCAACATCGCCCCATAGGTGAAAGATTTGCCAAAGAGATGGCTAGTGTTATTGGCATAGCGAATGTCAGTGTTGTCCCAGGTGAAATGATCAGCCTGGCTGTCATAAGTCACCTGCAGGAAGCTTCCCACATGGCTTCCCCAGCTGCCGGCGAGGAATAGCGAAGCGTCCTGCGGAAATTCGAAATTGCCATTCTGGGTTGTGGGCTGGGGCGACTTGGTGGATGTGAACGAAGTATCAAAGAGCATTGAGAGCGGCAAGGATTCGAGAAGGTGCAGACCGGCGTTGTGATCTTTCTTGTCGTCGGTCACTTCGGGTTTGGTGGCGAAGGCGTAAGCCTCCAACTTGAATTTTCTTCCAAACGGATTCAGTTCCGGAGGAGCGTAGTGGCAAGATGCACAGGCGAGGCCGGTCTGCCGCGAATAACTGGGAACGGCGCGCGCAGCGGGTATGGACAGAACGACCAGCCACAGCACCACAAGCAACTTCAATAAGATAGCGTCGGATGAATCCAGAGATTCCTTACGAAGCATGTTTCCTCCTTAGGCTCCTGCGGCCCGTACTGCTTGTTTCGTAGCGATTCTCGCGCGGCAGCGCACATGGGCGCAGCGGAGGGGATCACCTCGGAGTGTGATCAGGATCACAGATTGAGGAGCGTCGAACGGCAGAAGACCGGAGACCGGGAGTAACGAGCGACGGCAGCCTGGAACAGCGGGCCGCCGAAATTTCCGGTGGTCAGGAGTTGACCATCTTTTTCAGCGCGGTTTTGTTGCGGATGACCAGCGTGGCACCCTTCAACTGCACCAATTGACGCTTCTTAAAATCAGAGAACAGGCGGCTGACGGTTTCACGCGTCGTGCCGATCATTTCGCCGATTTCTTCATGCGTCAGGGTCAGCTTCACCTGCACCGAATCACCGTTACCCGCCGCCTTCGACCATCCCAGCAATAACCTGGCGAGTTTCTCCGAGGGGGAACTGGTCAGCCCCAGGGTGCGGATTTCTTCGTACGCTGAGTAGTAATTGCGGCTCAGTTGCTCCGCAATTCGTACTGCCACATCTCCGTATTCGCGCATAAAGTGGAGCAACGCGTCGCGGGTAATGAAATTCGCCTGCCCCGGCTCAATCATCTCCGCAGTCACTTCATAAGGCAGGTTGGAAATTGTGGCGTTGAGCCCGAGAACATCTCCCGCTTCCGAAATCTTGGTAATGATGGTCTTGCCCTCGGAGGATGAAGTCGATAGCTTCGCCTTCCCTGCGCAGAGCACAAATATCCCCCGCGGTTGTTGGCCCTCGATAAACAGCATCGCGGATTTCGGGTATACGGCGGTGGACTTGATCTCATTCAACTTCTGCACCGCTGCCGCCGGCAGGTTGCAAAACAAATGCTCTTCCCGCACCGGGCAGGTCAGGCAGTTGTCCAGAATATTCAGCCCGTAGGGAGCGCGCATGGAACACCGCTTTCAGCGCAAATTGTATCACTCACCTGCCCGTGATCAGGATCACGCAAGGGCGTGACTTCAAGCATGGTTTCCGAAGCCCCTTCCGAGGAGAATCCACCACAGACGGGGAGCAACGCACCATGGAGGAAATAAATCGGTTTCGAGTCGTCGCCTGGTGGGCTTCTGGCCGCACCGGCATTGCAAAATCCGACTCTGCCCCCAACGCGATCCATTTCACCTCGGCGCCAGTTTTTGGCGGCCTGGAAGGCAGATGGACGCCGGAAGATTTGTTGTTAAGCGCCCTTGGGAGTTGTTACACAATGACATTTCACGCCCTCGCGGAATGCTCGAGGTTTGTATACACCGACCTGCAAGTGGAAGTGGAAGGCGTAATCGGCAAGGTCGAGACGGGCTACGACTTCGTCGAGTTGTCCATCTCCGTGGATCTGACGATTCCACAAGAAACGGAACAGGCCCGGGCCATCAATCTCTTGCACAAGGCCAAGGATCTGTGCCTGGTGTCACGCGCGCTGGCGATCAAACCGACATTCAAGCCAGTGGCGAGAGTTGCAGCTCCCCCGGTTGCGTGACGCGGGGCAATTTCCTGTCTGGAGTTTTGTCTTTCCTTGGAACGGCGCGCGCTCGATTCGGCGAAACGACTGCCATAAGCCTGCCGCGGATCGGTCGAGAATCTGTCCGAGACAAGCCAAAACGCATAGCCGTACGTTAACCTGAAAAGAGAGGAGAGCAGGATGAGCACTCCGAGGCTCGCGGGCATTGAGGCTTGCGTATTCGACGCTTACGGCACGCTGTTCGACGTCAACAGTGCAGCGCGCTCCGCCCAGGATTCGCTGGGTGAGAAGTGGCAACCCCTGGCCGAGTTGTGGCGCTTGAAGCAACTGCAATACACCTGGCTGCGCGGTCTCGCCGGGCGCCACGCGGATTTCTGGCAAGTGACCGCTGATGCGCTCGACTTTGCGCTATCGACGCTGAAGCTCGAAGACGCCACTCTGCGCGCCCGGCTCATGAACCTGTATCTAATTCTCAGCGTCTACCCGGAGGTTCCTGACACCTTGAAGCGTCTGAAGACAGCCGGGATGAAGCTTGCGATCCTCTCCAACGGCACACCCGCCATGCTGGCGGCAGCCGTGGCCAACGCGGGCATCACCAACATGTTCGAAGCAATTTCGTCAGTGGAGGAAGTAAAGGTCTATAAGCCGCACCCTTCGGTCTATGGCCTGGCCTGTGACCGGCTCGGCGTGGCTGCGTCCCACATCTGCTTTCTGTCTTCCAACGGCTGGGACGCATACTCCGCCAAGGCGTTTGGCTTCCGCACTCTGTGGTGTAATCGCCTCGGCCAGGCGCCCGAGCGCATCCCGGAGACGCCTGATGCGCAAATCACTACGCTGGCAGAGTTGCCGGATATCGTTCTCTACTAAACCAAGGGGGCAGCCGAGACGGCTGCCCCCTCACGACTTAGCTCTCACAAATCTTCCTACCCCGCGCAGCGGTCAGACCCGCACCTTCTGGATCAATCTCTCCGGCCTACTTGGCCGTACCGACCGAATATGTGCCGGTGCATTCATAGTCAAATGAGCCTTCTACGGCTTTCCCGGAACACGTCCCGGAACCCTTGATGCCTTTGTGCTTGCCGCTGCCGCCCACGATCTTCCATTTATTGGCGACCGGTTTCGTCACGTCGGTGGTAGCGGAGCCTTCATACGTGTAGTGAATCTTGTCGCCATCGTCCGCGGTCGCGATGTAGTAGCCGTGGAAGTTGAACTTGGTTTTCCATTGATCGTGGAATTCCGTGAACGTACCGCTCTTTTCCTTCAGGTCACCGCTGCTAGAAGTAGCTTCGCAGCCGCCTTGCCCAATCCAATAGCTATGATCCGGTGCATCGGGGACGTCGAGTTTGTATTCTGTTGTGGCCTTCGGACAATGCCACTTGGTGTCAATCTTGCTCTGGGCCATTGCCACCGACCCAGACACCAGCAGAGACAATGCAACCAGCAAGAGCTTGCGCATCTTTGTTTTCTCCTTGTTTGGTCTGGACGAAAAAACGTGGGTAACTATAGTGGACGCACTCCATTCTGGCAAGCGACTGGGCTGTGCTGATTATGCCGCGCAGGCCCTTGCGATTTTGGCCCGTGTACTCCCGTAACCCGGAGCCCCATGCGCCCGCTTCCGCCCATGTGTATATTTGAAACTCAGTCGTGCTTCTGCTCGAAAACATTCCGCTCGCCCCGCTGACCACCATCAAAATCGGGGGCCTGGCAAAGTATTTCGTCGAGGCCGGCAACATCGGTGAAGTGCAGGAGGCGGTTACACTCGCGCGCTCGCGCGATCTGCCTCTGTTCGTTCTGGGCGGCGGCAGCAACCTGGTGGTCGCCGACACCGGTTGGCCTGGCCTGGTGCTGAAAATCGCGATTCAAGGTATCAACCAAGTCCAGCGCACCAGCCATGATGAAGACGGCAAAGTTCTTTTCGACGCGGGCGCCGGCGAATCCTGGGACAGATTCGTCTCTCACACGGTGATGGCCCGCTGCGCTGGCGTCGAGTGCCTGAGCGGCATTCCGGGCAGCGTGGGCGGCACGCCGGTGCAGAACGTCGGCGCCTACGGACAGGAAGTCGCCGAGACCATCGCCGCAGTGCAGGTTCTCGATTTGAAAGATGTTCAGGTGCGCGAACTTTGCCCTCAAGCCTGCGGGTTCAGCTACCGGGCCAGCATCTTTAACACGACCGAGCGCGGACGATTCATCGTTCTCCGCGTCACCTACGCCCTCACCCCTGACGGCAAGCCGCATCTCGCCTATGCCGACCTCCAACGGCATTTCGAAGGCCGCGAAACTCTGCCGAATCTCGCCGAAACCCGTGAGGCCGTGCGCCATATCCGCGCGCTCAAAGGCATGCTAATCACTCCCGGAGACCCGGACTGCCAAAGCGCCGGCTCGTTCTTCAAGAATCCTGTGCTCTCCGAAGAACAGCACGAAGATCTAGGGCGGCAAGCCGCCGCACGAGGTTTAACCCTACCCAGCTATCCCGCACTTGAAACCCGCAAGAAAGTTTCCGCAGCCTGGCTGGTCGAGCGCTCCGGATTCGCCAAAGGCTTCGGCTCTGGTCGCGTTGGCATTTCCACCCGGCACGCCCTTGCAATCGTCAATCGCGGCGGAGCCACGGCAAGAGAGGTCCTCGCCCTGAAGGAACAAATCCAGCATCGCGTCGAAGAAATCTGGGGTGTCCACCTGGAACCCGAACCGGTCATGGTGGGCTTCTAAGTTTTCCTCTTCGAGGACGGCGTGAACCGGATCAGTACGAGCCTGCCGTTTCCCACAAAACTTGCCCTTTTGCTTCTGTAGCAGTCGCCTCGATCGCAGTCACAGCAACTCTCTGGCAGGTCTGGACCAATCCCACGGAGAGCATGTCGTCCAGGAATTGCGTCACATCTCTCTCCGCCTGCTCTTGCCCTACTCCGTACTCTCGTTCCACCGCGCCGACCAGCGCCGGAAGCGCGCTGGGCACGTCCAACAATTGCCAAATCAGTGACCCGGTTCCCTTGAAGCTGTAAATCGACGCCAGATCTCCAACCTTGCCCCGCACTGGCACTATGAGAGTCTCCCCTCCGACGACGCGGGAAACAACACTCCGCGCGCGCGTAAAGAACTGCTGCCCCGTCTCGGCTATGCAAGGCACAATTTCCTCAGTTCGGGTTTGGTGACATTCGGCACTCATTCGAAATAGATCTCGCTCATGTCCAAATTGAGATTACGGCAGACCTTCAGCCTTAAACAATCGTCCTATGAGGTTGGGTATTCGGTTGGTTATCGTCCCGCATGGTTCCCCACTACGCGGTGCCGCAAACCTCAGCGATTGCTACAATGGTGTCTGACTCAAGAATGCGGCTCGTCAGTCCACTATTGAAGCGCGCGGTATATCCGGCTCTGCATCACAGCGGATGCCTCGACCGCATTACGCCAAGCGGTGGTTGCTCGGTGGTGAACTATCACGGCGTTTTTCCGGCGGACCATTCTACCGATGACATTTTTCTCGACGGAAATCTCGTGCAGCCGGATGCATTTCGCCGGCAACTCCAATTCCTGAAATCTCGCTATCACGTCGTTCGCCCGGAGGACTTTCGAGCTTGGATCGAGCAAGGCAAGCAGCTTCCCCCTAGCGCCGTTCTGTTGACGTGCGACGACGGTCTGCTCAACACGTTAACGGACATGCTCCCTGTGCTGCAAAGCGAGGGCGTCTCGGGCCTTTTCCTGGTGACTGCGGCTTCGTGCAGGAACGAACCGGGCATGCTTTGGTACGAGGAACTCTACCACCTGATGCGCGCCAAGCCGCTGACCGGGTCAGACCTGCAGCTCCCCGTGGAAATCGGCACAGAATCCTCATCTTCAATAAGCTTTCAATCCCGGTGGTGGAGTGCAGTGAGACAAGCCTCGCGGTTGGACGCAGAAACAAGAGCGGATTGGATGGCTAGAGTGCGCCACCACTGCGGGCCCACACCGGCTCTTCGTTCTGAAACCCGATGGCGCCTCTTGAACATCACTGAACTGAAGCAACTGGCGGAAGCTGGGATGAGCATCGGAGCGCACACCGTGTCACACCCGATTTTGTCGTTGTGCAGCGAAGAAGAAGCGCGCCGAGAAATTCAAGAAAGCAAGATCAACCTGGAGCGGGCTCTGGGCCAATCGGTCTGGGCATTCGCTTACCCCTTTGGCAACCCTTCCACCATGGGAGAACGAGAACTGCGCCTTGCTCGCGAAGCCGGCTTCGCATGTGCATTCCTGAATGTTGAACACTCGGGCTCTGTGCCGGATGATCCGTTTGCGCTTCCCCGAATCCATGTGACATCCGATACCACGCTTCCTGAATTCGCAGCTCACTTGAGTGGGCTTCACTCTCGCCTGCGGCGCGCTGTGGGAGCCTAACGTTATGGCATAGCATCATGGCTCGGTTGCGTCTTCGGCGAGAATCCGGCATCCTTAGACCAGTCTGCAGTCTTCTCTGTACGAAAGCCTGATAGCCCGTGCAAGTAACCGTCCTGAAGGAAATTCCGGAAGACCCCGATCTCTCTGAGGCCTGGAACACCTTGGTGCTTGCCATGGACAATCCAGAGGTGTTCTTCACCTACCAGTGGGCGTTGGCTGCCAGTCGTGGCTTTCAGGACCGCCTGTCTCCTCTGCTGTTTCTCATGTACGACGCCGGCCAACTCGCGGGCGTTGTAGCGCTGGCAATCGATCCCAACGCGCCTCGCGCGGCCTTTTTCTTGACTTCCAGCACGGCTGACTACTGCGACATCGTAAGCACCCCGGAGAATCGTCAAGCCGTGCTGCTTGCTCTTCTGCAAGAAATCCAGAATCTCAGTCTCAGTGACTTGGTGCTGGCCAACGTTCCCTCAAATTCGGCCACCCTCAAGGAGTTGCCCAGCGTTGCCGCATTGCGCAACTTCTACCTCACATCGCGCGCCGCTTACAATTGCGGCGTCGTCCAGTTGGAAAGCGAAGAGCAACGCGAAACTCTTCTTCGAACGCTGGCCACCCGCGGCAGGGAAAAACGCGCCCTGAAAAAACTCTCAACCCTCGGTTCGGTCAAAGTCATTCACCTTACAGAACCGGAGCAGATCGGGGAGAGCCTTGAGTCGATCGTCTCCGCCCAGATTTCACGTTTTCTCGCCAGTAACCGCGTGAGCCCACTGGTCGGCCCGGAGCGCCGCACCTTCCTGCGCCAGTTAAGCGACCTGCTGTCTCATTCCGGCTGGCTCAAAATCAGCCAATTGGAGATCGATGGGCGGCCGGTTGCCTGGAACTATGGTTTCCGCTTTGGAGGCAGCTGGTTTTGGTATCTGCCAACTTTCCAGATGGAGTACGAGCACGTCTCTCCAGGCTCCTGCCTGCTTCGTCTGATGGTCGAAGAAGGCGCCAGAGACGCTTCTCTTCGATGGCTCGACCTCGGCCTCGGAGACGAACCTTACAAAGAGCGCTTTGCCAATAATACCCGGGAGACGCGCTACGTCCACCTCTCCCGCGGGTTCCCGCGGCACGTCGCCAGTCTTGCGCGCCAGATGATGTCCAGCACCGCCGATCGCTTTCCGCAGATCGGCAGCAGACTCCGTGACGCCAGAGCCTTTTTCCAGACGGCTGCAAGCCGCGTTCGCGAGACTGGAGTCGTTGCCACCGCTCGATACGCAATTCAGAGGGCTGTCAGGCCTCTGGCCTCGCAAGACGAGGTGCTGCTCTTTCAAGCTCCTGATCTTCAACCGACCTGAATTTCAACTGTCTGAAAATCAGGCCATTCAACTGTTGCCGCTGACCCGCGAGCATCTGGTGGAAGCATCGATCAGCAACGCCGGCGATGCACACACTCTCCGCTACCTGATGCGCTGCGCCAATCGCCTGACGAAACCGGGCGCATCCGGTTTTCTCTTACAGGATGCAGGCTGGCCGTCCAATCCATTTTTTGTGGATCACCGCCTATGACGGCTTCTCATTGGCGGAGATCGGCCACAATATCGAGCCATCCTCTCCCGCTGCTGCCATGATCTTCGACTGTTGGACACCTGCATCGGATCGCGGGCGCGGCCACTATGCAACCGCCATTCGCCAGGCAGCCGCAAATCTACGCCAGGAAGACAGAACCGCGTGGATTTTCAGCGGCGCGACCAATGTGTCATCTTTGCGGGGCATTTTGAAAGCCGGTTTCGCATATCGCTACTCGTTGGTCCGGCACAGGAGGCTCGGTCGCGCGACCGTAACTCGTCACGACACCACAACCGCCATCTGACGCTTTCCGTCCGCTCTGGTCGGAATCACAGGTTGAGCCTTCCAGTTCGCTTGCAAGTGGCGTATCCCTTGCGCATTCCTCGCAAGCAATCCTCTCCACAAACGTTCTTCCCAAGAAATATCTGAACAAACCAGGCTCTCCAGTGGTCTTCATCAATGAGGTCAAGCGATTGGTGGCGGAAGAGGCAGTCCTGAGTGAGGCCGTGACGGTGCCGCGCAGTCAAGACCGCAGTCAAGACGAATCCCATTGCTCGAAGGCCTCGTCCGCCGGCACTCGCGGCTCGTCTACCGCATCGCCTATGCTGCGCTCCGGAGCCATCACGATGCCGAGGACGCCACCCAGGAAACGTTTCTCCGCGTGCTGCGCTACAGCCGCAAGCTGGCCACTGTGGAAGATCCGAAGACCTGGCTGGCGCGCATCGCCTGGCGCGTGGCGGTCGGTCGCAGCAAACAGCGGGGCCGCAAGCGGGAGATTCCGCTCGAGGACCACGAGAAGCCAGCTACAGAAGTGCCATCGGTGGACGCCCAGGCAGATGATGCGATGCACAGCGCGCAGGTCACCACGCTGCTGGAGCGATTGATTACGGCGTTGCCCGGGAAGCTGCGCGAGCCGCTGATTCTGTCGGCTGTAGAAGAGATGTCGCCGCGCGAAGTAGCAGCGACGCTAGGCATCAACGAGGCAGCAGTGCGGTCGCGAGTCTTCCGCGCCCGGCAGATTCTGAGGGAAAAACTGCACGCAGTACCGTGGAAGAGCGGCGCTTCAGCGCCGCGTAAGGCTGGGGATCGATGAGGGCTTTAGCCCTGAGGGATCTGGCCCGCAGAGGTGGAAATGACTGACAACAATCGGCAACTCAACACAAACCAGCGAGATCCAGAGAACAACGCGCTCGACCGCGAACTCAATGCCGCACTGGCGAAGTTCACGGCAGTCGAGCCGAGAGCCGGGCTGGAAGAACGCGTTCTGGCAAATCTCCGGGCTGAACAGGAGCAAGCGGCCGAGCGCTCGTGGTGGCGATGGCCGGCGATGGCCGTGCTCACGGCCGCGATCGTGGTGACCGTATTCGCGACCTGGAGATCGGGGAAGCCGGCGCAAAATATCGCGGAGCAACACCCGGCAGCTACGACGCCCGCCAATGGACATGCTGGGACTCAGGTTGCAAACAACGGCGGAGGCGGCTCGACTCGGCCCCGCGAAACGGCGTCCACAAGAAAACTCAAACCGCATGCGGTCAGCCACTCTGTGGCAATGGGTCCCTCGAAGCCGATGCTCGATAAGTTTCCGTCGCCGCAGCCGCTGAGCCTGCAGGAAACAATCCTGACACGCTACGTCGAAAACTATCCGGACCACGCCGCGCTGATCGCGCAGGCCAGAACCGAAGAACTACGGCGAGACAGCGCCGAAGAAATAGACGAAGCCGCATTCGCCAACGGACAGAATTCACGGCAATAGAACAAGTAGAAGTATCGGCATAAACTAAGGAGAATGACAATGTTCAAGAAAATGGTTGTAGCCGCGGCACTGCTTTTCGCACTCACGGCCGGAGGCATCAGCAAGGCATCGGCGCAGGAATCGAATACATCGAAGCTCGCGCCCGAGACGGCGAAGACCATAAACGCTTATCGTCTCGATTTCTCCGTCAATGAGATGGAGGACGGCAAGAAGATCAATACGCGGCAGTACTCAATGAACCTGAATGCCGAAGATGCCAACGAGATCAAGATTGGAACGCGGGTTCCAGTCGAGTCAAAGCAAGGGGAGTTTCAGTACCTTGATGTGGGAACTAACATCTGGTGCAGGATCGGAGAGCGCGCCAATGGCCTGGCGATCTCGGTGCGGGCGGAAGTCAGCAACTTTGCCATGCCCGAGCAGCAAGAACGCACTGGGGCGCGGCCGGTGCTGCGCCAACTCGAGATCCATGCCAGCACAGTGGCGCAACTTGGAAAGCCGATGTTGGTGGGCAGCGTGGACGATCCCAACTCCAAGCGGCAGTTTCAACTGGAGGTTACGGTAACGAAGTTGAAGTAGATCGTGCGGGCGCGGGCCACCTTGCGTTACCACTACTGAGAATGCCCCACTCGTCGCGGTTTTCGACGGGTGGGCATCGATGCTGCCGGCGCCGAGTGTTCAAGGCCGTTTTCTCCCGCAACCTCGGCCAGGCTCATTCCCCGGATTCCCTTCTTCTCTTCCTTCATCTCGTCCTCCATCATTTTCCGCAACGCCCGATTGATCCGCGTCTGGTAGCCGCGCCCTGACTTCTTGAACCATGCAATCACATCGGCATCCAGACGCAGCGTCACCGGCTTCTTGATCGGCCGGTATAACACCCCCACATCCCGAAGCAAAATGTAGCGCCGCTTCGGCTTTGGCTCCTCCGCCACCGCCTGCAAGCTGATCGTTTTGGGGTCTTCTTGGGTTTTTGGGTCTTTTGGGGCCGCGCGCTTCCGGCCCTTCCTAACCGCCTTGGATGGTTTCATTTACGAGCATTATACATACATCTCGATCCTTACGCCATTGCCGGTACAAAATGTTCCAGTTGGAACATTCAACACATATGTTCCGGTTGGAACACTTCTCCATTTCGCGAGCCCAACCACTGCCAACGGATGCCGCCCCGGTTCGTGACCCCGGTTTGTCGATTGTGATCCCTATGCGATGGGGCAGGGGTGCAGCGCTCCGCCTGGCGGCGCCTCAAACTTACTCATCGGCAAGTCTTGCCGCCTGCTTAAATATCTTCACGAACATTTCCTGCGTGAGCTTTCCGGTCTGCGTGTTCTGGTTCGATGGATGGTAAGAGGCCAGTAACACCTTCCCGTCGGGTAACCGGTAACTGGCGCCATGTTTGAAAGGGAAATTCTTGAAGAGGTAACTCTGCTTGCTGGCGAACAAGCCGCGCCGTTTCACGTAGTTCAGATACGCATCGAAGCCGATCTTGCCGAGAGCGACCACGACTTTTACCTTTTCTAGTCCCGCAAGCTCGCGGTCAAGAAAACGCGAACACTCCAACAGTTCTTGAGGAAGCGGTTTGTTGTCGGGTGGAGCGCAGCGAACCGCGGCCGTGATGTACAGATCTTTCAGCGTGAGCCCATCGTTGCGGTCCGTGGCATTCAGGCTGGCTGGCGAATCCGGTTTCATACAGTACAGGAAACATGAACTTGCCTGAGGCATCGCCGGTGAAGGGGCGACCAGTGCGATTGGAGCCATGCGCGCCGGGAGCCAGACCCATGACCAACACCCGCGCCCCGGAATCGCCGAAGCCGGGCACCGGCTTGCCCCAGTACTCGCAGTCGCGGTAAGCGCGGCGCTTCTCGCGGGCCACTTGCTCGCGATAGATAACCAGGCGCGGGCAGCGGGTGCAGGCGACGACTTCGCGGTTGAGAACGGCGAGCCAGTTGGAGTTATTAGCATTCAATGTATTACTTATAGTTATTGCTTCATTGAGAGGCTTCAGAGACCTGAACCCGTTGGCCCGAGCTGGTTTCGGACGAGACGCCCGCCTGGCTTCGCTTGTTAGGCGGAAGTTCGGTTCCCGTTGGGTAGATGAGAATCCGCACCGTACCCCAGCCGGCATCCGAACCCGCATCCATCTGCTTGCCAGATCCCAAAGTCTTAAGCTGACTATCGTCGAATCCGAAGTTCTCCACCAGATATTCGCGCACAACCATGGCACGGGCTTCGGTCAGCACCAACTCCTTCTGAGTATCGCCCGCCATGCCCGAGGATGCAACGACCACCGCAAACCCGAATTGGTTATCGCGCAGGAACTCGCCGCCGGCGTTGAGAGACTTCTGGTTCTTCAGCTTGGCGGAATCCTGCTTATCGAAGAGCTGCTTCGCCGAGAAGGTAAACTCCTTTGTCGGAGCGCTTTGTGGCAATCGTTCAATCTCATCCTTGGCGAGTTGAGCGGAATCTTCGTAACCGCGGCTCTTGAAATACCCGCGCACGAAGAAGCTGTGCTTCAAGGCTTCCATATTCTCCTCGAAATTGGTAACCCCCGCCTGCGCATGGACCATGGTGTCCCGCATGGCGGTCGAGGTCTGTTCGAGGTTGGTGTAAAGCTGCTTATCGTTCACGAGGGCTCCCGCCGTTCCCTGGCCTCTGTCGATCTTGGCGCTGATTGAATCCAGATTCGCCGCCGCCTGCGTGGCATTATGGATGGCTTGCTGGCTGCTATCCAGAATGCCGCTCATCTTATTGAGCAGGTCCGACATTTCCAGCGGAGGCCGGCTGGCGATTGTGTCGCCATCCCAAACACGCCGGCGGCTCCCGGAGACCCAAACGAGATCGCCAGATATTGGTTGCCCAGCAACCCCTCGGTTTCGATCGACGCCACGGAGTCCTGCTTGATGATCTGGTGGGTCGATTTACCCAGGTCCATGACGATCGTGACCTTGTCGCCGGGTTTGTGGGGCAACAGGATGTCGTGCACGGTTCCCACATGAACTCCGCCCACCCGTATGTCCCCTCCCGTGTCCAGACCCACCACGTCGTCGAATTGCGCTTTCAATTGGTAGGTTGAGCTGAAAAGATATTGCTTGCCACCGATGACAAAGATACCCGCCACCAGGATTGCGAGGGTCGCAATAATGAAAGCTCCCAACCGCGCCGCTCTCGACATAATGTTCTCCTACGAATGCTTAACGAAATTCCCGGACAAACTCGAGGTCACTTTCCTGAAGATCTTCAAAGCTGCCTTGAATGACAACGTCTCCCTCATTGAGCAGGGCGAGCCGGCCAGCGACGGTCTTTGCGCTGTGCAGGTCGTGCGTTACGACGATCGAAGCCACGTGATGTTCCTGCTGGAGCGTGAGAACCAAGTCGTCGATTTCGCCGGAACTGATAGGGTCAAGACCGGCAGTGGGTTCGTCGAGCAGAAGAATATCCGGCTCCAAGGCTAGAGCGCGCGCCAACCCTACTCGTTTCTGCATTCCGCCGGAGATGTCGGAAGGCATTTTGGCAAGAGCGTCCTTCATTCCCACTTCCGCGAGCAACTCTCTAACCCGGCCCGCCCGCTCAGACTTCGACATGTCTTTTTTATGGTGGAGCAGCGGAAAAGCCACGTTCTCTTCGACGGTCAGCGAATCGTAAAGCGCGGCGTGCTGAAACAGAAAGCCAATCTTTTTCCTGATTTCGCCTATCCGGTCGATGGCCATGCCGGCAATGTCTTGACCATGGATGAGAACCGACCCCGAGTCTGGTTTCTCCAAGCCGACGATGAGCCGCAGCAACACGCTCTTACCGGTACCGCTGCGCCCCAGAACCGCCAGGGTTTCGCCACGCTTCACGCGCAGGCTAATCCCGTTCAAAACCTCTTTGCGTTCCAAAGGATTTATGCAGGTCCTCGACGGCGATGACCGCCGAGCTGCCGTCTTGCTCGGCATCTGCTTGCGCGGCCGCGGTTTGAATCGCGATTTGATCGATTGTGTCCATAATTGCTTCGCGAGCTTTTGAGGAACACTTACGGAAAAAATATAATGATGAGTTTCACCAGCACGACATCCGCGAGGATCACGAACAGCGAAGACAAAACCACCGAACTGGTGGCTGCGCGGCCCACACCGGCTGCGCCTCCCTGTGTGCGCATTCCCTGAAAACACGCGATCAAACCGATGATCAGGCCAAACACCATGGTCTTAAACGTGGGCGGCAGGAAGTCGTTGAAGCCGGCGCCCTTAAAACCGCTGTTGATGAATTGATGTAACGAGACTGGCTCAACCAAAGCCTGCGCAACCCAGCCCATGATCAAGCCGGAAAAGTCCGCCGCCAGCGTCAGCAACGGCAGCATCAGGATGCAAGCCAGGATGCGTGTCGCCGCCAACAATCTGTATGGGTTTACGGCGGACGCCTCGATGGCGTCGATCTGCTCGGTCACTTTCATCGAGGCCAACTCCGCGCCAATGCCGGCTCCCACCCGGCCGCTCACGACCAAGCCGGTGATGATGGGGCCGGTCTCGTGAATGATTGAGAACACGATAGCGGCGGGAAGCAGAGACTTCGCTCCGAAACGAGTCAGGCTGAAACGGGCCTCCATGGAGAGAACGATTCCGGTAGCGGCGCCGGCCAGCGCAACCAGCGGCAGAGACTTTGATCCAATCTCATCGAGTTGTCGAAATAATTCGCGAAATTCAAACGGCGGCGTAACCGCAGCCCGTAACACCTGCCAGAAAAATATTCCGAGATCGCCGAACCATTCGAGAAACTGGTTGATCAGGCCGTTAGTCGGAACAATGGCAGACACAGGCTGAGTCGATGGCCTCGGAGGAAGGCGGGCAGACATATCCGCGGCCGCGCTGAATCCGCGGTCGATCATGGATTTGATCCCGGACCTGACGTCCCGTGCGTGTTATTGAGATGCATGCGGGAAAGCAAGGAGTGCGGTCCACTGTAGAGGAATTCCAGTGCGAGGTTCCCGCCCACGTATCCCAGCATGGTGTAGTTGCCCATACGAAGCGCGTCCTTGCCGTTGTAGCGGCCGGGATACCATGCGTAGACGGCCGTCATCGTGCCGGCGTAGGGAGCGATGAGCGCGGGAAAAGAAAAGACACTGTGTCCATCGGTTGCCTGGCGCGCGGTAAGCGTCGAAATCACGGCATGGCGCAGCCGCGGCAATAAGCGCTTGCACTCACAGCGGTAGTACAACGTGTCTTGTCTGAACGCTTGTGCCAGCCCATAGCGCGTGGTAGTGGTAACCGCCGCGATGCCGAAATCGGAGCCAAACCGCCTGCCATAACCGGCGGCGCCTTGCTTCCACTCATGAGGGGCGTTGTTCGCCTGACCAATGCCGGAGGCAAACGCCGCGCCTGCGATCGGATAGGGGCCAAACGTGTCGAACCAGTAGTTGCGAAGTTTCGTCGTCTGCGTCGGACGCGTGTAGGTCAGATCTTGTGTCGCCGGGGCCATGCTTACGACAATGCCCGACGAGTCGCCTGAATCGGCCAGCGCCTGCGCGTTTGACAGCACCGGCAGTACAGCGAAGACCGGATTACCAGGAGAATACCGCGATGCAACTTCATTTGGAGATTCTCCTTGGTGAATCCAGACACGACTCCGCACCAACCGCTAGTATTCTTCACACCGTAAGCGGGCAGGGTCCGTGGTCGCACTGGCACGCGATCTCTACATCCTTGGATCCCGCTTCCTTACAGGCTTGACCGCAGTATTTGTCGCCCGCTTGCACCATGCATCGGCACGGTAGATGCGCGCACTTGACCTGCTCAGTCGTAGTCGTCATGGTTCTCCTTTTCCAAGTCTTTCTTGTCCCGCGTTCGTGTTAAAGGATCGTGGCGGAACGCGATTTCTGCCGCTCAGCAGATCTTCGCCGGTCTACCTTGTTCCGATCTACTGTGTCCCGATCTACCGTCGTCTCATCATCCAGCCGATCAATGTCCCTGCGGTGACACCGATTGCAAACGTGGTCGCAATCGTCAGCGCCGGGTGTCGCTGGAGGCGCTTAGAGGTCTCATTCAAGAACTCTTCGGCTGCATCGCCGCCCTGCTTCGCGGCACGCTTCACTACTCCCATGCCATCCTCGATCGCATCGCCAATCGCACTGGTTGCGCGCGACGCGTGACGAGCCGAGTCGGCAATGTGTTCAGCTGTTCTTTCCACTACAGTTTGCGACATGAATCCTCCTGCGCCTGTGGGCCGATGTTGATACGTTCTCTATTCGCCGACAGCCTTCTCGGCACGACCGACCCATTTTTGAACCGTGCCGGCTTTCTTTTCCGCGTTGCCTGAGGCTTCCAAATCGTGGTCGTTCGCCGCCTTTCCGGCCTCCTCTTTGATCTTCCCTTTCACTTCGTGGAGCTTGCCCTCGGTCCGGTCTTGCGCACTTGGTTTCATGTCTCTCGTCCAAATCGGCAAGGTTCGATTCTTCTTCATTTCGTTGCCGGAACTTAGTGATGCGTTGCCGTCACGCCACTTCTTTTCTCTCAACGGCGGCCGGCGCCTGCACCAATTCTTCAAATAAAGAGCGGTAGTGAATCATCGCCGTTCTCAGGTCTTCTGTGGTGGCCTGGTCTTTTCCAACCCGCAGCGCGATGGCATGGGCGGACCGGTAGTTCTCCACCACGCGGGGATGGTCGACAGAAATATCGGCGGTACGCTGATCGAAATCGGAGACCGGGTAGCCGCGAGCCTTCATTACCGAGGACACTAGGTCGTCGGCTTCAGCGACTGCTCCTTTGGGAGAATCGACGAATCGGGATTGCACCGACTCCCACTGCTTCGAAAACCTCTCGCTTTCCGCACGATCAAGATCGCGAAGGTTGAGCTTTTCAACCCGGTCCTTGCGATCCGCCAATTTCGCTTCTGCTTTTCTCTCCGACCCATGCGTCAAGACTGCGCGGTCGTACTCGGGGCCGAACTTTTGTCGCAGGCCGGCACTCTTATTCCTGCGGTTTCGCATGTAGAGCCAGGCAAACAATGCGATGATCACAATCACCGCGGCGGCGAGCACAATCAGCTTAGGGTCCAGCCGACTTAGGTTCATTGAGACCTCCGTAAAGTGGGGGATTTCAGCACAACAACATTTGTTCACGAAGGTCTTGGCAACGTTAGAACCTTGTGAATAGCCAGTATCAGTCCCTAGGCCTTCGGAAAGCTGATCAGAATTGACCGTCTTGCCAAATTAGTTCCCGGGTGTCTGGAAAGAAGCGCGGAGTGAGCGATTCTGCACAGCACTGTTGGAGCAAATGAGCGAATCTAGTGTCTCCGACAGCTAACTCGAAAGGGAGATGTCATGTCGTTTGGACTCTACGCGATGGGGTTCGCCATCCTGATTGGCGGACTAGTTTACGGCGCGCATTTGATGCATATGCCGACGCATTGGATCGTTGTGGGCGCAGTTGTACTTTTGGGCATCGGAATTCTGTCGGGCGTGAAGGCGACCCGTCAGAAGGATTCTTCCGACTAGGGCACGGATGCCAATCGCCTTCAACTGGCCGGGCGATGCCGGCAGAACTCGCCAGCGTCTCTCTGGTCGCGATCGCGCCGACATCTGAGGAACAAAACCGCACGTTGCGCGTGGCTCAAATTCGCCCGAGAATCAGGAGAATGACAACGACGAAAAGTACCAGCCCCAAGCCGCCGGTCGGAGCATAACCCCATTCCCTGCTATGGGACCAGCGCGGCAGCGCGCCCACCAGCGCTAACACCAGGATCACGATTAATATGGTTCCAAGCATGTTTTTGCTCCTTGCTAGTCAAGTTTCGTTATAGGCTCTTTGCCCGTCTCTTGATGATCAAAACTGCTCAGTAGAAGAGAAAAGGCATCGCGATAGGGGATCAATTCTTGCGCGGAAGATATGGAAGTAAAAGCGATGGATCTCATCTTCACAGCGCGGCAATCTTTCAAACGCTGCGTCCAGCCAGAAAAAATGGCGCGGGGCCAAGAGGGTTGGACCCGCGCCGATATAAAGAACTTTCTTACAGCTCGAACGGAGTGACGCAATAGTCGCAGCCGATTTTCTACTTCCGGGGCTGTTCCGGCTTGGGCGCTTCTTTCGCGGGACGAGGTGCGGGCTGCGCACGAGCTGCAGTCTGCGTATGCGGCGCAGGCTGCGCATGAGCTGCAGGCTCCGCGCGCGGCGCACTCTGGGCGCGGGGCGCGGCTTCAGCCTGGGCGCGGGGCGCGGCTTCAGCGCGAGGCGCAGCCGGTTGACGGGGAGCAGGCTGCGCATGAGCCGCAGTCTGCGTATGCGGCGCAGGCTGCGCACGCGGTGCAGTTTGCGGATGCGGCGCAGTTTGCGCATGGGGCGCGGCTTCAGCGCGAGGCGCAGCCGGCTGACGAGGAGCAGGCTGCGCGTGAGCCGCAGTCGGCTTATTAGACTCGGCGGGCGCACGAGTAACCTTCGGCTTTGCTGCCTTATTCTCGTTCGAGCGAGTTGCAGCCGTTTTATTCTCGGCGGCCTTGTTCTCGTTCGAGCGCGTTGCCGCTGCCTTAGTCGCGGCTGCCTTGTTCTCGTTCGTGCCGGTTGCCGCTTTATTCCCGGTTCCCTTGTTCTCGGCTGCCGAGCCCTTGGCCGCTACCACGCCTTTGGCGGTAAACTCTCCTGGTTTCGAGGTGGCGGCGATTGCCGGCTTGCCATGATTCACCGACGCCAATAGTTCGTGGTTCTTGCTCGCGGATTGTTGATGCCCCGTTTGTGCGGCCGTTGCCGGAGTGTGACGGTCATGCGCCGCGGTCTGTTCCGCCGCAGTCGGGCGGGCGGCAATTCCACCCCTGCCGCCGTTATAGCTGACATGGTGTACGGCAGTCGTGTTGATTACGGTCTTACTGTAAACATTGTGAATGTTCGTAACGTCCACGTTATTCACCGTGGTGTTGTAGTCGAAAGCTCCGTTGTTCCAATATCCCCCTCCGTAGCCGACGCCACCATAGCCGTAGCCGTAGTTGACGCCGCCGTAGAAGCCGATCGTGGGACCCCAATAGCCTTCATTCCAAGCAAAGGCATTGTCGCTCCAACCCCAGTAACCGGGGGTCCAGAGCAGACCAGCCTCGGGCGGCTCAGCCCACGTGCCAGGCACCCAGAAATAGCCTTCTTCGCCGTAAGCCCAGTAACCGGGCGTCCACAAATAACCGCTCTGAGGACAAAGAGGTTGCGAGTACTCCACCAGTTCGGGCGGAGCGATCGTGATCGACAGGCCGAGCTGCGCCAACGAGACGGCCGGCATGGCCATTACGGCCAGTATCAGAAAACCCAACGACAGAAAACGGATTGCGCGCATTTGGAACCTCCTTGCCAGATCATCCTTCGATTGCCCGGTTGTGCATCGTTTTCTTTGGGCTGCGCGGATGGAACGGCGTCGCATCGAAGAAGCATTCCACGGATGCACTGCCAAGTCTGTACAATAGGACTCACTTCTTGAGGATGTCGCAATTAAGTCCGGCGAATCGGATTCTCCAGATGACCTTTGCTGGCGCCAGAAAGCCGGAAAGAAAATGGCGCGAGGCCATAAAAATGGACCCGCGCCGATCACAGTTAGCTGGTTGCGTCCGCGAACTACAACGGATTGGGCCAACTAGAGTGTGAAAGTGAGTGCAAGGTTCACGCCCGGGTACATCGGGTTGCACAGGTAATACACGCCGTCTATCTCGATGACATAAACGTTTTGCGTGTACAGCCAATTGCTCGGCCACGCGTCAACGAATCCGAACGAATAGCCGCCGTATTCGAAGCGGTGATTGCGGTAATCGCCCTGGGAGACGCGGAACGTGTGTTGCTGTCCAAAGCTGGCTTTGTAACGGTCGGCGGGAATGCGGTCACCGTTGCCGGCGGCGTGCTGTTCCGGCCGTGCGTTGTTCTCCGCCGGCTTGGTGTTTCGCTCCTCTTGCTGCGCATTCTTTTGTTCCGGCTTGGCGTTTTATCCTCTTGCCGGGCATTCTTTTGTTCCGGCTTGGCGCTCTTGTCCTCTTGCCGCGCATTCTTTTGTTCCGGCTTGGCGCTCTTCTCCTCCTGCGCGCTTTTCTCCTGTTGCTTCACAGGTTTTTCGGGTTGCGCGGTTTTCCCGTCCTGGGCAGGCTTGGCTTTCTGTTCGTCCTGCTCGTGCTGCGGTTCCTGTGCGAGCGCCGGAACTGCAACTCCGAGCGCCAAAGAAAGAACTGCTGTGCTGATAACTCCTACCAGTTTCATGGGGTATTGCCTCCGTTATGGAATCGATCGTTTACGTACGCTTGCTCTTACTGCAAGTTTCCTGTAGTTGCGTTGACCGGGCTACCGATGGCATCGCCGGAGACGAGAAGTTCCACTCTCCGATTCCGCTGCCGGCAGGCCGAGTTGTCGTTGGAAGCCACCGGCAACGTGTTGCCGAAGCCTTTGGCGCTGACTGAATTCGTGGATACGCCTTCCTGCACCAGGTAGTCGCGCACGGAGCCGGCGCGGTTCTCCGACAAGGTCTGATTCATGGCATCGCCACCGACGTTATCGGTGTATCCGCCGACTTCAATGTTGAGTCCGGGATAGGCGAGCAGAATGCCGGCGACCTTTGCCAGCTTCTCGCGCGCACCCGGCTTCAAGGAAAATTTCCCGGTGTCAAACAAAACATCGGACATGCTGACGATGAGACCGCGCGCGCTGTCGCGAGTCTGCAGAATCGAATTCAGCTGCTCGGACAATCTCGCGCGCATCGCGGCTTTGTCGCTGTCTGCCTGTTGCGCTGCCAACTGGGCCTGCTGTGCCGCCAGGCGGGATTGCTCGGCGTCGGCCTGCGCCGCGGAGAGCGCGTTGGCGGACGCAGCCTGGTTATCAGCCATATCGGATTGCGCCTGGGCTGTCGCAGCTCGTGAATCGGCAGCGTCGGATCTGGCTCTTGCCGCGTCACGCTCTGCCCGAACCTTTTCTTCCTGAGCTCGGGCTGTGTCGGATTGAGCTTGCGCCGTGTCGGCTTGAGCTTGCTCCTTCTGCCGGCGAGCGTCATCGGCCTGCTGTTGCGATTGTGCTTGAGCGTCCGCGGAATTCTGGCGTTCGTCGGCCAGACGCATTTCGTACTTCCTTCTTGACTGCGATCTCGCGCGCATCTTCCGCGGTCTGCACCGCTTCACGGGAAACCGCGATCAGCGGCTTTCGGTCCATGTGTTTGCTGGTGGCATAGCCATCTGCGTTATTCATCAATTGGACGGCGTGCCCATAACTGTCCGGGGCAAACTGTTCCGCTCCCTCGGATTGAGCGATGCGCAGGGCATTGCGCGCCTCGAAGAACTCAAGTGGCAGCCTGGCATTCAGAACCACGGGATCGAACTTGTAGCCGGTAGGAATGTAGCCGCCGCGCTCCATCAGTTCGTACTTTGCGTTTACCGCCTCGCTGGTTCCCTTGGTGTCTTCGCGAATCAGGTTCTCGAGCACAACCACATTGCTGGGTTGCCGAACTGCATAGTAAGGTTCCGCGGTCACGATCAGGGCGAAAGCCTGAAGGTCAGTAGTAACGCGGAGCTTGCTGCGATGATTGTCGCCTACCAGCACTTCGCCCAAATTCACAGCGCGGCCCTCGGGCGAAATCGCCCATAAAACGTAAGTGAGATACTCGTTGCCGAAATGTCGTTGGCTTCTGCAGGTCGCCAAATTCAGTGTCGATGACGATTGATCCGCGGTGGCTGTTCACTTCGGCCACGCCGTTAGCGGAGGGCATCAAGGTCGTCCCTGCAAAATCCAGCTTCGAGCTTCCGCTGCGGTGCTTATAGTTGACGGCTTGCACACTGCGGCTGATGACGACCACGCGGAACGTCGGAGTCGAACTCATATGCTCGACTTCCAGCGTGGTTTGAGAATTGGTCTGAGCTACTGCGGGCAAACTCAGCGCAACTGCGGCGACTAACAACAACTTTGTTTTCACAAATATCTCCTTGTGGCAGGTGTCTGCCTCCGTCTAGCTTCATCTAGAAACGTGGTTTCGTAACGTCCATTTATGAGTGGCTGCGCTGATCTCATCCTTTTCCGAGACGGATGCCGGAAAGGGAATGAAACAGCCCAAACACATTCAGCAGCCATAGCACGACCGCTATGACCACGACACCGTTGAGAATTGATTTGATGGACGACTGCATGGGGATGAAACGATTCACCAGCCACAGAAGAACACCCACCACGACGAGAACTTCGAGGAGTTGAATTAAAGGCATGACATTTGACCTTTCGTCTTTTGCAGGCTAACCACTCTCATCCGCCGGAGGTGTTGCCTTGATTCAGTTGTTAGAAAGCTTTTAGGGTCGAACCGTGTCCGCCGCAGGTTCGCGGGGGATACGCGGATGAAGACTGCCGATTGGCTGGATGTGGTCGTCCCTTGCCGAGACTTGATTAGTTCGGCCCCTACGACCTAAGAATCAGAATTGCGAATCAGCATCCGCAATTCCCTCGACACACTCAGGAGACTAGAGAATGACAGATGCAGACTTTGATGTCTGAGCAAGATAGCTCACATACGGAGATTCGCCACCAACCTGAACTGAAACCCATGCAGTAGAGGTTACAAGTCCCGGGCTCGCTGGCGGCGTTCGCAACATCCGTTGGCATCCAGCCACTCTAGTAACGAGCGCACGCTCGCCCGGGCCAGGGCAATAGCGCAGTCTGCGGCTCCGTAGTAG
Organism: uncultured Acidobacteriaceae bacterium; assembly: GCA_963771895.1. Lineage (GTDB taxonomy): Bacteria > Acidobacteriota > Terriglobia > Terriglobales > Acidobacteriaceae > Sulfotelmatobacter. Next base: position 7,217 of record CAVYVQ010000030.1, on the reverse strand, counting down.
ATGTTGAGGGTGTCGCCGTCGGGGGCCATCGTATAACCACAGGGGAACACCACGTCGTCAACGTCGCCATGGACTTCGTATTCCGCCTCCGGCCCAAAGATCCACGAATCGCCGCGCAGCAGGCATTTTGCGGGATTCTCCAGCTCGAACAACGCCAGTCCAAGCCGGTACAGACAGCCCGAAGGCGTGTGTCTCACTCCGTGATAAAGGACGAGCCATCCTCTGGAAGTCTCGATGGGCGGAGGCGATAAACCAATCTTATTTGCGTCCCACCAGGCGCCGCGGCGCGCCTCCAACATGAGCCGGTGTCTGCCCCAATGCCGCAGGTCTGGAGAGTAGGAAATCCATATATGCGCTCCGAGGTTGGTCGCTGGCCGATGAATCAGCGCCCAATATCCCTCAATTCTCCGAGGCAGAAGAGCCGAGTCTTTGTCGTCGGGCGGCATAATCACGCCATAGCGCTCGAAGGTTCGAAAATCCTTGGTCAAGGCCAGAGATACTCCCGGACCACCTCGCGAATAGGAGGTGTAGGTAACGACGTATTGCTGCAGTTCGGGAACGAAGGTGATGCGCGGATCTTCGATGCCCCAGATTTCCTCGGGAAAATCCTTCGGGCTCGGCATCAATGTCGGTTCGCTATCAATTTGCCATCCATCGACGCCGTTTGCCGAGCGCGCGGCACAGAGGTGTGACAATCCACGCCGGTCCTCGACGCGGCAAAGCAGCAGCGTAGTGCCATCCGCAAGCAGCGTCGCTCCCGGATTGAACACGCTATTGATGGAGTAGGGCCAGTCCTTGCTGGTCAGAATCGGATTGTCGGGATGCCGAAGCAGCAGCGGCTCGAAGCGAGTACTCGGAACGATTACAGGATTTTGGACAGGAACGCTCATGAGGGGATTTCCTTTTCTTCAGACTCTTGCAATGCACGCATTTCAAGAAGTGCCATCAAGAACGATAGCGTCGATTCCGCGCCCTGGTTCTCATTAGCGCGGTCGGGATGAAGACCGTCCCGGCAGCCTCCAGTGACAGAATCATAGAGAGGAACTTGCAAATCGTTGTCGCCAAGAAACCAGTTGAAAGCCGACCACGCTTCGTTCCGCCAGTAGCCGTCACCGGTTATACGATACGCCTGCAGGCACGCAGAAACCGCGCCGGCGGCTTCAATCGGCTGCTGATCGAAGCGCGCTTTTTCGCCGCCCTGGCGATAAAAGCCCTGCGATCCAATGGGCACAAAGTGGCCGTCGCTCTCGCCGCGTTGCATTTCGGTGAGCCAGTCGAGCGCTTCGAGACCGGCGGAAATCATCCGATCATCCATGCAAGCCGATCCCACGAGCAGCAGGGCCTGGGGCAGCCTCGCGTTCCCGTAAGCCACAACGTTCTCAAACCACTTCCAGTCCGGACGCCGGATCGTCTCATACATTTCGAGCAATCGCCGGGCAAGCGCCGATCTCACTTTCTGTGCGTCCCGGTCCCCGGCATAAGAGTCCAGGTATTCCTGGATTCCGAGCACCGAATAGGCCCAGGCGCGAGGGCTTCTGAACTCCATAACTGCGGGCAGGGAGAACTCAAACAATCGGCCGGCCGCACACCTCAATCCCTGATCACTGGAGCGCCCTAGCACCGTCCCGAGTCCCCACAACGCACGCCCATGGCTATCTTCTGAACCTTCAGCCTCGCACCACCGGCGATCGTATCCGAGAAAGTTTCTGAATCTGCCCTTGGCGGGATTAAACGCATGTTCCACAAACGCCAGGGACCGGCCAGAGGAATCCGCGCGCTGGGAATTCGCACTAGCCAAGCTGACCGTCTCAGGATGTTTCTTGTCGATTTGCTCCAGCAGCACCGCCAAAATAAGAGCGCGAGCGTTGTCGTCGGTGGTGTAGCCTTCACCGAGGTTGGGGACGCTGAAGATGGCGTGCTGCAGCATTCCCGTGTCATCGGTCAGCCGATGCAGGTGATCCAGTTTCAGCGAAGGCAGATGATTCAGCGATTTGGGAATGGCGCGGGCGGAGAACTGAACTCGTGGGGTTTCCATGCGGTCGCTGCGCACTCGTGAAAAACTTTCCATGTAACCCTGCGCCACTCTTTTCCAGACCATCTCCCGTGCAAACAGGTAGCCGCGTTTCCGCATGGCGTGGCGTATCGCAGGGGTATCCAGGAGTTCGATTGTCTTTTGCGCGATCGCGCCGGGATTCTCGAAAGGAACCAGAGCGCCCCGGCGGTCGTCCAGCAACTCAATCGCGTGCCAATACGGAGTCGAAATGATCGCTTTGCCCGCTCCCAGCGCATACGCCAGCGTGCCAGAAACCACCTGCGCCTCATGCCGGTAGGGAGTGATGTAAATATCGGCGGCGCCAATAAACTCAACCATCTCCTCGGGAGCGACGAAGCGGTTGTAGAAGAGAACTTGCGACTCCACTCCCACTTCTTTCGCTAGCGCTTGCAGGCTGGCTCGATACTTATCGCCCTCGCGGCGGAGAACATGAGGATGGGTCGCTCCCGCGACGATGTAGACGACGTTCTTGTGCCTGGACAGAATCTGCGGCAGCGCCTGAATCACGTTCTCGATTCCCTTATTTGGCGAGAGCAGGCCGAACGTCAGCAGAACTGCCTTCCCTTCCACTCCGAAGCGGTCTTTATAAAAATTCGGATCAAGAAATGGCAGATCCGGAACCCCGTGCGGAACCATGTCGATCTTCCCGCCGGGAATCCTGAAGACTTCTTGCAATATCTGGGACGAAAGCTGGCTCATCACGATAAGCCGATCCGAAAGCTCTGCGATCTCCGCCATCACCATCAGTTGGTCAGGGTTTGGCTCGCGCAGAACCGTGTGCAGCGTGGTCACGACCGGCATCTTCAAGCCGCGCAGCAGACCCAAAATATGGCTTCCAGCCGGACCACCGAAGATTCCATATTCGTGCTGCAGGCAGACCATGTCGATATTGTTGAAGTTCAGAAACTCAGCCGCGTCCTGGTAAGACTTCAAGTCGTCCTGGGAGAGCGACCAGCGCACGCGCGCCGGATAGTCATACCCTTCCGGTGTGTCGTTCACGGGGAGCGCCAGCAGCCGGGCCGCCCCGTACTCCGCTGAAATGGCCTCGCACAGGTCGGTGGTGAACGTGGCGATTCCGCACTGCCGCGGAAGATAATTCCCGATCACCGCGATTCGGCTGGGCAGAGAGGGTTTCGCATGCGATCGCACGCGGGCCGGTGCAGTTATCTCGCGCACGAGCGGGCGCAGACTGACGATTTCCAGGGCGCGATTTGGAAGCGCTGTGATCTGTACCGCCATTTTCCCCGTTTCTGGTGTAAGCAATTATTGCAAGAGGCCCTTTTCACCGGAGGGCGCAAGCGACCACTAGAAGATGACTAACAGTTTGTCTCTGTGTGAGTATTCAACGAAAGAAGATGTGCAAACTGGTCAAAATTGATCAGCGCATCCCCTTGCGGCTGTGCAAAATGTGGCTATGAAAGCCAAGAAGGACCTGGCCCTGGCCGTTCGTTGCCCCACCTGTGGCGCCAAACCTGGAGAGCAATGTGAGCTCAGCACCGGCCAGCCCCGCAGCGCACCGCATCGAGACCGGCGCCTGGAAGCCTCGAACAACTAGCCGGTCGGCTCCTCCGGGTTTCTGGAAAACTGTGCAGAATAGCTCACTCTTGGAAGGCCCCCAGTCCTATAATTTACTTCTATGGCGTCCTCTGCGGCAGCCAAAAAAAACCGCGGATTCAATCCCAACACATTCCTCGCCACCATCGGCGACGGCAGGAAGATTCTGTCTGTTGCGAAAAAACAGATGATCTTCGCGCAAGGGGACGCAGCAGACGCAGTGTTCTATGTTCAACAAGGCAAAGTAAGGCTCACCGTCGTATCCAAGATCGGCAAGGAAGCGACAATTGCCATCGTGGGTGAGGGGAACTTTTTTGGCGAAGGTTCCCTGGCGGGCCAGCTTCTGCGCATGGGTTCCGCGGCGGCCATGACCGATTGCGAGATTCTGCGCGTAGATAGGAAGACGATGATCAGTGCGCTCCACCGCGAGCCCGCCTTCTCTGAGATGTTCGTGGCTTATCTGCTGGCGCGCAATATCCGCTACGAAGAGGATCTGGTCGACCAACTTTTCAACTCCAGCGAAAAGAGGCTGGCTCGCGTCCTTCTATTGCTGGCTCATTTCGGCAAGGAGGGGATTCCTGAGACGGTCGTCCCGAAGATCAGCCAGGAGACTCTTGCCGAAATGGTGGGAACCACGCGCTCGCGAGTCAGCTTCTTCATGAACCGGTTCAGGAAATTGGGCTTCATCCACTATGCCGGCGGAGTAGAAGGCGGCCTGCAGGTCCACAGCTCGCTTCTCAATGTAGTTCTGCACGATTAAGCCCTCCGCTACCACGGTTGGCTTTTAGCGCCTGTGAGCAATTTTGAGCAGAATTGCCAGGCGGCCCACCTATATACATCCTGGATGGCTTCGAACAGCACTGTTCTTTGCATCCACCGGGACCCGGCTCAACTGAGTTTGTCGCAGGAACACGGATACGAACTGCTGACCGCGACCAACGGTCGCGAAGGTCTGCGGCTTTTCGCGTCCCAGCCCGTGGATGCGATTGTGCTCGACTACCATCTCGGACTCTTAGATGGCCTGGTCGTTGCGAATGAGATGAAGCGGGTCCGGCCGGCGATTCCCATTGTCATGCTGGCGGACAATCTGGATTTTCCCGACGGCGCTCTGCGCTCGATCGACGCGCTGGTAACCAAGTCCGACGGAGCTCATTTTCTGTGGGCAACCGTTCACTTTGTAATGAGTGTGAAGCCGACTCAGGCTCGTGAACAAAAGTTGCGGACTCGAGCGCCGGGAGATCGGAGCCGGCACGACAGCCCGTTCGCGCCGGCGAACCCTTTGCACACAAAAGCACTGCCCGCCCTCAACGAGGCTCCTTTTTCGGCAAAAGAGTGGAGAAGCATTTGCACGGGAGCGGTCCGGTTCTGAAGCCGCACCAGCAGGTTGTCTCTCTCAGATCGCACTTCGACGGCCGCCCACGAGGTTAAGCACTAGGACCACTAACGCTACCACCAGCAACAAATGGATCAGGCCTCCCGCTATATGCAGGCTGAACCCCAAGAGCCACAGAATCAGAAGCACCACGAAAATTGTCCAAAGCACGTTAGCCTCCTTCTTAATCTCAGACTGTCGTTATTTTGATTGTTTGTGTTCTCTAATACTGAGCCGGATTGCTCAATCGCGGAGATTAATTCGGTTTTGCAGCCCTTGGCCCTCTCTGCCCTGGCCACAGGAAAGTGAGCAATCCAGACCAGCTATTTTTTCTCGTATAAACGATCATCGCTCCTAAGAGACGAGCAATCCTTCTCGCTCTTTCAGGTCCCCTGAACTAAGTCAGCCATCTGAAGTCTTCCCAACCTTAGTTTCACAGCTCCGAAAGGAATAATTTCATGAAAAAGACAATTTCACTTTTGTTGATGAGCTTGATGGGCATGGTTGGAACTTACGCCTTTGCCGGCTCAGACCGGGAAGAGACCGTTGAGCGCATGCAAAAATCCGTAGACGTTCTGCAGTCAATCATGTCAACGCCTGACAAAGGCATTCCGGAAGAAGTGCTGGCCGGTGCCAAGTGCATCGTCGTAGTGCCAAATTTGATCAAAGGCGGCTTCATCTTTGGTGGCAAGCATGGACGCGGCGTGGCTTCCTGTCGCACGCATGAAGGCTGGAGCGCTCCCGCATTCGTCTCCGTCGGTGGCGGAAGCTGGGGATTGCAGATCGGCGTCGAAGGCGTGGATCTGGTTATGCTGGTCATGAACGACCGCGGCTTGCAGCATCTGCTTTCGAGCAAATTCGAAATGACCGGTGAAGGCTCGGTGGCAGCGGGCCCGGTAGGCCGCCATACTTCCGCCGGCACTGACATACTACTGAACACCGAGGTGCTGACTTATTCGCGCTCGAAAGGCGTATTCGCCGGCCTGACCTTGGAAGGTGCGGTAATCGAGCAGGACAACGACTCGACTCGCGCCATTTACGGTCACCACATGATGTTCCGCGACATTCTTTCGGGTAAAGCTTCAACTCCCCGCAGCGCGGACGCGTTCGTGAGGGCGGTCTCCGAAGCAGGACACCAGGCGCACGTTGCCGAAGCCAGAGAAGACGACAGGCAGTAGCGCATGGAAGCGCCATCAACAAAAGGGATTTGCAGCTGACCGGAGCCGCGCAGGCTTCCGGTCAGTTTTGTTTTGCGCGAATTGCTTTGAGAATCCGGAATGGAGAAATCGGCTCAGGCTTTTGACCCACTGGCGGGCATCTTGCTATACATCTACTTTCATCAGGCAGTTCGGCGCGAGGTTGGCGTCATCTTGAGGCGTTGCCGCGCAGCACCGGAGGATACGAGTGAGCACCCGGAACAACATATTGGGGCTTATTTTCTTGGCGGCTGTGCTGGCATTCGCGATATTCGCGGTGAAGCGGCTCCGTTCATCCTACGAGACCAGGAAGCATCGCGGCGCTGCTCGCGAAAAGCAAGCCGGCTCCAAAGCCGTCGCAGCCAAAGCCTTCTGCCGCGGTTCCGGCACCATCCCCTGCAACACCGTCCTCGGCAGCGCCGGTTTCTGCAGCACCTTCTCCCAATGGAAAGGAGCAGGCATCGGCTCCGGCAGCGGGAGGAGCGGTAGCCAGCTCGAAGCAAGAACCATCCCCGGCAGCGAGGAGCGGGGCGCCGGCAATTCCAGGTCATCACTCTGAAGATCAGCGTCCCCAACTCCGGTTGGAATCTGGCGTTCGCTTGTGGATTCGCGTGACCGCAATCAACCGCGAGGATGGCAGCTTCACCTTCCGCGGAACTCTGTTGCAGCCGGTTACGCTTGCGGATGCGAATCAGCTCGATCAGGGGACAGAGCTGGCTGGCTCTGGCACGGTCAACAACGGCCACGTCACGGTCTTGCTCACTGGATTCACAGTCGGCGGAGCAAACTACTCGCTGCTGCAGAATGATGCGGGCGGACCGAGCCAGACGTGCGGGAAGCGGACCCGCAGTCGAACTCGATCCCGGCAAACTGCTTGAAGTGTGGCTCGCGGCCTCGTCGATTTATCGGAAAACTCCCTAAAAATAAATTTGCAGGGGCTGCTTGAGATTCCGGCTCTCCGATGCCGGCATCAGCGTTGGATGGGATACCCCCTCCCCCTCGGTCTATTGGAATCATCGGTTTGGCGCGAAAATGCGAAATA
>CAVYVQ010000029.1:0-85798 GCA_963771895.1 uncultured Acidobacteriaceae bacterium | reverse complement strand
GTCGCTCAGGCTGACAAGTGGAAGTGGGCGAACTGGCAGTGGCGAAACAAAGCTGAGGGGAGCACGGTTATGAAGTGTGAGGAGAGTAGAGAAATGATGCCGGACCTGGCGTCCGGCCTGGCGGAAGTGACGTCGGAGATCAGCGGGCATCTGGCGGATTGCGGCGCGTGCGCCGCAAAGCTGGAAGAGTTCAAGCAGACGATGGTGTTACTAGACCTGTGGCAGACTCCGGAGCCGTCACCGTATTTTGATGTGCGTCTGCAGGCGCGTCTGCGCGAAGAAATCGCCAAACCGCAGACCGGCTGGCTGGCGTGGTTCCGGCGTCCGGTGCTGGCAGCGGCGCTTACGGTGCTGATAGGAGTTGGCGTGGGATTGTTCTTCATGGAGAACGGCGGTTTCAATAGGGGCGATGACACGGTAGCGGTGGTCGAGCCTCAGACTCCATCGGAACCGGGCACGGCAGTGAGCGATCTGCAGGCTCTGGAGAAGAATCACGATCTGTATTCCAACTTCGATTTGCTGGATGACATGGAATTGCAGCACGATGTGGTGGAGAATCCGTAGAGTCTGAACGCGGAAGTTCGAGGCTACAAGTAGTGAACGAACCTGAAGGCGGGGGAGAATGCGGCGGGGAAATTTCATGACGGGATGGATGGCGACGGCTGTGCTGTCGGCGGCGACCGTCGTGATGTCTCTCTCTCCCGGCCTCGCGCAGGGCAACAACTACCGCCCAATGCAGGGCCGGGGCAGCGCCGAATCAAAGTCATCCGCAACCTCACCCGGGGCAAGCGCATGCTGGCGACTGGCTGCGCCGCTACAAGGGTCTTCCTCCGGGAGAGCAGGATCGCGCCTTACAAAACGACCCTGGATTCCGCCGTATGACCCCTGAGCAGCAAAAGCGTTTGCGGCAGCAGTTGCACTATTTCGCAATCCTTCCGCCGCGAGAGCAGCAGCGCATCGTGGACAACATGGACCGGTGGGCGCACCTGACGCCGGAACAGAAGCAACAGGCGCGTGAAGTGTTCGGCCGGATGCAGCAGCTTCCACCCGAGCGGCGGCCCATGCTAAGAACGGCGATACGCGACCTGAGCGCGATGCCCCCGGAGCAGCGCGAGCAGATCATCGATTCCAACCGGTTCAAGAAGATGTTCTCCCCGCAAGAGCGCGATGTCATGCGCGCAGCCGTCAGGCTGCCGCTCACGCCACAAGAAAATGGCAGACCCGAAGAACCACCGCACCCCTGAGCAGTAAGGCAGTTCTCAGTTTCTGGTTTCCAAAATCCATTCAGTGGAAGTCGTGCGAGATGGTTTCGGCTTTCGTAACAAACAGCGGCTGCACGCGTTCCGCTTTGATGGAGATCACATTGTCCTGATTCTGCAGGATGCCTTCGATGGCCAGAAACCGCTCTGAGGCCAGCAGCAGGCGGTTGCGATGAAAAAGATCGGGCGTAATGATCGCGTTGGCCACTCCTGTTTCATCCTCCAGGCTGACAAAAACAAATCCCTTAGCAGTGCCAGGGCGCTGGCGCGTGATGACGCAGCCTCCGATGCGAAGACGCTTGCCGCTGGGAAGGTCGCGCAGTTCGCTGGCCCGGCGAATGCCCATGGCATTCAGCCAGTCGCGGCGGTAAGCCATGGGATGCGGTCCCACGGTCAGGCCGGTGCCATGGAAGTCGGCCACCAGGCGCTCTTCGTGGTTCATGGGCTGAAGCGGGGAAGGCCAATCGGGTTCAGGCAATTTTCCCAGCAGCGGCCCGGAGCCGCGCACCGCCCGTTCCACCTGCCAGAGAGCGTCGCGGCGGTGGAGTTGCGAGTACCTAGTACCTAGCGCCGAGTGCCGAGATTGCTCCGCCCCTCGCTTTCGCGGGGGGGTCGGAATGACAAAGGTTTTACTCGGTTCTCGGTACTCGGTATTAGCCACTGCATTCAGTGCTCCGATTTCCGCCAGCGTAGTGAGTTCATCTTTACGCAGTTCAGGAACGCGGCGAGTGAGATCGTGAATCGAAGCGAACGGAGCACAAGCGCGCTCACGCATCAGAGCCTGAGCGGCCTCCTCGCGCAGCCCGCGAACGTAACGCAACCCCAAACGTAGCGCCGGCGTCCCGCCGGCTATGGTTTTACTGGCCACTGACCACTGACCACTGACCACTGCTTCTAAACTGCACATCCACTCCGAACAAGTCACATCCACCGGCAGCATCTTCAATCCGTGGCGTTGCGCGTCTTTGGTGATCGTTGCGGGAGAATAAAACCCCATAGGCTGGTTATTGAGCAAAGCAGCGGTAAATGCGGCGAGGTAATGGCACTTCAAATAAGCGCTGGCATAAGCGATGAGCGCGAAGCTGGCGGCATGCGATTCGGGAAATCCGTAGAGCGCGAAGGATGTGATGGAAAGAATGATTTTCTCCTGCGCATCAGGTAGATTTTGTTGTGCGTCATGCCGGCGCGCAGCCTGGCTTCAATTTCTTTCATGCGCGCCTGAGAGCGCTTGAATCCCATGGCGCGGCGCAGGTCTTCCGCCTCGCCGCCAGTGAAGTTGGCCGCGATCATGGCAAGACGAAGCAGTTGCTCCTGAAACAGCGGCACGCCGAGCGTGCGTTTGAGCACAGGCTCGAGCGAAGGATGCGGATATGTAACCTGTTCGCGTCCCTGGCGGCGCAAAAGAAAAGGATTCACCATCTGGCCGACGATTGGCCCCGGCCGGATAATCGCGACCTGCACCACAATGTCATAGAAACGCTTCGGTTGCAGGCGCGGCAGGCACGACATTTGCGCGCGGCTTTCCACCTGGAATAATCCTATGGTGTCCGCCTGCTGCAGCGCGGAATAGACCGTGGGATCATCCTGCGGAAGATGCGCCAGATCAACTTCCTCGCCGTAGTGGTTGCGAATAAGTTCGATCGAGTCTTTGAGTACAGCCATCATGCCAAGGCCAAGCAGATCAACTTTGATGATGCCCATGTCGGCGCAATCTTCTTTGTCCCACTGCACCACGACGCGGCCGGGCATGGATGCGGGTTCGAGCGGCACGACCGAGTCGAGTTGTCCCTGGCAGATGACCATGCCGCCGGAGTGCTGGCCGAGATGTCGCGGCATATCCTGCGCGGCAAGGCAGAGTTCGTAATATTTGCGCAGGCGCGGATGTTTGAGGTCGAGCCCGGCATCGCGGAAGCGGCGGTCGAGCGCGTCGTTTTCATCGCGGAATTCCCAGGTCGCGACCGCGGCGGAAATCTTGGCGAGCGTTTCTGGATCGAATCCCAGCGCCTTGCCCATTTCGCGCGCCGCCATGCGATTGCGGTAAGTAATGACATTCGCAGTCATGGCGGCGCCGCGCTCGCCATAGCGGCGGTAAACATACTGGATAACTTTTTCGCGTTCGTCGCCGCTGGGCAGATCGAGATCGATGTCAGGCCATTCTCCACGCTCTTCGGAAAGAAAACGCTCAAAGAGAAGCTCCATGCTGACGGGATCGACAGCGGTGATGCCCAGCGAATAACAGACGGCGCTGTTGGCGGCCGATCCGCGTCCCTGCAGCAGAATGTTTTGCTCGCGGCAGAAGCAGACCAGATCCCACACGATAAGAAAGTAGCCTTCAAGTTTAAGTTTTTCGATCAGTGCCAGTTCGCGCTCAATCTGGCGCCGGGCGCGGGTTTGCATATCGGCAACGGCCCGGCCATAGCGTTGTCGAAAGCCTTCCCATGCGCGCTCCCGCAGGAACGAATTCATCGTCTCGCCATCGGGAACGGGGTAGAGGGGGAACTTATAGCCGAGATCGTTGAGCGTGAATTCGAGGCGCGAAGAGAGTTCGGCCGTGTTGCCAATGGCTTCGGGCAGGTCGGCAAACAGTTTCTCCATCTCTTGGGATGATTTCAAGTGGCACTCGGAGTTGCGCGCCAGCAGCCGTCCGGCTGTCGCCAGTGTGCAGTGGTGGCGAATGGCGGTGAATGCGTCGCAAAGTTCGCGATCTTTCGCGGCGGCGTAGCAAACTCCATTGGTCGCGAGCAGTGGAAGATTAAGCGACCGGGCAATTGCGATGGCGGCGCGGTTGCGAGCTTCTTCTTCCCGGTGGAAATGGCGTTGCAACTCGATATAGACATTGTCGCGACCGAATATTCCAATCAGTTGCTCGACTTGTTTGCGAGCTTCTTCGATGCCGCCATACTTTAAGGAGGTCGCCAGTACCCCGTCAGCGCCGCCGGTCAGGCAGATCAGGCCGTTGGCATGTTCTTCCAATTCTTCTTTCTGCGCTGCGCCTTCACCTTTTTTCACGCGCAACTTCATCTTGGTGATCAGGCGGCAAAGGTTCTGATAGCCGGCGCGCGAGGAAACCAGGAGAGGAAGACGGGATGGTTTGTCATTCCGAGTGGAGCGAGGAATCCCTATTCCCTGCACGAGTTGCCGGATATAGGGATCCTTCGACTCCGCAAGTGCCTCACTTCGTGAAGCACTTGCTCCGCTCAGGATGGCAGGAGCAAAGGGCATGCAGGAAATCTCCGCGCCGATGTGCGCCTTAATTCCAAGTTTCTTCGCTGCCAAGTGAAAGCGCGGCGCACCGTAGACGCCGTCAGTGTCGAGCAGCGCCATGGCAGGCATGTTGAGCCGGGCGCAGATTCCTGCCAGATCCTCTGGCAAGGAAGATCCTTCGAGGAAGCTGAAAGCGGAGCGGGCGTGAAGCTCGGTGTACATCAGTGGTCTGTGGTTCAGTGATCAGTGGCCAATCTTTTCTGCTGTTTTTCAGTCATACGTGCCTTCCACGAACCAGCCGCCGCCGAGCAGATCGTGCACAAGCCGGTGGAGAGCGACACCGTCCGCATTCTGCAAAGCGAGGTCCCATTCATCGCGCGCCCAGGCTTCCCGCTCCCACCAATCGCCGGAACTGCGCCATGGGCCGGCCTTCCAGAGCACACTGCCCTGCACTTCTTTTTTCTTCGGGCAGACCACGCGCACCGGTTCCCCATTCTCCAAAGTCACGGCAGCCCGCAGCGGGGGACGGAACATGCGCAGAGCAGCGACGGCGGATTTTTCTTCTGCCGGAGTTTTTTGACGGCTCGTTTCTGTAACTGCTCCAGGCACAAAGCGCTTCATGCGGAAACCTTCGGCGCGGTAGGTGTCCAGTAACTCCAGCGAGCCCACGCGGGCTTCGCCGACCAGGCTGGCAATGCGTGCCAGGGTAAGTTCCAGTTTTTCCGGCTCCGGCGTTGGTGGCAGAAACAGGCCGCCCTGGGCGGATCGCGGACGCGCCGGTTCCGCGGCAAGATGAATCTTCAGGATGGGCGCGCCCGGCGGATGCGCGCTCAAATCCAGTTGCAGCATCTTGAGAAACAGTTTGGCATCGAGCATGGGAAGAGGAAGACGAAGAGTGCGACGAAATTGTTGGTTGTTGATTTCTGATCGTTGATTGACGGACGAAAAGCTTTCGAGTTCCAGAGTAAGCCGCAGTTCTTGCGTGCTCAGGGCGCGCGAGGCCAGGCGCATACAAATCTGCTCGAGCAGACGATTCAGCAGAAAAGCCAGCGGCTCCAGCAGCACGATGGGATATTCCAACTCGACTGCTTCTTGAAATACCGTCGGCGCTTCCAAAGGGACCAGCGTGTGCGAAGCCGCGCCCCGCGCCAGTTGCTGCAAGCGCAGGCCTTCCTGGCCCAGGCGCTCGCTCAGAGCAACTTCCGGCAACGCCGCCAGAGCGCGCAGATCGCGAATACCCCAGCGTTCAAGAGTTGCAAGCAGGCGCTCGGCATCTTTTTTTTGCTCGTCTTGTTTCTTCTTCCCTTCCCGCTCTTCACCTTCAATCCAATTGGCAAACAAAACCTGCACTGGCAGAGATCCCAGAGACTCGCTTTCTTTCCCCGGCGGAACCACGGTCACGCCGGAAAACCCGCGAGCTGCGAGCACAGCAGTGTCAGGATTCAAAGCCACGGCGACATTGGCTTCGAGCCCGAGGCTGGTAACGCGATGCGACATGGCATGAGCAATTTTGGGCAGAGATCCGAAAAGAGATTCCATGCCTTCGAGATCAACCAGTGCCGTGTCGGCTGCGGCATCTTCCACGCACGGCGAGAAAGACTGTGCACAATCCAGCAGAGCCGCGTGCGCCGCTGATTCCTGCAGCAAAGAACGCGGACGCAGTGTCAACTCCGAACACATCTCTGCCTGGGCTTTCGTCATGCCTGGTGCGATCCCAATGCGGCCTGCGCTCTCGTTCACGGCAAAAACTTTTTCCAGCGGAGGCATGCCTTCGAAAACGGCGATGGCCTGCGCGCTCAACTCTGGCTCCGCGCGAAACACCGCCGCCACGGAAAAATTCGGCACGAAGATGCAGGCAAAAGGCATGGTGAAATCAGTGGCCAGTGGTCAGTGGTTGTCAGTGGTCAGTGATCCGTGGCCAGTTGCGATTTCTGATAACTGACAACTGGGTTTTCATCCCGCCCAGGCGGTTTTGGTGGCGAACGTGATCTCGGCGGAGCGAACCGGCTTGCGTTCCATCCGCGACCGCAATATCTCCGCAGAGATTTCCAGTTCGGTCAGCAATTGCCCGTGTGATGGCAAATTGCAAAATTGAGAAGGAGCGGATTGCTCAACTGCCGAAATTTTCTTCCGCTCCTTCGGAGCTCTATCGTTTTGGCCCGCTGACCCACGGCTTACGCCGTGGGCTGCATTCTTGCGCCGCTTCACGGCTGACTCTGGATTCATTGCCGGCCCCAGCTTTATCAATAAAGAAGAGCAGCTTCCGGCGATGGATTGCCGTTCGATTGCCAGCAGCACGGTGAACGTATGTTCCACGGCGCGGCGGAAACGGAACCAGGTGGTCAGCGGGATGCGGCGCGCTGCTGGCTGTGGCAGATCGCCAAGATCGAGCACGATCAGTCCGAAACCTCTACTTTCGAGCAGCAGATCCGCTGCGCGCAGCAGTTGCTCCAGGCACTTCTGCGGAGAACTTTCCCCGCAGCGCACCCACAACAGCCGTTCCAACTCGACCCCCGCGGCGGCGGCGGACTGCGGATCGAGAGCATCGCTGGCGTCCACGACCGCGCAAAATTCCCCGCGCCGGGTGGCAGCGGCCAGCGCGGCCAACAGCACGGTGGTGCGGCCGGAAGAGGCTGGACCGCAAATTTCAGTCAGGCAACCGCGCGGCAGACCTCCGGTAAAAGCATCCATCGCGGCGATGCCGCTCGGAACCATTTCTGGCACAGGACGCACCGCCAACCGCGAAGCTGGGGTAACGCTGGCGAGCCTCGCGTCTATAGAGGTAGAAAAAGCTCGTTGCGGCGGGCGCGCCTCGGCAAGCTCCGCCCCGAAAGGCTGGGGGCAGGCTTCGTCCGCATCTTCATCAAAAACAAAAGGGCGGCCCTGGGCCGCCGAAGTGGAAACCACTTCGGAAGACATAGATTCCTCGGAAAATTTCAGGGAGCGCCGGGGCTGGGAAGGCCCCTCAGGCGTATTCGCTTTTTATTCGCCTTTAAGAATTCTGCGCCCGCCCGCTGAGATTGTCAAGCGGAAATTGGAAAAGCCTTCCTCACGGCCAATATCCCGAATTGCTTACCTTGGCATCCTCCATCCGTCTAAGCCAAACAGCACAGCGGTCAGGCGCGCGTGCTCCATCCAAGTTGCTTCATCCCTGGGTTGCGACTGAACCAGCTGTTCGATATCCCAGAGCAAGAAAAGAGGAGTCTTCCATGGACAGAACTCGGCTGCTTGTTTTGTTATCAGGACTTTTGTTGGTGGCAAGTCTTTGCCAAGCCCAAACCGTCATGCTCGATCTGCCCCGGCAGAGTCAGCATGCCGTGATCACGCAGCGTGTCGGCATTACCGACATCACCGTTAACTACCACCGGCCGCTGGTGAATAGCCGCCAAATCTGGGGCAAGGTTGTGCCTTACGGAGAGGTCTGGCGCGCCGGAGCCAACGAAAATACCACTGTCACGTTCACTGATCCGGTCACCATTGAGGGCCAGCCGCTCGACAAAGGTACATACGGCCTCCACATGATTCCGGGTGAAAACCAATGGACGGTTATCTTCTCGAAAATGTCTACCGCATGGGGAAGCTTCAGTTACAAGCAGGATGAAGATGCGCTGCGGGTCACCGTGAAGCCGCAGACTGCCGAGTTCCACGACGCGCTGACCTACGACTTTGATGACGTCAAACCCGACTCCACCGTAGTTACCCTGCGCTGGGACAAAGTCGCGGTGCCTTTCAAAGTTGCGGTCAAAGTCAACGACATCCTCGAAGCCAGCATTCCCCGGCAACTGCGTGGGCTTAATCAATATTACTGGGAGAGCTGGGACGATGTGGCGACTTATTTTCTCACCAGCAAAATCAATCTGGACGAGGCGCTCAAGGACGAAGAGCGGTCCATCAAGACGGAAGAACGCTTTGACAATCTACTGACCAAGTCGCAGATTCTCGAGGCCATGGGCCGCAAAGATGACGCTACGACCGTCCGCAACAAGGCATTGGAGAAGGGCAGCGCGCAGCAACTCTACTTCTACGGACGCCAGCTTCAGGGAGAAAAGAAGCAGGAAGAGGCTTTCGCGGTGTATCGCTCCAATGCGAAGAAGTTCCCCGACTATTGGACGTCGCACCTCGGTCTGGCCCGCGTTTATAGCAGCCAGGGCGACTTCGACAAAGCCGTCAAGGAGGCGCAGGCGGCTCTCTCCGGCGTGCCGGATGATGCCAACAGGTCCAACCTGGAAAAATACGTGAAGCGTTTGCAGTCGAAAGACGACATCAACCGCTAGCCGAACCAGATGAAAACAAGACGGGCCAGCCCGAGCGCTGGCCCGTTCCACTGGCAGACATTCTTACTAAAACGCGATCGCCGTGGTTCACCACACTCTGCATGCATTTGCCCGGACCATCTTCTGGCCAGCCTTGCAACCGAAGGCCTGGGCAAACTCGGACATGTTCGAAACTACATTGTCGATGCGGAATATGGGCAGCGAGTGCGGGTTCGTGGTGACGACCAGACGCGCGACCTCGGGCCTGATAGAGGCGCACCACGAGTACGCATAAGAGAGGAAGAATCGCTGGCGGTAGGTCCAGCCGTCCGGACCTCTGTCGTCGAGCGATTTGCCTTGCTTCTTAAGATCGGCCTCAAGGGCATTCAGCGAGAGATGCAGACCTCCATTGTCAGCCGTGTCCTCGCCCTGAGTCAGCAAGCCGTTCTGCTTGACTCCGGGGCCGGCGTCGGGAACTTCCTGCGTGTACTCATCGGAGATGCACTTGCCGCGCTCGTCGTATTGTTTGGCGTCTTCCGCAGTCCACCAGTCGCGCAGGTTGCCGTGGGCGTCGAATTTGCGTCCCTGATCGTCGAAGCCGTGGGTGAGTTCGTGGCCGATGACCATGCCGATGGCGCCGTAATTCACGGAATCGTCCATCCCCTTTTCGAAAAACGGCGGTTGCAAAATGCCGGCGGGAAAATTGATGGTATTTAGCTGTGGATCGTAATACGCGTTGATGGTGGGTGGCGTCATCGTCCACTCACTTCGGTCGACGGGCTTGCCGATTTTGGCCACCCAGCGCTCGAATTCGAAGGCCGACGCTTGCTCAACGTTGCCCAGATAGCTGTCGCGCGTTACCTTGACACTGGAATAATCGCGCCAGTGTGAAGGATAGCCGATCTTGTCTTCGATTCCTTTCAGCTTGACGATGGCCTGTTCCTTGGTCGCAGGCGTCATCCAGCCCACGCTTTCGATGTCGTCATGCATGGCCTGCTCGATGGCGTGCACCATTTCAAGCGTGCGCGCCCGGCTCTCCGGCGGAAAAGCGCGATCCACGTAGGCTTTCCCAAGAGCTTCTCCCAGGTCGCGGTCGGCGCTGCGCACGCAGCGCCGCCAACGCGGCTGGTTCTGTTCCTGACCGGCCAGGGTGTGCGCGAAGAAGTCGAAATTCTCATCCACCATCGCCTTGGTCAGGAGTGGCGCGGCTCTGTGTACGACTTGCCAGCGCATGTAGGTTTTCCACTGCTCGAGGGAATGCTCTGCCAGCAGCTTTTCTTCGGCCCGGAAAAAATCGGGTGAGGTGACGATGTAGTGCTCCGTGGCCGGGGCCTTCACCGCTTTCAGGTAAACCTCCCAGTCAATGGAAGGCGTTAGGGCGCGCACCTGTGCCAGGCTCATCTTATTGTTGATATTTTTCGGATCGCGGCGCTTGACGTTATCCATCTGCGCTTCGGCCATGGCGGTTTCGAGCGCAATCACGGTCCCCGCGTCGGCGCTGGCCTGGGCTTCCGCTTCCCCCACCAGCACGAACATCTTCTGCACGTGCCCGCGGAATTTCTTGAGGGTTTCCAAAGACTTCGCGTCGGTATTTATGTAGTAGTCGCGATTGGGCAGGCTCAGACCTCCCTGATCGATCTGCGCCACAACTTTGGAAGCGTCGTCATAATCCTGTTGTCCGTTGAAGCCGAAAAACGGGGAGTTTGTCTGATTGTCTGCCTGCTCCCACGCGCCAGGAAACGAATGATGGAGATGCGCGATTTCAAGTGTGAGTTCTTTCTTTGACTTGAGCGCGGCAATTCGATCCAGCTCCGGCTGCAGATGCTTCAACCCGGCGGCTTCGATGCCGCTCTCGTCCATGCAGGCGGCCCAGTAGTCGCCAATCTTCTGCTCCGCGGGGCTGCGATTGGCGTCGTTCTTGCTGCTCGCTTCTAGGGTTTCGCGCAGCAAGGTTTCGTTCCATAGCTCCAGATTGCTTCCCGTGCTCCAATAAACCTGGTCGGGCGGAATCGGGTTCGCTGTCAGCCACTTGTTGCAGGCGTACTTGTAGAAGTCGTCGCAAGGACTGAGCCCTTTGTCGATCAGATTTGGATCGAAGTGTTCGAGCTTGGGAGCGTCTTTCGTCTCCGCGGAAGCTCCCGCGGTTGCGCCGGGAATCGAGTTGAAGGTTTTATTTTGTCCGGCCACAGCCAGGGGCAAAATCAAAAGAAGACACAGAATGACTCTGGGAATAAGCATTTGGCCTCTTTCAGTAACGATATTGGAGCAGAATGCGAGCTTCTTGGAAAGTACGCACATAGGAAGGCGCTAGTTCCGCGCAAGAAAAACTAAGACGGCACAGCCGGGCCCGTAGAACAACATACTACAGACGGACCGGAAGCCGCGAGGTTAGCGGGAAATCCGAGGCAAACCCCCGTGAGGAGAATACGGTGGCTAGATACCGCACGGCAAACGGCGCACTACTTGGGGGATTCGAATCGATAGCCAATGCCGCGCAACGTCTTCAGATAGTTCGGGTGACGGGGGTCGGCTTCGATTTTTTCCCGCAATCGCCGCACGTAGACGTCGATGGAGCGCGGCGTCACGAAGGGAGTCTCTTTCCAAACCGCATCGAGCAACTGATCACGCGTGAGGACACGCCCGCGGTGGGATGCCAGATATTCCAGCAATCGAAATTCCCGCACCGTGGTGAGAACCGCCCGGCCCTGCACTCTCACCGTCATTGAGGACGCATCGATTTCAAGGTCACCCATGCGAAGCACTTCTCGCGTCACCGGCGGTTGGCGCAAACCCCGGAGCACGCTACGCACCCGGGCCACGAGTTCGCGCGGGCTGAAAGGCTTAGTGATGTAATCGTCTCCGCCCAGTTCGAGCCCCTTCACCCGGTCCGCCTCGGCCGTTTTGGCGGTCAGGAAAATGATGGGCATCGACGAAAGGGTGGGAGTCTGCCGGATCTGCCGGCAGAGGTCGAAGCCGTCCGCGCCCGGAAGCATCACGTCTAAGAGAAAAAGCGACGGCGTCTCGCGTAAGGCCTCGGAAACTACAGACCCGCCGCTGACAAAGCTTTGCACGTCGAATCCTGCCGCCTGCAGGTTGTGCGTGATCAGCCGCGCAATGTCCTCCTCATCCTCCACCACGAAGATAAGGCTGCGAGACACGGCCGCAATGCCGGCATCGCTGGGCGGTTCGTAGGATCCCGTGGGAAAGTGCATCGTCACCTATGGCGGCTTGGCCCGTCAGACCAAGCTTTCTGCGGCACGCCGGATTCTCCATAGACTTTATGTTGGAAATGTTGCGAGAATGTTTCTCGCGTGTTAACGAATGATGAATTTCGGAAGGCTGT
The DNA here is from genome assembly GCA_963771895.1 of uncultured Acidobacteriaceae bacterium. Taxonomy (GTDB): domain Bacteria; phylum Acidobacteriota; class Terriglobia; order Terriglobales; family Acidobacteriaceae; genus Sulfotelmatobacter. The sequence goes on along the minus strand of CAVYVQ010000029.1, from coordinate 73,739 downwards.
GGCCGGAAGCTCAGTGATCAGTGATCAGTGGCCGGTGAGAAACCGAACTTCGTCCAAAAGCCGGGGGGCGAGAACTAGCTACTGATCGCTGACCACCGCTTCTAAGTTGCTGCCCGCTTCTTCGGCGCGTGGCGCAGGCTGCGGCCTTCGATGAGGCTGTAGAGATCTTCGGCGAGATTGGTGGTGTGGTCCCCGGCGCGCTCCAAGGCCTGCGCCATCAGCAGCACGTCAAAGCTCGATGGATTATTCTCCGACGCTTGTTCGGTCAAATGCTTCTGGAACAGGGCATGGCAGACCCTGTCGATGTCCTTATCCATTTGCAGGACCTTGCGGGCGCACTCCAGATCGAGATCGACGAATCCGCGATAGACCAGGTCGAGCATCTCGCGCAAAGTCGCCGACATTTCCACCAGGTGGCGCACATCGAAGGCCGCCATCTTCGCCGTCCGCGACTGCACCCGCATGGCTACACTCATCATCAGATCGCCAATGCGCTCCAGGTTGGTGGTGCACTTCAGGCTGGTGAGTAACTGGCGTGCCCGCATCTCGTTCACCCGCGTGATGGCCGCCGGCAGGCGCTCATCGATGTAGCGCTCGATGATGTCCAGTTCCTGCTCGCACTCTTTGATGGCCAGGAAAGCCATGCGCGAAGAGTGCGTAAGTAAATCGCGAACGTTGAAAGCCGCGTCCCGGGCGATAAGAAAAGCCTTGAACGCCGTGCGCGTCAGATCGTCGGTCGATCCCGTACCTTTCCTGACGGCCTTCTTGCCGCCTTCCTGGTTCTGCGGGGGAACCAACGCGGCAGTGTCAACTGCGCCGGGCCGTTCAATTGTGGTCCGCGATATTGCAGCTTTGCGAGGCATGTTCCGCCAGTCTACCCCCAGATTATGAACGAACTGTTAACATAATTTCCGCGCGCCGGTTTTGGAGCAACACCGGCAAGATTCATGGAACTCCTCGAACATCTGCGCCGCCAATTTGCCTACGATGCCTGGGCGAACCGCGAAGTGCTCGCCGCTTTAAGCGCCAGCGCACGCCCAGCCGCGCTGCGCGGCAACTTCTGGCCCACATTCTCTCCGCAGAGCGCCTGTGGCTGGAGCGCTTCCGCAAGCAACCGCAAAGCCTGCCCGTTTGGCCGGATTTCACCCTTGACCAATGCGAAGCGCAAATTGCCGAACTCGCCCATCTCTGGCGCGAATTTCTAGACCAGCTTTCTCCCGCGGGCTTCTCGGAGAAAATCATCTACAAGAACAGTAAAGGCGAGCCGTGGACCAGCACAGTGGAAGATATTCTGACCCATGTCGTGCTGCATTCGGCGTATCATCGCGGCCAGATCGCCAGCCAGGTGCGGTCGGGCGGCGAGCAGCCCGCCTATACGGATTTCATCCACGCCGCGCGGCAGGGTTTGATTGAATGAGGCTTAATTCAGAATGGAGAGTGCGGCAATGAAAAAACTTGTCCTCCTGGCAACGATGTTCATGTCTCTGACTGTGATGGGGCAACAGCCACCGGTCAATTCACCTCTGCTCGACCATCTTGCCGGCAAGTGGCTGCTGCAAGGGACCGTGGGCAAGCAAGCCGTGACCCATGAGCTCGACGCGGAGTGGGTCCTGCAGCATCATTACCTGCGCTTCCGCGAAGTCTCGCGGGACAAGAACGACAAAGGCGAACCCCAGTACGACTCGACGGTATTCATCGCCTGGAACGAGAAGACCAAGCAATACGCCTGCGTGTGGTTGGATGTCTACGGCGGAGCCACATCGGAATCTATCGGGCTCGCCACGCCTAAAGAGAATGAACTTGCTTTCGTCTTCACAGATGAGCACGGTGAGACCAGCTTCACCAACACCTTCATCTACGACCCCAAGACCAACACTTGGGACAACCGGCTCGACAATGTAGTCAAAGGCGAAGCCAAGCCATTCGCGCGATTCAAGGTGACGAAACAATGAATTGCAACGCGGAGCTTGGCATTATGTCCTCAATCAACCCTTCGCGTATTTCAACCATTTGACGATTTCGGGCAGGGTGGGCCGCTTGCCATACATCAGGATGCCGATGCGGTAGATACGCGCGCAGAGAACGAGGATTCCCGCGATCGTGCCCACCAGCAGCGCCAGAGAAAGAGCGATTTGCCAGACTGGCGGCGGCTGAACCGCGATCCGCAGGTACATCAGCACCGGAGAAAAGAAAGGGACCATCGAAGTCCACACCGCAACCGGAGCGTCCGGAGCGCGCATCACCGGCCCCATCATGAATACTGAAATGATGAGAGGAAGAACGATAATGAACTGGAGTTGCTGCCCTTCCTGCTCGCTCGTGATAACGGCGCCAATCGCAGCGTAAATACTGCTGAAGAGCAAATATCCCAGCAGAAAGAATAAGGCAAAAGCCGCCAGCGTGAGAGGCGGAATGCGGATCTCTCCTGTGATGGCGCTCGCCGCCAGAGCCGGCAACGCGTAAGCCCCGGCCATCGCAATCCAGATCACGATCTGTGTCAGACCCACCGCCCCCACGCCAATCAGCTTCCCTGCCATGAGTTCGGTCGAAGTCGCGGAGGAAAGCAAAACTTCCATGACGCGCGAGTTCTTTTCTTCAAGCACGGCCCGCATGACGGAAACACCGTAAAAAATCACCGCCGTGTACAACAGCATTACCATGGCAAAAACCGCAAAGAACATGCCCCGGTCGTTGGCCTTGGTTTCCTTTCCGCCTTCGACACGCACAATGTCGAGCTTCACCGGTTTGAGCAATTCGTCGGCCCGAGTGCCGCTGACCCCTCGCTGAGCAAGCTCTCGCAACACGATCGCGCGGTCCAACTGCCCACTCAGCCATGACTTTTCCAGGAACCCGCCAGTTTCCCGGCCGTAGTAGGACACCTTGCGCGCCGCAACCGCATCGTCGCTGAGCCACAGATAGCCATCAATGTCGCCGGAGTTCACTCGATTTCGCAAAACGGCCCGCTCCGCCTCGCTGGCATTCGCGTCCACCTCGATCGCGTAATCGCGTCCGGGCTTGTCTTCATCTTCAGCGTCCTTGTCTTTATCCTTATCTTTGCCAGCGCCGCTTTTCTCTTCGTCCGGCTTGCTGCTCGCAAGAATCTGCTGGCGCACGATCTCGCCGAACTGCGGCATCGAGGTCACCACCACGAGTCGCTGCATTTTAGAACTCTTCATGCTGGAAAGTTTCGCGGGGATCACGAACGCCCCAATCATGATCGCCGGCAGCAGCAGGGTCAGCACGATGAAGGATCGCTGGCGCACCCGTTCCAGATACTCGCGTTTGATAATGATCCAGGTGTTAACCAACCAGCTGTTACGCATCGGCCTTCCCCACCGCTTCAATGAAGATCTCTTCCAGCGAAGGCTCCATCAACTCAAACTTGTTGACCCGGGTGCACGATGTCGCCGCCCGCAGCAATTCCTGAGGATCCGCCCCCGCAGCCAGCCGCACTTCCACATAATTTCCATAATCGTTGAACGACTGCACTAGTTTCGGATCCTGCAGAAACCGCGCGTCGCCTTCATACTTTATCTGCACATTCCGCTTGCCGTATCCCGCGCGGATATTGCCCAAATCGCCTTCCAGCACCGCACGCCCGTGATTGATCAGGCAAATGGAATCGCACAGCCGCTCCGCCGTGTCCATGCGATGCGTCGAAAAAAGAAGAGTCTTGCCGGCGTTTTTCAGCTCCAGGAATGCGTCCTTCAGCACCATCGCGCTCGATGGATCAAGGCCGGAGAACGGCTCATCCATAACTACAAATTGAGGATCGTGCACAACCGCCCCAATGAACTGCGCCTTCTGCTGCATGCCCTTCGAGAGTTCCTCCACCTTCTTGCCGGTCCACTCTTTCAATCCCAGGCGCTCACACCACTGCTGTGCTCGACTCGCAGCATCGTGCGCGGACAATCCTTTCAGCTCTCCAAGAAACACAAGCTGATCTAGAACCTTCATCTTCTTGTATAAACCGCGTTCCTCGGGCAGATAGCCCAGTCGCTGCGCGTGCGCCCGCCGCAACGGTTCGCCAAACATCGACACCGTCCCGGAATCTGGCACGGTAATGCCGATCATCATGCGCAGCGTGCTGGTTTTTCCCGCCCCGTTCGGCCCCAGCAAACCATAGACTTCTCCCGGCCGGATGACCAAAGACAAATCATTCACGGCGACGAACTCGTCGTAGCACTTGCGGATTTTGTTCAGCTCAACGGTATTCACCGGAAGTCCTATAAATGGAAGATGGCGTCAGCGCGGCCGCGGTACTCTCCACAATGAAATCGACCTAGTAGAACATAACCGATCTCCCTCTTCAAACTTATGGCGATGCTCACGTTCAAACTCGGAGCGACGCCCATGTGGGAATAGCCCGCCTCGGCTGTCCCGCCGAGCGAAGCAAGGCAGATGCTTAATCGAGGCCGGCACCTAAAACACCGCATTGAGCTCCGGCCCGAAAATCGCAACCTGCTGTAATATCTCTGCAATGAAGAAATTCCCTGTTCTCATCTTCCTCATGCTCTGCGCCGCAACCGTGCTGGGCACGGAAGAAAAGAAGATTCCTCCCATGCCGGCCGCAGTCTCAGGCAATGCCGTGGCCGTTCTCGAAAACGGACTGGAGATCGTTTCTCTCATGGGAATCGGTCCCAAAAGAACCTGGGACGACGTCACCAACAAGGTCTACACCATGAGCCTCGCTCACCCGAAATGGCGCGAAGGCCGCACCGTGCCCGGAGTCGCAGGCCGCGTGAACGCCGCCGCCGTGGGAACCAAAAGCCTGGTCATCCTAATGGGCGGATATGTAGTCGATAATCAGAGTGCCGAACTTACGCTTCACGATGTAAACGTCTATGAACTGAACGCCCGCCGTTGGTCCCGGGGCAAAGACATACCGGTTGCCGTGGATAGCGCCGTCACTGGCGTGACCCACAACCGCTTCGTCTATCTAGTCGGCGGCCGGTCGCCCGATGGTCCGGTGAACAACGTGCAGGTCTATGACCTGGAAAAAGATTCCTGGAGCCAGGCTACTCCATTCCCCGGCACGCCAGTCTTCGGCCTCTCCGGCGGCGTGGCCGATGAAACCATCGTGATCGTCGACGGAGCCAAAGCCGGCCCGTCGGGTGGGCCGCGTTACGTAGCCTCCGACGAATGCTGGCTCGGCAAGATCGATCACAAGGATCCCAACAAGATTGAATGGAGCAAGCTGCCGCCCCATCCCGGCACGGCGCGCTTCGCCAGCGCCGGTGGCGGCTCCAACCACGAGCACAAGATTTTCTTTTCTGGAGGCACTCCCACTCCTCACGACTACAAAGGCGTAGCCTATGACGGCCAGCCCACGGAAGCGTCTGCTGTAACTTTTGACTATGATCTGCACCATCACCAGTGGGAGACCATCAGCGAAGACACTTACGATCCCCGCGCCGACAGCCGCGGCATCGTCTTCACCCCAATCGGCCCTCTGGTCCTGGGAGGAATGGTAAGGAACATGGCTGTAACCGCGCGAGTAACGCAGTTGCCGCAGAAGTGATCGGCTTCCGAATGCCAGGAGTAGAGTGCTGGATTTGTCGGACGCTCTCACTTCGAGATACAATTTCTGAGATTTTGCGGAGTGCCTGCACTGCCGTCTGAAGGTTCGCGCTATGGAAATGACAATGTTCAACCCTCGTTAGTTTCGCCACCCTCTTGAGTCCGCGAGTTCGGACGTCTCGTTCTGTTTCTGGGTTTGTTTGATCGGCGCATTCGCAAGGATTTCCCGGCGAAGAGCGCAGTAAACGCGCAGGTATCTATGGAAGCCATCTCCTCGGCTACGGAGAAAGAGCAGCATACATTGTGGGCGTCACTGCTGGAAGCCGTTCGCGGCTCTCATCAAGACTACACCACCGGCAGCCTGAACCGCGCCATCCTGCTGCTGGCCGTGCCCATGGTGCTTGAGATGGTGCTGGAATCGCTGTTCGCAGTAGTCGACGTCTTCTGGGTAGGACGCCTCGGTGCCAACGCCGTCGCCACGGTGGGCCTCACGGAGTCGATGCTGAGCCTGGTATTCGCCGTGGCCATGGGCTTGAGCCTGTCGACGACCGCCATGGTAGCGCGCCGCATCGGAGAAAAAGATGCTGAAGGCGCGGCAGTCGCAGGCGTACAGGCGATCGCTCTCGGCGTGATGGTCTCCGTGGCGATCGGCCTCCCGTGCGGATTGTTTGCGCCGAATCTGTTGCGCCTGATGGGTGCGTCGCCTGAGATCGTCGCCATCGGCAGCGGTTACACCAGGATTTGCCTCGGCGGAAGTTTCGCCGTGCTGCTGCTCTTTCTCAACAACGCAATCTTTCGCGGCGCTGGAGACGCGGCCATCGCCATGCGCCTGCTCTGGGTGTCGAACATCATCAACCTGGTGCTCGATCCTTGCCTGATCTTTGGCTGGGGACCGTTCCCGCGCCTAGGCGTGACTGGCGCGGCTTTAGCAACGCTCATCGGACGCGGCATCGGCGTGCTCTACCAGTTCTATCGCCTGATGCGCGGCACGGAGCGGCTCCGCATCCTTGCAAGTCAAGTTCGCCTGCAGTGGACAGTGCTCTTGCGGCTGATCCGCGTTTCGCTGACCGGCATACTGCAGTTCGCCATCGCCCACACCAGTTGGATCGGCCTGGTGCGCATCGTGAGCATCTTCGGCGCGGCTGCCCTCGCTGGCTACACGATCGCTATCCGCATCGTTATCTTCGTAATCCTGCCGTCGTGGGGATTGAGCAACGCAGCAGCCACGCTGGTCGGACAAAATCTAGGCGCCGGGCATCCCGAACGCGCCGAGAAAGCAGTGTGGCGCACGGGACTTTACAACGTAATTTTCCTGGGCGCGATAGGCGTCATCTTCATATTCTTTTCCGTACCGATCGTGCGTCTGTTCACTCACGATCCGGACGTAGTGCCGCTGGGAGGGGCCTGCCTGCGCATCATCAGTTACGGCAATCTGGGATACGCCTACTTCATGGTAATGATGCAGGCCTTGAACGGCGCGGGGGATACCATCACTCCGACCATCGTGAATTTTTTCGGCTTCTGGCTGTTCGAGATTCCGCTGGCTTACTGGCTCGCAATTTCTCTGCACATGCGTTCGAATGGGGCCTTTTTTTCCATCGCCATCGCTGAGAGTGCCATGGCGATAGTCAGCGCAATTCTGTTCAAACAAGGCCGCTGGAAAAAGCAGAAGATCTAGTCCACTGACCACTGACCACTGCTACCGCGCCCGCGCCAGCACCAGAGTGATGTCATCCGGCTGCTCGTTGTCCCCGATCCAGTCATCCACCGCCGAAGTGACCGTCTGGCTGATCTGCACCAGCGGAAAACTCCGGTTCGCGCTTACCAGGTCAATCAGCCGCTCATCGCCAAATTCGCCGAACTCGTTTTCCGGTTCGGTGACGCCGTCGCTGTAAGCGATGAAGATTTCTCCTGGATGCATTTCCACCGCGCCTTCGTCGTACGTGATGTTGTCAAACAGCCCGACCACCGTCCCGCCGGCTTCCAGCCGCCGCACCGCGCCGTCTTTTGCAATCAAGATGGGCGGCAAATGTCCACCGTTGCTGTAAGTCAGCTTGTGAGATCGTCCGTCGTAAATTCCCAGAAACAGCGTGGCATACTTTTCCGGCGGAGTGCTCTCGTAGAGTTGATGATTAAGCAGGCCGAGCAACGCTCCGGGAGAAATCTCAATGCCCTCCGGCCACGCTGCCATAATGCGACCCGCGCCCGCCACCGCACCCACCGCCACAGGTTCGCGCATCTGCGGCAAACTCTCCACGCTGTAGGCGCGCACCGCCGAGTGGATGGTCGCCATCAGCAGCGCCGCCGAGATTCCCTTCCCGCTGATATCGCCCACGGCTAGAATCAGTTTGTGAGAACTAACCGTGAGGAAGTCGTAATAGTCGCCGCTCACGGTGCGCGCCGGACGGCAGAAACCGTGCACTTCGAGCGATTCCAGCTCCGAGACCTGCCGCGGAAACAGTTGCGCCTGCACTTCCTGAGCGATCGCGAGTTCGCCTTCTAGCCGCTGCTTTTCTTTCTGCTCCAGAATCAATTTCTCGATGGATTCCGTCATCGAATTGAACGACAGCGAGAGTTGCGCCAGCTGGTCCGCGGATTTAACCGGAATGCGATGACTGAAATCGCCGCGATCCACATTCTTGGTCGCGTCATAGAGCTGCGCCACCGCTCGCGTAACCGTTCGCGTCATGCGAGTGCCTATGATCAGCGAAACCAGTTCAATCACGGCAAAGAAGATGAGGATCGCCAACAGGATGTATTCAATCCCTCGAGCGAAATCTCCCAGCGCCGCAAACAAGTGGTTATAGAGCACCGAAGGCCGTGTCCGCACTCTCACCAGGGCCCCCGCTGGTGCCAATTCACCGGTCTTCCAGTCCACAACCCGAAGCGGTGTAGCAAACGTGATCTCACGGTCCATCATGCCCGCAGGTGGGGCGAGCGACCCCACGCTGAACGTCGGATCGCCTTGCGGGTTGGAACTCGGCTTCCCCCCGCCCTCGGCACTTCCGCCTTTACTCTTCCCAGGTTCATCAAGAAGATGGGGTTCAAAGCCATGTTCCTTTGCAGCGCTCGCTTTTGGAGCATTCGGGTTCTGATATTTCCCTTGCGAATCGAGCATGATGCCTGCCGAATAGAGCGTAATTTCGCCCAGGTTGGCAGCAACGTCGGTGACCAGATCTTTATCCAGCGGTTCGCCGGTTATGACCGTCAGTTTTTCCGGTCCCACCACAAACACCGAAGCCACTCGCAAGTACAACTCGTCGTTGTCGCGAACGATCTCCTTGAACGGCTGGCCTTCGCGGATCGCCTGGGCATACTCGCTCTGGTCCTTGTTGAAGAAATCAGGGAAAGTCATGGACTGCGGATTCGGATTCCCGCCACTGACTAGCAAGAGCCGCGTCCCGTGCCAGGCACAGACCCGCCGTCTTCCCCAGGCTCGGTCGCGCCTCCGCAGTCCTGTCAGCGACTCTGACGCAGGCGCCTCGCCCTTCTCGATGCGCGCTGCAAGTTCGTTGCTTACCGCAGCATTCACCGCCTGCATGCTCCGCAACTGGGAGTTAATCTCCGAGGTCACTACGAAGCTGGCGAATTGCCCGGCGAAAAGGTAGATGGTAATGACAGCCATGGCGACCAGCAAAACGGCTGGAATGACACCGATGAAGACGTAAGTCACGATGAGGCGATTGCGGAGACGCCACAGGATTTTTCGCTTCAGTGCGCGAAAAGCGACAATGCAGAACAGCAGAGCGGCGTCGAAAATGAGGAACTTGACCCATCCCCCGAGGCTGTCGCTGGCCGCGGGCACGAATGGTTTTAACCCCATTTCAAGAGCGAAGAGCCCTACGGCAAAACCTAGCGAATAGCAGGCTCCGCGGGCGACCCATCCTTGCGGCCACAAACCTGCCGTTTGCAGCCTTGCGCGTATCTTCCAGTAAAATTTCCCCATGATTCTGCTTCGCTGGAACTATTAGATCTCCGGATAAAGATCGAAGAACGCTTCGAGGCTGGTGCGCAACTGCTTCTCGATCTCTTCCTTGCTGCCTTCGAGCACGTGCATGGTAACGTGCGCCTCGCGTCCGTTGGTCAGCTTGACGGGAGCCTCGCCCACTTCGGCCACATCCTCGGAGGGCAGCAGCCGCATGCCGTAAACCAGCGTCAGATTCGCCATGGTTGAATTCTAACCGTCTTCGCGTTCCTGGCAAAACTCAGGCCGCCTTTCACCAGGGAGGCACCCAGACACAAAGAAGGCAAGAAAAGAAGGGCACAAGAAAAGAAGAGCAATAATAAAGAGAATCAGGCTCAGTTAGAGATTTTCTCCGTGCCTCAGTGTCTCCGTGGTGAAATCATTTAGAATTCTGCCGTGCTCTCAAAACTCATTCTGATCCTCGCTACCTTTCCGCTAACTCTTCCCGCCCTATCTCAGCAAGCTGCCGAGCCCGCTTCCAATCAGCCGCAGGTGAAAGTGAATTTGCTGAACGTTTGCACACCCTCCGCGGAGGAGCAGAAGGAAATTGCCGCGGCCCTGGCGCGGGTGCCCAAGCAGCCGCTGCTCGCCGCCGACTTCGAAATCTCACACGGCCTTTCCACGCTTGCCGAAGCTCCCAATTTTCTTCAACCCGGACAGCGCTCACAAATGTCTGACGAACCATCGGTCGCCCGCTATGTCCGTATTCGCCGCGAATTCGCCGTGCAAGCCTTGTTTGCCAGCGTGCAGTACTCCTTCAGCAACGATGGGCAGAACATGGTCGAGACTCTGGTGCTGCATGTGCGCGAGCCCAAAGATTTGATTCAGGTTTCGATGGAAGACAGCGCTTCGGCGATCAGCAGCGCCGAAAACATGGTGGCGGCCAACACTCCCGCCAGCCGCATCCGGCTCGAGCGTTTCGGAAAATCGTCGATCGCGCTGGCCCGTTGCTCGGGATCAGAGAACGGGCCGCCGCCCGATCAAAGCGCCTACGAACCGCTATTTCGCAGCGCCTCCGAAGTGCTTGCCAACTATCGCACACTGCTGGGAGTCCGCCGCATCGTGCCCGCAGAGCTGGCGCAAATCCCGTCAGCACAGAAGCCGACTAAAAACCAAAATCCGCCAAGCCCGCGGCCAAACCGGCGGTAGAAAAGAAATGACGAAGAATTACCCTGCGTATTTCTGTGCCCTCTATAGCGAGGATTTGGGTTTAGCGCCCGGAGTGGAGTCGTGCATCGAAATCTGAAATTCGCAATCTAACGGCTAGCAAATCATGAGCGAAACTCGCAGCGTCGTCATCATCGGTTCCGGCTGCGCCGGACACACAGCCGCGCTTTACACCGCGCGCGCCAATCTCAAGCCTCTTGTGGTCGAAGGTCACGAGCCCGGAGGCCAGCTTTCTCTCACCACGCTGGTGGAAAACTTCCCCGGCTTTCCGGAAGGAATCATGGGACCGCAACTGGTCGAGAACATGCGCAAACAGGCGGAACGCTTCGGCGCGGAATACCGCACGGCGCATCTGACCAGCGCGGACCTCAGCCAGCGTCCGTTTCTGCTTCATCTCGGCAAGCATCAGGTGCACGCGCAAGCGCTCATCATCGCCAGCGGAGCTTCCGCCCGGTGGCTGGGCCTGCCCAACGAGCAGAAGCTCATCGGCCACGGCGTTTCATCCTGCGCTACCTGCGACGGTTTTTTCTTTTCAGGAAAGGAAATCGTGGTGATCGGCGGCGGCGACTCCGCGATGGAGGAGGCCACGTTCCTTACGCGCTTTGCTACCAAGGTCACACTCATTCACCGCCGTGACAGCTTTCGCGCTTCGAAAATCATGCTGGAACGCGCCCGGCACAACCCAAAAATCCAGTTCCTCACCGACACTGTCGTCGAAGATGTCTATGACCACGCGAAACAGGAAGTCACCGGGCTCAAGCTGCGCAACGTGAAGACAGGCAAGATCTGGGATTTCCCCACCAGCGCACTGTTTCTCGGCATTGGTCACAATCCCAATGCGAAGATGTTCGCCGGTCAGCTCGACACCGACGCCGACGGCTATCTCAAGACACACAACTACGTGCACACGCGCATCCATGGCGTCTACGCCTGTGGCGATGTGCAGGACCGCCGCTATCGCCAGGCCATCACCGCTGCCGGCACCGGCTGCATGGCTGCCATCGAGGTCGAGAAATTCCTCGAGGAGCACGGAAGCTGAAACGACCCGCTGCTGGCCGGCAACGCAAGAATCACTCCCACCCGGGTTCAATTATCGATAGAGTTTAACTGGTGTGCGGGAAACCAAAACCCCGCTTCCCGGTGCCTAACGCTGAAGATGCTCTGGCCCGACCTTCCTGCGGAGGTGTAGCCTTATGATCGCTCGCTTCGTCTGCTTCCTCGCTCTCTGCGGCACCCTCTTGGCGCAGCAGCCTTCTCAACCCTCACTCACTATTTACAACCAGAACTTCGCCGTTGTGCGGCAGGAATTGCCGCTCGATCTGAAGTCCGGCGAGAACCAAGTCAGCGTGAACGACATCACGATGCACCTCGAGCCGGACTCGGTCATTCTGCGCGATCCGACGGGCAAGCATGCGGTGCAGGTGCTGGAGCAGAATTACCGTGCCGATCCGATTTCTCAGGCTCTGCTGCTCTCTTTCTACGAGGGCAAGACAATTGATTTCGAAGTTGGCACGACCCAGGGAATTCAAACCATCAAGGGCAAAGTGGTTCGCAGCGGATATGTCCCCCACAACGAATCCGCTATGGGCCTCTACGGCCAGCAGTATTACCAGTCGCAGATGGCGGCGGCCTCCGATCAGCCGATCATCGAAGTCAACGGACAGTTGCGTTTCAGCCTTCCCGGAACGCCCGTCTTCCCGGCGCTCACCGACGACAGCATCCTCAAGCCTCGCCTGGAGTGGCTGCTCGCCACCAAAGCCGGCAAGTTTCCCGCAGAATTGTCCTACATCACCGGCGGCATGACCTGGCAGGCCGACTACAACATCGTTGCGCCCGAGAAGGGAGATCTGGTTGACGTCGTGGGCTGGGTCACCATGGACAACCAGACCGGCAAGACTTTCGAGAACGCCCGCATCAAGCTCATGGCCGGAGATGTGAACAAGATTGAGCCTGGAGTGGCCTGCCGGAGCCGGAACCAGATGGTTGTTGTTAACGGGGCGGCCGCAATGCCGGGTCAGCCGGTGAGCGAGAAGACCTTCGACGAATACCACCTCTACACGCTCGAACGCCCCACCACGCTGCGTGACCGCGAAACCAAGCAAGTGGAATTCATCCGCGCAGCAGGGGTGGGCACGAAACAAATCTACATTTACGACGGCGTCAAGATCGACGGCAACCGCTACAACAACTGGAACTGGGACAACATTCGAAACGATCACTCCTACGGCACGGAATCCAATCCTAAGATTTGGGTGATGCGTGAGTTTCGCAATTCGGATGCAAACCATCTGGGCATGCCGCTGCCCAAAGGCCGCGTGCGCTTCTATCGCCGCAGTGACGACGGCCAGATCGAATTCACCGGCGAAAATACGATCGAACACACGCCGCGCGATGAAACCGTGCGCATCTACACCGGTAATGCCTTTGACCTCACAGGAGAGCGCCGTCGCAGCGACTACATTGTCGACAACAACAAGCGTACGGCGACCGAATCTTTTGAAATCAAGGTCCGCAACCACAAGAAGGAGCCGGTGGAGGTCCGTGTGGTCGAACACCTTTACCGGGCGGTGAACTGGGATATCGCTTCCAGCTCCGCTGAGTATAAGAAGACCGACAGCCATAACATTGAGTTTCCGGTGACAGTCGCGGCCGGCGAGGAAAAGACAATTACCTACACCGCGCACTACTCCTGGTAAGAGCGCTCGCACGACGGTCGTGATCGCCACGTGGCTTCGGCACGCCCCTCATTGTGATACAACTTTCTGTGCTTTTCATCCTCATCCACCAGTCGGTTTCGGCTGATGATTTTCCAGGTAAGGCATGTTAAGAACTTTTTTCGTGCGTCTTTCCGAAAACCCATCTTTGCGGAACTTTGCTGAGCGCTCCTCGCTGGGCCGCCGGGTCGCTGGCCGCTTTGTGGCCGGCACAGAGATCGCCGACGCGGTCCGCGCCACCCAGGCCATCAACCGGACCGGCATGAGCGTAACCATCGACAACTTAGGCGAAAATGTCACGAATCCCGACGAGGCCCGGCACAGCGCCCAACTCTATCATCAGATTCTTGACGCCATTGCCTCCGGCCACCTCAACGCCAATATCAGCCTTAAGCTAACGCACATGGGGCTCGACGTGGATGAGAAACTGGCCCGCGACATCGTCGGCGGACTCGTCTCCAAAGCAGCGTCCATGAATCCTCCCGGGTTTGTACGCGTCGACATGGAGGGATCACCGTACACGCAGCGCACGCTTGATTTCGTTCACGAACTCCACCGCATGCCGGGCAACGCCAAATCGGTCGGCACCGTGATCCAGGCCTACCTGAAACGCTCCGGGAGCGACGTTGAAAAACTTCTGGCCGAGGGGATCCGGATTCGCCTTTGCAAAGGCGCCTACAAAGAACCTCCGGAGATCGCCTTCGCCGCCAAGTCCGACGTCGACGCCAACTACGTCAAGCTGATGAAGATTCTGATGAAGAGCGGCATCTATCATGGCCTGGCCACGCACGATGAAAGCATCATTCATCAAGCCCAGGCCTTCGCGACCAGCGAAAAGCTTTCTCGCGACTCCTTCGAATTCCAGATGCTCTACGGCATCCGCCGCGATCTGCAGCGAAGGCTGGTGCGCGACGGCTGGCGCCTTCGAATTTATATTCCCTTCGGCACGGAGTGGTATCCCTATTTCATGCGGCGGCTGGGTGAGCGTCCGGCCAACGTCCTGTTCATCGCGCGCAACCTGTTGCGAGCATAAATGCTTCGAGATCCCTGTTCATTCGCGGACACCCTCCGGTGAAACCGGACACACAGCGCGTTCCATACCCCTGCGAGACTCCGCAAGGTACTTCGTTCTCATCAAAGTTGCCTTCAAGGCGATTTGGCTCTCGAATTGCTTTTCTTTCGATGTAGCATAGCGTCATCGAGAGGCCGACCATTGACCACCCTGCTGCAGGACCTGCGATTCGCCCTTCGCCAGATGCGCAAGTCTCCCGGATTCGCAATCGTCGCCGTTTTGACGTTGGCCTTGGCCATCGGCGCAAACGCCGTGGTGTTTGGCATACTGAATGCGCTAATACTGCGCCCGCTGAATGTGCCGCACGCCGGGAGCCTCTGGGCAATCGAGCGCGGGAACGACAAAGCCATCAATCATTCCTTTCCCGACTATCGCGATCTGCGCGATCGCAACCGCAGCTTTGATGATCTTGCAGCTTATAACGTCACTTCGGTCGGACTGGATACGGGCAACAATCCAACCGGATCCTGGATATTGGAAGTGACCGGGAACTACTTCGACGCATTAGGCGTTCAGCCTTATCTTGGCCGTTTCTTTCACGCCGCCGATGAGCGCGGGCCGAACAGCGCTCCGTATATTGTGCTCACCTACGTGTTTTGGCACACCCATTTTCAGGACGATCGCGGCGTGGTGGGCCGTGTGGTCCAGCTCAACAAGCATCCTTTTACCATCCTCGGTGTAGCGCCACCTGAGTTCCGGGGGACTTTGACGTTTCTCTTTCCCGATTTCTGGGTGCCGATCGTTAACCAGGAGCAGGTGGAAGGTGTGAATGTCCTGGACGAGCGCGGCAACCGCGGTATTTTGATGGTGATGGGGCATCTCAAGGCGGGAGTCACTCCGGCACAAGCGATTGCCGATCTGAACTCGATTGGCACGTATCTGGAAAAGACCTACCCCAAAGACGATGGCAAGATGACTTTTTCCTTGACGCGTCCAGGGCTTGCCGGGGATTGGTTGGGCGGTCCGGCACAGGCGTTTCTAACTGGGTTAATGTTGTTGGCGGGACTGATTCTGCTGGCCGCATGCGCCAACCTCGGCAGCCTGTTCGCCGCGCGCGCCGCGGACCGTTCCCGTGAAGTTGCTTTGCGACTCGCGCTCGGGTCGAGCCGCAAGCGCATTCTGCGGCAAGTATTTACCGAAGCCGTGCTGATTTCACTAATCGGAGGCGCTGCGGGACTATTGGGCAGCATAGCGCTCTTGCGGTCGCTGAGCGTGTGGCAGCCGCTTTCAACCGTCCCCCTGACGATCCCCGTTAACCCGGACGCGAATGTTTACCTAGTGGCTTTGCTGTTAGCTCTAGCCAGTGGATTCCTGTTTGGCGCGGTCCCAGTGAGGCAGATACTCCACGCAAATCCGTATGAGGTCGTGAAGTCGGGATCAACCAGCAGGGTGGGGCGGCGGATGAGTGTGCGGGACCTGTTGCTTGTTGTCCAAATTGCGATCTGTGCAGTGCTGGTCACTTCTTCGCTGGTCGCTGTTCGAGGACTGATGCGATCGCTGCACAGCCATCTCGGGTTTGAACCCCAGGGTGCGATGGTAGTAGAAACAGCTCTGAGCATGGCCGGTTACAGCGGCGACAGCTTGCCTATCGTGCAAAAGCGCATGATCGATGCCTTGGAGACGATTCCCGGCGTAACATCTGTGGGGTTAGTTGATCGCCCACCGTTGTATTACGGCGCGAACACCTCGAATGTCTTTACCGATAAAACGACGGATCTGAGGCCATCGAATGCCGCTGCCGAAGCCGCGATGTACAACATCTCTCCCGAATACTTCGATGCGGCCCAGACAACTTTGCTGGCAGGCAGAACTCTCACCTGGCATGACGACAAAAACTCGCCACGCGTAGCCATTGTCAATCGGGAGTTTGCCCGCAAAATCTTTGGGTCGGTAACAAACGCGATCGGCGGTTATTACAAGATGCCGGATGGCTGGCGCATACAAGTGGTAGGGATTGCAGAAGATGGAAAGTATGCGACCCTCGCCGAAGACCCAACGACCGCGATGTTTTTGCCCGTCCTGCAATCGCAATCACCTCAGGCATGTCTGATCGTCCGCTCCAACCGCGATCCCCAGCAACTGACGGCAGCCATCAAGAGCACCGTGCAGAATGTGGATGGAGGCTTGCCCATTGCCATCAAAACCCGGACCCAGGAACTGGACGGAGCTTTATTTGCTCCGCGTATGGCGACGGCAACGCTGGGCGTGATGGGTGTAATGGGCGCGATGCTGGTTGTAACTGGCATCTTCGGAACGGCTGCGTACTCCGTCAGCAAGCGGCTGCGCGAGTTGGGAATTCGTGTCGCGCTCGGCGGGCAGCGCAAGGAAGTGTTACAGGCCGCATTGGGACGGGCTTTCAAATTGCTGGCAATTGGTTCTGCGGCAGGATTGCTCCTCGGAATTCTGGCGAGCCGTGTGCTGGCTTCTATCGTGTATCAGGCAACATCCCGCGATCCTCTGGTATTGGCTGGCGTTGTTCTGTCCATGGCGCTGCTGGGGCTGCTGGCTACATGGATTCCCGCCCGACGCGCCCTCTCGGTTGATCCTATGATCCTGCTGCGCGAGGAGTGAAACCGGCTGCATTGAAGCGGTCGGTTCTGTCCATT
The DNA here is from genome assembly GCA_963771895.1 of uncultured Acidobacteriaceae bacterium. Taxonomy (GTDB): domain Bacteria; phylum Acidobacteriota; class Terriglobia; order Terriglobales; family Acidobacteriaceae; genus Sulfotelmatobacter. Next base: position 56,696 of record CAVYVQ010000029.1, on the reverse strand, counting down.
CTCGAACACCAACGTCCAGTTTCGGATAGAAAAGGATTTTCCCCAGTCATTCCGTCGTCAGTATCTACCACGTTTCTAGGTACTTACCGTTGAATCGAGGACGGCATCTCAGTTGCCCTTCTAGCACCGAATGGACATCGCTCGACCCGAGTTCAAGACGCAGAGGCGTCGGCGCCAGGCGCTCATCGCGACTGCGGTAGTTCTAGGCGTGGCCACACTCTCCGTCGGAGTCATGCGGCTGAAGCCTGCGGCGCCGACCGTGGAGCGCGGAACCGTATGGACCGACACCGTTAAGCGTGGTCCCATGCTGCGGCAGGTGCGCGGGCTAGGCTCGCTCGTCCCCAGCCAGGAATCGGTGCGTCAGATTCCGGCGGAGACCGAAGCCACTGTGGTTCGCATTCATATGCTACCCGGTTCTCAGGTGACGGCCGGCACGATCCTGCTGGAGATGAGTAATCCGCAGACGGAGCAGGCCGCGGTGGACGCGCAGCTTCAATTGCAAGCAGCCGAAGCCGAATACCAGAGTCTCCGGGTCAAGCTCGATAGCGATCTGATGAACCAGAAAGCCGGCGCTGCTACCGTGCACGCCGACGACGCACAGGCACAACGGCAGGCCAGCACCGACAAGGCTCTCTACGAACTCGGAGTCATCTCGGGCCTGGCCTACAAGACTTCAAAGGACAAGGCGGACGAACTCACCACTAGAAATGACCTTGAGACGCAGCGGCTCACCGCCAACCAGCGCGCAATCGCATCGCAGATGGCGGTGCAGCAGGCCAAAGTCGATCAGATGCGCACTCTGGCACAGCTCAAACAGAAACAGCTCGACGCGTTGAAAGTGCGAGCCGGTATCGACGGGGTGCTGGTGGATCTCCCGCTGCAAGTCGGCCAGCATGTCCTTCCCGGAACCATGCTCGCCAAAGTGGTAGAGCCCGATCACCTGATGGCCACACTGAAGGTCGCCGAAACCCAGGCGCGCGACGTGCAGATTGGAGAACCAGCATCGGTCGACACTCATAACGGCGTGATCGCGGGCACGGTCATGCGCGTCGATCCGGCGGTGCAAAACGGAACCGTTACGGTCGACGTCAAACTAACCGGGGAATTGCCGAAGGGTGCGCGGCCTGACTTGAGTGTGGACGGAACCATCGACCTGGAGCGGCTGGACAACGTGCTTTATGTTGGCCGTCCCGCATTCGGGCAGGAGAACAGCACCATCAGTCTGTTCAAACTGGGCCCGGACGGACAGGGCGCCTCACGTGTTCCCGTGAAGGTTGGGCGAGCCTCGGTAAATTCGATCCAGGTGATTGAAGGACTCCACGAGGGCGACACCGTGATCTTGTCCGACATGTCGCGGTGGGATAACACCGATCGAATCCGGCTGGACTAGCCGGAGGGAAATTAACGAACTAAAAAGCGAGGGAGTTTGCAATGACCGAAGCAGGACAGCCGCTCATCCACATTCAGGACCTCACCAAAGTCTTCTACACCGATGAGATCGAAACCCACGCTCTCTCCGGTATCCACCTGTCGGTAAACAAAGGCGAGTACGTCGCTATGTCAGGGCCGTCGGGATGCGGCAAATCAACCCTGCTGTCGATCATCGGACTTCTGGATACACCGACCGCCGGACGCTACTCGCTGAATGGGAAGACGGTCGAGAACCTCGATTTCGCGGAGCGGTCGCGCATCCGCAATCAGGAGATCGGTTTCATTTTTCAAAGCTTCAACCTGATCGGCGACCTGACGGTCTACGAAAATGTCGAACTGCCGCTGACTTACCGGCAAAAGATGCCGGCGGCGGACCGCAAGGCGCGTGTGATGGAAGCTCTGGAGCGGGTCGGCATGGCGCATCGCATCCGGCATTATCCGTCGCAGCTGTCGGGCGGTCAGCAGCAACGCGTCGCCGTGGCCAGAGCGTTAGGCGGGAAGCCATCGATTCTGCTCGCCGACGAGCCTACGGGCAATCTCGATTCGCGCAACGGCGAAGCGGTGATGGAGCTTCTGCAGAACCTGCATCGCGAAGGAGCAACGATCTGCATGGTGACGCACGATCCGCGTTTCGCCAAGCACGCGCAGCGGGAAGTGCATTTGTTCGACGGCAAGGTCGTAGCGGAAGAAGAACTGAAAAAGCTTTTGCAGGAGACGAGTGCATGAGCGGCTTGCTGCAAGATCTCCGCTACGCCCTGCGGCAATTGCGCAAGAGCCCGGGGTTCGCCTTCACGGCGATTCTGGTATTGACTCTGGGCATATCTGCCAGTGTGGCCATCTTTGGTTTTGTGGACGCCGCACTCATCAAGCCGCTGCCCTATGCGGACCCCAACCGGCTCGTTGAAGTCACGGAAAGCATCACCATGATCCCGCGCGCCAACCTTTCCTATCCCGACTACCTCGACTGGAAGAGACTCAACCAGGCTTTCAGTTCGATGGATGTCTACACCGGAACCGGGTACCTGCTGCGTGCTCCTGGAGGCACAGAGCCGGTCCCCGGAACGCGCGTGAGTGATGGGTTCTTTCACACGCTGGGCATCGCTCCCATCCTCGGTCGGGACTTTTACACTGGTGAGGATCTGCCCGCGGCGCCCCAAACCGTGATCCTCAGTTACGCCACGTGGCAAAAACGGTTCGGCGGAAGGAAGAATGTAACCAGTGAGACCGTCACGCTGAGCGGCATTCCCTACGCCATCGTCGGAGTCCTGCCGAAGGATTTTCACTTTGCGCCCACCGGAGGTGCTGAGTTCTGGACGACGCTTCACGCCTCGGATTCCTGTTCCATCCGGCGAAGCTGCCACGGGCTCACCGGAATCGGCCGGCTCAAAGATGGCGTCTCCGTCGCGACAGCCCTCGCGGACATGAAAGCAATTGCGCGGCAACTGGAGTTGCAGTATCCCGCCGACAATCGCGACCAGGGCGCCAGCGTACTCCCTTTGTCTGAAGCGATCGTCACGAATATCCGGCCCATCCTGCTGGTGTTGCTCGCGGGTGCGGGGTTGTTGCTGGTCATCGCCTGCGTGAATGTGTCGAGCTTGCTGTTGGTCCGCTCTGAGAGCCGAAAGCGCGAGATCGCGGTGCGGGGCGCACTAGGTGCGTCGCGCGGACGACTAGTTCGCCAGTTCATGACCGAAGGCCTGGTGTTGATGGCGGCAGGCAGTCTGCTTGGCGTTGCGACGGCGGCCGGAGCGATGCAGACTCTGACGCGGCTCATCTCGAAGGACATGATGGCGACTATGCCGTACCTGGCTGGACTCGGCCTGAACTCTCATGTGTTAGTCTTTGCGGCCGCCATTTCCCTGTTCGCGGCAATTCTCTTCTCTCTTCCCCCGGTCGTGCGCCTGCCTCTGAACAAGCTGCGAGAGAGCTTGACCGAAGGCGGGCGCGGTTACGCCGGAACCCTCTGGCGGCGTTTTGGAGCCAACCTCGTCGTAGTCGAACTGGCGATTGCTGTGGTCCTGCTTGTAGGGGCCGGATTGCTTGGCAAGAGTTTCTATCGCTTGCTGCATGTGGAAGTCGGATTCCAGACCGAGCATCTGGCCACGCTGCAAGTTGCTTTGTCCGATGCCAGCTACCCGAAAGACGAGCAGATCGTTGCCGTCGAACAGCAGATCCTGAAGCGCGTAGCGTCCTTACCCGGCGTCCAATCGGTGGGCACCTCCAGCGTGTTGCCCGTGAGCTTCAATGGAAATACGGAATGGATAAGAATTGTGGGCCGGCCTTATGACGGAAGACACAATGAAGTGAACGAACGGGATGTGAGTCCGGAGTTTTTCTCCACGCTTCGGGCGAAACTCTTGCGTGGCCGCTATTTTACCGACGCCGATGATGCGTCCAAACCCCTCGTCGTGATCATCAACCAGACGTTGGCCAGGAAATATTTCCCCGGGGAGGATCCGATTGGCAAGAAGATCGGCAACACGGAGCTGTCGCCAAAGTCGATTAGGGAAATCATCGGTGTTGTGGAAGACGTTCACGATGGCGCGCTCGACGCCGAGACTTGGCCCGCTGTCTATTACCCATTTAACCAGGATACTGACACCTTCTTCTCTCTCGTCGCCCGCACGTCGCAGGCCGAGGGGACGTTGCTCCCGACGCTGGTAGCCGCCGTCCATGAGATCGATCCCGGCATCGGCACGATGAACGAAGCGACCATGGCTGACAGGATCAACAATTCGCCGACCGCCTACCTCCACCGTTCCTCAGCCTGGCTGGTTGGAGGCTTCGCCACGCTGGCGTTGCTGCTGGGCGTGATTGGCCTCTATGGCGTAATCGCTTACTCGGTGAGCCAGAGGACGCGTGAAATCGGAGTTCGCATGGCCCTCGGGGCTCAACGCGGCTCGGTGTCCCGGCTCATCATGAAAGAGGCGGGCTGGTTGGCGGGGGCGGGGATCGGCGCCGGCCTTCTTTGCTCGATTGCCGCTGCGACCCTGATTCGCGGGTTGCTCTTTGGAGTTCGGCCGTGGGACGGAGGCACGCTGGGCGCAGTCTGTTTCGTGCTCGCCATTTCGGCGCTGCTCGCCAGCTACATCCCGGCCAGAAGAGCGGCGTCGGTCGATCCCATGGTGGCGTTGCGCTATGAGTAGGGAATGAACGGAGGTAAAGAAAATGAGAGGATTTCTTCAGGACCTTCGCTACGCGCTACGTCAACTGCGCAAGAGCCCGGTCTTTTTCTCGGTCATCGTGTTGACTCTTGGACTCGGCATCGGAGCGAACACCGCCATTTTCAGCATGGTCGACTGGCTGGTTCTGCGGTCGCTGCCTATCAGGGATCCGCGGGAGATACATTTTCTGGCCTTTTCCCGGCCAGGCGAAAATTTCGAGATTGAATTTTCATATCCTGAGTTTACGGAAGTTAAGAAACAAACCACGGACGTCTTTTCGGGCACAACACCCTTCATTTTTGGCGGTCTGGCAGGCGCGCAAAACTCGCAAAGTGGCCTGACTGCAGACGGTACAACCAAACCGGTCCAGACGGCTTACGTAGGCGGCGATTTCTTCTCACTGATGGGCATTACTCCGGCCGCAGGACGCTTCATTTTGAGCACGGAAGGCAAGGTCGCGGGCGCGGACCCAGTCGTGGTTCTGAGTTACAACTATTGGCAGACTCGCTTCGGGGGTGACCCCACAACGGTCGGGAAAGCAGTTTCTCTTAACGGCCATCCCGTCGCCGTCATCGGAATTGCGCCCAAAGGTTTTCTGGGGCCTACGCCGGTTCTCGAGGTCCAGGCTTATCTCCCTCTGAGCATGTATGTAGTCGAGCGGGCAATTAGAGACGACTTTCTGGCTGATGCCAAGGCTCGCGGCATGCTGGCTCTTGTCCGGGTGAAGCCAGGCGCCGACATGCAACAAGTGCAGTCTGAGATGGCGGTCGTAGGGCAGCGCCTGCTGAAACAATATCCCAGAGATCGTGGGATCGGTGATCTGCGTGCCAATCCCTTACGGCCCCCGGGAATCCTTTCGGGGAGTACGAATCCTTTCCCCAAACTGGCAGCTCTGTTCCTGACTCTAGCCGCGTTGGTTCTGGGGCTTGCCTGTGTGAATGTCGCCAATCTTTTTCTTGTGCGCGCAGGGGCACGCCAGCGTGAGATGGCGGTGCGGGCGGCGCTGGGCGCTGGGAATGGCCGGTTAGTTCGCCAGTTGCTCACGGAGAGTCTGGTTGTGGCTGCGCTCGGTTGCGGCGTGGGAATTCTGTTGGGTCTGGGCGGAACGCGATTACTCGGCTCCATCTCCCTGCAAAGTGAGTTGCCCATCGTCTTTAATTTCGATTTCAACTGGCACGTTTTTGTGTATGCCTTGGCCGCAGCAGTAGTGACGGGGATGTTCGTCGTCGTCGTGCCTGCAGCCCGCGTCCGGCATAGCAACTTGCGGGAAGTACTGCACGAAGGTGGACGCACTTCGACCGGGGGACGCCAGCGTTTGCGCGATATCCTGGTCGCCGTCCAGGTGGGCGGATCGCTGACCTTGCTGATCGTTGCGGGACTATTTGTGCGCAGTCTGCGCGGTGTTCAGAACAGTGATTTGGGTTTCGATGCCCAGCATCTCCTTAACTTCACGCTCGACCCAAATGAGATCGGCTATACGGAAGCTGAGGGACGGGCATTCTATCGCACGATGTTGGATCGTACCCGCGCTCTGCCCGGAGTCCAGTCTGCCAGCCTCGCCTCGGTGGTCCCGCTGAGCGACTCGGTCCAGGGTAGCGACCTTGCGATTCCGGGATATGCAACCTCCCCGGACCAGCAGGCGCCTCACGCCGAAACCGACGCTGTGTCGCCGGACTATTTCGCAACCATGCGCATCACGCTGAATCGCGGACGCGACTTCAACGATGCGGATAACGAGAACTCGCCCCGCGTAGCGGTGATCAACCAGGCCATGGCAGATCGCTATTGGCACGGCCAGGACCCGCTGGGCAAGTCTTTTACTCTGACGTCTGATGCGAAGCGTCCGACGACGATCGTGGGAGTGGTTCAGAACAGCCGGATGAGCCAGTTGTACGGGCCGTTCGAGCCGGTCTTCTGTCTGCCGGTCGCGCAAGCCTACGTTTCGACGGAGACGCTCCAGATACGCTCGGGGCGGAGTCTGCAGGAGACGGTCGCCGAGGTAAGAGGAATCGCGCAGTCACTTGCGCCGTCGATTCCAGTCTACGGCGTGCGCACCATGACAGAGGCCCTTCACGGAGGCAACGGCCTGTTGTTCTTCGAGATCGGAGCGAGCCTGGCCGCAGCGTTGGGACTACTTGGGCTTATTCTTGCAATCGTCGGTGTCTACGGCGTGATGTCCTACGCCGTAAGCCAGCGCACTCAGGAAATTGGCATTCGCATTGCGCTGGGGGCTCAGCGGCGAGACATCCTCAAAATCATCGGACGCCGGGGCCTGCTGATTGTTGCATCCGGCTTGACGGTTGGCGTACTGGCGGCCCTTGCCGTCGGCCGCATGGTCAGCGATTTTCTGGTCGGGGTTGCTCCGAGTGATCCGATCACCTATGTGGGAGTGTCAATCCTGCTGGCCGCTGTTGCGGGCGTGGCGACCTATGTACCCACACGGCGGGCAACCAGAGTCGACCCCATAGTAGCGCTGCGGTATGAGTGAGGAGAACGCATGAACGGCTTGCTCCAGGATCTCCGCTACGCTCTGCGGCAATTGCGAAAGTCGCCGGGGTTTGCGACGGTGGCGATCGTGACGCTAGCGCTGGGCATCGGCGCTAACACGGCGATTTTCAGCGTCGCCAACGGCGTCCTTATACGAGATCTGCCCTACCAAGACGCTCAGCGCCTGGCGCTGCTTTGGAGCGTTGGGCCCGACGACAATCGCGATCAGCTCTCCTTCACTGATATCGATGATTACCGCCGCCAGAATCACGTCTTCGAAAACGTTGTCGCCTTTGGAGACTGGAGCGCCACATTTACTGGCGTGGACACTCCAGCCCGTATTCCGGGGATGCAGGTGAGCGATGGCTATTTGTCTCTTATGGGCGTCAAGCCGAAGCTGGGCCGTGATTTCCTGCCCGAGGAACAGATCGAGGGCAAGGACCAGGTCATCATTCTGACTTATGGCTTATGGCAGGACCGGTTTGCAGGTGATCCTCAGGTGGTGGGAAAACAAATTAACCTGGGCGGCAAACCGTACACCATTGTGGGCGTCACGCCGAAAGACTTTCCGATGCTGCCGGTCACACTGGTCAATGGTCCTGCGCAGTTTTACCGGCCTGCCGCGGAAAAGCACGACGACAAGGAACGATTGTCGCGGCACCTGCGCGCGATTGCCCGCCTCAAGCCGGGAGTGTCTTTACAGCAGGCCCATTCAGACTTGCAGGTCATCAATCGCGGCCTCGCAAAGCAGTTTCCCGATGAGTATTCGACTACCGGAGTGCGCGTCGTAAAGCTGCGGGACGATATTGCTTCCGGGCTGCGTCCAGCCCTGCTCGTGCTGCTGGGAGCCATCGGGTTTCTGCTTCTGATCGCCTGTGCAAACGTTTCCAACTTACTGCTGGCGCGTGCCTTGACACGGCAGAAAGAGATTGCCATCCGCTCGGCGCTGGGCGCGAAACGGGTGCGGCTGGTTCAGCAGGTTTTGTCCGAGAGCGTTTTGCTCGCATTGTGTGGCGGCACCATCGGGACTCTGCTGGCGTTCTGGGGCACAAATTTCGTCGTAGCCATCGGCAGAAAGGTTATTCCTCAGCTCGCGGCCGTATCTTTGGATGGGCGCGTCCTCGCATTTACCGCCGCCTTGAGTCTGGCAACAGGCTTGTTGTTCGGCGTGGTTCCCGCCTTGCGGGTTTCGGCAATCACTCTCAGTGACACGCTGAAGGAAGGCACGCGGAACATCAGCGCCTCTCATGACACCTTTCGAAAAGCGCTGGCGGCAACTGAAATCGCGCTGAGTCTCGTGTTGCTGGCTGGCGCCGGATTGCTGCTGCGCAGCTTCAGCAAGCTGTACGGCATCGACCCGGGGTTCCGCTCGGATCATCTCCTCACTATGGACATCGGTCTCGCCTCCGCCAAATATCCGGCGGGAACTGAGAAACCTGTGGCCTTCTACCGGGACCTGCTGGGCCGCGTCAACGTCCTGCCCGGTGTCGAATGCGCAGGCGCAGTGAACGTGCTGCCGCTGGGGGCGAATTTTGACAACGCCGGCGCTGAGCCGGAAGGATTCGCGCACGGCCCGGGCGAAACGCCTTACCCCGAGCGTTACATCGTCACCCCCGGCTACCTCGCTGCTGTTGGAATTCGCCTGGTTCGGGGGCGGCTCTTGACCGAGGCCGATTTGGAAGGCGCACCGTTTGTCGTTCTGATCTCAAGCACTGCGGCACAGCGCTGGTGGCCCAATCAGGATCCCATCGGGCGACGCGTAAAGGTGCCCGGGTTCGATTATCAGCCGCAGCCTTGGCGAACCGTTGTCGGGGTCGTACAAGACGTCAAACAAGCAGGCCTGGATGCGCCTCACACAATGCAGGTTTACCTTCCGCATGCGCAGTACAGCACTGGATACCTCACGCTAGTCGTGCGCACAAAGTCAGATCCGCTTAGCCTGGCCGTGGACGTCCGCCGGCAAGTGATGCAGGTCGATCCGGACCAGGCAGTTTCAAATATCGCCAGCATGGACCAGGTCCTTTCCGATTCGGCTGCTTCGCGGCGATTCTCCGCCACTCTTCTCGGCACTCTGGCCGGCCTGGGGCTGCTTTTGGCGTCGGTGGGAGTGTACGGCGTCGTTTCCTACGGAGTATCGCAACGAACGCGCGAGATTGGAATTCGCATGGCCCTGGGAGCTGCGCGCCGAGATGTTTTGTCATTGATTGTGGGCCAGGGAATGAAGCTGCTGCTGCTGGGGGTTGCTGGGGGCACCGTCTCGTCGTTGCTGCTGGCTCCAGTCTTGTCCGGCTTGCTGTTTGGAGTAGGCCCCCGTGACCCGGTCGCATTCGCCGTGAGCGCGGCCTTTCTCGCGCTCGTGGCCTTTTTCGCGTGCTACATTCCCGCGCGGCGTGCGGCAAAGATCGATCCCATGGTGGCGTTGCGCTATGAGTGAGGAGAACACATGAACGGATTTCTGCAGGATCTCCGTTACGCCGTGCGCCAGTTGCGAAAGTCACCTGGATTTGCGACAGTGGCGATCGTGACGCTCGCCCTTGGCATTGGCGCCAACACTGCGATTTTCAGTCTGCTCGATCAGGCGCTTCTGCGCAGTCTTCCTGTAAAAGATGTGGATCGTCTGGTGATTCTGAAGTATGCCGGCGGCAACATCCCCGGGCGCCTCCAGTCGCGGACGGATGGAAAGTTCTATTTCTCCTACCCCATGTATCGCGATCTGCGGGACCGCAACTCGGTTCTCAGCGGCCTGATTGCCACGGATTGGACGCAGGTCGGCGTGCAATGGCACAACCAGCCTGATCTGGTCGCGGCGGAGTTGGTCTCCGGCAATTACTTCGACGTTCTCGGCCTACAGCCGGCGCTGGGGCGGTTGTTCGTGCCCTCGGATGATCTAAAACCGGACGCGAACCCCGTGGTCGTTCTGAGCTTCAGCTATTGGCAGCGCCGCTTTGGCGCCGACCCCGGAATCTTGAACCAGAGCATTCTAGTGAACGGCAATCCTTTTACGGTAGTCGGAGTTGCGCCGCCTGGCTTTCACAGCGTTGTGATGGGCGACACTCCTGATGTCTTCACGCCCATGATGATGCAGTCGGAAATCATGCCGGGAAGAAAGGATCTCGACAACCACCACTCGAGTTGGCTGAACATTATCGGAAAGCTGAGACCTGGGATCAGCCGCACGCAGGCAGAGGCAGGCATCGCTCCTCTGTGGTATGCGGTAAGGTCCGACGAACTGAAAGACATAACCGGTGAATCGGAAGGTTTTCGTGACCTCTTCCTGACCAAGTCGCACTTGTTGGTTCTCGATGGCGCTCGGGGATTCTCTCCGCTCCGCAGCGACGTCCGGATGATGCCCTTGCTGATCGTGATGGGCATGGTTGCGCTGGTGGCGCTCATGGCATGCGCCAATGTAGGAAGCCTTCTGCTGGTGCGCGCATCCGGCCGCATTCGTGAAATGTCGGTGCGTTACGCGCTCGGTGCGAAGCGCAAGCGGGTCATACAACAATTACTGGTGGAAGGACTTCTGCTCGGCTCGGCGGGAGGATTGTTGGGCATTCTGCTGGCGCCCCGAGTCTCGGCGCTGCTGATTAACATGATCTGGAGCGGAGGCACCAGCGATCTTCCCTTTTCCGCCAAGCCCGATCTGCGGATCATGCTATTCAATTTTGCTTTGGCGCTGTTTGCCAGTCTCCTTTTCAGTCTGGCCCCGGCGGCACAGTTCTGGCGCCCCGATCTGGCGCCGGCCCTGAAACAGCAAGGGATGACTGCCAGAAGTAGTCCGCTCCGTTTCCGCCGCATTTCGGTCGCGCTGCAGATCGGGCTGAGCCTGATGCTGATGGTGGGCGCTGGCTTGTTCGTGCGCACGCTGCACAATCTGAGGTCGCTCAACGCCGGATTTACGACCGATCACCTTCTGACCTTCGGGATTGATCCCAGGATGGCCGGCTACGAACCCGCCCGCACCTTTGCCCTCTACCGAAGTGTCTTCGAGACATTGAGTGGTCTGCCCGGAGTTCGCTCCGTGGGTGCGACCAACGACCCCGAATTAGCGAATGACAACGAGAGTGGCAACATCGCCATCGCCGGTTACACCGAAAAACCGCACGAGGATATGAATGTCGAGCAGCCGAATGTGAGTCCGGACTATTTCTCAACCTTGCAGATGCCGTTGCTCGCGGGCCGCGCATTTACCGCGCAGGATTCGGGGGAATCGCAGAAGGTAGCAGTGGTCAATGAAAGTTTCGCACGCCGTTTCTTCGGAGATCCGCAGAAGGCGCTCGGACGTTTTGTCGGCTACGGCGGCAGGGCACCAAAAACCGACACAGCTATCATCGGGGTCGTGAAAGACGCGAAGCATGCGAGCCTTCGGGAACCTGTCACGCGCACTCTGTTCCGGCCCTACCTTCAAATTTCGGAGCCGCAAGCGATGACCTTCTACGTCCGAACCTGGCAGCAGCCCGAAAGCGCGGAGAGTACGATCCGCCGTGCCATGCAAGCCGTAGACTCCAACCTGGTGCTCGACACTTTCCGGACCATGGACGAGCAGATCGACAACAACCTCACCGCCGAACGCGTAATCGCATTGCTGGCCTCCGGTTTTGGAGTCCTGGCGGCTCTCATGGCTGCCGTGGGCCTGTACGGAGTTCTGGCCTATTCGACCACTCAAAGAACCAGCGAGATCGGCATCCGCATGGCGCTTGGGGCGACGCGCGCCTCGGTAGTCAAGATGGTGCTGGTTGAGGTGCTGTGGTTGGCAGGAATCAGCATCGCAGTTGCGTTGCCGGTGTCATTGCTGCTGATGTACGCCGTGCGCAGCCAGTTGTATGGCATTTCTGGCAGTGACCCGCTAACTCTGTGCGGGATGACTCTGCTGGTGACCCTGGTTGCGCTGGCGTCCGCCATGTTGCCGGCTCGACGCGCTGCGCGGGTAGAACCTATGAACGCATTGCGCTACGAGTGAAGTGAGTTCGTGACAATCGGGAGTGAAATGATCCAACTGAAAAACATCGAGCGAAGTTACAAGACCGGCGCCGGCCAGACATGGGTTCTACGGCGCGTCAACCTGCAAATTCAGCCCGGAGAGTTCATCACCGTGATGGGTCCGTCGGGCGCGGGCAAATCGTCGCTTCTGAACGTGCTCGCTTTTCTGGACGATCAGTGGCAGGGCGAGTACTGGTTTCGCGAGGAGGCTGCGCACGCGATGAAACGAAAGGAACGCGCGGAGCTGGCGAAGAAGAACATCGGGATGGTTTTTCAGAACTATCACCTGCTTGACGATCTCACCGTGCTCGAGAACATCGACCTGCCGCTCTCCTATAAAGACATTCCACGCCACCAGCGTCAAAGTCTGGTGGCCGACACGCTCGATCGCTTTCAGATTGTCGCCAAGAAAGATCTCTATCCCAACCAACTCTCTGGCGGACAACAGCAATTGGTCGGGATCGCCCGGGCGGTGATTCATAAACCGTCGTTGCTGCTCGCCGATGAGCCGACCGGCAACCTTCATTCCTCGCAGGCCAAGGAGATCATGGAACTGTTCCGCGACCTGAATCAACAGGGTACAACCATCGTGCAGGTCACTCACTCCGAAACCAACGCCGCTTACGGAACCCGCACTATCCAGTTGCGCGACGGCTGGCTCGTAGCCGATACGGCGAATCCAAATTTACCTATAACGACAGAGCCGAGTGACGCGGCGGTGAATCGATGAAGATCTGTTCCCGCGGACGCGGCTTCGAAACTGCACTGATGGCAGCTCTGCTCGTGCTTCCCGTGACCATGATGCAAGCCCAGATGCAAACTCCGGCCGCATTGCAAATGCCTCACTCGCACAATCCGCTTAGCCCGTACACTGCCGATAATGTACCCGACCCGGTATTGATAAATTCTCCGCGTCTCGATCGGCTGGTTCGTGACGGAAAGTTGCACCTATCGTTGCAGGATGCGATCGACCTTGCGCTGGAAAACAATCTGGACTTAGCGATCGCCCGCTACAACTTGCCCATTGCCGATGCGGACCTGCTCCGCACCAAAGCCGGCGGCAGCTTTCTCGGCGTTAACACCGGTGTGGTGCAAGGAACTCCTGGCGGAGGAGTCGGAGGCTACGGTGCGGGGGCCCCCGGAGCGGGCGCAGGCGGCACGACCAGCGGCGCCGGCGGTGCTGGCGCCGGAGCGTCTGGGCTGGTGCAATCCACTCTGGGCGGAGGAACTCCCGTGGCGTCATACGATCCGGCTCTCGCGCTGACATCGGGGATCGAGCACCTGACTTCCCCGCTGACGAATATTCAAATCTACGGCGTCCCGTCGTTGCAACTGAATACGGCGCAAGTGAATGCAAGCTACACGCAGGCCTTTCCCACCGGCACTACGATTTCCTTTGCATTCGATAACAATCGCCAGACGACGAACAGTCCTCTCACCTTCCTGTCGCCGGCTTTGAACACCTACTACCGGTTCAGTTTTCAGCAACAGCTTCTCGCAGGATTTGGTTTCGGTCCGAACCTGCGCTACTTGCATATCGCCCGGAACAACAAGAAGATATCCGATATCGCTTTCAAAAATCAGGTCATCGCCACCGTCACCCAGGTCGAGAATATGTATTGGGACTTGGTCAGCGCTTACGAACAGGCGCGCGTGAACGAACAATCGCTCGCCTTCGCCAATCAGACCGTGGAGAACGCCAGGAAGCAATTGCAACTGGAAAGCATCCCCGAGATGGACGTGATGAAGGCTGAGGCCGAGGTTTCCAGGCGTGACCAGGATTTGACCGTGGCACGGACGACGCTCCAGTTGCAGGAATCGTTGATGAAAAATGCGCTGACCAAAAGCCTCGACGATCCCACGCTGGGAGAGATGCCCGTCGTTCCGACCGATCGCATGCAGACCACCACCACGGAGGCAGAAGCGAATGTGCCGATTCTCGATCTGATTGCGCAGGGGCTGCAGAATCGCCCGGAATTGCTCGAGACCGACATCGATCTGGCCAACCGGCAGATCAGTCGAAAAGCGGAGCGCAACGCACTCCTGCCCAGCCTTTCTCTCGTAGGTTTCTACGGCGGCAGCGGTCTCGCAGGATTGGTGCCCCCCGGAATCACAACAACCTCCAATGCTCCCACCGATCTGACCGGCGCATGGCAAGGCGCTTTCAACGATTCATCGCCCGATTATTTTTTCGGACTCAACCTGACCATCCCGTTCCGCAACCGCGTCGCCAAGGCCGACCAGTATCGCTCCGAGTTGGAGTACCGGCAAGCCAGCCTGCGCAAAGAACAGTTGAAAAAGCAGATTCGGATCGAAGTGCGCAACGCCCAATACGCGCTCGAACAATCGCGCGCCAGGGTTGAATCAGCCCGCAAGGCCAGGGACTTGGCCGAGCGCACCTTCGAGATCACAAAGAAAGAGCAAGAATTGGGATCGGGCTCCAGTTACCAGACCATGACGGCGCAGCGCGATCTTTCGGTGGCCGAACTGGACTTGGTTACCGCGATGACCACCTACCGGAAGGCTAAAGTCGAACTTGATCGCACAACGGGCACGACTTTGGAACATAATGGTGTGCTGATTCAGGATGCGGTTACCGGAACGGTGGCCGCCTCGTCTCCATAGCTCATGCCGACTTCGGCCAAGCCGCAAGATTCACGCTCCATGGCGCCGCCTCCCCGTCCACCTGAAAAGCGCACGCCGCTCATTCTCGTAGCCGACGATCAACCACATATCCACGAAGCTCTCCAACTTCTGCTTCATCCCCAGGGATATCGGTTGGAAGGCGCCAAGTCTCCCGCCGAAGTCAGGGAGGCGCTAGCCGCGCATTCCTACGATGCGCTGCTGGTCGATCTGAACTACACGCGCGATACCACGTCGGGCCGCGAAGGCCTAGATCTTCTTTCAGAAATCGTTGCGCTCGACAGCAATCTGCCGGTCATCGTCATGACCGCCTGGGGCAATGTCGAACTGGCGGTGGAAGCCATGCGCCGCGGAGCGCGGGACTTTATCCAAAAGCCCTGGGAGAATGATCGCCTGCTCGCCATTCTGCGGACGCAAGTCGAATTGCATCATGCTCTCCGGCGCGCCGAACGGTTGGCGGCGGAGAATCGGCTTCTGCAGGTTCAGGGCCGCCCCGAGTTCATCGCTTCGGCGGCGTCCATGCAACCGGTGTTAGAGGCGATTGCGCGCGTCGGCCCTTCCGACGCGAATGTCCTGATCACAGGTGAACATGGCAGCGGCAAAGAGGTGGTAGCGCAAACCCTGCATGCCCTTTCTGCTCGGGCTTCCCGCTCGATGGTTGCGGTGAATACGGGCGCGCTAGCGGAGGGACTGTTCGAAAGCGAACTCTTCGGCCATGTGAAGGGCGCATTCACCGATGCACGAACCGATCGCATTGGACGCTTCGAACTCGCCGACGGTGGCACGATCTTTCTGGATGAAATCGGAAATGTGCCCATCCGGCAGCAGTCAAAACTGCTGCGTGTTCTCGAATCCGGCGAGATCGAGCGCCTGGGATCTTCTCGCTCGAGAAAGATCGACGTGCGGCTGATCTCGGCCACCAATACCGATCTTAAGGCCGCATGCGCTTCAGGCCAGTTCCGCGAGGACTTACTTTTTCGGCTCAACACGGTCGAGATTCATGTCCCACCGCTCCGCGAGCGCCGCGAAGACATCCCGACGCTCGCCATCCATTTTCTCCGGCGCTACGCGTCCCGCTATCGTCGCGAAGTTGAGGCCTTCGATAATTCCGCGCTGCAAGTCATGGCGCAGTATTCCTGGCCGGGCAACGTTCGCGAACTCGAACACACGCTGGAGCGCGCCGTCCTCATGTGCCGCGGACATGAGATTCAACTCGCTGATCTCGGATTGAATCTGCAGCGGCCGCAAACCCAAAATCTCGAAGAGCTTAGCCTGGAAGCCGTCGAGGCGCTCTTGATCCGAAAAGCTCTGCAGCGCTTTCACGGAAACATAAGCCAGGCTGCCGAAGCCCTGGGCCTGAGCCGGGGCGCGCTCTACCGGCGCATGGAGAAGTATGGCCTCTAGTCCGCAGACCAGCGGCAAGGCCGGAAGACGAAAAATTCCTCGCAAACGCGCTCGCCTCCTCTACGAACATCGCATCGGCCTCTACGCCCTGCTGGTAGCCTTACCCGGAATTGTGGTCAGCGGCGTTCTGATCTGGAGGCAACCCTGGTCTGCGGGATCGAAGGTGGCGCTCTCGCTCATAGAACTGTTCGCCTGGTGGGTGCTGTCCCTGGCATTGCACGAACAAACCGTCCGCCCGTTGCAGACGTTGGCCAACGTGGTCGCAGCCCTGCGTGAAGAGGACTACTCCTTTCGCGCGCGTGGCGCCACCACAGAGGACGCGTTGGGCGAGCTTTCGCTGGAAGTAAATGCTCTGGCCGATCTGCTCGCCGATCAGCGCATCCGTACAATCGAGGCGACTGCGCTGCTACGCCGGGTTGTGGAAGAGATCGACGCTCCCTTATTCGCGTTTGATCCCGGCCGGGTGCTTCGCCTGGTGAATGCCGCCGGCGAAAAGCTGCTCCAGCAAGCCGCGGTTCGCCTGCTCGGACGCACTGCCGACGAAATCGGGCTGGCCGATTGCCTCAGCGTTGCGAGCGAATCACTGGTCGCACTCCCGGTCAACAGTTCAAGCGCCCGCTGGCTGGTGCGGCAAAGCAAGTTCCGCGAAAAAGGCGTGCCGCACACTCTGGTTGTCTTGTCGGACGTAAGCCGCGCTCTCCGCGAGGAAGAGCGGAGCGCGTGGCAACGTTTGATCCGCGTACTCGGGCACGAACTCAACAACTCACTGGCCCCGATCAAGTCGATCGCAGGCAGCCTGGGCGGCCGCCTCGCCGAGATTCAACTCAATCCCGAACAGCGCCACGACTTCGAACGCGGCCTGGCCATCATCGAAGATCGTACAGCGTCGCTCAACCGATTCTTGCAGGCATACCGGCAACTAGCGCAGATGCCGCCTCCACTAATAAAGAGAGTCGCGCTGCTCCCAATGATCGAGCGCGTTGTCTTCCTGGAAACTCGAGTGGTGGTAACGATCTCTCGCGGACCCGATGTTTTGCTGATGGTCGATTCCGACCAGATCGAGCAGATGCTCATCAATCTAGTTCGCAACGCTGTCGAAGCCGCGCTAGCGCCGGGCCAAAGTGATGACCGCTCCAGAAACTCCGCGCATGGAACAGAAGATCGCAAACCGGAGGTAACCTTGAGCTGGGCGGTAGAAGATAACTACGTCGAAATAACCATCGACGACAACGGCCTCGGACTCCTGAATCCAAGCAACGCTTTCGTACCCTTCTATACCACGAAGCCCTCGGGAAGTGGGATAGGGTTGGCACTCTCGCGCCAGATCGTCGAAGCCCACGGAGGCTCAATCGAACTATCCAACCTGAATGGAAGGCGGGGCTGCCGGGTGCGAGTGAGCCTGCCCTGCGACTGAAGCGCGAAATTTTCTGTCGATGGGCGCTGTTTGCGATCTCGAAGACATTACTTCCGTTACTCGGTGCGCTTCCACAGATCTAAATATAATCTAACTGCCACGACGGCAAAACTCCTGGCCGAGGAGGATCACTGTGTCCAAGCCTGTAAGCGACCAACACATCACTTGCGCTTCGTGTGAATATCGCTATCCCCAGAGGGGAGGAATTTGCCCGATGTGCGGGACTGAACCCCTCCGGCCGCTTTTGGTTGTTCGCAACAAATCCAACCGAGCGAGTCACAAAGTCAAACCGTCGAATTCCGATAGTAAAAAAAGACCCCCCAGGCCGGGGCTCTGGAGATTGATCCCCGTCGTCATCTTGATAGCAGTGATGGCAGCTACGTCCTTTTTTTACAACAGCCGCAATGGCAACCTGCCTAAAGAATCCGGCGCAACAGCCGAACTTATGGCCCCATCAGCGCACCCCAAAGTAGAAAACGCTGGTGAACGACACATCGTCCACAATCCAGTCAGAGGAGTTCAGGAGTTCGTCGCAAGAAAGCTCGGAACCGCTCGGACGATCGCAGCGAAAGAGGTTGATCCTGTTGAGTTGTGGAAGGCGGTCAAGCGAGGAAGCGTGAACGCGGAAGTCGCACTAGCCAACCTTTACTTGGAGGGGGAGGCAGTCCCCCAGAATTGTGAACAGGCACACATGCTTCTATTTGCGGCATCGATGAAAGGCAGCAAAGCTGCCGATAATTTTCTGAAAAACAGCTATGCAGAACGATGTGGGTGATTAACTCCGCTGCGCTTCGAGCGGTGGACGAACTCTTCGGCAACGTTCGGGTTCATGGAACAGTAAATTTCAACTTGCTTGCGACTGCCTTCCCGTGTGGCTTGCCTGTTCTCCGTGAACCTTCAGCCCACTTTACGGCTGCCGAAGGTTTGCCTTGCGTAGTCTCGTAGTTCGTCTCCCCACCACCCTCTGGTTTGACTCCGAGTTTGCCAGCCGTCTGCGCATCAAGCTGCCCGGTGATTGGCAGATTCTCTGCCCTCTGAAATCCTCGAATACTGGCTCGTGTGCGTAGACCAAAGACGCCATCGACCTCCCCGCGGTAATGTCCTTTGCCCCGCAGAGTTTGCTGCATCTTCTTGACATCATCCCGACGCGGAACCGCCGTCTCTTCTTTGCTGAGGTCGGCTTCCGCAGCAAGCAGCGGTGTCGGGTGTGGTCCCGAGATCCCTGTCGTCACGACTATGAAGACAATCCCAGCCCATGCAGCTTTGCTGGCTAAAAACATTCCTTCTCCTTGATGGTTCGGTTGGACGTCAAATATCCGTCCGAACAGTTGACCCGCGGCGCTGTCGCTGAAACTATTGCTGCCGCTTGAACTAGCGATTATCCGCTACAACTATCTTTCGGTTGAGTATCTCCGCGGCCTGAGTAAGCGTCAGATCATCGGGTACCCGGTGGAAGTCCCGATGGTTTTCTCTCTTCTGCACACCGATGTTCGCGAACACGAGAGCTTTCCCTGTCATCTCCAAACTCAGGGCAGTCATGTCCCAATGACCGGAGACAACCTCTGCCTGCTTGACCTCAAAGTGGCCTCCCTTGTCCAAGTGCCCGAGCAGGCCGAATCCGAATTTCACGGCCTGCGTGAGATGACCGTCAAACTCGACCAGTCGCTCCTGTTTGCAGTCGATCCACATCTCGCCCTCCATGTCGCGGAAAACACGGGCCTCCATGGATGGAGGGTGAAAACTCGTGATTGGCCTGAAGCTCAGCTTCACCAGGTTTCCGTCGTCACCCGCGTAGCTGAACACAAATGCGTCGGGTAACATCTTGAACAACCGTCTCCCCTGCAGGGTCTCAGCTTCCAGAACTCGGCGCAATTTTTGTTGCGCACTTGGACTGGTCATTAACTCCCGCACACGCTGGTCCTCCACCAACTGTTGCTTCGCGGTAAGCGGGCGGTCGTTAATCGATAGGAGTCGACTGAGAGAACCTTCTTTGGTCTCAACAATCTCCTCGACCTGTTTCTTCCCATACTGTTCTTTTTCTAATCGATACATCCAGTTGGTGTGGTCATCTTGGAAGGTTAGTTCGTTCGTGACCACCCGCCTCGCCAAGTCGTTGGCCGACACTTGGCTGCTGGGAACGGACTGAGGACGCACAGGTATACCGGGCAGTAGGATAATTAATGTAAGTACTACGGATCTGTATGTCATTCTCACAGCCAGTGACGACGCCAGCGCATGGGACGTTTTGAGCCGGCTATGCATCTCGTCATTCCTCCACTGAGACCCCGCTTCCCACTTTCGAAGGTTAGTGCCCCTGTGGGTGGGCCCTCCGCGATTTCGATCATCAACGAAGTGCCCCCAAGAAAGCTGGTCAAAATCGCGCACTTTCCCCGATTGCTCGCGGGGACGCAGCGATCATCGTGGATCTCTCTGTACATTCGGCGGCAAACTACTTGGGAGTTTCATCCTGTTCGCGTCGTCCTGTACGACTTCGTCGTAGCCGACTTGTCGGGCGTCGACTTCGTGGACAGACCACAGACCAGATGCAGCCGGGGGAATTTGTCATCTGCTTGGCGAATGCACGGCAGCTAGTCCCGCGTCAGCACGCTTTTCGAGCAAAAAACAAAATCCCCTGATGTAGCGGGCGGCGGCTGTTAGTTGGTAGCGCTACCGGGAATCGAACCCGGGTTTGAAGATTGAGAATCTTCCAATGTGCCCCGTGCTCTCAACAACTTAGGTGCTCCTACCGGAAGCCTGTGCCCCAAATTGTGCCTCCTTTCTGGCGTTTGACCCTACTGCACTCGATCCGTCTGCTTCGGAACAGCATCAACAAGTTTGCTGGCATGGTAGTTCAGGAATCGCTCGAACCCGCTCATCACATGCGGCTCGGTGACATGGATGTAGTATCGTTCGGCTATGCGGGGCGAACTGTGCCCCATCAGGCGGGCCACCGTAAACTTGTCCATTCCGCTCTCGGCGCAACGGGTGCCAAAGGTGTGCCGCCAGCAGTAAAACTCGAAGGTTTGCAACCCCGCATCGCGGATTGCTTTCTCGTGCGCGTGCTGAACCGTGGTCAGATGCCCAGACTTGCCAGGACCAGGAAAGACGTACTTCGACTCTTTCACCAGTTGCCGTCTAGCGAGCAGCATTTCCCGCGTGCGGGGCGTCAACGGCAGGTTTCGGGTTGCGGCATCGGTCTTGCCTTGAGTCACGTGAATAAAGCCCTGTAGCGCGTCCGGGGTACTCTCTAGCTGAACGTTTGACCATTCCAAAGGGAAAAGCTCAGAGTTAGGCCGAAGACCAGTGTCTGCAGCCATGATTGCGGCATCGCGCACCGTGCGGGACGCGGCTGCTAGGTATCGCGCTTCCTCGGCAAAACTGATAACCCGGTCACGTCCCTTGCCTCCCGGCAATTCGTGAATGTGCGGTGTGCGCGAGTTCAGTCCCCATTCTTGCGCCAGGTTCAACATGTGCCGAAGGGTGCGAAGATCTCCGTTTACCGTCAACACCGATTCCTCCGGATGAGTGTCTCGACGCCACTGAGCATACTTGGCTACAAGTTCGCCGGTGAGTTCGGAAAGCGAAGTGTCCGCCAAGGGCGAAAATTTCAAGAGTCGATCCTTGGCGGTGCCGTAAAAACGTGCTGTTCCCGCTCCTTTCTGAATCGCTATGTAGTTTGTGAACTGGACTGCGAATTCCCGCAGCGTGGGCACTTGCGGATCTTGCCGTTTCGGCCTCGGCCAAGGTTCTGCAGGATGGACGAGACCCAGGCGCAATGCACGCCGATGCTCCTCTTCGACCTCCCGCGCCCGCTTGAGGTTGCTAGTGCGAGCAGACCTCCGAATCAGATAGTTTTCACTGTTTCCCTCTTGCTGTTTCAACGTCCAACGGAATTTGTACCAGTATCTTGCTCCGCGCTTGTAGATCATTCCTCACCTCGCTTGGACTTCTTCTCGCTTTCTTTCGGCCTTCCGCCCTTCTTGCCATTCTCCCTGGCAATCTCCTGCAGCCGTTCGATTCCAAAACGCTCCAGGCGCGCCCTGTAGCTGCGCCTGCCGAGCCAGCTCGTGAACTGCCGTATTTCCGTTTTTGTCACAGTCCATATCCTAAGCAGTTTTGGTTATTTGTCAAGACACTTGGACTAGTTTTTGCAGGGGTTAGAACTGAGGAGGGAGGTTGACTGGGGTATCGAGGGCGCTAGACTGGGCTCTATGGCGACACACCGCACCACGCAGAGAGAACGTTCCAAGAAGATCGAGAGGCAGCAAGGCGACAGCCTTTTCTTGCGGATCATACCGTCACTGGGCGCGGTGCCGATTGATGACAGCTTCGAGGAGAAACGTTTTATCGAGCATGGGACTGTTGATCAGTATTGCCTGCACCTCTACGGGATGGCTCTTACAGTCGACCATCTCGCAGAGGTCTTGGAGGAAGCGCTCCAATCCAGAATTATCGAAGTCTATCGGCTGTGCTACGAAGCCTCCAACCCGAAGATAAGGAAAGACAAAGTCCTCGCTGCATTTGTCCGACATCATCCGGGGCTGGTCTGCCAGGCTGACTGGTTTGTGAAACTCGTTGGTGAGTGCGCTCAGATCAAGCCGTCTACGAACGATGATCTGCGGAACAGAACTTTTAATGCCATCGCTAACGGATTCAGAGGAGCGGCAGGCCCGATGCCGACAAATGATCGATTTCTGCGTGAGGATCTGACCTGGGTCCCGCGGATGCATCTTGGCGGTCTGCGAGAGGAACTGGATGCCTGGTACAAGAACGAAGATCTCGCCGTTGCAACTCCAGAGGGAAAGGTGGAATCGGCACGCGAAAAGGCTACCGAACTTGTCCAGAGAGATCCGAAACTGCCAGCTTATCTCGACCGGATAGCGAAACTGCTGGCGAAAAAGCAACTCTACCAAGCAGCACTTCTTATCATCTCGGTCCAGTTTGAAATTCCCCCGCACGATTTGGATCGACAGAGTTCCCGCTGACGAACCGCCAATTTTTTCTAGAATTTGGCGGTTGCATACCGGGACACAGAGTGCCCCCTTCCCGTACTCTCGCTTCATCCGCGCTACCACGGCGGACGGAGGAGTTGCGAAATGGAACAGACACTTCAGTTAATCGACGAGAGGCAGGCCGCGCAAAGACTGAAAGTCAGCGTAGCCGCCCTGCGGAGATGGCGGCGAGAAAAACGCGGCCCGCCTTTCACCAGAATCGAGCGGTGCGTTCGTTACGATAACCGCCTGCTCTTGGCCTACCTGAACAAGAATTCCGCCCAGTAAGCAAAGGTAAGGCCTCCCCACCTCAAAACAACAAGGCCCGCGCTTACGACGCGGGCTTTGTCAAACAAAACTGAAAGGTGAAACCGATGTCCAACAAAACTGTAGCAACCCCGGCTGTAAAACGCAAGAAATCGGACGCCAAAATTCCCGACGCGACCTCGTCGGCCTCAGTTCGTCCAGCGAGCCCTCGGAGGTTCCGTTGCCGTCCGATTGGTGCGCCTGAGATCAATGGGAAGCACTTGCCTCAGGTCAATCGTTCCGCCGGAGACTTGGCATTGCTGACCGAACTCGTGCTCGGTAACATGCTGGCCGCGAATCAGCCGCCCTACATCTTCCGCTATGGCGGGTTGCCTGCTTGGCTTGAGCGAGCTGATGACGGATCGCCGTTTGTGCGCATCCTCGGAGAGGACCACGTGGTACATGAACTCGCGCGGACGATGCTCTGGGGCACGGAGAAGGAGGATCGCGAGGGCAAGAAAAAATGGGTGCCGGGGCCGCCACCGATTCACGTCGTGAAGAACATCCTCGCCGCTCCAAATCCGCCCTTCCCGGTTCTTGAGGCCATCGTGGAGACCCCAGTATTTGGCCGTGATGGCAGCTTGCAATTGACCTCTGGTTATCATACGGCGAGCCGGAGCTACTATCTACCGGAAGAAAAGTTCACGATTCCTGCGATCCCCGAAAAACCCACGGACTCGGAAATCGCGCGAGCGCGCAGCCTGATCGCAGATGAAATCCTCGGTGACTTTCCCTTAGTTGGCGACGCTGATCGTGCTCACGCGATGGCGGTTGCGTTATTGGCGTACGTGAGGAATTTGATTCCGGGACCAACCCCTCTTCACCTCTTCGAGAAACCGGAACCGGGGACCGGCGCTACTCTCCTGGTTAGTGTGCTGAGCCGCTTGTCCACGGGAAGACCGCTGGCCGCGATGAGCGAAGGCGGAGATGACGAAGAATATCGCAAACGGATAACCGCGAAGCTGCGGCAGAGCCCGCAGGTGATTCTGATCGACAATGTTCGGCGGACTCTGGACTCCGCCGCGCTGGCGGCGGCCATCACCAGTACGGTTTGGGAAGATCGCATTCTCGGAAGTAGTGTCACGGCTCGCCTACCTGTTCGATGCGCATGGGTAGCGACCGCCAACAACCCTGTGCTGTCGACCGAGATGTCGCGGCGGACGATACGCATCCGCCTGGATGCGAAGACCGAGCAGCCATGGCTGGACCGAGAATTTCGACACGCGGATCTCAAGGGTTGGCTGATCGCAAACCGCGCCGATCTGGTTTGGGCGAATCTCGTGCTGGTTCAAGCCTGGATCGCTGAAGGCAGGCCGCGAGGTGCGCAAAAGCTCGGGATGTTTGAGGATTGGGCGGAGGTGATGGGAGGGATTTTGGAGGTCGCGGGCATCGCGGGATTTCTGGGAAATCTCGATGACTTTTATCAGCAGGTCGACCCGGAGTCTGAGGCTTTCTCTAAGTTCGTTGTGGACTGGGTTTCTCAGTTCAAGGACCAACTGGTCACCGCCGACAACCTCCTACCGACTGCCCAGAGCCACCTCGATCTGGGCGTGGGCATGGAGCAGGCGCAGAAGATCAGGCTCGGTAAACTCCTGGCACAAAACCGGGATCGGCTTTTTGGGCCTTTGCGTCTCGAAATGGCCGAGAAATACCAAGGTAGCAATCGATACCGGCTGGTATCGATTCATCCTTAAAGGTAGATGGGAATTTGGTGGGAGTGGTGGGAGTCGTGGGGGCTTTTCCCCTCCCCCTGGGCTCTATACGATGATCGCGTTTTTGATGATTATTGTATTGCTATGGATCAAGGGGGAATAACTCCCACCACTCCCACGACTCCCACCGGGAAAGAACGGTGACGGAGTGACCATGGCTATTATCTGAAGATCTTGTTCAGGGGTTCCACTTCAATCCAGTCCCCGGAACCGCCGGCATACGTCTGTCGCAAGCGAAAAAATCGTGCGGCTTTGCCTTTTGTCCATGCCGCAAGCAGCACTCCACTGGCGCGATGATGTCGTGCTACTGCGCGTAGGCGGTTCCCGTCCTCGGCGGTCGGCATGGGCGCACTTCCGCCTTTGACCTGAATGAGGATTATCTGGAAGGTATCGCCCCGCTTCGTGCCGGGGAGAGGTATGCCGTGATCTTTGCGAATCGCAATGAGGTCTACCACTCCGACCGACTCACCACCCGCAGTTCCGTAAAAGCTCACCAACTGCCAGCGGGTGCGGGCCAATGCTCGACGGATACGCACCTTGGCCATCGTCACTGCCCAGCGGCCAGTCCGGGATGCCTTCTGTTGGGCTTTTATCCAATTCACGGTCATTGTCTAGCCTCACACTCACTAACTATATAAAGAGCATATCCTGAATCTCCGCGAGTTCCGCTGGTTCTGAACATTCCTCGTCATCGTTGGCCACCTGATTGATGCGGGCGCTTATGGGATAGCATCGCATCATACTTGGATCGAGCCACGGGAGTTCCGGTGCCGGGCTATAATCGGTTGAGGAGCAAGCATGAACCTCTTCACGCGTTTGCAGTCTCTTTTTTCGGTATCCTCGCCATCACACTCAACGTGCCCGGCATCGAAGACAACAAGCCGCTCCCACAGGCAGGAGTCGCTTTACGGGAAGAGTGCATCAGCGTTCACTTCAGAATTGGCGCAGCGTGGCGATGGCAGTATGCCAAAGGGCGTCACGCGGATGAATGAGAAGGCCTATTGGCAAGGTCGCAACGCGGAACGCAATATTGGCAACGGGACGGCTGGAAACAAAAGCAAATAAGGACTGTCTGCAGGCTAGGGGCTGGGAGCTTCGCAGGTCAAAAACACCTGTTCAAACCGCAGATTGAACCCCTCAGCTTCCTTCGTGCCGGGCTTCCAAGACGCTGCAGCCTCAAAAAACTTCTCCACAGCCCCGAGAAAGTCAGCGACTAGTTCCCGAGGAACTATGCCAAGTGACTTCTGCGCCCCCAGGGCGGTCCGCTCAAACAAATAGCTCGGCGCACCTTCTGCACGGTGTCGAAGTCCTCCCCATTCGATAGCGAAACTATGTTCTAAACCGCAGCGGAAATACTTGTAGAAGTGATGAGCTGGCGTGGTCGCTGGACTCTTGGCGGGAATGAGGTCATCCAACTTGAGCGCCACTTTCCAGTCAGGGCTAAAATACTTCTCCACAAATTGCGAAAACCGCAACATCGGCAGACCGCCAAACTCGAAAGCTGCCAGAGCCTCGACAGCGCCACAGAGTAGATTTGTCACACATAACCAGATATAGCAATCACCACTCTCCAGAGCTATAAGCTTTGTGAACGGGGTCAGAAACACCAAGCCAAAGCGAAATCGCAGCCATTCAACGCGTCCTACGTGGGAAAGCGCCCGAAGCTTGTTCGCGTCAAAATCAGCTCCAAAAAATCCAGTGAAGGTTTGCCGTTCAATCTCTATTGGCATTTCCGAAACTCCTTGAATGTCCTGTCTCGTCAATTTTGCAGACGCAGAGCGTGATGCTATCTGACCACTAGGAAAAGAGCCGATCCTGAATCTGTGCAAGCTCCAGGGGCGCAGAGCACTCTGGATCGTCGTTCGCCACATGGTTGATCCGAGCACTCACGGGATAGCAGCGCATCAGCCGGGCATCGTAGGGCTTCAGCATTTCGCACGCAACACTCGCATCCCTCATTCCGGGATCAAGCCACAGGTCGTAGCCGTCGGGATCGAGAATGACCGGCATGCGGTCGTGGACGGCTCCCGTCACCGCGTTGGGTGTCGTTGCTGATCGCATCGGATTCACTCAAACCTTCGCCTGGTGTCTGGATCATGGATCACTGCTGCTGGGTCAATGTCGAAAGGTTGGAAGCCAACGATTTACGGAACGCTTGTATTGCAGATAGCTCTCGCCATACCGCTTCTCCAAAAAGGACTCTTCCCATAAGACCACGATTCCGTGCAGAATGAGGAATAGGATCGCAGAGAAGAGCAACATGGAAACGGACCGACAAAAGAGTGCCAACCCAAACATCATTGTCACGCCCCCGAGAGACATCGGGTTTCTCACATAGCGGAAGGGACCAACAACGACGAACCTGGTTGGGATAATACCCGGTGTACTCAGCATTCCGCCGCAGAGTAGAACGAGGATTCCGCCGACCGAAAGCAGTGCCATCCCCGCTGGTTTGAGCCATTCCGGCAGTCCCACGCCGATGACCCGATCCAGCGGTCGCAAGTGCAAAGTCGCCCAACCCAGGATCACCACTGCGGCAACAACTCGCAAGATTGTCCAGATAACAACAGGTACTCGGCTCATCTGCAAATCTTCCTTGCGGCTGTGCTGCGAAAGTCGGCAGCGCCCGCACATGGGAGATTATGGTAGATATCCGAACAGGAGCGTACTCGCAACCGCCCCAGTGTTCACGCGGCGGCACTGGAGTAAGTATCCACGGTGATGCACCACTCCGCCAAGAGCCATTCTGGGACATAGCGCCGATTCCTGTTTTGCTCGCACCAGGCGTGCAGCGGGGCTGACGAGGCATACATCTCTGCCGTGAGTTGTAGTTCCTTGACCCGCAGTTCGAATTCAGTGGGGAGCGCCGGGCCGGGCAGAATGGGATGCCCCCAATTGGGATTGCCGCGTTTGCGAGTCATAGCTGGGAGATAGCCGGTATCACCATCGGGCCTGATCATACGCACCTGTATTGCCTCCGCAGAAATCCTCCGCTAGACCAGCAACGCGCCACACTCCAAGCAAAAGGGCTTTGAGCACGCCGTGATCGCCCCGCACGACCGGCACATCCTTTGTGATCCGTAGGCCGCGATCTTTGGATGTCCGGCGATGGAGCGCACTAATGAAATCCCCTTCCTTAGCCGACGAGAGAAGACGGACTGCACGATACGATGGAACAGGTTGGGTTCCATAGCGGCCTCGCCTTTCTGTCGGTTGGACAGGAGACCGTCGTGGTGAGGTGGGACCAGTCAGAATGCGACGGAGAGATGAACAATAGACCTCTTAACTGTAGGCGCTGCCGTCGCCGAAAGCAACTCCTGCGAATCGGCAAGTTCCGCGATCCGGGTCAATGGAGTGATATCGCGATATTACGACAATAATGGCAGGGATTTTCTCCCGCTGGCCGACTCCAGGGTTAGGACGCCACGGGAAAAGGCCGCGCGTTCGTGCTCAAAGTGCAACCGCCGCCGCGATCTCTTGCAGAACCCAATTGGCACCCCTGTTGGGACAACTGCGATTGCTGCAAAGTGCGAGGATGTTTCCCTTAGTGAAAATCTCAGTATGGGTACACGCAGAGTGCTGATAGCGCCCAGCTCCCTACTGCACGATAAACCACGATGTTTGCCATGAGGATCTCCTCTTGGGTCGCCGGGAGGAACACGCGAACTATTTGGCAGCGGTAGTTTAGAGCATGGAAGAGAGGAGAACTGTTCAAAAATGCTCACACAGACAGCCTAAGTAGCCAGCCGTCAGAATTGGCAGATCCGGGTCAATGAGTGATATGGCGAATAACGCCAATTGAACTGACGGGGAGCATTAATCATGAACCTTGGCTATTATCGTAGTCTTTGTTCTCCTAATGCAGTGTGCGCCAGCGGACCGACATACATCGTAGGTGGGTATACATTTCTACGTACCAGCCCTCCCTTTGAGAAGAGGCTCGCCTAATGGCTGGTAACGGCGATTTTCAAATGACCTGTCCCATCTGCAACAAACCCTTAAACCTTGGAACCGATACGGCTGCGGACGAAGACGGCAAAGCGGTTCACGAGACTTGCTACACAAAACTCGTCCTCAAGAGCAATCATCCCGAAACGCCCCTTGCTGAGTAGACGCTATGCCGCGAAAGCCAGAAGTAACGCCGCACTCAACCCGTGTTCTGGATTACCCGGAAACACTGTCTGAATACGAAAGAGAAAGCCTCGCGGCAGAAGCCAAGCTCAAGACCGAGCAGAAAAAGCCGCCAAAACCTTGCAAAGCCTAGGGAATCGACTTCGTTGCTTTACCAAGTTTCCTGTATTGAACAGCCTGTCGATACGTGCCTAAAGTATTTTAGGTCATGCTCCCATGCTCAGGCGTTTGGAAGATCGCATCCGCATACTATGCGCAGGGACTCTCGCGGCCCACGGTCCTGAGTCGGAACAAATCTTTTCGGAACTTAAGGCTGCCCTACATCAGCATTCCGAGCGACTCAGAAAAACTGCTGGCATCAAACTTGTCCGCCGGGGAAGCGATTCTCCTCCCGAAAGACGCTCCGCCTAGCAACGCACTATTAGGACTTGCAATTGTGTAGCCCAGTGCTAGACTTGCGCTGTCTCTTACACATCCCTCCGCCGGACCCCCATTCTCGGCGTCGGTGTCCTGTGCAATCTGATGATCCTTCGTAGCGGGAGGCCACCCACCTATGCCGTACATTACACCTTTCCCCTTATGCTCCATCTGCAACAAACCAGTCCCCTTGGAAACAAGCAGGGCGGATGAACACGGCAACGCGGTTCACGAGGGATGCTACTTGCTCAAGGTTAGCGGTATAAAGGCCCCGACCGTGCCCAAGACCTAGCAACGCAGTGTTAGGACACTACCAACAACTTTGCCGTGAGAATCGGGTGGCAGAAAGGAACCTTGGAATCTGCTTCCCGCTCAGTTGCTGAACCAGGCGATAGCACTCAACAACCCCTCGCGGGGGTCAATGAGCGCTATGGCGTCCCTGTCAAATTGAATGACCGCAGTTGAGCAAGTTCCTTACGGATTTCCTCCAACCTTTCTTGCCTGAATTGATGGTGTGCCTTTGACGTTGCGGAGTGGGATTGTCCTTGATTCCAATACGATTTGTTGGCTGAGTGGAGAACATCCATTTCCTCGTTCAGCGCGGACATTCGCGGTTTATTCTTAGCATCGAGTTCCATGGTAATCATCTTCCCTTAGAACTCTAAGGCATTATCCCAAAGCATTTCTGTTACCAAAGATCGGAAGGTCCTATTTCAAACTGCACCACTACCCACCATGTTTCATCAGGGATGAGGCGATTCGCGGCCCGGTCCGGTAGTCGTGAGCGACTCCTAATTTCGTGAGCGCCGAAACGCCACCTCCATCCCATGACAACTGTCGAAATCAGGCCATTACTTGTTTTAACCCTCGATGAGTGTAACGGCGATTGTTGCAACAGCTACCGACAAAATGCTGCTTGTGTGCGGGCCTGGTGGGAGGCTAACATTTTGGCGCGTCGAAATTCGGGATCTCGCCTCCAGCGAAGAAAGGTCGAGTCTATGGAGTTCGTGAAGATTCCGAGTGGGAGCTTCATAATGGGGTGTTCACCAGGAGATGCAGAATGCCACGCCGAGGAGAGGCCTGCGCATCGAGTGGCCATTGCACGTGCCTTTGAGCTGGGAAAATATCTTGTGACGCAGGAGCAGTATGAAGCGGCGATGGCGGCTAATCGGAGATATTCCGAAGGTCCAAATCTGCCAGTCGCGGGTGTGAGCTGGGATGACGCGCAGAATTTTTGTGAGGCGCTCAATGGCGAGCGGGACGGCTACCACTATCGCCTGCCGACAGAGGCGGAATGGGAATACGCGGCACGCGCCGGAGATAGTTCCTGCCGGTATGGACCGTTAGTTGAAGTTGCATGGTTCCATGACAACTCGGACGGTAGGACCCATCCGGTAGGTAAGAAAAAGCCAAACGGATTTGGACTGTATGACACGTTGGGAAACCTCTGGGAATGGGTGCAGGATTGGTATGGGGAGGATTATTACGGCCACAGTCCGGAAGCCGACCCGAAGGGTCCAGACAGTGGAGAGTATCGCGTGTCGCGCGGCGGGTCCTGGCGCGGAATTGCCAGGGGGCCTTCGCGCGTCTCCTCTCGCTACTCCCTCAAGCCCAGTGTCCGCAGCATCGTGGTCGGGTTCCGTTGTGCACGCGAAGTAGTCGCCTGATGTTTTTCTCTTGTCTTCTTGATCGACGTACCAAGGCCATTGTGAGAATTGGCCGAGTAGGGTCAATGAGTGTAACGGCGATATTTCGCCAGCCATCCACCGCGCCGGTCCCTTGTAAGTGCTCTTGTGCAATCTCGGACGCGGAACCTAGGCTTGGGTCACGTTAGGAGGCCATTCTCTGCAATTCCTAGTAGCGGATCAGTTTCCTCCCTCCTTCCACTCGTCAAGCACGCTCGTATTGTCGTCGACGGCGGCAAACAGGATGTTGTTTTTTCGGACCGTGACGGCCAAACCAAATGCGGAGCCCGCCACAGGATCGATCTGGAACTGGCTGACAAACTGGCCCGTGATGGTGAATTCCACGATTTCGCTCAGTTGGCTTAGATCTTCATTGATCGCGTCGCCGTTGGCGGTGATCAGATCACCGTTCGGAGCCAACGCTAGGGCGAGCGGTCCATGCAGGTGGGTATTATCCTGATAGATCACAGCGCCAGTCCCTTGATCTCCCTGCGTGGCCCCGGCGTTGGGAACGGCGAAGATCTCGTTGTCGTCGGTGGACGCAACGTAGAGAACGTCCTTTGAGCGGTCGTAAGCCAGCCCCGTGGGGCCGACCACGACAGCCGCCGCGTTGCAAGCCGCGCCATAACCCGACGCGATCCGAGTCATGCTTTCAACCGCAATCTTGCCGCTATGGGTGGTCTTCAGGTTGATACGGGTCACGGTGCCGTTCAGGACGTTGGAGACAAACACCTGGGCCCGATTTCCTAGATCATTGATGGTCAGGTCCCAGGGACCGTCTAGCAGGTTGGCATCCGTGAGGTTGGCTACCAGGTTCCCGTGACGGTCGATGATCAGAAGTGAGGTCTGCCCAATCGTGTTACACGTGCCATCGGTGGTGGGCAAGTTGCCGACGATCACGAATCCAGCCTTTACAACACCCAACGCTGTCGTCAGCCCCAGCGGTGGTGTCCCCCCGAAGAACAAGGATGCTGGGCCACTCCTCTGCTTGATTTGCACGATTCGAGTCTCCGGTGGCGCAGTTCAGCGCTTGCAGGTCGATGACGTAGTGATTGCCCAGCGTGGAGATCGAACCGCTCAACATCGCCTTGATACCGGCACGCTGGCAGATGTCGCGAGCGATCTGATTTGTCAGCCGCTCATCGGGGGAGCGTCCCATGAAGCCCAGAGTTTCCCGCACCCGCTGCTGGGAAAAAATATTCAGAAAGGGAGACTGCTCCAGTTGAACGGCCAGCGCTTCCTTGAGCGTGCCGTCGAACACAGCATCGCCAGTGGTGTTAACGAAGTCGGCCAGCAGGAGCGTGTCTTTCTCAGTGAGTGCAGGCTTACGGTGTTGATAAAAGAAAAATGCTCCGCCTGCGAGTAGCGCGATGACCACGACGGCTGCCACAGCCGGAACCATCCAGCCTTGTCGAGCAGGTACGGTTGCCGGTGAACTGGCGTGGGGCGAACTGATATGGGCCGCGACTGGAGCAGAGATTGCCGTAGCCGAATGGCCCGAGGGTGGCGCTGGCGTGACGGTGCCACTCGACGGTCGCGCAGGGATGGCGTTGGCGGGAGGTGGCGCGGGACTATCGGTTGCCGCCACTATGCGTCGGCTGGAATCCGTGTCACGCTTCAATCGCTGTAATTCGGCGCGCATTTCGGAAGCATGCTGGTAGCGCAGCTCACGGTCCTTCTCAAGTGCGCGGTTGATGATCCGTTCCAGTTCGGCTGGCAAATCTGGATTCATTCGGATCGGTGAGGCAGGGGCACGGTTAAGAATGGATTCGAAGATCACTGCGGACGTGTCGCCACGGAATGGGACGTTGCCCGTCGCCATCTCGTAAAGCACGGCGCCGAACGAGAATAGATCAGTGCGATAGTCGAGTTCCTTGCCCCGGGCCTGCTCCGGTGACATGTAGGCAACAGTGCCGACCGCCATTCCGGGGCTGGTCAGGTGTTCGAGATCCACGGCGGCAGTGGCGGCAGTGACTCCCACGTCGGCCGGAGGCTGGGGGACAGCCGCCACCTTGGCCAGTCCGAAATCGAGAATCTTGGCGTGCCCACGCTGCGTGGCGAAAATATTGGCCGGCTTTATGTCGCGGTGAACGATGCCTTTGGCGTGAGCGGCATCGAGGGCATCCGCGATTTCGATGGAGAGCGAGAGGATCTCATCCGTCTCCATGGGACGTCCGGCAATCCGGTGCTTCAGCGTCACGCCGTCCAGAAACTCCATGACGATGAAGGGCTGGCCGTTTTCCTGTCCGATTTCGTGAATCGTGCAGATATTGGGATGGTTCAAAGCAGAAGCCGCCTGCGCCTCGCGTTGAAAGCGGGCCAACGCTTGAGAGTCCTTGGCCACTTCATGGGGCAGAAACTTCAGGGCGACAAAGCGGTGCAAATTTAGATCTTCAGCCTTATAGACGACGCCCATTCCGCCGCCGCCCAGCTTCTCGACGATGCGATAGTGCGAGATGGTTTGGCCGATCATGGGTTGCGTGGGAACTCAGGGTGCAATGTTAGGAGTGTCGCGTAGGGGAAGTCAACGAGAACGCGTTAGTTTCAAGCAGCGGCAGATTTAATTGCAACCGATGGTCCCAACCCTGAAAGGAACGCCTCCACCAGTGCGGCTGCATGCTCAGGCATCTCATGTGGAATTTCGTGCCCGCAAGGCAATGCGATCAGCCTTGCGCCCGAAATCTGGGACAAAACTGTGCTCCGCAGAAGGTCGGGTGGCATTAGCGGGTCGTAGGTGCCTGCAATCACCAGAGTTGGAACCCCAATGTGTCTCGCCTGCTCGGCGAACGATACCCCGCACATCTCCAGTGTCTTCTCCAACCCAACCCTTGCAGCTTTTCGGAAATCATCCAGAAATGCCTCCGTGAGTTCCGCTTTGACCGGAATCTTTATGAACGGCGCGAGTATCTGGTTGAATGCAGCACTGCGGTCATGCTGGGCATCGCACCACGCCTTTCCAATCTCGGCAGGAACCGGGAACTCGGTCGCTGGAACTGGGCCAATCAGCACAAGCCCAAGTACACGGTGGGGGTGAATTGCGGCAATGTATTGTGCAAACTTGCCGCTCATACTGAAACCGACGAGCACAAACCGCGGCGCATCAGCCGCATCGGCAACCGCCAACACGTCCTTTGCAAGCTGATCGAGGGTGTAGCCCGTTGCAGGCTTGTCTGAATCACCATGTCCGCGATAGCTCGGGGCAATCACCCGCAGACCAGCCAAATCTAAGTGGCTGACCATCTCGCGCCAGTAGGACGCCGATCCGCCCCAGCCGTGCAGCAACACGAGCGGCAAAGACCCATTTCCGGAAGTCTCATAGCTAATGCGAGCGCCATCGTCACTTTGGGCCACAGGCATGAACGATACCTCTACCAGAGAGCTAATTCTGAGAGAGAAGAGTACGCCTGTCCATAGGCGACTTCAATACTGCGGAGGCGGACGGAACGACGCAAAGCCCTGTCTACGGATTTGGGCCGACACTGGCGAAATAGCGCCTCTCTAACACGGCGGTGTCAAGTATTCTTCGGTCTTCTGTGCCCCTGCGGTACTCTCATTTGCCGGTCTCCTTTATCTCTTGCGCTTCAAGCGCGTCGATAACTTGGGAGCGTACAGCATCCCGTCGGAGACCGACTCTCTCATCCCATCTGATTACGGCAGTTGTCATTTGCAATGATGTTCTGACCATCCATTCTAAGAGCGGAATTGTTCAAGGAAAAGGACAAGGTCGGTACGGAAAAGTTCGTCGGCAAGACGGGTATGAGCATCCCCGGCAACGACGACAAGCAGTATGTGCTCCAACGTTACTGCATTGGCTTTCCGGCGCTCTGAAGTAGGCCAAGCCACACAATCTGAAGGGGAAGCTCAAAACGGAAAACTTACTATCCCACACTTTTGGCCCTTGACGGCCTCCAGACTGCAGAGTAGAGTTCGCGCACGCTTTCTATATTGCTTCAAGAAGCGGCTCAGGGAAAAGGAGAAAAGCTATGACCGTACATCGCTGGTTGTTCGGCTTCGTAGCGGCGACTCTCGCCGTGGTTGTCCTAGTGGGGGCGAGTGCAGGGGCGAGTGCTGGTGACGCCTCGGGCCTGGGCGATGCGACCTGCTCGGGCGGATCGATCGCTCCTGGTGTCTACTCAAATCTCAACATCGCCGGCGTCTGCAAGGTCGACGCAGGGTCGGTGAAGGTTAAGAACAACCTCACGGTGCTTTCCGGCGGCACTCTGATCGCCGCGTACGGCGGCACGGACAAAGTGCATGTCGGCTCGAACTTAAATGTCCTTGGCAACCTCTATGTGCTGACGAACGGCATCCTGGTCCTGGGCTGCGAGCCTGTTAATTACATCTGCTCTAACGATCCCGATCAGAAGGTCGGGACGTATTTTACTAGGGACACGGTTGGTGGGTCCCTGATTGCCGAGGATGCCCTTGCAGTGGTGGCCCACCTTGACGTTATCGGTCAAGACGTCACGATGACCGGGGGTGGTGGCGGCGTCTCCGCCTGCTCCGAGTCGCTGCCCGCGCTGAACGGCGCTCCGCCCTATGGCGACTTCGAGGACATGATCATCGGAGGCAACCTCACGATCACAGGATGGCAATCCTGCTGGCTGGGCGTCGCCCGTGACGCCGTCGCGCAGAACGTCGACTTCAACGACAACCTGACTGGAGACCCGGACGGCAACGAGATTGTTACCGATTCCATCCGTGGCAACCTGAACTGTGCTGGGAACAGCCCGAGCCCACAAATCGGAGACTCCGCGGGTAGTTTAGACAATGTCTTCGGTCATGCGCACGGTCAGTGCGCCAACGCCAGCCTCGTACGCTGAGGGCTAAACCTCCCGATGCGGGCTTAATGCGTTCACGAACGGTGGGGGACGGCCTTCTTGGGCCGCCCCCTACCTCAATCTGACCGAGAGACCCTGATGACTTTGAAATCCCCGCCGAAAGGGCGGAATCCCACATTAACGGAGAACGCCGCTTCTCCATTTTCAGGCTGAACCAACACAGAACAGTTCATTATCTCTGTGCTTCAGGATGTGACATTCGTAAGTTGAAAATACATTTCTGCCGTAGTCAAATCAGTTTGTTCCGCCAATTCACTAGGCAACTTTGGTCCATCCACGGACAGAAGCACGCCTCTGCGAAACAACAACCTTGGAGAAGTCGCAATAAAGGAGTGAGGCAATGAACTTTTTGAAGCGTTTTTTCGGACAAGGTTGTTCGCATAGGTTCACTTGGCCACGCATCGACGCCGAAGGCCGCCACTATCAGATATGCCTACTTTGCGGAACAGCATACGAATATGACTGGAGATTGATGCGACGGACTGATCGGTTGCTGGCGGCAGATGCCCGCCACGGGTAAGACGAACCGGTGCTCGCTTAATCTCCTACTCTCGGTCAGGCCACGTTCAAAGTTTCTTCCAGTCGGTCAGCGCCACCAATTCGTCCAGGATTTCCTGCAATCTTTGCAGCCGACGTTCGTGATCCCCCACTGAGCCTGGCATCCTTTTGCCGCCCCCCATGTACAGACGGTTCGCCTCACTAATTTGCGCTATTTCGTCTCGCAACTTCACGATGCGTTCTTTGACGGGATTCAGAAATCGGTGCGGCCATCATGTGAGCCATATAGAGCGGAAGGTGTTGTCCGCAAGGCTGAGGACACCTGGCTGCATCATTGTTTTGGAATAGCCCTGCTCACGGCGAGGGAGGAGATGATCCTTGGCGGGCGAGCACGCGAGAGAAAAACGGCAACGCCATAGTCTCAAACCGCTCGCGGATGTGGTCCGCATGGTCTCCGCGGTACGCTGCTAAGACATGCGGAATCCCGAGCTGCGTGAGTTTCTCGGAGAACAGTCGAGCGGTCAGCGGAATGTGCGAAAAATCATCTTGCATTCCGTAATCGATGACCAGTCCCCGAAGCTGCAAGAGGTTGGTCCCGTAATTCGACACGATCTCCAGGGGCATTTTCTCATGCCACTCCGTCCAGGCTGGCTCATTCGGGATCAACCCTCCATTCTGCTCGCGGTAGGGAAGGTCCACGTAGAGGGGAGTTCGCGATGGGTTCGGCGAGAAAGCGGCTGCCAACGACAGGAACACATCTGTCCAGAATTGTTCGACGCTCTGTGGGTCCTTGTCGAACTGTTCCTTGTCCTTGACGGCTAAAGCGGCGCGCCACGAAGGATTCGTTGAAGTAAGATCGCCCGCCATCCCCAGGCAGCAAGGACTCATGGCGTAGACGGCTCCGAAAAGCTCCGGATGCTTCATGCCCATCATGATGGCTGCATAGCCTCCCATAGAATGCCCAGCGACTCCGCGGCTAGCTGCCTGTGGGATCGTTCGGTAATGGCTGTCAATGTACGCCAACAGATCGCGATCAACGAAGTCCTCCCATCCACCTGAAACAACAGAGTTCGTATAGAAACTACCCAAGTAGGCGTTTCTCCCGTTAGGGACGACCACAATCATCTCCCGCACTTCCCCGGCTGCGATCAAGGCATCCATGGATTGCTGCAGATTCATTTCTTGATAGCCATGGCTGGTCCAAGCACGAATATTGCTGTCAAAGCCATGTAACAGATAGAGACTTGGATAGCGCTTGGCACCCGATGCCCGGTAACTGGGTGGCAGGTACACAGCAACATCCTGATCCGCCGGGTCGCCTAGTTTGTTTTTTTCCAATGCCGCAGAATGCACCTTGGTGTTCTCGATTGTGCCGGAGACTTCTCCGCTCGCATTGCGTTCGGGCTTCGGCCCCTGTTGAGTCTCTGCTAGGCACGAGAAACAGAGGACAATGCTCCCAATCAAAAGAACTGTAGGATTCAATTTGCGTCTTATCAAGCCTTCCTCCAGAACCACCCGTCTTTGGACGCTCTTAATGTCGGGGGTTTGAGATTGCACTGTAGCAAGGACGCTTGCGCAGAGAAAACGTCAACATCCACCACCTTAGCCGATTGTAAGAGCTTGTGACAAAAAAACTCCACCCCGGCCGCTCTTGGTCAGATCACAGCAACTTCGCGTACTCCGCCTTGGCTTGCTTCAGGATGGGGTTGCGGGATTGCCTATCCGAGCCAGCCGGATGCAATAGAGAGCTTATCAGTGGATACATGCCAGCCGAAAAAATCAATCCCACCAACACCAATACAACCTTCAGCGCACGTGCTCGCCACATGGTTTCCTCCTTTGCTGGTTACCGACAACATGATAGCCCAGACGCTATTGCAGCTTCGCGTACTCGGCTTTGGCTTGCTTCAGGATGGGGATGTCGGGGTCGGCATCTTTCCAGAATGCGAGCCTACACAACAGCTGCCGATACGCGTTCGCCTGACTAGGCTTTAAATGTTGAGGCTTCGACTTCGTCGCCAACTGCATCCAATAAAATGGGAACATGGTGATCCGAATCATCACTATTGAACGGGAGTATGGCTGCGGGGCGGCGGGCATCGCCCGCGAACTAGCGGCGCGACTGGGTTGGAAGCTTTGGGACCAGTTGCTGACGCAGGAGATCGCTCGATTCGCGCATTGCGACCAGTCGGAGGTAAAGCGACGTGAAGAGCGTAGGGACCCGCCCTACTATCGTCTGCTCAAATCCTTCACGCTCGGAAGTTATGAGGGCAATTCAAGTGTCAGCCCGGTAGAAACCCTCGATGCCGACAGTATTGTCGAGACATCCAAGCGGGTTGTCGAGGAAGCTGCCGCAGGCGGCGGATGCATAATCGTTGGGAGAGGATCGCAACATTTTTTGCGGAATCGTGACGATACTCTTCGGTTTTTTCTCTACGGTTCCAGAGAGGAAAAAATACGGCGCTTGATTTCTGAAGGTCAGAAAGAGGCCGACGCGCAAGTGCTGGTTGATACAGTTGACCGCGAACGTGCCGCTTTCATCAGGAAGTACTTCCATGCCGACTGGCCCAACCGGTCCCTCTATCATGCGATGGTCAACACTGACGCTGGGAGCGAGACGGTGATCCAGGCGATCCTGAGTTTTCTCCAGGGATCCCAAAGAACGGCTGAGGATATGGCTCTCTGAAACGCATTAGCAGCGGTCGCGTCCAAACCGAGTTGCCGATCCATAGTAGATGGCGAGGCTCGGATGGTGACTTCGCATACAAGTATGTCATGCAAATTCATGCCGGTCAGGACAGTATCAGCACTTGCGTGCCTCGCATTTAATGCCTCACGGTAACGTCGTGTAAAACAACAGAGCGACGAAGATAGCGATGCATACCGCGCAGATCACATAGCACGTTATCCGCATAGCCCTGTCTTCTTCCGAAAACTGTTCTGTATGGGCCACGATGGAAACCTCCCAACAGAAGGCCAGCGAACTCTAGCCTACCCATTCGACGATCCTGTAGCCGCTTGCGGATGTCTCCCGACACATATCGTGTTACGATATAAATAATAACAATGCAAGGGAAGCTTGTCAATTGGCGGCGCGTTTCGCTAGTGTCCTAACCCCGCGTAGCTAATCTTTGCGGATTATGGAACCCCTTTCCGCAGATGAGACGGCGAATGACCCAGGGGCTCGCCAAACAAAGCCTAGGGTCTTGCGGCACATAGCCTGCGGCACATAGCCTTGACAAGCCCCTGCGATGAGTGGAGAATGCATTTCCATCAGGGTGAGCGCCAGCTATTTCGCTCACGGTAACTCAGGCTTCTGGACGCAAGCTGTCACCCACCCGTATTTGGTTGTTGTCCTCATTCATCGCTCTCATAATCGTCGTGATTGGTGTACGCGAATACTTGGGAGGTGTTGTATGTTTGCTCGCCTGCGTGAACTCTGGCTGGAGGATAGAGGGCAAGACATCGCCGAATACGCGGTGATACTGGCCGTTATTCTGGTGTTGGTAGTGGGTACGGTGCGCTTGATCGGGAGCAATGCGAACAATGCGTTTTCCGCCGTAGCGAGTTCGATCCAGTAAGCCGCCCTGGTGGGAGAGCCTGCTGTCGCGATCGTGCTTCTGCGAAACCGCCTGTCTTTTCGGAGTGCAGCCATGAACATTACTGGGCTCGGAGCCGACCGTTTGCGTCTAACGCTGAGAATCATGAGCGATGATGAACTCTGGGGGCTTTTGCTTGATCACCCGCACCAGTGCCTACAGTTTTGGAGGGAAGTGAAAACTCGAAAAGCCGCTGGTACCTTATCCAAGAACAGTCCATTTTGGACTATGGGAAACGGGGGGAGATATTTTCAGACCCGAGGCTCTGACGACAATTCCAACCTGATTGAACTCACCCGTGAGGAATGGGAAGCACACAGACGACGGAAGATGTTTCGAGTGCTATCGGCCTAGACGACGTAGGTCACAATACACGGGTTTTATTGCAGCTTCGCGCACTCCGCTTTGGCTTCTTTGCTTCTTTCAGGATGGGGATGTCGGGGTCGGCGTCTTTCCAGAGCGTACGGAAAACGCCTGCTCTGAAACGAATCGTGCTGGTGCTGCAGTCGTTCCGTGGCGGGTGTAGGGATCGTAGATGAAGAAGGCCATGTGGAGCATCGTCGGCCTCGCTTTAGCCGGGCTGGGCATTGCGCTGTATTTATGGTTCACCCCCGGACGCACTCCCGCCATCCCCGGTCCTAACAGTATCGCGTCGCTGGAACGCATCCACATCGGTGATGTAGATCAGTACGTTCTCATTCGCGGAATCGATTCTTCGCATCCAGTCTTGCTCTTTCTGCACGGCGGTCCTGGGATGCCCGCCATGTATCTGGCTCACGCCTTTCAGCGTGAACTTGAAAAGGATTTCGTGGTAGTGCAGTGGGACCGTCGAGCTGCCGGGAAGTCGTATCGCGAAGACGTTAGCAGCACACTCACCACCGAGCAACTTGTCGCGGACACGGTTGAACTGACCAATGTGCTTCGTGCCAGGTTCCATCAGGACAAGATTTATCTTGTGGGACACTCGTGGGGCACCTATCTGGGAATGCTCGTAATTGCCCGACATCCAGAGCTTTACCACGCTTATGTCGGGATAGGGCAACTCGCCTGCTCATCCCCTATCGCTGGCATTCAAGATGAATACATTCGCCAGAGTGCAACACGTATGGGAGATCAAGTCGCAATCAAGGAGCTAGAAGAAATGGGTGCGAGCGTCCGGGAAACGCTCCTCTTTAAATTTGGGGGTGAAATCCACAAGGCGAAGTCGTTTATGCCGTTGTTACTGACCGGGTTGGCCGCTCCCGAGTACAGCCTTCGCGATGCACGCAACATCCCGAAGGGAGTATCGCTGTATTCGAGAGATTTCGTTTACAACTCAATTTCGGGCGAACTCATGGATGTCATCACCCAAGTGAAAATTCCCATGTATTTCTTCACAGGACGCCATGACTATACCGACCCATTTACGCTTACGGAACAGTACTTCTCCAAGATCGATGCGCCGGAGAAGCACATGGTATGGTTTGAAGAGTCTGCACACTTCCCTTTCTATGAGGAGCCAGCAGCCTTTGCGCGGCAGATGCGAGGCGTGCTCACAGCCACTACTCCCACAAGATGACCGACTGCGGG
The DNA here is from genome assembly GCA_963771895.1 of uncultured Acidobacteriaceae bacterium. Taxonomy (GTDB): domain Bacteria; phylum Acidobacteriota; class Terriglobia; order Terriglobales; family Acidobacteriaceae; genus Sulfotelmatobacter. The sequence goes on along the minus strand of CAVYVQ010000029.1, from coordinate 15,427 downwards.
TGACAGGTCAAGGAGAGGTCGTTGATACCGTAGTGCGAGATAGTTTGGCCGATCACTGGAGAGAATCTTACGTGGGCAAAATGGGCTAGTCAATGAAAGCTCTGGCGTTGGCGGTGGCGCAAGAGGATGGTTGGCGAAAAATCGCGATTACACTCATCATGCCCTTGTGCTGGGCACTTGAGTGTAATGGCCTGGTTTCGTCAGTTGAGAAACCACATAACCGGGTCAAGTGCGGAAACAGCCTCAGGACAACATATTTACAAAATCGTGACAATTGGTCATTACCCGTCTTTCATACTGTTCTCCTCGACTGATACGTCGAAGCTCGCCGCCCTGCGTGGTTTCGGTGTCGTACCCGTCAAAGCACAGCGGAGAGAATTTGTCGACCACGCAGCCAACCAGTCAAAGCAAGCCAGACCAAAACGAGGAGACTAAGACGATGAAAACGAAAGCCCCGTACGTGCTGTTAGGTGCGCTTCTGATCTCGCTAGCTACCACGGCCTTACTCGGAGAAGGAGGGGCGATTATTCCTCCACCCGGATCTCCGATCCTCTCCGTCTCCACCGATTCGGGCAACGGCGACGGGAACCCCTATGGGGTTGCGTTCGTGCCCAATGGGTTCCCCCCTGGTGGGCCGCTCCGAGCCGGTGACGTCCTGGTTTCGAATTTCAACAGCAATTCGGGTCTCCAGGGGACCGGCACGACGAATCGCCCACGAACAGGCAGAGGCTGAGAACAAGGATGTGATCTTAAAATCGCTAGGCCAGGCCGCGACCAGCCTGCGCGCCAAGCTCGGGGAGTCGCTCAACTCCATCCAGAAATTTGATACGCCTCTTCAAGAAGCCACCACGTCTTCTCTGGAAGCGCTCAAGATGTTCAACCTGGCCGAGACGCAACGCATCTCGTCGGAAGTAGGCGCCATTCCTTTTTATAAGAAAGCGAATCGAACTCGACCCCAATTTCGCCGTCGCCTACGCCCGGCTGGGCATGGTTTACAACAATAGCGGCGAAGGCGAGAGTGCCATGCAGTATATGAAACAGGCATTTGAGCGCCAGCAACGGGCTAGTGAAAAGGAAAGGCTTTACATTACAACCCGGTACTACTCAGTCGTCACTGGCGAACTGGACAAAGAGAAGGAGGCGCTCTTGCTCTGGGAGCAGTCCTACCCGCGTGATGCGTCACCTTACCTTACGCTTGGCGTCGTTTATGATCAGCTCGGGCAGCGTGACCAGGCCGCACACCAGTCACAGGAAGCAAACCGATTGCAGCCCACGGCCCGCTATCCGTACGAAAACCTGGCGGGAGACTACATGGCCCTCGGCCGTTACGACGAAGCTAAGGCGATCATTGAGAACGCTTTCTCCCACAAAATCGACAACCTTCCCCTGCACTGGGAGATTTACCAGATCGCATTGGTTCAAGGAGACACGGCTGCCATGCAACGCCAGGTCCAGTGGGCAAATGGAAGGCCAGATGAAGTTTTCATGAAGTCCAATCTCGCCGGTGTCGAGGCGTTCTACGGCCGGCGCAGCAAATCACTGGAGATGTACCAGGAAGTCTTTGAGGCAGCCCAGCGTGCCGGTCTGAAAGGAAATGCCTCTCTAGCCTTGATGAATGAAGCGACGACCGAACTGATGATGGGGAATAACGCCGCCGTTCCTGCCAAGGCGAAGCAGGCCCTTGCTCTTAGCCCCGACAAGGGGACTAGGGGTTTCGCGGTTTTTAACCTGGCGTACTCAGGGAGCGACCGTGAGGCACAAACCATATTCGACGCACTGCTGAAAGAGTTCCCCGACGACACGATCAATAAGAACATGGTGGATCCCTGGCTGCACGAGTTGACTGAGATTAACCACGACAATCCAGCCGCAGCCCTTGAATGGCTAGAAAAACTCAGGCCATATGAGTTCGGAATCGTGGCTGGATTGTGGCCGGCTTATGATCGCGGCCGTGCCTATTTGAAGTTGAAAAAAGGCCAGGAGGCAGCGGCGGAATTCCAGCGGGTGCTCGATCACCGGGGCGTGGATCCTATCGGCCTGGAATATGCACTCTCCTACCTCGGCTTGGCCCACGCCTACGCACTGCAAGGCGACAGTGCTAAGAGCCGCACCGCCTACCAAGACTTCTTTGCTCTCTGGAAAGACGCCGACCCCGACATCCCCATCCTGAAGCAAGCCAAGGCGGAGTACGCCAAGCTGCAGGGATTTCGGTAATCAGAACTGTAATGTCAGAACCCAGTCTTGCTTTTAAAACCCGAGCATCCCGTTTGACATCTTCCAGCCCTAGGTATCCAATACGCTGGCATACCTGCAACAAGACCTCAGGCTAAATTTCTCTAAAATCTCAACCGAAAGGGAGGACTCTATGAAGAAAGTTTTCATGTGGTGTTTAGTCGGTTTGCTTTCACTGGGGAGCGCCGCATTGTCGCAAGCCCAGACGCCCGATGGGACCGAGAAGGCTGTAGCCGCACTGGAACAACAGTGGCTTCAGTCACAAAAGACAAATAATCCCGATTTAGTCGCTCCGCTGCTGGCCGACAAGTTTGTGGATACTGGGAACGATGGAAAGGTGATGAACAAGGCCGAAACGCTGGCAGACGCGAAAGCGACCAAATATGACAGCGCCGATTACGAGGATGTGAAAGTAACGGTATTTGGCGATACGGCTATCGCAACGGGCGGCTTCAAAGCTAAGGGGACCGATCCGTCGGGAAAGCCTCTCGATGTTCACGAGCGCTGGACCGATACGTGGGTGAAGATGCCCAACGGAAAGTGGCAATGTGTCGCGACTCATGGCTCGACAATAAAAAAGATGTAGTCAATTACACGCTGCTGAAGCGAAGTGGCCGCCCTAGCTTGTGGCGGCCATTTTATTCTGTCACCACGTTCGACGCCCCGACCATTCGAAGCCCACCCTCATCGCGGCGAAAAAGTCGCGGCTGGACTCGGGGATGGCATTTGGGCGGAGTGACCGGAGTAGAAAGGTAAACCTCTTAATTAACAACATGTTCCCACTCCGCTCCCCTCCCGGAGCAGGCCGGAGTCCAGCGGAGTGTCTCAACTCCGCCTCGCTCCGTTGCCCAGGCGGAGTCCCAATATATTGATTCCATTGATATTGGATACATCACTCCGCTCACTCCGCCATTTCTCCGCCGCGCGCGCGGGAAGGACACAAGCCTAGGGGCGGTACATTCCGAGAGCTTTCGAGATGGTCACATCCGCGAGAGCAACTGGGCACGCTGATCTCAAAACCCTGCGCAATGACTTCCAGCGTTCTCAGGCAGGGCTCTCTTCGCCCGCGTTCCAGGTCCGAGAGAAAGCTCCGATCCATGCCCAGATGTACAGCCACATCCGTCTGCGTCCAACCGCGCTCTAAACGGAGCTTGCGCAACTTCCGACCGAATCTGACGCAGATGTCGCCCTGAGGACTGTCGGTAGCAAGTTAAAATGTCCGCTTTTTGTAGCAAGTGAAATGTCCGGTTTCAAAGTTGTACCCTCGCCGTTTGGGTTGGGTTGATTTGGGGGATGGGGTTGCAGGGGAAGGGGGCAGTTCCCCTTCCCCTGCTCGTCTCTGTAGAAGCTTTGGCCGGCAGGGGCATTCCGCCGCTGTCATAGCGACCCAGGCAGTGCGGTCCGTGGGTGAGACTCAAGGTTCCATTCAGGTGTTGGTGCACCACCACCTGGCAACCCGCCAAGGTCGCCCGCCAGCGCACCCGTTCGATCTGCAAGCTCAGATTCTGAAAGCTCACCGTATTGTCGCGGTTCACACTGCGTTCAAACTGCAGCGAGAAAATCCGTTCCAGGTCACGACTCCGGCAGGGCACAAAAGCATGGCCCTGCTGCCTGGGCGCGACCTGAAAACGGCGGTTAAACTCGGCGATATAGTCTTGCCGCAGAAACCGGTTCGCCGCCTCCAGCGTGCGAAGCTGGCGCAGCCGCAACTCCTGCGGCAAGCGGCCCTGCCAGGTCGAGAAGTTGCGCTCACTGCGCCCACGCGCTTCCGGCGAATAGGCCGGGATCATCTGCACTCCCAACTCGTGCAACGCCCGCCCTACTTGCGTGCGGCGATGGGAGTCCACCTTGCCGCCCACCTTCGGCGTCAACCAGAAATGGCTCCCCCGATCGCTGTACAGCGCGCAGAACAAGCCTTTGCGCTCGATCACTTCTTTCAATCCCGCCATCACTGTCACCGTCGATTCCTCCTCCACCAGCTGCGCGTAGTAAATCTCGCTCGTGGCGTCGTCCAGAATCACGATCAGGTCGTACCAGCGTTCGTCCTGAAACCACTGGTGGCGGCTGCCGTCGATATGCAACAGCATCCCCGGCAACGGCCGCCGCTCCCGCCGCTTGCGATGCGCCCCGCGCTTGCGTCCGCGCGCCACCAGGCCCGCTCCCTGCAGCGCCTGCTTGACCCAGGTGTAACTCAGTTTGATCCCATGCTCGGCTTGCAACTTCTCGTGAAAGTGTTGCACGTTCAGATCAAAATACTTGTCCCGGTACAGGGCGAACACCTTTTCCACCGTCGCCACCGGCACCCGCCGACGCGAGGGCTTGCCCCGCCGCCGGTCCAGCAATCCGTTGTAGCCCTGTTCGACGTAGCGCTCCCGCCACCGCCGCATGTGCCGGTCGCTGATGCCCAGAATCTCCGCCGCCTGCCACCAGGTGATCTTTTTCGCCATCGCCTGCAACATCACATCTTGTACTTTCATCGCCCGCTCCATCGCGGCCCTCGGATAAGCTTCCATGCTCCGCATGGTCTCCTATCCTCACCGCCCGCAAAGCGGACATATCACTTGCTATCTCAACCGGACATATCATGTGCTACCGACACTGTCGCCCTGAGGACTGGACACGCCCCTATCATCGCTGTAGGCTTTCTCCTACGTGTCGGGCTTGCCCTACATTCCCCGAAACGCACCCAGGGCTCGGCCAGGGCCGATTTACTGCATCGACGGCCTTGCTATGCCGATAGGCCCGTCCGTTTAGGAAGGAGTGGACTCATTGAAAAGCCTTTTTCTAAGGGCTTTGGTTTACACTCTCGCCATTGGTAGCGGAGTGATGGTGCTTGCCCTGCTCTGCATATCATCGGCGGTCTGGTTCTCCAAGCGACCTGAGCCGTGGAAAAAGATTAACGGAGAGCTTGAAGTAGTGGGGAAGGCAATCGACTGGGGCCAATACACGAACGATCTTGCTCTCCCTGCTGACGCTATATTCGAGCCTATCGATCCGCAGACGCGGGGAAATTCGCAATTTCAGCATCAACTCCTGACGGCCCCGCAGTTCGCTGCTGAAATCAAGCATCGCAATCCTGAATTGTCGTCCATGGATGATGATGTGCTCGTGCGCGAAGTCCTCAAGCGCCGACCCGAGTTCCTCAAGATCGAAGGACTTCCTCCCGGTGCCAGGCCAATTTTCGATAAGGGGGATTTGACTTCTCCTTTACGGTTACCAACATTACTGCGAACGACTACGAACTTCGAGACGGGCAAGTGCGGCTCTACTCCGTGAGCACCAAATCACAGGCCCTCTCCGATGAACCCGACGCGGCAATCAGGTTTCCATCCGATTCCACCGGAAAGCAGCCAATTCTTTTTCCGCGCGGAAAGAGGGTGCGTTTGGTGATCCATCTCAATCGAGAAACCACAGGAGCTGACGCTGCAGCACTTTATAGAAAAGAGGGGGAGTCTACGGACGGCGCGATGCCGCGAGTGGTCACGTTCCTTCATCGGGATACGCCACAACTTGGCGGGTTTGTGATTCTTGACAGCTCAAGACGATATGAGATTGATCTCCCTTTCGCAGGAAATTAGCCTGCCGGATTGCTGAGGCAATTGCAAAATGCACGTAATAGGATCACGGACGCGGGCACGCTGGCGATTCTAAGCTAACGCCTGCGACCCTTGGTGCCGTGCGTCACGCCACCCCGATGGACGTGGATGGTGGAAAGCAAGGGCACACCAGTAGTGGGCTATGGCAGTCCGAGAGAAACAAGCAAACTGAACAGCGTTGGGAAAGGTGAGAACGCATGTCACGCCAACAATTTGCCACCGTCATGTTTCTCCTGGTGACGTGCTGCCTGCTTTGCGGCTGTGTAGCAAGTCAGAACGGGCTGCAGGATTCGCCCGCATCTGATGGCTCCATCGCCGGTTTCTGGCTCGGGCTTTGGCACGGCGCGATTCTGCCTGTCACCTTCATCGGTTCACTTTTTCTAGACAACGTGAACGTGTATGAAGTGCATAACAATGGCGGCTGGTACAACTTTGGTTTCCTCTGGGGTGCATTTATAGTGTTGGGCGGGGGAGGTAGCGCAGCGAGTCAATCGACCAACAGTAGGGAATAACAAGGGATGGCACCTGCGTTCACAATGTCAGCGCAAAACCCGCGCCGAACCCTGCACTTCGAGGGAGAATTCTCTTGCGAGATGGCAGTAGTCTCATAGGGCCACAGGTCCTTCAGTTCTACTATTCTCCTCCGGCGATCCATCTCCCCAAATTGCCTCCAGGCCCGTGGTTCTCTTAAACAAATCGAGGATCTGCTGCTCACTTTTCTGGAGTTCCTCGGGGATCTCCTTTTGCCCGCGGAGGCATTCCGTAACTCTCCGGGCGTCCCTGAACGCTATAATCAGCGCGACACTACGCTCCGTCCTCGCTGGCTCAGGCAGGCTGGCAATCCTCGCGATCTCCTTTTCCAATCGCACGGAGTAGGGTGGAGGCTCCTTCCAGCGAACCCCTTCGAGCTGGCTCATGAAATACCTCAGCAACCCCGCTCGGTCGAGCCGCTTGGGCTTGTGATATCTATGTCGAGCACGCGCGAGGCTCTTTAGCGCGCCGAATGTGATCAAGTTTCCGAACACGGGATCGGACTGAACCGGGATTTTTCCGATCTTGCAATACTTGAGGGCCTCATTCTCCGTGACGCCCCACAGTTTTCCTGCTTCCTTGAGCGGGACGAATGGGCGCATTTTGAGCGGTTGGAACATATTCCTCAGCCATTCAGTCGCTCGCTGGCGAGGACGCGCCACGACGGTCCACCCGAATATAGGGCAGGCCTTCACGACCTTGAGGTAGCCGTGCTCGACCAGGGGCCGGAGGCGTTCGACGGGAGTCTCGATGAGCTCGGCGAGATCATGGACAGAGATGGAGCCGACGGTGTTTGTGGTTAAGGCTTCCACAGCAGTTTCCATGAGCACATGGTAACTCGACACGCGCGACCGACCGAGCGTGGTGGGAGATTTATTTCACGTTGGAGAATTACCTAAATCATATTGGGCCCTAGGGGGGAGATTGGATGGTGTGAAGGCTGATGTAAGTGGTTGATGATGGTTAGAGTTTGGGGAGGTTCCCAAGGGCGGGAATTGGCCGAAATTGGGCCCGTTTTGTGCATGGGGGCTCTCGTATCCCCCGGCGGTTCTGGCTGTTGATGTTTCAGACTGCGAATTGGGTTGAGACGCCCAGAAAAAGCATGGAATCACTTCCCGGATAGCCCGGCATCTGCCCGACAATCGGGTTTCCAACTTACCACAAGCCGACTTCACAGGACTAATCCCGCCGTGGGAACCGGATACCTTTCGGTTCGCCGACAATCCACCCAATTCAGATAGTTGGCAGCTTCTCGTACTGAAAGTAATCGTGTTTGATTCCGGTAGGGTACTGCATGTGCGTCCTGAATTGCCACCAGTAAGATAGCTTCAGGAACTGTGCGGCGTCTTCGCGTGCGGTCGCTTGTTAACGGAGTGGCGTTCCGGTGCTGTTCCGTCAGATTGATGAGCGGCCATTCTCTCAGCGAATGGACGCACCGCCTCAAGAAACATGGTGGCTCCTATGGCGACAAAGACTCCTACTAATACGAAAAGTGCGTCACGCTCGAATTGTTTTGCGACCCATTGCCAGCTAAGTTCGACTGTATCCTCGGGATGCATGTCGTGAGCCGATGACAGCTGGACAAGATTCGGCGCTGAAACGTAGGGGTACAATTCCCGCGTAAGCTTAGAACCACTTATAGGGACACTAAACACGATATCGTCAGCATCAGCAAGTTGGGATGCGTCGAGCGTCCATTTTGTCGAGGGCACATATTCTGGCCACTTGCCCGGATTGCACCCTTCCGGCATCCCCCCGAATTTTGGAGGACCGGCGTAGTCTAAATAGATGTTTCGCCCTGCAAATGTTTCAGTGTGTACGATTGGATCCAGTGTGCATGTGACTTCTACTCCGTGTCCGTTGGTACTTTGTCCTAGTGCTAAAGAAGTGCAGTAAGAGCCCGACGGGAGGAAGCCGTCCTCCGGAAGGGGAACGAGAGGTAGCGATTTCTCCTCAAATGCACCTCCCCCACTTTGGGTCGCCTGGACGCTGGTGGATAAACTCGGCGACGCACGATTTGACGTGATTCAAAATAAGCGCTTCATCATTATCCGGAGCTGACAGGGTTATCGTCGACGCGCTTTTTGCTTCATCGTACATGTACCGAACAACGTACGGGAAGTCGATCAGCGAATGATAAGTTTCCCTGCCGACCCGATGTGTCTCCAACTCATGAGGTTTGAAAGGTACAACGATACCTATCTCTTGTACATCCGTCTTCACAGGGACGTATTCGGGATGATCAACGCGTGTCAGTCTTCGGGTAAGGAAGTACGCCGCCAGGAAGAACAGGGCGGCAAAGAAACCCCAGAGGGCGAAAAAACGCAACGCAGTGCGGAGTGAAGGCAGATCAGACATCTGGGAACGAGTGTTTTTCCAGGCGCTACTGTGCTTCTCTACCATCCAAACGCGGACGGCGAACTATACTCCCGCCCCGCTGAACGCGTCAATTTGAAACAATTTCCATTCGGATTACTCGCCCCGGGGTCTCGTCGGCAAACCTGAAACTACCACCGGGAACAGGCCGCACGTCCACATATGCCTGAACATAGACTTCTATCCAACCAGTTTAAGTTGAGCGCCTACCGTCCCACACGGCGAGGACCTAGCATGACTCGTTTGAGGTCTTCACGGAGTGTCGCCAGCAGAGCCAATGGGTTCCGCGCCAGAGCGTCCCGACGTTTGTCGTGGGTCTGCGATTTCCAGTAGGTCAAGTTGTGGCAATCCCTGCAGCCGAAGACTGACGCGCCGGGCGGGAGATACAGTCGTCCCACGCGCTTCCCACATAGTTTCCCGTCGCGCACGATGGGGCATTGAAACCAGTGGCGCTTTCCCCCGAGGTGCGGGCGGGTGGTGGTGACCGGGATCAGAGATTCTTCCAGAAGCCTTAGCTCGCCGCACAGCCGGGCGTCCTGGCGAGGAACACGGATTGCCAGCCCGTCCGCGTCATTCTGAATTGTGTAGTCGACTTTTCCCAGAGAGCCCTGGGGGACTGTCCAAGACGATGTGCCCGTGGTGCCCGAGTCACACTTCCACGTTCCAGAGCGGGTGAACGATTCCACGATGAGTGCCAAACACTGCTCCGCCACAAATCTGCTTGACCAACTGGGCCTGCCCATTTCCCTACCTCCCTGAGATCGCGATTCTCTTACCTAAATCATTCGAGCGCGCGACGACCGTGGCCGGTCGTGGGAGTGGGAGGCCGCTGAAAACAAAGCGAGTCGGGGCAAATTTCGCGTCGAATTTGCGCGATTTTGTCGCCCTTCCTGCATAGATTAGGCGAACTCAGGGGCAATTTCAACGAGTTCATCGCGGAGCGAGGCATCTAGGTGCGAAGCGTCAGCGAGCACCGTTAGGCCCATGGTACGCGGTACATCGGGCGCACGCATGAAGCCCAGGCTCCGCGACGGCGGGCGGTTTCTAGCGTCATCCCGCGACAAGTGTAAGGATTTCCCCGAGGGGTGACAACCGGTTCACGGGGTAGGCTATACGGAGGGGAAAAGTGATACACCCCCCACCAGGACCACAGCCCCCGAGGGCCGGGGCCCGCCCGCGCGGGCATGCGGCGTTGTGAAAATGATCTTCGTCCGAGAAGAAGACCCTCGATTTTGCGACTAATCTACTTCGCAGTAGCGGGAGGAGCTTGAGCGGAAGGACTTTGCGCGGGAGGACCATGAGAAGAGTTATTCCCGTTCTGGGACCCGCCACTCTGAGGCGCGGGCACGCCAGTTATTCCCTCTTGTTCCGTCTGCTGTGTCACTGGGTTGTAGTAGGAACATGTTAGTCCGACCCAAGTACATCCAGAATACTCCGGTGAGGTAGTTCGAGCGGATGCGGAGGCGCCGCTGCCCTTAGGGAGGCCGTCAATGTACGGATTGGCATAGCCGCTGCCGTACGAATCTTGAGGCAAAGCACTAGGAAAGTACTGACCTGCTCGTCCGAATATAGCATCCCAGGCGGCTTGTTGTTCCCTAGCTTCCCTACGTGCTTCCCTTCGCTCTTCCCGATCCTCTTCGTCTTTTTCAGCTTTTAGCCTTTTCTCTTCAGCTATACGGTTGTCCTCGGCGGCCTTCGCTTGGTCCCTACCCTGTCTCGCGACCTCGGCCCGATATGCCGCATCTCTCTTAGCCTCGTTAGCAATGCGTTCTTGCTCTGCGGCTTGTAGTGCCAGCACGGCTTGAGACACTGTCGTCACAGTGGAAGCGGATTTTAATAGCTTTTCCTTTCGGCTCTGAAACTGTCCCTCAAGATCTGACTGTTGCGACCCGAGAACGCTTCTCGTCGATTCGGCCTCAGGCACCGGTTTGATAGAAGGAGTGGACAGCAATACCTGCTTCCGATTCTCGAACTGTTGTTGAAGCGACCCTTGCGGTTCGACCAGTTCATGTTGTTCCCCGGTGTTAAATGACGGAGGCGATCCACCTTGCGGCGCAAGACCTGACCGGACAGTGTTTGCAGTATTACTAAGGAGTTCGTTCTTTCTGTGCTCAAACTGATCTATGAGGCTCACCGCTTTGTCGGTAACTACTTCAGAAAGCGGATTGTTGTTGACGTGAGAATTGACGTCTTTAGCTGTATCAGTCACACCCGTAATTTGTTGATCCGGATTAGTTGAGTGAAGATTGTTCCAATCCTTACCTGCCTCTTTTGCCTCGTCAGCTACTTTTTTTGCTTCCGCAAGCTTTGCTTCAGCGTCCTTTTCTTTCTGATTTTGGAGTTTTAGACAACGGACAATTTCTGAAAAGGGACTTCCGAAACCGACATCTGAGCACTCGTCTTTTTCGGGCTCTTGAGCTGCGAGGTTGATCGGCACCAGAGTCAGTGCAATCAAAGCGAGAATGCATTTCATCACGAGCCTCCCATTCGCTAACAACTACGAGCGCCTTGGACTCCGATTACTCAAATCCCTAATGCGGACTTTCGGTATCTTTCTGCCCGTTTTCGGTCAAATATTTTTGAAACGCTGCTTGCCCCTCTTCGTAGCCACGATCGTACTCCATTAAACCACTTGTTGGAATGGGCACCAGAACCAATCGCTGAATAGCCTCCTCGATGTTGCCGTCAAAGATGTCCGACGAATCCAGCTTTACTGCTCTAAGGTATCGGGGACCAAGGATTAATGCTCCTGCAGCCCAGCCGACGTCATGTGGAGAGCAATGTGTATCCTGTTTTGGAGAGCAGTACGTATCCTTATCCGGCACGGTGCGATTGTCTGCTTTGCAGTCCGCATAGCCAAATTCCTTGGATGTCGCGAGATTGTACTGGCCCGTTACACTGGGGGACACACAAAGGCGAACGAATCGGCAACTGAAGCGGGACCACGCCGCAGGGCATACATCCGTCGCACCGGCTTTGGGGATGGGAGGCTCAAGCTTGTATTGCTCCAGCGACTTTTCTGGGACAGTAGCATCATACGGACCCTTAAATTCATTAAAACCTTGCTCCTCGGCAAAACCGGGAGAATGATTTGGTGTGTCGTCGCCTGCGCGATAGATTTGCAAATTTCTAATTGCTATGTCCAGTGCCGGGTCGAGCCGGGTCGCCTCGGCCTCAACTGCTTTAACCATGGATGAATCGAAATTTACTATACGTGAACGGAAACGGTAACCGCGCCATCTCCAAGCTTGCCTTAGATAACCCAGTACCTCTGACGGAACGTGGGCCCAAACATCAGGAATCAGAGTCTGGTCGCGATAGCAACCCTCAACACTCCACCGAATGGATGTGGTGAGATCGTACTGCTTTTCGAGGTCAGGAGAAATACACAGACGGATTCTGTATCCGCAGCTATAACGTGACCAACCCTCTCGGCAGACATCTTTCAATGGAGTCGCGCTCTGCTGTGAATCCTGCGAAACTGCCTCAGGAATCAGCGGCATGACAAAGAGAGCGGCAATTGATAAGCCGCACGCTAGCAGCATTGACTTTGTCCGGGTAACCATCGGACTTCCTTGACGCTAATTCCAATTTGATTTGGCCCGACTGATGCTGGGAGTATACGCCTACTTGTCATGCAAGTCTTTTGACGAATTTTCTCTCCGCTCTTAGATAGCAGCCTTCATGAATCCAGCGTCCGCTTTAGTATTGCCAGCGTGCGCGAACGCACGGGTTTTCCGCGAAGGATAGCGTACAGGGGTTTCTGGCTCAGTCCCGTTCGGTGCATTAGTTCCCGAAACGAGAATTTGGCGATTTTCTCCCTGAGTACCGAATCGGCAATTACCAGTTTCCCAGATGGTCGGTACTCAAGAACCTCGAAATCCAGCAGGCTCATATCTTCCCCTTGCCTACCGGAACGATGTCGCCCGCGACGACCGAGGCTCGCTTGAGCAGCCCTTGTGTATCTGCCACACACGGAGTCCCCTCGGGTGCCAAGGACTTTGATTCGGGCCGCCCGAGATAGAGACGCAAAATGATCCGGAACGATTCTGGGACCACCTTGTCTTGCTTGCCGTTCGGAAACATTTCCATCCGATACGGTTGCTCATCGCACAGGTTGATGCCTTCGAGTCCCTCCCACTTCTCGCTGGCGGATTCGAATGGAGTAATGAATTTGAAGTTGAAGCGGTCGCAACCTGCCGGATAGCCGCCAAGGTCGGAAACTAGCGGAAAGAAAAAGAAGTTGTAAGGAAACAACCATTCGGGACGATGTGTGCGCATCACATTTGGTGACGTAAGCGTCATGCGCATCATCGCTGGGAGGTCGAGCCACGCTGGTTCTGAGCACGGAAGCCTGAGTTCCCGGCGCAGCAGCCATCCCCACGCTTCAATAATCCACTGCGGTGCTGGTGTACTCGATTTCGAAGAGTTGTATTCCTCGCTGGCAGGTGATGCATGAGCCCGTGCACTAAAGATGTCAGAAGCGAGGAGTCATTTCAATTCATCTTGAATCACACCCTTATGCGGCCTCGCGAAGTCTTGCGGTTCGTCAGGGAAAGCATAAATACCGCTATCAACCGGAAACACGAAAAAGTGATGGAACAAGACATTCTCGACGCAGAGCGATCATATTCAGCCGATGCACTGGTCGATATAAGTCTGGAGATGAAAGATGTAAAGCCAGAGTATGACAATGTCCCGTACGCGTTCATTGGTGCTCGTGTCATACTGTCACGCACAGACGTAGAACAAAAACTCCGAGAAGCGGGTGTCAAGGACGATGAGGTTGAGCGGGTAGTTGATCTATTGCTTTGGTTCGGTGTGTTGGGAATTTACATCAGCGAGGATGAAGAGCGATATTCTTATCAGTACGAACACGATCCCAGGCGCATGTCAGCCGGAGTGAAGCATTTTGCTTACTGTATCCATCCCGCGTTTCGAGTCGCGTTAGGGTGCAGCAACGGATCCGGGCCTTAGTAGATCAGGTCGGCTTTGAGTAGCGTTCATGCACCGAGGCCCCAACCAACTTCGGCCAGTGCCGTGGTTCGATTCGGCGTCGGCCCGCGCCGGCCCCGGCCTTAGATCATTCCAAGGTTACGGGCAATCTGCGTCAGTCGCTCCCGATTCTTCGGGTACCCGGTCTACCCCAATCAACGTCGCCAGCGCCTCCCAATGCCTCGGATGCGGTCGGCGTCGGCCCGCACGGATTGCAACGGCGTAGGTCACAGAAACGCCTAAGCGCCGATATGATTGTCGGATTTGTGAGCCAGCAACTAGCGTCGAGTCTTGTGCGCGTATTCAAGCGGGGAGCGGCGGGGCGGGTGCGAGCGAGGGATGCACTCCAATAAACCTCGTCGTCAGTTTTGAAACGCTTCCTATTTTAAGCATGGTGATCCACGGATTTGGTTTGACATCGTGTCGGCTAAGAGGATAATGGCCTATTCCTAGGGTTTCCCCCAACATTCTGAGGATCCGTGTGACCGGAGGGTCGCTGTGGAAATGTACCTGCCTCTATGCCTTGCGTTGCTATCTCTATCCTGTGCTTCAGTGGCTCAGACCGCAGCGTCGCAGGCTCCCGCCGCCTCGACGGCACAACAACCGCCGCCAGCGGTCCAAGCGCAGGCGACGCAGACGGACTTTACGTCAAAGAAAGGATTCGTGCTTGAAGACGAAACGCCTGTAAGACTGCGACTGAATCGAACCATATCCTCCGCTGACGCGCACGTGGGAGACACCGTGGATTTCGAGACGCTGGATGACATCACGGTGAACGGCACGCTTGTCATTCCAAAGGGAGGGCTTGCCTTCGCAACGGTTACTGAGGCTCAAGCGAAGAGGAGAATGGCTCGTGGTGGAAAACTCGACATTAACATCGACTATGTGAAGCTGGTTAGTGGCGACAAAGCGGCGCTGCGAGCGGTGAAAGATGTTAAAGGCGGCGGCCACACTGGTGGCATGGTGGGTGGAATGGTCGCGACCGCCATTGTGTTCTTTCCCGCAGCCCCGTTCTTCCTGTTCATGCACGGCAAGGACATCAGCATTCCAAAAGGGACCGAGATCACTGGTTGTGTGAATGGAGACGTGAAGCTGGACGTCGCAAAGTTTCAGCCGGTTGCCCCGGCTAATGGGCCAGCATTAGGTGCGGTGGCGAGCGGCCCAAATGCAAACGGGAAGCTGCAGGTAGAGTCCGATCCACCGGGTGCTGACATTGAAGTCGACGGCAGTTTCGTTGGTAACACACCTTCCGATGTTCAGGTCACGGAGGGTGATCACACTGTCTCGGTGAAGAAGACGGGATTCAAGGACTGGGAGCGAAAGCTGAAAGTGAGTGGCGGGAGTAGTGTGCATCTCATTGCGGAACTAGAGAAGGCCACGAATCCGTAGCTGCAGCGCGCCGGTAGCTTCCCATTACGGCTGGCCCGACATGATGACCGCGCGGCGATGCAAATCCGCATTCCTCGCCGGCAGCCAAAAAACCAAAAAAATTTGCGTAGCTTTTGCCGTTGCGAATGCCCTGGCTAGGAAAAACCCTACCCCCTGAACCGGCGGTCCCGCCAGAAATTGCTGTGCCTCAAATTGTGCCCCCTACTGGTCACTACTGTGCCCCACCACGAGCTACCGGCGTTTCTGACCGCGTTAGGATCAACCGTGGGAAGTACAAGCAGTAGCAAGGGATAGCACGAGGTGTTTTG